>JAOARW010000035.1 GCA_025210475.1 Carboxylicivirga sp. | reverse complement strand
TTACATTGGGCTTAATGTACTTAAAAAAGTGTATTTCATCTTCTGTACTGGTTAAACCTCCTTGTAATACAACTTCTCGCAGATCTTCTATACAGGTAATACTAACCTTCATACCCTTTTCAATATCTAATAAAGGTTTAGTTTTACTTATCACAATCATATTGATATCTTTATTGAATTGAATTAGTTTTTTTTTGAATATTAAATTCATATTAATCCATTTAATAATCTTCTTACATTTCTCATGCTTTATTTTTACAACACTTTTGTCTTTAAATGAACGAATCACCGCATTCTTTAAAATAAGTCTGGTGCAATAAAATTATCCTTAATGCTAATACCATCAATATTCGTCGACTAGGCTTATGAAAAATAAAATCAAGCAAGGACGGTAACGAATCTATAATTAGAATTGCATTCCCATTGGTTTGTCTTGACTTTGTTTCGGTGGCGTAAGGCTCCCACCTTCATAAGGGCTTCAGCTAAACACTCTTAAAATCAAATTACTACCACTTAAGGAAGTGTCCTTTTCAATAGGATTAAGAATATCTTATTAGCATACTAGTCTATATCCTTCAATACTTGTACAATTTCACCAACACCATTCCATAATCTCTACCATTATTCTTAGATGAAAGCTTTTGATAAATTGTCATAATTCGTTCTTACATTGGTAGGCATATGGAATATTATCCGAATACATCAAAGTTCAATATTAGGTCAAACTAGTGGCTACCTGCACCACAACTGTCGATTTAAAGGATTCGCGTCCAAATTTTCGTTCTGAGACTTTGTCGATAACAAAAAGACGAGCGTAACATCTAAAAGGTCCTAAACATTGTTTAAGAACGGCGTGATAGTATGATTTGCGGGAAATAGTAACTTTATTGACTTTTGATTTTAAGCCATCTACACACCATGTTTTGTTGGTTGCCAGAAGTTTGACTGCGTCATCGATTTCAAATATTTTTCTGTCGACATAAAGCAACACACCTATTCTTTTTCATTGGCTTATAATAGGATTTTTTGCAAAAAAACTTTAGGAATGGTTTTAAACGGGTCGGATCCATTTTTATATTCTTCTGTGAACCACCAGTATCAATCATTAAACGAGGAACTTCCAGCTCTACCGTTGTGACCAACACTCTTGATGGGGTTCGTTTCTTTAATTATATTCACAAAAAGTGAACGCATTATGACCATGGGATAATAAATGAACAGGAGCTTTTCTTTGTTTTTACGTATAAACTCAATAATGAAGTCCATAAATTCATGGTGACTAATTTGCTCATAATAGGTTCTACTGCCGTCTTCATTAAGAATATTGGAGGTGGCTTGGTAGCGGTTCACACTTTCTTTTACACCCGCCTCATAGCCTGTCCACATGCAGAAGGTATCAACATCGTTTTTGCTCAAGACCTCCGGTTCTATAAGCAAATCAGCGATTTGCCTTATGCGAGTTATACAGGAATTGTATCCTGTATTTCACATTTCCAAGCCCAAGTAGAGGTTCATCGATTTGTCAAAATGCGTAACTCCTCACCAACACGGCACCTCCCAACGGTTGAGCCATCCAGGTCGAAAAGGATTCTGCCTCGTGAACAGGGTTATTATTTTGGGCTTGAATTGCATCAATGAATAAGCCATGTTGAACGAAATTTCACTTTTTGTCAGTGCGTCTATGTGCTGGGTAGAAATGTCTTCTGAACCATAATTGCTAATCCACTCCTTATCTAAATCGTCCACCAAAATTATCATGATATTTGGTGATGATATGGCTATCAATTTATTTGTTTTATTTACATCCTAATGCAACGAAAATAGATAAGAAGTAGAATAGTTTATTCATATTTGAAATATGCATTAAATTAAAATCGCTGCTTTCTAAATTTTTTAGGCAATAACAACTTTTCTTTATTTAAATTGAATCGATTTATGAAGGGATCATACGAAGGTCCAATCTTATTCAGAAAATCAGAAGGCAACGATTCAACACCCAATTTTAAGGCAGGCGACTTGGCTTTTAGTGAAAAATCGCCTGCATCGATGTTGGTAAACATAGGGTCGGAAAACAGTGAGTTGGTATCCTGACCTTTGGTTGTCTTTGTTTTTTGTAAGCATATTTTCTCTTTTAATAGTTCCTCATCTGGATGATAATAGATGTTGTTGTCAAAGTTTTTGCCTTTGACCATAACCAACCTTTGGTGAAAGGGAAAGTTTGCTTTTGGAGACAGGTGATAGGTCACATTGTGTTTAAAAATAGAACTTGAATCGCAGGTGTTGCCTGCAAAACCTGTCGTGAAATAGGCGTTTATCAGGTAATTATTTACGGTTTTATTTAAACCTTTTACCCTAATGGCAAGGGGTGAAAGTGTTCCGAAAACCAGATTTCCTTTAATGGTGCATCCATGTGAATCATCATCTGTACGAATAGAACCACCTTTGGGATGATTGTAAACCACATTATGGCTTATTTCATTACCAATACCATTGGCCGACATATAAATAGCATTTCCATCGTGCAATAGCTTCATACAATCGTGTATCTCGTTATACATAATTTTATTGCCCCTTGTGTGCATAAAAGGTTCGTAAGAATCCCAGTTCTCAATGCCATGTTCTAGTGAAACTTCATCCCATCGAACGGTTGGAATATGTTCTCGAACTCCTTTGGGCACCGTGAAATTGGCAAATGGGTTTTCAGCATTAAAAATAGAGTGAAAAAAGCGTCGGCGAACTCCAGAAAACACCATGCCTGTATAACCTAGATCGTAGACATGGTTGTTACTAATTTCGTTGTGCCCACTCTGCCATACAAATACGGCCGGTGAGTGCAAAAATATCTGTCCTGTTTTGGTCATCACGTTATGACTTACTGTATTGTGATGGTTCACATCTTTTTTCCCCGGACCGTAACCTGCCATGAGAACGCCTACTCCTCCCAGATTTTCAAAATGCGAGTTTTCTATAGTAATATTCTGCGCATACCGGTCTAATCTAACACCATCACTAGCAGTATTAATAAACTTGCAATTAGAAATACGACAGTCTTCCGAACTTCTAAAACGTATCAATCCATTGATTTTGTCCCACATGTCCCAATCGTGTTGCAGGCCGATATCGGTAGGCTCCCAACGTTGCCTGTCGGCATGTGCAAGGGTCAATCCTTCAAATACCAACCCTCTTACAGGCTGCTCTTTGTCCCCTTTCAAGCTTGAATCACTAACGCCTTCAACGCGAATAATTTCATCCAAATAGGTAATCATAATGTCAGGATTTGGCTCGCCATTTTCAGGCCAGTAATACATTTTTTTTGTCACGGTGTTAACACACCATTCGCCCGGTTCATCAAGATAGTCGATGGCATTTTCAACATATCCAGGATTGACTGCAATACTGTAGGTGGCCTGCGAGACTAGCTTTACGTGTTTAGTTACCTGATTAACCTCACTTAATGGCAAATAGTTAACCAACCATTTTTTTGTAGGCTGAATATATAATTCAATATCTTCAATATTATTCCAGCTGCGAAATGGATGGTCCCCATCTAATAATTTATAATGAAATTGGGTACGATATTTCATTTCATCCATGTGATTGTGTTTATACTCTTTTAGACCTTGACTATACACTTCTATCGCTTTGGAGCGAGCTCTTTTTAAAAAACGGTCTCCCAGCATCAAAGCATGAAAACGGTTACTTTCGCTAAGCCACTCCAGTTCGGTTACCCACACATTACTCTTGGCCTTTTCTGGCAAATATTCCGGATATGTTTCTGCTTTTTTCCAGTTGCTTATTTTTTTTCCTCCGCTTAAAATTGGTGTTTCGCCTTCAGCTCCTTTAAAAGTAGTGTAGCTGCCTAAAGGTGCTGAATCTTCATTGGTAAAAACTAATGTTTCATCCATATAATAAGTACCGCCATGTACTATAACCTCGATATTTCCTTTGGTGCCGTTTTTTCGCAATTCTCGCACTTTTAATTTAGCGACTTGCAGAGTTTTTAACGATTCCTCCACACTGTACCCTGTATTGCTATCATTCCCGTTTACCGAGACATGCAGGGTGGTTGTGGAGTTTTGGGTGCAGGCATTGCACATGAATAAGATAAGTGCAAGAACTCCGAATAAATGTGATAGTTTCTTTTTCATTATTTTTATTATTATTTTTTAAAATAAAATTGCCTTGTATTAATAAGTTGTAGGGTTTAAAACATTATAAACCCTTTCTTTAAGCTTTACCAGACGCAAATCCAGAGGTGGCAATTCCGGTAAATTATTTGTAGGCTTATCTAAATAGAAGTAAGCCGTTGCACAAACATCGTCACGTCGGTAATACTTTGCTCCACCAGCTGGAAATTCTTCCGACATAAAAAACTCTGCTCCACCTTCATACATCAAGTGACCTTGCTCGGTTTTGCCACTTCTTTTATCAATAAAATTGGTAGGTATCAACTCTACCCCAGATTCTATCCAAGGTTTTAAGAATTTCTCTTTGTTGCCAGCCCCCATTTGCTGAATGGTGACTTTTTTATCTTTATGGAAATAAACTTTATCCTTTAAATGATAACGGTAAAAAGCATAAATCTCGTTTTCCTTATCTGAAATGACTGAACCAGCGTATGAAGTACTAAACACACCCTGTCCCCATCCTGTTGCGATATAATCTTCAGTCCCTGTCCCTACAAGTGTGGGAAACTCCGAATCACCATCCAAATACATTTTCACCTCACCTTCGCCGAACCAGGTTCCTTTGTACTCCAATCCTCCAAGTACACCAATATTAGCCCCAATGTAACGTCCACTACCTTCTACCTTGGGCAATATGACATAATCCTCTGCTAATTTTGTTTTTGTGTCCCGATTCCAATAGGCATGGAAATAAAGTATGTCTTCATCCATTTTTTCCATTGCCAGGTAATTAATATCGAACCACATCCATACTTCTTGGGAAGATTCATTGGTAATGTTAATGCGTGCCGATTTTTTGAATGGCATAGGCATAGTAGCATTAAACGAACGTCCTTCAGGATTCATTAGAATATCACTTTCAAAAGGAAGCGACAAGCCGTGCGCTATTCCAAAAAAATCACCTATGGGTGCAGAAACTGCAGGCTTTTCTTCATCTTCCCAGTACATATCTATTCGTAACGCCCTACGTTGTTCTTTTTTCTTAAGAATACTACCACTAGACCAAATACGTTCTATAACGCCTGCTCCTTTTACATTAAAAATGGTTTTAGTTTCTCCTGGCTGAATGATATAAAAAGCATCACCTTTAGCACCTTGATTGGTCATTACACCTTTACCTTTCTCACCATTAGAATTCTCTGGCGTTACCCAACGGGTATGCACTCCTTTTGGTATCGGGTCGTATAGGTTTTGAGCACTAGCAGTAACACTTAAAATTATCAATAAAGTGCTTGAAAATATGACATTTTTTAACATAGTATAATAGTATTTTGATGCTTAATACTCAAGCACCGAAGCCGGTGGCAAAGGCACATTATTGTCTTTTCGCCATTGTTGCAATTCGGTAAGTAACTCGTTCTTTATTTCGACTTCTAAACCAACTAGATTGGTACTTTCTTTTAAATCATCTTTAAGATTGTACAGTTCTATTGTTCCATCTAATAAAAATTGTATCAACTTATAATCGCCTTTTAGGATGATAGAACAAGGTTTGTCTTTATAGGCACTTGCTAAATGCCAGAAAAGTGGACGTTCTTCTATAGACTTGCTCTCAAAAAGCGGTACAATGCTATTGCCGTCCAAAGTTTCAGTATAATCGTTTATATTGGCTAATTCTAAAAAGGTTGGGAAATAATCCAGGCCAGAAATAGGCACTTCTGTTATTCCCGGCTTTATTTTACCTTTCCAGTTAGCCAAAGCAGGTACACGAATACCACCTTCATACACATTTCCCTTGGCGCCTCGTAAACAGTTATTAGCACTTTGTAATCCATTAAAACCATTATCAGATGTGAATATGATGACGGTATTTTCACGAAGCCCTTGTTTGTCGAGATAATCCATGATTCTTTTTACATTTTCGTCGATGGATTCCACCATTGTGGCATAACCAGCCATCTCTTCAAGATTTTTCATGCCTTGACCGGTAATCGCATCAGGCGTTTTGCTTAGGTATTTCTGAAGCCATGCTTTGTTGCGGGGCACTGTAGGACGATGTGGAGCATAATAATGTAGATTCACAAAAAATGGTTCGTCCTTGTTTTGGTCTATAAAATCAATGGCCTCATCAGTCAGGCGGTCGGTGAGCCACTTATCATCTTCCTTATCTTCAATAAATGGATTTTTAAAAGGAGCTTTATAGCCACCGCTTTCAGCTTTATAGCCGTCCGTGTAACCCCGTGCTGGGTCTCCCCACCAAGTACCCCCCACATTTTTATGAAAGCCACGTCCTTCAGGATAGTACGACGCATAGTCAGTTTTGTGTTTTTCAACCCAGGTGGTATCGCCGTTTTGGGGTTGTCTTAATTTCTTTTTAAAAGGGTAAGTTGTTTCTTTTTCAGGATTTGGTCCAACGATATGCCATTTACCAAGGTGAACCAGTTTGTAGCCTGCTTTGTTAAGGGGCTGGGCATAAACGGGATGTTCTGTACCCACCGTCCAACGTGAAAAAATGTTGTCTTCTTTATTGCCACGTTCTAAAACAGGTACGGTATACACGCCTGTGCGAAAAGACTGTCTGCCAGTTAACAATGCTGTTCTAGATGGAGAACAAGTGGGATACATATAGGCCTGTTTAAACACCAAGCTTTCGGATGCCAATGAATCCAGGTTTGGTGTCTCAAACCATTGGCTCCCCATAAAGCCAACATCCTGCCAACCCAGATCATCAGCCATAATAAATACGATATTGGGCATTTTCGTTTCTTTTTTCGATTTCTGATTTGCAGTTATTTGCCCGCAAGAACATAACAGCAAGGTTAGCAGAAACAAACCCATTAGATTCATTTTCTTCATTTCGTTTATTTTTATGCGTTTAATATTTATCAAAACCCTGATAGCGATTACAAATTACCAACATTCTTTTCCCTTAGGCGGGAAAAATAGCGTGCCCAATAATTTGCCTTATCCATTTCATTTTCTATCGATTATCTTTGTTATAAAATTTACTTTAGGCTCTTCCACATCAGTATATACCACTTTGTATTCTGATTCTTCTTGTAGATGAAATCCAGATACCTGACGAATAGTCCCCTTATCGTTGATGCGGTATTTCAGTTTGTCGTTCAGCTTGAACTTTATTTTTTCATTGTCATTTTCAATGGTAAACCCCAATGCCTCTGTTGCCGTGATTCGACCTGTTATCGATTTACGGTGCAGGTGCTTCAACACAGGGGGCAAGTCAATCGGCCCTTTTTCTTTATTCACCTGTAAGGTTTCGGCTAATTCTAATACTATGATAGGGCAAGGAAGCGCTGATGCTTTGAGCGGAACTTTTAAATTGAAGCTTGCTTCCTCTGGATTTTGCTGAAAATCGACCTTCTCATGATTATGAAGACACCATGCTTTTTTAACCCTTGAAACTATGCCATTGACTTTAATTTCGTCACCGTACGACCCGAATAAATGTAGGTAAACCCTATGTTTTTTGTGCGTGAGTGAGCCCCAGTGGTATTCACCCTGAAATGGAGAACCTTTGGTGCTATATATGGCCTCCCCGTTTTTCTCCAACCATTCTCCAATGGCTTGTAACCGAACGTTTTCTTCGGGCGCAAAACGTCCGTCGGGTTGTGGGCCAAGGTTAAGCACAAAATTTGAATTGCGGGTGGCACAGCGCGAAAGCATGGAAATGACTTCATTGGCAGTTTTCCATTCGCTGTCGTTTTTGTCAAAGCCCCAGTTAAGGTGCATGGTCATAATGGATTCGATATAACCTTTGCAACCGGGCATGGCCAGTTCACGGTCACCCAGGTTTTTGTAATCGCCCAGGTGGTTGCCTATGCGACTACTGATGATGCATTGGGGCTGATATTCCCTGACTAATTGTTGACACATCAAGTTAAGATCACGATGCCTGTTCATCCCCATGTCGAACCAAAGCACATCGATGGTGCCATAGTTGGTCAACAACTCTTTAAGATGGGTACGAACAAGAGCTTTGTATGCTTCAGAAACCGAAGAGGTATCGCGGTGAATTTTGCACCGGTGATACCAGTCCTTTTCATGCGAGTAATACAGACCCACGTGCATACCCTGATGATGGCAGGCATCCACATAAGATCTTATCAAATCCTTTTTGTGTTTTGAGGCATCCATGATATTCCATTCTGAAGCTTGGGTATTGAACAATGCAAAACCATCATGATGTTTAGCAGTAAGTATCATGTATTTAACCCCTGCTTGTTTGGCCCGTTTTACCCATGCAGTTGCATCATATTTTATAGGGTTAAAATGCCATGCGGTGTTTTCATATTCGACTTTGGGAATATCTGCCTTTAAATAAATCCATTCGGCACTTGGCCCCCCAGTTTCTTTGCCATAATCCGTACCGTTCCACTCGCCTCCATAAGATGAGTAAACGCCCCAATGCAGGAACATACCAAAACGGGCATCGGCCCACCACTGCATTCTCTCGTGGAAGTCTGTTTTACTTTCTATAAAGGCCTCCTGTGCAAACAGGTGTGTATGGCCAAAGCAGCAACATAAATAGACTAAAATAAAACAGATACCTCTCATGGCTTGTTTTTATGGCATTAGTTGTTTTGTGATTTTATAGTTGACTGAAAAGGTCCCAATGGTAAACCCTCCCTAGTAAACAAATTGAGGGCTGGTTCGGGAAAGGGCATCCACCCATATCTTACTCCCTTAGGATTGGCCACTCCTGAACACACTTCTATCGTATTTTTGCCTGTCATTTTTGCTGTTGCTATATGGTAGTTCCCTTCCTTATCCATCACCTCAAACCCCTGAATATCACCCTCAACAGATTGCCATCCATGTTTACAATTACTTAAAGTCAGTTTTATTTTTTGCTCTCTTACCTTCACATCTTTTAGTTGTGGAAATCCATCGTATCCTTTTTTGTTATAGGCTACTTTTAGTGCCATATGGGCCAAGCGTTCACCAACTGTTGTTTTGTCTTTAGGATGAATTTTGTATTTTGCCCCCGTATCAATGGTTACCACCATGCCAGTATTCGGTATTTTGGTTTCAGACATGCGTTGTACTTCGCGCATCTGAGGCCAAAACTGGTTATTAAAGCCTGGAAGCTGAACAAAAACGAAGGGTAAATCTTTCTGACCAAAATGCTTGCGCCAGCTTGTTATCATTTGTTCAAAAAGTATGGCATAATCCTGTACTGCCTTAGACGTATTGCTGTCGGCCTCGCCCTGATACCAAGCAATACCTTTTATTTTCAATGGTTTTAGATGCGTCGGCCCTGCCTCAAATAGAAAGCCCGGTTCGCATACCCAACGATAGGGCATCTTGCCAGCGACAAAGGGTTCGTCTTCTTTTAACACATTTTGCAGGGCATCTTTTGCCCGACTTATGTGCTGTGGTTTTACATTTGGGTTGCTAAACCAATCGCCTCCGTAAAGATCCTTGGTTAAAGGGTGCTTTTTAGCAATATTGGGAGGCAACCAGTTGTTTACCGCCGAACCGCCAATGGCCATCTGGATAAGCCCTACGGGAATGTTCAATTCTTTTTGCAGCTTGTTGCCCATTACCCAGCCTACGGCCGAAAAGGGTTTGGCAGAGGCAGGTTCACTTTTTATCCACGTGCCTTTGAAAAAATCTTCAGTATTGCACCGAGCCAATTCTTCTTTCGTATAACCATTCTTTGCCACATTTCTAACAGCTCCCATCAACAACAAACGCAAATTTGGATTGTCACAATTCGCTTCACTTTTTGGGTAGTCACTTTTTTCAAGCGCAAACTTCATGTTGGATTGCCCAGAACATAACCATACATCACCTACCAAAATATCTGTGAATACCTGTTGGTTTACACGCAATTCAATAGGTGTGAATGATGCTTCTCTTGGAGGAAAATTAACTGCCCATCTTCCTTTTTTATTGGCCTGCACTTGTTTGATATAGCCATCCAGCACAACTTCGAAGCTTTTGTTGACTGGGGCAGTACCCCATATTTTAATGGGAGCATTTCGCTGTAGCACCATGTGTGATTGAAACACTTTAGCTACTTCAATACTGTTTTGAGCATAGACATTACTAATACAAAGTAACGCTATAAACAAACTTTGACATATGGCTTTAAATCTAATTGACATGATTACAAATCGGTTTATGGATTAAAATCTAAATTGTTTTAATTCTGATTCGGAATAAGCCCCCATCATCAGTTTTTTTAGTTCGTCCACTTTCTCCTTTTCTTTGTCTATCAAATTGTTGGATTCAGATGAATCGTTAGCAAGGTTATAAAGTTCGTAGCTTATCTCACCCGTTTTCGTATCAACAAACTGATGAAATTTCCAATCACCCTTGCGCAATGCTCTTTTGCCTTTGTTTAATTTTTTAAACTCCCAATAAAGGTATTCGTGCTCTTTTTGCCTGTTACTATTTCCATTTAAAGTAGGAAAAATGGAAATCCCATCTATATTTTCAGGAATATCAACTTCTGCTATGTCTGCCATCGTTGGTAATATATCCCAAAAGGCACTAATGTGGTCTGATGTAGTTTTGGGCTTTACCACTCCTGGCCACTTTACAATAAAAGGTACCCGAATCCCACCTTCATATAAATCACGTTTAACACCACGGAAAGGTCCAGAGCTTTTAAAAAAAGCAGGCATTCTACCTCCTTCTTTATGTGGACCATTGTCACTCGAAAACATTACAATGGTATTCTCTTCAAGGCCTAGTTTTTCAAGTTGTGCCATAATTTTGCCAACTTCCCAATCTAATCTTGAAATCATCGCTGCTATGGTAGCATTAGGCGTTAATGTTGTTCCATAGTGCTTTGATTTACCTTTCCCTGTAAAGGGCTTTTCCTCAAACTTGTCTTTATATTCTTTTTCAAATTCTTCAGGAGCCCATACTTGTGCATGAGGTAAAGGTGATGAATACATCAAAAAAAAGGGTTCTTCTTTTTTATTTTCGATATAAGCTAGTGCTTCTTCCAAAAACAGATCAGAACTATAGGTCTCACCCCTCCATGTTTCCTCACCTCCATTATTGGGGTAGTCAATTTGTTGTTTGTTACGATGCATATACTTAGGAAAATAAGTATGTGCCTGACCATGTCCCAGATAACCAAAAAAATAGTCGAAACCTTTATTGTTTGCCTGTCCCGGTTTAGTATCACAACCAGTACTTGATTTACCTATCATTGCGGTATGGTAGCCACCATCCTGCAAGTATTTTCCAACTGTTAAATCCTCCGGGTCGTTTCTTAATTCCAGTCCGTTGCCATTCATTCGAATATAAGCATTACCAGTATGTAATCCAGTCATTAACGCACCTCTAGAAGGAGCACATACGGTACTTCCTGCATAATGATTGGTAAAACGCATGCCTTCATCTGCGAGATTATCGATGTGAGGAGTTTTTATCAATTCTTGTCCGTAACATCCCAGGTCACCATAACCCAGATCATCGGCCAAAATATAAATAATATTAGGCTTTTGATCTTTTCCTTTACCTTGTGCATTGCAGGCCAGTAACCACATTGAAACGCAACAAAGCAATGTTCGTTTAAATAATTTAGTTATCATCATTTTATAATTTGAATTATCTTAATTTATCCAATTGTGGCCATTTCTTAACCTTATCGTTGGCTTGTTTCATTCCTGGGGTACTACGACCGTTATCAATAATCTCAAGCATTTCTTTTTTGAACTGCTTTACAATATCCGGGTATTTTGCTTCCAGGTTGTTTTCTTCGGCAATGTCCTCTTCTAAATTGTATAATTGTACTTTTGGAAGGCTCTTCAACAGCTCCTTGTCTTTTCTTGGGTGGGGATAACTCCAACCTCCCGAACCTGGACAAAAATTCACTTTCCAATTCTCCTTTCGGTAGGCAAAAGAACCATATACCGAGTGATGTATGATGCTCGTGCGAGTCTCAGCCTTTGAGTTTAGATTGGTAGCTGGCAAGTGACTAAAACTATCTTCAGCCACATTATCGGGGAAGTCAACACCTATAATATCAGCCACGGTTGCAAAAAAGTCGGTAGTACAAACAAGTTGATCCGACTGATCAGGATTAATTGTTCCTTTCCAGGTCATCAGATATGGCACACGATGTCCACCTTCAAAAATATCAGCTTTGTGACCACGAAAAGTATAGCTTGGATTGTGGCCTTTTGAAGACAATTGCTCGAAATCGGCTTGTGGAGAACAGCCATTGTCACTTGTAAACACAATCAAGGTATTTTCAGTAATGCCCTGCTTTTCGAGTGCAGTTACTACTTCACCAACTACCCAATCAACCATCAGCACAAAATCACCGTAGATATTATCCAATCCGCTTTTCCCTTTAAACTCTTTGGTTGGTAAAATTGGTGTGTGTGGTGCCGGAAGAGGCATATAGACAAAAAAAGGTTTCTCTCCATTGGCGTGTTCGTTAATATATTTTACCGTCCTTTGGGTTATCTCGGGCAAAATTTGCTCGTGTACAAAATCATCTGAGATTAAACCTTTTCGCCATTTGGTTTGCGGATTTGGATTTTCTGTTATTTTAGTGGGTACCATTGTTGGCATTTTGTTTTCGACCCATACATAAGGATCCATATCCAGCGAACCGCAAAAACCATAGAAATAATCAAACCCCAAGCTTGTTGGACCGTTTTTAATGGGTTTTGAAAAGTCTATGTTTTTTGCTCCCTTCTCAATATTGTTCCATTCCCAACCCAAGTGCCATTTACCTATTCCTGCTGTTTTATAGCCATTATCTTTTAAAAACTGGGCAATGGTGAGCCTGTCTTGCGAAATAAGGGCTTTGTCGTAACCATACAACACTTTTTGTTTCAAGCGTGAGCGCCAATTGTAGCGCCCGGTTAAAATACCATATCTTGTGGGTGTACATACCGACGAACTAGTATGTGCATCGGTAAACAATATACCGTTAGCCGCCAATTGATCCATATTTGGTGTTTTTATTTTTGAATTTTCGTTATAACACGAAACATCGCCATAGCCCAGATCATCGGCCAAAATGTAAATGATATTTGGTTTGGAACCTTTATTGGTGTTACAAGCCAGTAGGTGTGTCAGCACAAAAAAAATGCTAATAAACAATGGTAATTTCTTATACATTTTATTTATATATTTTTGATTTCAATGTCTAAAATCAGGATTTAATATTGCTGGAATATCTGCTCCTGTTTCCTTTGTCCACTTCTTCAATTCATCATATAATTCAATTGCTTTTTCGGGGTAGGATTGAGCTATATTATGCTCTTCACTTATATCATTTGCCAAATTGTACAGTTCGTATTTTTCATACTCATAGAAATAAATGAGTTTCCAATCTCCTTTCATAATCGCAGAGGCTGGTACAGCTCGCCAGTTCATAATATCTGTCCCATAAATTGGCAAAATAATATCTCCTGTGAATCCTTTATTTGGAGGTACTCCAGGAATATAAAAGGGATAATGCCAGAATATAGAGCGTTCGCACATATCATTGTTTGTCTTGAGTAGTTCTGCAAATGATATTCCATCCACAGCCTGATTTTTAGGTAATTTTGCTCCTGACAATTCGGCAAAGGTAGGAAGCATATCTACTCCCGTAATGGGGTAATCCGTTTTAGTACCCGGCGTAATTTTGTTTGGCCAAACAGCAGTTCCAAGAGTCCGGATACCTCCTTCGTATATGGCACCTTTTGCACCTTTTAAAGGCAGGTTGTTTGTATAATTGGCTAGGCCTCCATTATCTGAAACCACCATAAAAAGGGTATTCTCTTCTAAACCTAAACCTCTTAGTTTATAACGAAGCTGGCCTATACAATTATCCACC
Organism: Carboxylicivirga sp.; assembly: GCA_025210475.1. Classification (GTDB taxonomy): domain Bacteria; phylum Bacteroidota; class Bacteroidia; order Bacteroidales; family Marinilabiliaceae; genus Carboxylicivirga. The sequence continues at coordinate 265,689 of JAOARW010000035.1, read as the reverse complement.
ACTTCAATCATAGCAGCATAGGTAGGTGACCATTTTATTGATTTGTCAAGCCTTTTTTCCCACTTCTTCTTATATTTTGCTACCACTTCTTTTTTTGCTGCTAATGGCTTATGTACATCCCAAGGTGCAAAATATAGAAAGAAGGTGGTATCTCTGTTTCGTTCCATAAAATCACAGGCTGATTCTGTCATACGATCAGTAGCCAATGGGTCGTTGTAATATTTTTCATCGTTTTTGTTTATGCCATCCGATGTCCATTCATCAAAACCTTGTTTATCGGGTCCCAAATGCCATTTCCCAATTTTAGAAGTGACATACCCTACCGTTTTTAACACTTCTGCAATCGAGCTAACTGAAGGATCTAATGCATCGCGTGAGTCGAGAACATATTCATCATCTTCTCGATCTTTGGCAGGTACAAAAAAGCGCATATCGGCAGGATTTCCTTTAGCTTCTGTACCAGGGGTATAAATCTTTGTGCGAGGCACATACATACCTGACATAATACAAGACCGGGATGGGGAACAGTTAGGTCCTCCCGGGTAAAAGCGGTTGAATATGATACCATCTGTTGCCACGGCATCAATATTAGGTGTTTCGTAAAACCCGGCGGCACCACCATTATAACCAACGTCAGCCCAAGCCATATCGTCAATTAAGATGAATACGATGTTGGGCTTATCTTCATTGTCCTTGCAGGCAAAGCAGCTTGATACAAATGTAACGGCCAAAATTATTAACAATACTATATTTTTTATCAACACTAAAGGTTTTAGGGTTTATTTATATAGGTCGAATCCACATACAATGCCCACCACCTGGCGCCATGACAGCCTTCACAACATCGCCTTTTTTTACTTTTCCTTTTCTGATTTGGTAAGCTTCAGGATTGGTTGAGCAGTGCGTTTCTTCTGTATCTTCATAGTAGGTCACTTCGTATTTCATATCGTCCTCCAAAAAATCGAGGTTAATATCTAATTCACCGCCCTTTTGTGAATACACAGTACCAATAAACCACTCTTTACCAGCACGACGCACAGTGGTAATGTATTCCCCAATTTTTGAATTTATAATTTTACTTTCATCCCATTTACCTACAGGTTGTTTCCTGATAAATTCAAATAAATCGCTTTTTTCCCTGTAGGCTTCCGGAGCATCGGGAATACACACCAAACCACTAAAAACAATGAGAGTACGGGCTGCTTCAGATACCACGGTACTTGGATAGGAATATCTCTTTTTGGGCCCTTTCTGACGTTCACCTGCGTTGATACCAGTGATATCAAAATTTCCGTTGTTCATATCCAAGGGACCCGTTATGGCATTAATCAAAGCCATTTTAAGAAATGATTCCGGGGTAAAAGCCTTTCGACTATCTTGCTGGGCATGACAATATTCGCGTGTTATGGCATTTGGCAGTGTCCTTCTAACTCCAGTAAGTGGCACCGGGCTATCATGAAAATCAATAAGCAGTTTGCTTTTTGCACTTTGCTCTATCGCCTTTCTGGTGAACGGCACATTGGTTCCCATAAAGCCATATTTGATACCTTTCATACCCAATGACTGATAATATGGGAATAAGTCCTTATCGCCATATTCTCCACGATGGCGATCATAGTATAAAAGTAGATTCACTCCCTTATCATCAGCATAATCAATCACCGCTTGCAAATCGAGCTTATCAGATAACTCAAAGTGACCTTTGCTTACTTTTGAATACCAAGCATCATCAATTAAGAAATAATCAATGTTGTATTCGGCTGCAAAATCGATAAACCGTTTGTAGCTTTTGGTATCAATACCGTAAGTAAAACCATCTTTTGCTTTATAGCCATGTACACGCCAATCCCAAAGGGTAAGTCCAGGTTTTATCCAATCGGTATTTTCCATTTGGCAGGGTGTGGCCAAGTTTACGGTAAGAGTGTTGGTAACTAAGTCGCCCGCAGTTTTTCCGAGTAAAATGACACGCCAGGGAGTTTTTAATTCATCAGAATTGAGTGTCGTCTCATTTTTTGAAACAAAAGTTTCGTTTTCAATTTTTAGGTTCATTAAACTAAAAGCAGGCGCAGCATATAAATCCGATTCCAATAAGGCCATAAAGGATTGTTCTGTTGTTTCCACTACTAAAGGCAAAAAGATATCCCGGTTTTGATTGTTTGTTTTCTTCTTTTTTTTGTTCCAAAGTTTTGACTCTCTTATTGTTTCTATTTCTCTGGAAAGTTCTTGTAAGTTTAATGGACCTAAAGGTTCGTTTTCGGCAAAAGGCATATAAAAATTACCAGCAGAATTCACATTATACTTACATATCAAGGTTGCTCTCTCTTGCTTTTCTCCCTTAGGTAAGACAAATCGAAAAGCAAGCCCTTCATTATATACCCTTGCGTAAAGTTTCCCCTTTTGTTTGTTAGATTCAAAATCAATTTCAAGCTCCTTGTAGTGGTTCCTGATAGTACTAAACTGTCCCCATACGGTTTTCCAGGAGCTATCTTTTTCATTAATTTTATATGAATTAATGGTAAAATCGGCCATTTCAAAAATGCTCAGTTCCGAAAAACCTATCATTTTTTCGCCGCCCCAAAAAACCCGGTACTGGAGTTTATTTTCAATTACTTCCATTTCCAGCTCTACTTTATTGTCGGGCGAGCTTAGTTTTATGTTGTCTATATGTTTGGTAAAGGAGCATAGTCCGGCCAAAACGAAGAGCAATATATATATTCTAACAATCATATTTACACCAATTAAGAGGTTACTTTATTTTATCATATTCCGGATTCACACATCTCTTGCCCCAACGCTGATAGACACATCGTAAACCAATCTCCGACTCCATATTTTGGCCTTTATCTCCGGTTTCTTCAATCCAGCATTCCAGCATTCTACGGTGCTTCTTTAATACCGTTTTGTATTTGGGATCATTGGCCAGATTATGCAATTCATTTGGATCGTTGGCCAGATCATACAATTCTTCAGCTGGCTTGTTCTCACCAAAGAACACAAGTTGCTCTTCGTTCATTTGTCCTGCAACCATCATTTCGTGAAGACGTTTTGTTATTGGCCAATTATCTTTGTAGCTGGGCTGCATATAGGTACGATCAGTAAGATAGTTTTTTAAATATTTGAAATCAGGTGTAACCACTGCTCTTATTTTCTCTATGGTAAAATCACAACGGTCACGTGCGGCAATTACATATTTGTGACCTTTCCAGTTGGGATCAAGAATGTTTTGACCTTCCATATTTTCAGGGACATCGATTCCTGCCACTGCCAGACTGGTAGCTGAAATATCAATACCACTTATCAACTGCTCATTTATCTTTCCTTTTTCAACACCAGGACCCAACAGAATAAAAGGCATTTTTATACCGCCTTCGTATAAAAACTGCTTATGCCTATGAAGTTTCATTCCATGGTCACTGAACAGGAAAATAAGGGTATTTTCGTATTCTCCCATTTCCTTTAGTTTCTGAATAATTTGCCCAACCTGATTATCGGTTTCCAACAAGCAATCATAGTGATAAGCTATTTCTTCTCTCATCTCTGGTATATCGGGGTAATAAGGAAACACCGGAACTTTCTCCCGGTCAACAACTGGCTTTAACTTTCTTAGTTTTCCACCTCCTAACTGCAATTGTCCAAACCAGGGCTTATTTTCGATGTTTCCATTTAAACAATCTCCTGCCAAAAACGAACGGGGTGCCCAACCTTTATCAAATAATCCTCGCTCGTAATCATAAAGCTCAGATATGTCAAACATAAAGTTATAATCATCCTTTCCTCCTTCATTAAATGTATAATATCCCGCTTTTCGAAATGCTATTGGCAAAGGCACAACATCTTCGGGTAAATTGTTACGATCAAATTCATTAAATTTTTTACCACGCCACTCCGGCCTGCTGCTTCTGTGATGATGCGCTCCAATGGTGGTTTGCATCATTCCGGTTAAAACAGCAGAACGCGATGCAGAACAAACTCCTGCCGTTGCATAATACCGATTAAACCTAATTCCTTCATCTGCCAGGGCATCCATATTAGGTGTTTCAATTACTGAGTCTCCATAACAACTCATCCAACCACTTACATCTTCCAAATAAATCCAAAGAACGTTGGGGCGTTTTCCTGTTTTTTCATTCTTATTGTTTGCGCTAACATTAAACATTCCTACTAATAGGAGAATTACTATTAAAATTTGTCGTATCATCTAATTATAGAATTTGTATTATTTTTTACAACTAAGAACTTTCTTCAGTACATCTATTAAGTACGTCTAAAAAGCAAATACCCTATGCTTAAATGCAAAAAATCTAAAATTTCTATGCTTAATGCTATTTTACATTTTTATTTTCTTGCTTTAACATCCCTTTTCCAGGCTCGAAGTTTCTCGGAAAGTGCAGATACTATATCGGGGTAACTAGAACTTAAATCTTTTTTCTCCTAAATCATCAGATAAATTATATAGTTCAGATATTGCTGGCACACGGCTTACGCCTTCATAAGCACTTCCTATAAATCCTCTTAGACTGCCATTATTCCCATTGGAGGAAGCACCATTATCCGACAAAAAAACAAAGATGGTATTTTCATACTGCCCAGTCACTTTCAATGTTTGCACAATTTCTCCAACCCCATTGTCCATCACCTCAACCATTTCTTGATAGACAGAGGGGATGCTATCTTTTTTTGCGTTGTACACTCTACGCTTACCAATCTCCCTAAAACTGTTGCTTTTTTGCCTTTGATACGGGTAATGCGGAGCTGCATGGGCAGATACAGCCAAAAGGGTTTGTCTGTTTCTTTTGAATTGTTTTTAACAATAAAATCTACACCGTATTTTGTAATCAAACCGGTGTCATAGCCTGCTTCGTTATAAAATACTTTGCCTTTCCACCAATCTTTGAATCCTTCCTGATCGATATGAGAATGGTAATCGATGTTTCCGCTTACAAACCCGGTGTATTCATCAAACCCTTGATGAATAGGGTTAAATGCCTGGGTATATCTCAGATGCCACTTTCCATACATACCACAGTGATAGCCATGATTTTTAAATTCTTCGGCAATGGTTATTTCCTTTAGACCCAAACCATGTTCGCGGTGTTTTTTTGCTGTAATGACACCTTCAACGCCTGTTCGCTGCTGGTATTTTCCTGTTAACAAAGCAGCTCTGGTGGGACTACACACGGGACCGTTGGAATGGAAATCGGTAAAACGAATGCCTTCTTTGGCCAATTGGTCGATATGGGGCGTGTTGATTTGTTGGTTGCCATACGAGGACAGGTCACCGTACCCCAAATCATCTGCCATTACAATAACGATATTGGGTTTGTTATCTACTTGAGCGGTGGTTGTAAAGGCTGTTACTAATGTGACTAAAACTATCGACATTAGTGATATATAACTATTTTTCATCTGTTAATATTTTGATTCTTATGGTCAGATGGAACTCCCAAAAGATAATCATCTTCGTGTGTGAGAAAATTTTTATCATGGTCGTTTCATCATTGATTTGTATTTTATAATTAGTTTCATGATCAATTCCAATCCCCCAATTCCACTTTAACCTATGGAATTGATCAGATAATAGTCAAGATTTTTTAGAGGAGTTCCAACATTATGCACACGCCACCTCCCGGAGCCATTATTAAATCCAGGGAATCGTAACTTCTAATCGTTTTTTGAATTGCTTGATAACTTTCCCTATCGTTTTGCCAACTGCTTGTTTTCCCATCTGTAAATAAATGCATGCGATAGTTGCCTTTTTCTAGAAAATCCAGTGGCAATTTAAAACGACTTCCTTCCTCATTACAAACACCAGCAATCCACCATTTTTTTCCTTTTCTTCTTGCTACCACATAATTTTTTCCAATGTCGCCTACTAATACTTTAGATTCATCATAACTTAAAGGCAAACTTTTTATAAATTGAAATAAATCATTTTTACGTTGATAGGCTTGTGGAATATCGGGCAAGCACAGCAATGGTGAAAAATAGGTCAAGCACATGGCGGCCTGCGCCACAACGGTAGATTTTAAGGGTTCGCGTACATATTTTCGCTCCGTTATTTTATCAATATCAAAGAAGCCGGGGGTAACATCTATAGGGCCCGCTACATTGTTTAGGAATGGGGTGATGGTATGGTCAGTAGGAGAGGCGATGTATCGCCCGTCTTCTAACGAATGATTATACTCACGAGTTAAAAAATTAGGCCATGTACGCTCAATTCCAGAAGGAATAACCGCTTCGTGGCAGTCGAACATGATTTGGTGTTTGGCACATGTTTCCAATACGTCTTGAAGTAACTTTACCGACTTTTGGTTCTTCTTTTTAAGAAACCCGAATTTTACACCAACTACACCCCATGATTTGTAGGTTGCAAGAAGTTTATCAAAATCATAATTCTCAAAGGCTTTTCTATTGACATAGAGCCAAATGCCTATATTTTTCTGCCTGGCCTGAGATAGAATTTTCTGCAAATCAACTTCTGGAATAGCAGTAAACGGGTCGGATTCTTTTTCATGTTCTACGCCGTACCACCCGGCATCAATCATAAAATATGGAAGTCCCAGTTCTGCTGTTGCGTTCAACAAGCGCAATAAAGATTCTGTATTTAAACCGTAAGTAAATCCGTCTTCTATGGCTCCTCTCACACGCCAGTCCCAATTGGAAATACCCGGTTTTATCCATGATGTGTCTTCAATTTTTGAAGGTTTATTCAAATTCTGAATCAAATAACCTTTTTCAATAAAATAGCTTGGACTGTCAGCAGACATAATGACTCGCCATGGACTTTCTGTCTGACCTTTAAAGCTAACATCGCCCATAATATTAGCATTCAAAACGCCCTTGTCATTTGATGTAACATGCAAACTGCCATAGTTATACAATTCCGCCTCTGTTATAAACACATACTTTCCTTTTTTTGATTTTGAAAGAATGGGTAAACTTGCATTCTCCACTTCCTTAACAGGTACATCCGCCTTATACTTCTTACCCCAGGGATGAATTAATACCCAACATTTTGAATCTTCGGAAACTTTAAATTCGGTCAATTCATTTTTTATGACAAATGAACTTGGCTTAGTGATACAAAAAGTATATTTAAATGCTAGCCCTTCATTATACATTCTGAAAATCAACCCCATGGAAATGCTATTATCTTCGTTTTCCAGAGTAATGGTCAGTTCTTTGTAATTATCGGGTATTATTTTTTGCATTCCCCATTTAGGCTTCCAATTAGATTCTTGCTTATCCAATGTGGTATTGACCACTTTTAAATCACTGATTAACTCATCTTCCAAATTTATTCCTAACCGAGATTTGCCAATAGCAACATCTTCTCCTTTTAAATACGTATAATACCAACCTAATTCATCGCTACCTATAATTACTTTATCTTTTTTATTGAGAGATTGAAGTTCAAATTTATTCTGAGCAGAAAGATTAGCATTTAATGCAAAACCAATGACTACTGTTAAAAAAATGAGTGTTGAAGATTTCATATTAGATTTAAATTAAAATTGCCCGTGCAAATTCCGAGATATCAAGCTAAATTGGCTAATCAATTTCATCTCCAATCTAGAAGTTAAAAATTAGCAGATTAAGAACATGAATACACTTTTCCTTGCCAAGCATAGATATTTACTTTATAAGTTACTCTTTAATATAAGTACTCTATAATGCCAAATACCCTATGCTAAATTGTAATTATATTTTTAACCTTAAACCCAAAGTATAAATACGATCGATATCGATAAACTGATAGTTGTTGCCAGGTGACCCAATGTAGCCTACCTGGTCGGCATTGGTAAGGTTGGTAGCACTAAAAGAAAGCTGCAAATTCCTGTATTTTAGGATATTATATGCCATTCTAAAATTAAGCTTAGACCTTCCCTCAGTAAAAACAGTTTGAGACACACGTTCCCCAGTATCACCTAGTTGGCGAAGATAGTCGGATCTATAAGCGTAAGCCAAACGACAGTTGAACCTGTCTTTATCGAAATATAACACCGCATTAAAACTGTGAGTGGAGGAGCCTGGAAAACCATTGTTGTTATCACCCACTTCTTGCGAGAAACTACTGCTAACAAAATTGTAGTTACCCTTTAAACCAAAGAAATTAAAAGGCTGTGGCAAAAATCTGAACATTTGATTAAACCCCAGTTCAAAGCCATATAATCTGGCATCTGTATAATTTTCAGCCTGTTTTATACTGAACTTCATTTCATTCCACGGAATGTTTGAATCCAGTTCCAGGGCAATTGCCTCCTTACTCGGGAAGGCTTGCTCTCCTTTCTCAATACTTAATACATAGTCAGATATTTTTTTATGAAAGGCACTAAAAACAAGTGCTCCTCCCGATTTCAAATAATATTCAAATGTATGATCCATTTGCCATGCTGAATATGGTTTTAAGTCGGGATTTGCAATTATAATTCTGTTTTGGCTGTAGCTTTGATTCGAATCATAGTCCGGGCTAGCAATAAAATCAGCAGGTAAACTCCTCACTTCATTGGTTGGAACCATATCAATAAGCCTAGGTCTTGAAATCGCTCTTGAAAGACCTAAACGGTATACAAAGTCACTACTTAATTCCCATTTAAGGTTTAGCGAAGGTGTAAAGTCACACCTTGAACTACTTACTTCAGTCACTTTGCTGGATTCAACTACTTCTGCAACTCCGTCTAAATCTTGCGTTCGTATCCCTGAAAAACCAATGGCATTTACATTAGTAGAAATGGCCCTTATACCAATATTACCAGCCAGTCGCCTCCTTAAAAACGAGGTTTTAAAATCCATTTGCCCGTAAAACACCAAACCTTCTTCTCGGATATAGCCACTTGTTGGATTCGGCTTCAATTCACTTTCTGCATTGCTTAAGTCTTTAATGTCAACAGAAAAAATATTCCCTTCGTTTACTGTGTAAAACTCTGGCATAATTCTTTTGAGTTTATTTCGATCAGCATAAACCCACGAATTTATACCCAAATTTTTGTCGGGCATAAAATCATTGATAAAATTACCATTATATGAGTCCTTTAAGGATTGGAATTGCTCATCATTCGGCTTCCTGTTTTGACCATTGCCAGTGCGATAATCCAACTTGTTCGAGCTATATCGCACCCCTGCCTTAAACGTAATTTTATTTAGTTTCTTTTGAAGATCAAATCTATATGCAAAATTATCCCCTGCTGTTTCTTTAATTCTATAACCCTGATTGATCGGAGCTAAATTGTCTTTATTGGCTTTAAGCCCATATAATGAATAATCAAGTGAGGCATTGTCACCAGAAGACCAATTGAATACAGGTGCTCCATTTCGAACATCAAATTCAATTGCATCTTGGTTTATTCTACTGTAATCCAAAATCATGGAACCATAAGTAATCAGGTTCTGACGGAAATTAAGTTTCGAAACCGAATAATCAAAGTTCATTATCCAACCTTTTAGATTGTATTTTACATTGATACCTCCTATGGTGTTGTTGGTATAATTATCGAACTGCTGATGACTCACCTGGTTCTGTATCCTTGATTGTTTAGAGCCATTTGTATTAAAATAACGTAGGTAATTGTCTTGAATAATAACAGCATCTTTTTGAAAAAAATTATCGTCACCATAAATACCATTATTTCCTCCAAAAGAAATAAGCTGGCGTGACAAGGCTCGGTGAGATTGATTATCATAAGTAGCACTGGTATAATCCACCAATACCTCCAAGTGCGTTAAAGGATTCCACTGTACTGCCAAAGAATAACCCAATCTTTTGCGCGTTTCACGAATGGGATTATTGGTGCGGCTAGTAGGCGCCAAAATGCCTTCATACAAAATGTCCCCCCCATTTGGGTTAAACATACCGTCATCATTATTATCAATACGAATGGTTCGGGGTTGCACTCTAACGTATGATTCATCTCGATTTCTTTGCGATTTGCTTTTAATTATAGAAGCAAAAATGCCCAATTTATTGTTTTTTGTTTTAAGCCCTAGGGCAGCACTCATACGAGGTTGAATGTCTACTCCTTCTACCATGGGATTATATTCTCCACGAGTATTCACAATTACCATGTGGTTCCTCTTATCCCTATATTTTATTTTCAACGGACGTAATGTTTGAAAATCAACACTCCCACCCATACCAGGATCAACCAATGTGGCATCAGGTGTTTTATAAACTTTAGCTCCGTGAACTATTTCAGGAGGCAACACTCCTACATTAAATTTCCGAAAATTAGAACTCCCTTCGTTACCTGCCGAAAGCGGAGTACGTCCGTTAATGGTTACATTAACAAACTGTGAACCTAAGCCTCGAACAGACACGCGGTCACCCTCTACACCTGTTTCATCGCGCTCAATTTGCACTCCGGGAACCCTTTCCAGTGCATCGGCCACACTTTCATCGGAGAAATTACCAATATCCTCTGGTGTTATGGATTCGATAACGGTAGTTGCATTCCTTTTTGCTTGTATTTCCCTAATTTGTGCGCCACGCATACCCACAATAACAATCTCGTCAATATCCATTACTTCTTCTTCCAAAGTTATAGAGAGATTTGTTAATGAACTCAGTTCTATAACTTGTGGTACCATACCTATAAATGAAACGTAAAGAGTAGTAATCTCATAAGGTAAATCGATACTAAAGAAACCATTAATATCAGATATAGTACCGATTGATTGTCCTTTTGTAAAGATGGCCACACCTGGTATGAGCGAGCCGTCTTTACCTCTAACGATGCCGGTTATTTTCTTCCGTTGCTTTAAATGGTTTATAAAAGATGGGCTAACCTTTTTTATAGCAATGTACTTATCAAAAGCTTCGTATTCTAAATTTAATTCGGGAAGCATTGTATCCAACAACTCAAAAAGCGAATGCTCTGAAACATTAACATTAATTTCTTGTTTCGTTATCACCTCCCCACTTCGGTATATAAAATGTAAATCTGTTTGATATTCAATCTGCTTCAGAATCTCAATCAAAGATGCATTGCTCATCTCTAAATTGATTTTTATTTCTTGGGCACTAGCTAATGAGGTGCAAAGCAGAAATCCTATAAAAATAAGTTTTATAATTAATTTCATCTCTCTCCCGTATATTACCTTGTCCAAACACAGAGCAATATGAATACCTCTTCACAAGCTCCCTCCAAGTGGCACGTTAATATACATATTTTGTGCGGAGAATTTACTCTATTGTTCTAATAAAATTCAACTAAAAAGTGATTCTGAAAAATCAGTTCCGTTTGATTTTTATCAAATTAGGCTTGTTATTTCTAACTTCAATGGAATAGTCAACTGAAGAAGTATATTTAAATACATCCAGTATTTGGTCAATTGGTTTACTCTTTAAAATTGAACCAGTATATTTTACTTTTTTGGTAGCCATGTCATCAAAAACAATCGTTACATTATACATGCGTTCCAATTTTTCTGCTATTTCGCCCAAACTTTCATTAGTGTAATTGTATACGCCATTCTTCCACATGGCGTAATAATCAGGTTCTATCTCATCAAGCATCAGTGAACCACTATTTTTTCCATAAACAACTCGTTGTCCAGGATTTAAGCGAGCTAAAACCTGTCCCGTATTGTTTTGTACATTAACAGCTCCATCAACAAGGGTTACATAGGTCTCATCATCGTTTTCATAAGCTTCCACATTAAAAGTAGTACCTAAAACTTCTACTATTAAATCAGGTGTGCATACATGAAAAGGTACTTTGTCACTATGAACAACCTCAAACATAGCTTCACCAGATAGGCGTACGTCTCTTGTTTTGTTATTAAAAGAGGAGGGATAAACCAAGCGACTGCCCGGATTTAACCATACATGCGTTTTATCTGGCAATATTACTTCTGCACTCTCTCCATACGGAACAATCACTTCGTTATAAGCCAAGCTAGCCTCGGATTGTTTTCCAACAAAAAACACTGATAGCCCACCAAGGAAGAAGCTGATTACCAGCACGGCAGCATATTTTATTATCTTTGCATTTAAATGGATTCTTCTTTCTGTTCTTCGCTCTTTTGACGCATCTTCTGATATATTGGCATAGGTATTGTAATTGGCAAAAGTACTATACGACCACAGGTTCTTAATGCGGTTAAACTCTTGCTGGTTTTCCTCCGAACTCTCAATCCAGCTGACAACTTCTTCAATCTCTGCTCTATCAGTTATTTCGTTTAAAGCATATTTATGCAGTTTTTCCTTATTCATCATTCTTTAATTATTAAGTATGGCGTAAAAGTAAATATCTCTTCGAAATAAGTAATTTTAAAACTTACCATTAGAAACAATTTTCCCTTTTATATGACACATACAAATATAAGCAATGACTCCCAATAGCTAAAAAATGGCAATGCCTATTTAAAAAATTACACATTAATTATATTTATTTGTTTGCATGGTTCGTATTGAAGCAGATAAAATACATCAAACGTTAATAAACAAAAACCTTTCGGGTACTGACGATAGAGCGACAAGACACTTTAACGATATATGCACCACGTTTAAGCTTATTATTCTTAACTTCACGACCGCTCATATCGTAAATTTTTTCCAGCTTAGCTCCTCTAACATCTATTACCTTATTGATAGACACAACTTGGTATTCGGACGTTTGCTCCATTTCTTTTGATGAAGTGCTTATGGCAAATGATAAATTGGCAACCTTGGCATTGGCCTTCTTACCACCTGCTCCTACTTTATGAAAAATAGCATTAATATGGTTTCCGCTCGGGGTAAAATCTATTGAACCGATACCTACCTCTGAATCGGGACTTTGTATGTCAGTTGTAATTGCTTTTACAGCTAAATTGGAATAATCAGATTCTGTAAATTCTCCTTCATGAATACTTACTTTTATACCTGCTTGTTCTCCATCAACATTTGATATTTCATAATCGAAGAACATAGTATATTTTGTATTGGGTTGCAAATCATAAATTTTACGATAAGCTCTAACACTTGCAGCTTCCAATGATGCACTTGAGGCTACATTGGTCGCAGAATTATCAGTTAATACCCATTTGTCGCTATTGGTTTGCCATTGGGTAGCTTTTACTTTTTTAGCAGCTTCAATATCTTCCCTGGTTATGATTTTACCTTCCATTAATTCTCTTAACATCAGCTCATCCCAAAAATCAGGAACGTCAAATGAAGCACCCGCTTTCCAGGATTCTATACCAAACTCAAAAGCACCTGCATCAGGTGCAGCCCCAGTAAATCCCTCTGTAATACCATTGATTTCTTCGCCTGCATCTATTGCAATTGAGATATTTTTTAACTGAAATTTTTCATTGTTTATATCAACCAACTCATTAACAGAAACCTTGTAATTGTTTCTTTTTACCGTAGCTAGGTTTACATTGCTTTTGGTACTGATGTTATTTATGGCAACCACTTCTGAATTATGGCTTATGCCTTCCCTTTCTTTAGCTGCATTAACAGGGTTATAGTTGTGGTTGCATACTTTATCCACATTGATACCTGTATTGTTATACACATAAATGGCGTGTGGGTAATGCTGCAAAGTTCTTTCATTAATGTGCACGCCTGTTTCGCAATTCATAAATACGTTATGGTGAATTAAATATCCACTGGACCCACTGTCTAAGTATATACCTCCATGCCCCGTATAATATTGCGGCGATTGATAGCCATCCATAATGTTATAAGCAATTTCTGTTCCTGCATCAGGATATGCACTTCCGGCATGGTTGACATAGAGGTATCCCGAATCAGGGCAATACCAGGCCACATTTTCGATGATGTTGTTGTTGATTGTTGCTCTATCACCAATAACTCCAACAAAGGTGGCATGTCCCATCTCTATGCCATCTCTGCCCGTATCCTTAATTGAATTATTAATCACCTTGTTATCATCGCCTAAAATGGACACTGGTGCTCTGCGTGCAGCTTGCCAGTTCGTTTGGTATATAATATTGTCATCTACAGTGTTGAAATCACCCCATAACGAAACACCAGTTCCCCAGGTATCACCTATATAGCATTCTTTTACTAAATTGTTGGAACCTCCTATGGATATAGCCGCATCACGGTATTTGTAATCACCCCATTCCTCTAACTGAGACAGTGAACCTATATCATACTTCGAAAACGTAGTGCCGTACTTTACCGTGCAATTCACAACTATGCAATTGGTGGCAGCAGGCATAAGTATATTTCCTGCTTTAATATGAAGGCCTTCTAGTTTAACATTGGATTTATCCGATACATCAAAAGCCACCAAACGAGTACGGCCTTCTACAACCTGCTCGTTTAAATCTGTACCATTGTTGGGCTGTAGAAACAACTCTCCCTTTTCATAGGCCCACTCTTTTCCAACATCAATGGCATTTTTAATGCCTATTACATAACCTAAACAATCCCCTACAAACTTACCTCTAATCCACAACCAGTTCAAACCAGTACACGTCAATTCGTTTTCATTTGAAGCAATTACCCTGCCTCGGGATGAACTCCACCATGATTTTTGGTCTCCAATACCAACAATATATCCACCTTTAAAAAAATCGTTCGGAAAAGAAGGTAAACCACTGCCTGTAAAAGTAGCATTGGCCTTTGGTACCTCGCTTGGGTTTTTAGGGTCGCTTACGTTAAAAGGCTTTTCAAAATTGAGCTTTGCCAAATCTCCTTTATTGAACATATTGCCATCTTCATTAGGAAACCTTGCCCAATTCATGCGTTCTCCATTAACAAATACCTGGGTTATACTATCCAAAGACGACGCTTTGTAAATACCGTTCTTATCATGTGTCCAGTTTTCAATAATATCTAAACCAGTTATGACAACATAATCATCCTTGTAATTTTTATAGGTGATATTGTTTATTGGCACAGTAATGGTTTCACGATAAACACCTTGCATGATATAACAAGTACCTCCCTCGCTAAGTACTTCGTTTGCTTTTTGAATGGTTTTAAATGGATCCACTTCTGAACCATCATTGTTATCATCACCCCGTACACTTGATACATAATAGTTGGTTTGCGCCTTACAAAGCGATATACAAAATACTAATATTAACAGTAAATATTTACACATAACTAAATTTTTCATAATTTCTTTACCGAGGAAAACTAAAAAATTACTACAGTCAATTTTCATCTTGTTGATACTCGAACACAGTATTTTTTATTTTTAAAGGCACACCTCCCAAATATAAAGTAATAATTGGCTTTGGTATTTGTTTTCATTTATGGTTATTTCAATTACCCTGTAACTTCTAGCAGATGTTTATGACCAAAATTTTAATGTTTGGTTACATCATTATAACAGTCATATATTTGTTCTAATGGACCTTTCATTAATGTACATGCTGGTCTTGATATAGTGCCATTTAGAAACTATATTTTCAAATACGATATCTCCGATAATTTGACAACAATAAACGTAATGCTAAGAATGACGTTTCATTCTTTGATAAAGCTCTATATAATGAACGTTTTGTTGCAGAAAGAACCATTGCATGACTAGATGCCTTCAAGGCAATTCTAGTACGTCCTGAAACCTATATATACCACTAAACATCGCTTAACATAGTTGATTTTTGCATTATTCTTTAACGACAATATTAAACAACTTCAGGATTTACTCGGTTATTGTTTCCACTTCCGTTAATTCTTTTAACATCAACTCGTCCCAGAAATCAGGTACTTCAAACGAAGCACCGGCTTTCCACGGTTCTATGCCAAACTCAAAAGCACCTGCATCAGGTGCTGTGCCTATAAAACCGTCTGTAATTCCATAAATTTCTTCACCTACGTCAATGGCTATCGAGTTATGCTTTAGTTGAAAGTCACCATTGGTAATATCAGCCAATTCATTATTGGGAATTTTGTAATTGTTCCGTTTTAAAGTGGCCCGGTTTTTATTGCTTTTGGTACTGATATTATTAATAGCAACAACTTCGGAATTAGGGCTTATACCTGCTTTTTCTTTAGCTGCAGTAACAGGGTTATAGTTGTGGTTGCATACTTTATCCACATTGATTCCTGTATTATTATATACGTAAACGGCATGGGGGTATTGTTCCATATTTCTTTCATTAATGTGCACGCCTGTTTTACAGTTCATAAATACGTTATGATGAATGAGGTATCCGCAAGACCCGCTATCCAAGTATATACCTCCATGCCCCGTATAATATTGAGGCAATTGATAACCATCCATAATATTATAAGCAATTTCGGTACATGCATCAGGGTAGGCACTTCCAGCATGGTTGACATAAAGGAAACCGGAATCTGGGCAATACCATGCCACATTCTTGATGATATTGTTCTTGATTGTCGCCCTATCTCCTACAACACCGACAAAATTAGCATGTCCCAGCTCTATGCCATCTCTGCCCGTATCCTTAATAGAATTATTAATCACCTTGTTATCATCACCTAGAATGGACACTGGAGCCCTGCGTGCTGCTTGCCAGTTCGTTTGGTGAATAATATTGTCATCTACGGTGTTGAAATCACCCCATAACGAAACACCAGTTCCCCAAGTATCACCTATGTAACAAGTTTTAACTACATTACCGGAGCCTCCAATGGATATAGCGGCATCACGATACTTGTAATCTCCCCATTCTTCTAATTGAGTCAGTGAACCTATATCGTAATTCGAAAACGTGGTACCATACCTAACTGTACAGTTTAAAATTTTACAATTAGTGGCAGCAGGCATAAGTATATTACCTGCTTTAATATGCAACCCTTCTAATTTAACACTGGACTTATCAGACAGATTAAAGGCTACTAAACGGGTTCGACCCTCCACAATCTGTTCGTTCAAATCGTCACCATTGCTAGGCTGTAAAAACAAGTTCCCATTTTCATATGCCCATTCTTTACCAACATCAATGGCATTTTTAATGCCTATTACATAACCGATACAGTTTCCTACGAATTTCCCCCTAATCCAAAGCCAGTTCAAATCAGTACAGGTCAATTGTGTGCCATTTGAAGCGGTGACACGCCCTCGAGAGGAACTCCACCATGATTTTTTATCACCAATACCTACAATATATCCTCCTTTAAAAAAATCATTTGGAAAAGAAGGCATAACACTCTCCATAAACATAGCCTTTGCCTTTGGCGGCTCACTTAAGTTTTTAGGGTCGCTTACGTTGAAAGGCTTTTCAAAATTGAGCTTAGCCAAATCTCCTTTATTGAACATATTGCCATCTTCATTAGGAAACCTTGCCCAATTCATGCGTTTTCCATTGACAAAAACCTGGCTAATACTATCCAAAGATGAAGCTTTATAGATTCCTTCCTTATCGTGTGTCCAGTTTTCTATAATATCTAGACCAGTTATAACGACATAATCATCCTGATAGTTCTTATAGGTAATATTGTTAGTTGGCACTGTAACAGTTTCACGATATATGCCCTGCATTATATAACAAGTTCCACCCTCGCTAAGTACTTCATTTGCTTTTTGAATGGTTCTAAATGGATTTGCCACTGAACCATTATTGGCATCATCGCCTCGCACACTTGATACATAATAGTTGGTTTGTGCTTTACAAAGTGTTAGGCCAAACACCAATAGTAAAAGGACATTTCTAATCATGGCTGTTTTCTTTATATTGATTAATAATTTGTAAAAAAGTATGAGTTCGTTTGGAACGGTTCTCTATGATAATTTTAACATAAAAAACCGTTCATATAGATTTAAAATTAATGCTTAACAAACTTAAATGAACCAACTGATCCATTTATATATACCTTAGCAAGGTAAATGCCATTAGCAAGACCAGAAACATCTATACAATTGTTGCTGAAATCAATATCGCTTACAATCTCTTTGCCTGAAAGATTAAAAATCTGTATTTTTTTGATTGGTTCGTCAGCTTGGAAATACACTTTATCACAAACCGGATTAGGATACATTGAAAAACCAAACGAACTTAGATCGCTAATTTCAAGCACTATAGCGCCACTAAAAACAATCTTTTCAATAGATGCAATATCTGTACCTACCGTCAGGTCACCCGCTGAAGTCTGATTTACGAAGCGTATCCTAAAATTATTAATGGAGGTTGAGCTCGACCAATCTGTTCCGAACAATTCATTCATATCTATGGTATACGTTTGTTTACCGGGGCTAAGAAGATTGCTAATTTCCTTTGTTTTATTTGCTCCATTATTAAATCTTAAATTTAATGTCTTTACAGTGGAAGGAATAATATTAGCAACAATGTGCAGGTATTGCACGGTTGAAGGATTAACAGCTGTTGGGGAGGTTTTTACGGTAGTATTATTAAAGAGTGAAATAAAATCTTGCGAAGCCGTTACCTGTAGAGTGTATGCTCCATTGGCAATGGTTCCACTTGTATTAGTCACAGCATCCCAACCTTTATTATCCTCGTCGGTATTAAATTCAAATGATTGAGCGATACACATGGATGTAGATAGTACAAAAGATAATAAGAATGTAATTTTTTTCATAATATTTTACTTTTAACTAGTGCCTTTTCTATTGCTAAACACCAATTTAGATATCAACTAACTGATTAATGGGATTTATTCATTTGCTTCATAAGACAGTTACAAAGCTTTCCGGTGCATTAACAAAGGTGCTCCCTACAACAAGTTTAGGGAGCACCCAACTATTTATGACATTAAAGTTTATACCTTATACCCAATGTATAAGTTCTATCTAAATCAATGTATTGGTAAGTATTACCTGGTGAGCCTATATAACCAACCTGATTAGCACCAGTTAAGTTAGTGGCACTAAGTGATAGTTGTAGATTTCTATTTCTAAGCATGTTATATGCTATTCTAAAATTAAGTTTGGATCTTCCCTCAGTAAAAACAGTTTGAGCTATACGATCACCTGCCCCACCCAATTGACGTAAGTAATCTGATCTGTAAGAATAAGCTAAACGCCAATTTAGTCGATCCTTATCAAAGTATAATACTCCATTTACACTATGCTTTGATGAACCTGGAAAACCATTATTATTATCACCTACATCTTTAGAAAAACTACTACTCACAAAGTTGTAGTTCCCTTTTACGCCAAAATAATTAAATGGATTAGGTAAGAATCTAAACATTTGGTTGAAGCCAAATTCGAAACCATATAAATCGGCATCTGTAAAATTCTCTGCCTGCTTTATAGTAAACTTCATCTCATCCCAAGGAATGTTAGGATCAAGCTCCAAACCAAGTGCATCTTCTCCAGGGAATGGTTGCCCTTCATTCTCAATGTTTAAGATATAATCATGAATCTTTTTGTAAAATCCACTAAAAACAAGTGCACCTCCGGTTTTTAGGTAATACTCAAAAGTATGGTCCATTTGCCAGGCCGAGTATGGCTTTAAGTCGACATTAGCTTTTTTAATACTATTTTGCGAGTACAACTCATTGGGGTCGTAATCAGGCCCGTTAATAAAGTCGGCAGACAAACTACTTACCTTATTGGTCGGTACTAAATCGGTAAGCTTTGGGCGTGATACGGCACGCGAAAGGCTTAAACGATAAACAAGATTCCTATTAAGCTCCCATTTCAGGTTTAATGACGGATTCACATCCCACCTTGAACTCTTGACTTCAGTCACAGCATTGATAGCTACATCTACATCTTCTTCATCAGGATCGGGACTTTTGGTTGACACGCCAGAAAAGCCAATGGCATTTATATCGGTGCGTATGGCTCTAACGCCCAGATTACCGGAAAGGTTACGCCCCCAAAGCATGGTTTTGAAATTCATTTGTCCATATAAAGCAAGTCCTTCCTCTCGAATATAGCCACTGTTTGGATTTGGTTTCAATTCAGTTTCCGCACCAATGAGATCTCTGAAGTTAACAGAGAAAAGATTACCCTCATTGACTGTATAAAATTCAGGAACACCTTCTCTGATTATATCTCTGTTGGCATAAATCCATGAATTACTCCCTATGTTTTTTTCACTTATAAAATTATTGATAAAATTACCTTTATAGGCATCCTTCATAATTTGAAACTGCTCTTCTGTCGGCTTTCTATCTTGTCCGTTACCTGTTCGATAATCTACCTCGTTTGAGCTATAGCGCGCGCCCGCCTGAATAGTCATGCGTTTACTCAACTTCTTTTTTATATCAAACTTATAGGCATAGTTATTTCCTACTGTTTCTTTAATTCTATACCCCTGATTACCTGGCGCTAAAACATCTTTATTCGCTTTAAACCCATATAATGTATAATCTAAAGTTGCATTATCATCAGGCGCCCAACTGAACATAGGTGCGCCACCACGTACATCGTAAATAATGCCATCTTGATTAATCCGACTATAATCCAAAATCATTGCACCATAGGTAATCAGGTTCTGACGGAAATCCAGGTTAGACATAGAATAGTCAAAGCTCATGATCCATCCCTTCAAATTATATTTAATATTAATCCCTCCAATATTATTGGTTGTATTGTTGTCAAATTGAAGGCTACTCACTTGATCCTGCACCCTTGATTTATAACCACTGGTTGTAAAGTAACGCAGGTAATTATCTTCAATCACAACATCTTCTGGCTTGAAGAAGTTTTTATTACTATAAATACCATTGTTGCCCCCAAAGGAAATAAGCTGGCGTGATAAAGTTCGGTTAGACATATTATTATATGTAGCACTGGTATAATCAACTAAAATCTCAAAGTTTTTTAACGGTTTCCATTGCAAAGATGCTGAATATCCCAACCTTTCGCGTGTTTCTTGAATCGGATTATTTGTACGACTTGTTGGAGTTAAGATGCCTTCATAAAGAATATCTCCATCCTCTTCATTAAATATTCCGTCTCCATTACTATCTACACGTATATCTCTTGGGTTAACCCTGGTATATGTCTCAGCGCGTGAACGCTCTGATCTACTTTTTATAACTGAAGCGAAAAAGCCAAGCTTATTGTTTTTAGTTTTAAAACCTAGCCCTGCACTTAATCTTGGTTGAATATCAACGCCTTCAACCAAAGGGTTGTATTCTCCTCGTGCATTTGCAATAACCATAAAATTGCGATTATCCCTGTATTTTATATTGAGCGGACGTAGTGTCTGAAAATCGACACCCCCCCCCATGCCAGGATCAACTAGTGTGGCATCTGGTGTTTTATAGACTTTAGCCCCATGTACAATTTCAGGTGGCAAAACGCCAACATTAAATTTACGGAAGTTAGTGGTTCCTTCGTTACCCGCCGAAAGAGGTGTACGACCATTAATCGTAACACCTACGAACTGCGAACCCAATCCGCGTACTGATACCCGATCACCTTCAACACCTGTTTCATCTCGTTCTATTTGTACACCAGGTACTCTTTCCAAAGCATCAGTCACACTCTCATCAGAGAAGTTTCCAATATCTTCAGGAGTAATGGACTCAATTACTGTTGCCGCATTTCTTTTGGCCTGTATCTCCCTAATTTGAGCACCTCGCATTCCAACTACTACAATCTCATCAATACCTTTAACTTCTTCTTGCATTACAATCGAAAAGTTGGTTTGATTGCCTAACTCAATGACTTGAGGCACCATGCCTATAAATGATATATTGAGCTTAGTTATTTCCATTGGTATTTCAATGGTAAAGAATCCGTTTATATCGCTTATTGTCCCTATGGTGTTTCCCTTTACAAAAATTGCAGCCCCAGGTATGGGTTCTCCATCTTCACCTTTAATGGTTCCGGTAATTTTTTTTCTTTGAGCCTGTTGAGCCGTTTGACCGGCCTCGTGTAATATATTATCATTGGCTGATGCATTGCTTATCCCTGTCACAACAAAGAAAGCAAGAGCTATTTGCCTAAAGACTCTCTTTATTTGACTGGTTATCATTTTTTTCTTGTTCGATTCTTTCATAAATTTTAATTTAATTAGTTATCATTCCTTATTAATTTGTGAGTTCTCTAGTTTTTTAAGCTTATCCAACTGGAGCCAATTACCCACAACATCATTTTGTTGCAAGGTTCCTTCTGTGCTTCGACCATCCCTGATGATTTTTAGAAGAGCCATTCTTAGTTCCTTAACTTTCTCGGGGTATTTAGCAGCAATATTGTTTTTCTCTACTAAATCAGTTTCTAAGTCGAATAATTGCATTTGAGGCAAGTCCAGTTCATCTTTCTCAATAGTTTCTGGGTTTGGATAACTCCAACCTGCCGAACCACTGCACATATTTAATTTCCACTTCCCTTGTCTAATAGCAAAAGATCCATTTACGGAGTGATGAATGGTATAATCTCTAATGGACTGGTGGTCTTCTCCAATATAAGCTGGCCACAGATTGTAACTATCCACTCCAGCATGATTAGGAAGCTCCACATTCAGCATACCTGCAAGTGTAGCTATAAGATCTGTTGTACATATGGTTTGTTTAGAATGACTTCCTGCTTTAATTCTTTCCGGCCACTGCGCAATATAAGGTACATGGTGTCCGCCTTCATAGATATCAGCCTTGTAGCCTCTGAAAACATAGTTGGCACGATGTACATACCGCTCCATATCCTCCGGTATCCAATGCGATCCGTTATCCGAAGTTACTATAACCAAGGTGTTTTCAAGTTGTCCTGATTTCTTTAGAGAGGCCATCACTTCCCCAATCGTATTATCGACCATTTTAACAAAATCACCATAGCGTCCGGCTTGTGATTTACCTTTCACTTCCTCAGTAGGCAACCAGGGTGTATGTGGTGCTGTTAAGGGGAAATAAAGAAAAAATGGCTTTTTATTCTTAGATTGTTCCTGAATGTAGGCTACTGCTTTGTCTGTGAAATGCGAAAGAACATTGTAGAAATCGAAATCAGGAGCCATTTCACCTGCGCGCCAAAAAACGCCTCTACCTTCTATAGCCTGATCTTTTCCGTTAGTATAAGCAGTAGGAAGTGCAGTTGGCAAGTCATTTTCTATATACACATATGGTGCCATGTCCAAAGATGCGGGTATGATGTAGGAATAGTCAAAGCCCAATGTATTAGGACCGGAAACAGGATGACTAAAATCAACATTGCTATCTTCTCCTTTGGCTAAAACCTCACTCCATTGCACCTGGCGTATAGGTTTATTCTTGTCTTTTGCCTGCCACTCCAAACCTAAATGCCATTTCCCTATGCACGCTGTTTGGTATCCATTCGTACTTAAGAAAGAAGCAACAGTTATTTGTTCTTTTCCAATTAATGGTAGGCTATACCCCCATGTTACCCCTTCTTTTAATCTTGAACGCCATGCATACCTACCTGTTAGAATGCCATAACGTGTGGGGGTACATACTGACGAATTTGAGTGGGCATCACTAAAATAAATACCATTTTCTACAATACTATCCATATTTGGTGTAGAAACCCCAGACTTTGCATTAAGAGCAGTGAGATCTCCGTATCCCAAGTCATCTGCCAATATATATACAATGTTTGGTAGTTCTTTTTCAACAGTTGTCTTTTTATTTCTGTCTTTGCAGCATGACAATAGCAAGGTCATTAAGAGCATTAAAGACACTGCATGTTTGAATAAACTCAACATGATTTGTAGATTTTATATTATTTTATCTTCTTATCTAATTGATCGACACAGATAGTGCCTGAAAGTATTTGAATGAATCTATTGTAACATAAGCTCCCATGTTGTCATACTTAACTGATAGTTCTACTTTACTCTGAATGTTCCGAACTGATTTTATTGATTTATCTTTCGGAAAGTACAACCTGGTTGTTCCTGTTTTAGAATGAACTGTATTGAATAAAATCACAGATAGTTCATCTCCTTTCTGATTTAAATAGGCATTAAGATGAACATTACCTGATGAATCATTCAGGTAAACCATTGAATGCTTGCGAGCTTCTGCAATCAACAATTTCGCTTCCTCATCTTGCATGTTGGATATGACCACACCTCCACGGGCTTTAAAAGCTCTAATGTTTTTGGCTACCTTATCCTCATTAAAAGCGGATTTATCAATATTCGGAAACACCAATAAATTACATTCCTCGGGAATACCTTCGCGCAGCTGACTATCAATAATAATACCCGTAGGCATTTGATACTTATAAACATCAGCAAAAACTGGATGAACAATTTGTTTTTTCTTTAAACCATCAGGCATTCCTTCGGGATAATGCACAATGGCATTACGAACTGGCCTTTTTCCGGTAAGTGCTTCGGCAAAGACCTCACCATATTTAACAAATTGCGTTCCGGTACGATATCGTTCCGATTCGGGTTTGGCGAGAAATGATTCGTGTACATCGTAGTTAAAGATGTGTCCAAAGGCAAGAATCCAAATTCCTTCTTTATCAGTAACTGCTGTTTTGTTGTTGCGCCAGCAATGGGCTGGCTTACCATCGGCTGCATCTCGTATAAAAGTCAATCCTAAGGAATACCCAACAGCATCTTTCCCACCATATTTTGGAGGCAGATGATCTTCAATTTTAGGAGAATCTGCAATGCGCCACAAATCATGGCTTTGACCTTCAAAACGGCCACTAATCAGTATTACGCACTCAGGGTTTCGCTCGTGTACAGCTCGACGAAACTGAAGAAAAGTTTCACGAATTATAGTCTGTCGATTTTTTTCGTTCGCCTTACAATAATCACAGTGACAGGTTGAAGGTTGATGGCGGGAGTCGAAGTAAAAACCATCCACACCCAGGTCTACCAATTCCAATAGGCGTGTTTGTACATAATCTCTATATGGAGAATTAAAGCACATCATTTTACCTCGTATGACATAGTCTTTGCCTTCCTCGTTTTTACAAACCCACTCAGGATGCGCCTTTGCCATACCGTAATCCTCAATATGACGATTGTATACAATAATCCTTTGGTCGTTTTGATGTGCTTCATCAATGATTTCCTTCGCAATGTTTCTATTTTTGGCCAAATCTAGTACCTCTCCAACTTCACTTGGCCACCATGCTCCTTCATCACCCGTATGCACATGCCGACTAAAAACTTCTACACCCAATTCTTTAAAATATTTTCCAGCATTTTTAAATTCATCTGTATCTAACCACGCCACTTTTATGTCATGAGATTTTGCGTCAACATGATTGGTAGGACGCACGGCGGTAAGACGGGTATGTCCGTGCACACGGTTAGCTCCATCATACCATGCCGGCAATTGGTAGCCATGTATTTCTGCCAACCATTTTTCAGACACCTCTGCACTTTCCCTTGCGGGAATTACAATAATGTCGCCACGACGTGCCTTGCCTGCATCAACCCTTGTTCTTTTATCCGCGGCACTTAACTGCTTATCGTGAGCTGGCAGGAAAACGGCATTAGGGTAAGTTGTTCTGCGCCACTTTTCAAGCCCCTTCCGCTCGATTTTTTCAATCTTACCATTGTTATTAGTATCGAATTTATCCAAAGTAGCCTTATCAATCTCCTTACGTTCTTCCTTTATGGTTTTAAAGGCTTTTTTCCGTTCATTTTTATCGAGCTTTCCATTTTTATCTTCATCGAATCGTTCAAGCATTTTTTCCTTTGCTTCTTTCTTGTATTGTTCAGAAGGAGTATCAGCTTTTGCTACAGCACGCTCTTTGGCATTAAGTATGCCGTCGCCATCTGCATCATATTTTTTAATTAGTGCAGCTTCTTTTGGTTCTTTTGGAGTTTGGGCGAATAACGCAATGCTTAACCATAAAAGTGACACTGCTACAATTGTTATCTTTTTCATATACTTGTTCAATAAGCCATAGTTTGTTCATACATCTTTGCAAGTGATTTAATCACCTCCATATATTAAGTACTTCAAAATGCGATTTACCCTATGAAAAAAAGTATTTATTTCCGTTTAGGGGTAAAGGGTTATAATTGTTGTAGCATCTATAAAACACTATCTTTCAATTATTGCTATGAATTATTTTACTATTGAGCAATAAACAAAACACTAATATTAAATCGGCTGCATACAACATCATGAACATAAGTTCTAGATATTAACGGGGAAATTACAAACAGATAGCTGTGAATGCGAAAATTTAGCTTGATCTGTAGTACAGAGATCTTTAAACTTCAGACTTCTATCGCAATTTCAGAGTAAGTAAAAACTAAATAACACTAGGAGTTAATCCCATATAAATTAGCTCACTTATCATTCTTAATCCTAATTTGCTATTATTAAAATGATATTTTGATTGTGATGGGATACTCCTCTCTCGGGGATAAATGTGCGCTTTAGTATGATTTTAAGTAATCTGCGTTAGTTCTTTTAGCATTAGCAGCCCAGTCTCGAGGGTATTGCTGAATGGAAATCAAGGAATATCCAGAAAGTTTCATCATCCACGATTCCAGCAATTGGGAATTAAACTACAATTTGCAGATTGTAAGCTATTCTAAAAGCTTTCCGAGTTACCTTAGTAAGCCTCTGGTGATGCCCCTTTCTTTTTTAGGTCTCCTCCGCTTACCGTTTTATTTCAAATAGCTCTGTTTATATTTATTATAACTATTACGAGATATTTGTTGCTTAATATATTTGCAAAGTAATTTTCATTGTTTATACCTCCAATTGACAGATTCCATAAAAGTTTTTGATCGGTTAGAAAACACTTATTACTATTCGTTCATATTATAAGGTAACTAATGCAAGGATCTTTTGTTCCTTGTCCACATAAAGCTTAACTGCCAACTTACATCACATCTTACTAACAATCTACCATTTATGCAATTGCCCATCTGCACCTAACAATAATATAGCTGGTAATTGAAAACTTTGATGTTCCTGAATGCGCTCGTCAGATCGACAAGAATAGTTTTTAAGAAACATAATTTCAACCTCGCATTGAGATCTATATATACGATCCAGACACATTTTTACTTTTGGCATGACCAAAGTCATTTCAAATGAAAGTCTAAACTATCTTCAATAGAAAAGAGAGGAAGAGAGGCATGAAGTTCAGGAATACTTTAGCGATTTATCAATATTCGAAAACACATTCAAGATGATTATGATTATATAAATCACATGTCACTTATGAGTGTTTCTCTATCATTAGGAATAAATCTTATTCAAAAAAACAACTTTTAACTGTTAATAGAGTAAATATAATAGAAAAGGTAAATATGGATTTAATCGCCTCCTTAGCACCTTTAAAGCTTTACTCATGTTTGCTTCAACGGTTTTAATAGATATACCCAATTGGTCTGATATTTCACGATTCTTTTTATTTTCGAATCTACTCATTTCAAAAATACGCCTAACTTGTGGAGGCAGAGACTCAAGGGTTGCATCCATAATTTTTTTAATCTCTTCAAATATTATCGGACTGGCATCTAAATTTTCCAGAGCACCTCTCACAATATCCATCTGCCTTTTTTTCAATTCGTCCGAATGTCTTTGAATCATTTTGAAATGTTTAATCTTCTTAAGACAATGATTTTTAGTAATTGTATATAACCAAGAAGATAAATTGTTTACATTAATCAATTCAGGATGTTTTTCCCAAACATATCCAAAAACATCCTGAATAATATCTTCAGCCGTCTCTTTATTATTTAGATAATGAATAGCAAACAGATAAAGTCTTTCGTGATAAGTACTAAACAACATTCCAAAAGCGATCTTATCTCCTCTTGATAGCTTCTCTATTATTTGTTTTTCACTCTTTTTATCCAAGAATACTATTTTAAATTACCGGTACTTTAATTCAATTCCTGTGCAAATATAAATATTAACTTATTCATACAAAATAGCACAGGAAATTTGCATTTAAGAGAAAATAAGCTCTTAGGAATTTTTGTCTTATGACAAAAGCTATTCTACTACAATTAATACTATAAGTAGGAGAGTGAATATAAACGACAGTTTTTGGTAAAAAATATGCATCTTTCACAATGCGAAAAATAGACCTATCTACTATAGATCGAACTATGTTGGAAGAAGCCAACAAGAATCATCCCAAAGCACATGTTCGAAATCGATGTAAAGCTATACTTATGAGTGATCAAGGATTTAAAGTAAAAGAAATTGCTCGTTGCTTTTCCGTCCGGACACGCACCATCTATGATTGGATGAACAAGTGGAAGTCCAAAGGCTACCTTGGTTTAATCATTTTACCAGGTCGAGGTAAGAAGCCAACTCTAGATTTGAAGAACAAAGAGACGGTTAATCATATAAAAAAAGATTCAATCCTATAGTAGAAGCTTGAAAAAAGCTAGTGAAGCATTAAGCGAGGCGCTCGACAAGGTAGTGACGAAAAATATACTCAAGTCCGCCCTAAAATGTTTAGACTATACATGGAAACGTTTTCGCAAGACTCTGAAGAAGAAACAGGATAACTTAGAGTATGAGGAAAAGTTGAATAAGCTGTTGCAACTATTTCAGCTTAGCCAGAAAGGGCATGTTGATTTATTTTTTGGTGATGAGAGTAGTTTCAATATGGAAGGTTACGTTCCTTATGGTTGGCAGCCAAAAGGAGAATACATCCAAATCACCCCATCGAAAACTCCATCTACAAAAGTTTTTGGGCTGATGGACCTGCAAGAGCGTCTATACGCCTATACCTCCAAAGAAAATCTGAACACAGAGGCAGTAATTACTTTTATAGAAGATTTTTGGAAGCAACATCGACATCCCTGTGTGATCGTGTTGGATAATGCACCGATACATAAAAGTAAAGTATTTTTGAAAAAAGTAGAAGAATGGAATGAACTTGATCTTTACATCTTTTTCCTGCCAAAATATAGTCCACATTTGAATCCTATAGAAATATTGTGGAGAAAAATGAAATACGAGTGGATCCCCTATGAATCAATAGAAAAACAGCAACAATTGGATAATACTATTGATGAAATAAAATAATACAAAGTTTTGGCCATAAGCTACATATTGACTTTGGGGTAACATCATAGAAAGTGTCGATTATTTTTATTTATGTACTTAAAACACAATTTGGTTGAAGTTTAATTCTATGTTGTGTTTAAATTAATTCGCGAGCATTGCAAAAATAGTTGAAATGAAATCTTTCAGTGTTTAAGAATGATTTCCTCCTTTTTATTTAACTATAATTTAATCACTTTCTCATCACCAACCTATTTACTTCTTGATTAACTGGATTTTACACACCACTCTTTCTTATTTTTTCACTATTGAACATAACAACCACAGGAGACCTATATAAATTATAAGCTATTGCCTCAAGCACATGTTGGATATGTGTTTTATCCAGCCCAACATATTTTGCAATTTCTACCCCGAACCACCCTTTCATGCCTTAGAAGGTGCGTTCTACTTTATAACGATCTTTGTTAATCACTTGATTGAATTGTATTTCCATTCAGTCAGAGTTCTATTTCGATAAGCCTTGTGTTATAAGCGGTTTTTGATGTTTAGTTCTTCCAATAGCTTATCATTATCTGGAACCTTATAGCCTTTGTATGCATAGGTGCCATTTTTCACTTTCGGAGGTGGTGTCTTTTTTAAGAGTGGTTTTAAACCCTTACTATCATGCTCGTTTGCTGTAGTGCTATGTACTGCTGTCACTAATCCTTCCTGATCGGTAGCAATATGTTTTTTTAATCCATAATGAAGCTTTCCTCCTTTCTTCAACCATCTGCCTTGTTCACCTACACCAGGCTCCTTTTGCTTAGCCAGTTTGATTTGTTTGCCTTCTCCTTGTTTGGACTTTTCACTCTGCAAATCCTCTTTGTGGTCTTCAGCAATTTCAAATTTTGTTTTCCCTTTAGGACGCCTGGGAGTATTGGTTATAGAGGCATCCACCAGGGCAGTGCCCTCTTTGACCATAATGCCACATGCCTCTAATTGCTTGTTCATTTTTCTCAATAGACGATCAAAAGCCTTTTTTGCAGTTGGTTCACTCCTAAAACGAGACCGAACACTATGGTCAGAAACATCGTCCTCAAATTGTAAACCGCAGAATCACAATGCAGACAGGTTATCATTGACTATATCTTCAACGTCGGGATCACTTAAACGATACCATATTTGTAAAAGTAACATCCTGAAAAACAATAAGCCGGAGTAGGATGGCATCCATCTACGCTACGTCCGCGCTTATATACTTTGTTAACTTCTTTCTCAACGAGACACCAGTCAATGATCTGGTTAATCTGGCGTAAAATGTGTTTTTTCGCGTTCTACGCTCAACATGATGCAATACAAAACTCAGACGTATCTCTATTTTATTAGAACACTTAAATTAATGAAACCTAATGAGAAAACCAACTTAAATGACTGTTAATAAAGATTTAATTATACTTTAATCTTGCAAAGGTTGCAATTCTTGTTAATCTTGATCTATCCTTTCGAATCGCTCCTTTATAGTTATATTGCCTAAAAACATAGATATGAAGTCATTAGGAAATTTATTTGACCTCTTAAGTCTTTCTTATTTTTAGAACAATTGAGATACATCTGTAAGTATTTTGTTGAACACGATTGAATTGATAATCTATCTATTGCTTTAATCCTCTTCAATTAAGCTTACATGGTGCAATTAGTAAATCTTCTGTTTCATATTGCTTTAGGCATGACTTGATTCAGGTGTATTCAATGTTTATTTCCAAATAGTCAGATATTGGGATGAAGAATAAAAGCGTGAGTTTGTATTTTACAACAAATGCAGAGCACATTTCTGCCCTTCAAGTTGCTGAACTTTATAAGATCCGATGGCAAGTCGAGCTGTTCTTTAAATGACTTTAGCAACATTTGAAAATAAAGAAATTCTGAGGAACGACTGAAAATGCTATTCGGATTCAGATTTACGATGTTATATTTACCTATTGCTTGGTAGCTGTTGTCAAAACAGACATGCAACTTGTCCGAAGTACTTCAGTACATGACAAAACTATAAATAGTTGAAATTCAACACAATAAGTACAGTTTCCTTCTGTTTAAAACATTGACATTCAGCACCTTACAAAAGATTCCGACATCATTTTGTAATGCATACGAATACCAAGGTAGACAGTAAAAATACTCAATTATTTGAGTTGTTCAAGACAACGACCAGTTGGCATAAAGCAAGGATTAAATGCCTTGTCATTATTATCAATAACATGATAAAATTCCAAACCGTTTCATATGTAAAACTGCAAAGGGATTTAACCCTAATGTTGAGCATAAATCAAGCCTTCGGCGAGTGCAACGGTGCTTTGCTGAATTTTCTTTTGATCCACTGATCTTTACACGTTTAATTTATAGTTTATTGCCTGATGAACCTCCTTATATGCTCAGTATGGACAGAACCAACTGGATGTTTGGCAAAACTGACATTAACATACTCATGTTAAGTGTGTGCTATAAAGGCGTTGCTATCCCATTAATATGGAAACTTCTTCCCAAGCGAGGAAATTCCAATGCCAAAGAGCGAAAAGATATTCTAGATACCTATATTCAGTTCTTTGGTTCCCAAAGTATTAAAGCGTTTATGGCCGATAGGGAATTTATCGGCGAAGAATGGTTTGAAGACCTTATTCGACAGAAGATTCCATTTTATATTCGCATTCGTAATAATATGATGGTACATCGCCATGGTGAACCTCCAATTAAAGCATTTTGGCTATTCAATAATATCAAAACAGGATCGTACAAACATTGCGGTAAGCTGTATTACCTTGGCAAAAAACTGGTTTATCTGTCGGGAGCAAAATCGTTCAACAAGACTACTGGAAAAGTGGAGTTTACGATTATTGCATCGTTTAATGAACACGACCAGGCGTTAATCAATTACAAAGAACGATGGCAGATCGAGACCATGTTTAGGGCTATGAAATCGAGTGGATTCAACATTGAAGATACTCAATTGACTGATCTGGAACGCATTGCTAACTACTAGCTGCTGTAGCCATTGCTATTGTTTGGGCATATTTAGCAAGCATTGACAAACATGTGAACATTAAGCTCATCAAGGTAAAAAAGCATGGTAGAAGAACCTATAGTTTCTTTAAATATGGGTTAATTAGAATTGCTCATGATTTAAGTAATCCAATTAATAACAATGAATTAAACGAATGTTTTAAAGTTTTGTCATGTACTTAGCAGAAGTACATATGAGGTTATACAAATAATGAGTATATCATTGACCGACAAAACTCATCTTCGAAACCTCTTTGAGAGAACTAAATTTCAAAATGACAGCAATATTTTATACCTTTGTTTGAAGTCAATTATATCAAAAGTGACCAAAGGGTGACCAATATCTTTTCATAGCTATAACACACTGAAAATATAAGCGTTGCGTTGACACATAAAGTCCCGCCTCGGGTACCACGCAAAAGCGCTTAAAACAACTGTTTTAAGCGCTTTTTTGCTTTAAGTGTCAATTCTAGAACATCTTCAAGTTCTTAATCCACTCTCCATACACACTTTTTTAATATCTTTCACTCAACCCCTTGCATCCTGCCACTACTTTGTTCGTCTTTATTGTAATAGTGTATTTCTAAATTATTACAAAAGATGGGGATTGAAAACAACCATGTAAACACGATTAGTTTACAAGATGCTTATTCATTGATTAAGAAGGAAGATGATTTATTGATAATAGATGCAAGAAGCAATAGTCTGTATAACTCCGGTCATCTACCAAATGCCATTAATATTGATGCTTTCTGTGATTTTGTTGATGAGCTCCTAATGGCCTTGGATCGCCAAATGAAGTATCTGATCTACTGTACGACTCATATTAGGGCAGATATGTTAACACGTAAAATGCTGGATTTAGGATTTTCTTCTTTACTGATAATGTCAGAAGGATTTTTGCGATGGAACGGTGCCGGCTACCCTGTTGAAAAATAGTTAGGGACTTAACCCGGCATTTATAAAACATAGCAAGAAATGAATAATTACATGACTTAAAATGCATCTCATTACAACTTTCAAAAAGGATAAATGGAGCAGTATTTAACGACTCCCTTGCTTTTAACAGTAGCAACATTAATTGCCTTTGTTTTTGCACTGGGAGGCAGTGGTGGAGCCACGCTTATGATTCCCCTGATGCATTACCTGGGCATCCCCATGGAGCTTGCCATTCCTGCAGGTTTATCTTACAACGTACTCAGTTTAACGGGTGCAAGTCTGACTAATGTAAAATACGGTGCCTTGGATTTCCGCATGGGGATGCCCATAATTATATTTTCAGTGTGCTTTGCAGCACTGGGAGCCTATTTCTCCCCTTTAATCGATAAGGATACCACTCACAGCTTATTTATTATATTATTATTGGCTTCAGCAACAACAGTGCTTTTTATCCGGCCTAAAACCGCTAAACACAATCGTAAACCTACATTAGCAAAGCTTGCAGTAATTGGTTCTGCATCCGGATTAATATCCGGAATACTGGGAGTTGGCGGGGGAAGTATCATAGCTCCTTCACTATTGATAATGGGATGTGATGCTAAAAAAGTGACCACAATCATTGCTTTGTGCGTTCCCTTTTCTGGCCTTGTGGCATTTCTTACCTTTTGGTATATCGGTAATGTTGATTGGAATTTAGTGATAATGGTATCTACTGCTGGTACGTTGGGAGCCATCCCTGCAACAATGCTAAAACAGCACATTAATCCCTCCATTATTAAGCACTTATTAGCGGCCCTGCTATTGCTGGCTGCCGCCAAAATGATTGTTTTATGATGCTGTTTGGTAATCGCATACACTGGAGTGTCATTAGGTATTTTTTTGAAAAACTTTAAAAAATTCTCTTCTTTGCATCAGAAACAAAACGGTGGAAAGATGCAGTGTGAGATTCATGATATCTATCAAAAATACAGCAGTCATTTGCTGGCATTTATCAAGCAACAAATCAAAGATGAATCAACAGCTGACGATGTTTTGCAAGAGGTATTTCTTAAAACAATGGAAACCTGTTTGCGCGAAAGGGATATTAAAAACCTGAAGAGTTGGTTATTTCAGGTGACACGAAACACCATTGTTGATTATTACAGAAAGCAAAACAAGGTGATTCAGGATGAAGATTATATTTCCATTAACCACATTAATTCTGAATCGTTTCAACAAATTCTGTCTGAAGATATTGCAGCCATGATCGATCTGCTGCCCGAAGAATATGCCTTACCTTTAAAATGGGGCGATATTGATGGTATGCAGCAAAAAGACATTGCTGAAAAACTGGGTATCAGCCTTCCGGGAGCCAAATCACGTATTCAACGGGCTAGAAAAAAACTGCATAGCTTATTTTTTGAATGTTGCGATGTGGAACTGGATAGCCAGGGAAACATTATCTCTTGCGTAATAAAATCGCATTGCACGCCATTACTAGATCGCAAGGATCTTAAAAACTATAAATAACCATTGCTTCCACCCAAGCTTACTCTTCAGTTACAGTTTTTATAATACAATCCCTTGATTTCGTGCAATCAAGTAGTTTCTACTTCTTATTTAGTAACTGGAGTTCGATTTAAACTTCTGAGCTCAGATTAATGGTTTGGTAATATTTTCACAAGCGAAATTAAAGCTCGTAGGCATTATTAATCAATGCCTTAGTTACACTTTACTGTCATTACATTAAACACCTTTCAAAAAAAATCATCCTTTTTTGCATCTTTTGATATCCCTCATCGCCTCCATAGTGTAATCAATTTAAAACAATAATAAATTATTAAACGAAATGGAGACGATTGAGCTAGAAAGCTGCAAAAGGATTTACAGCAGAAGCGGGAAGGTTTCTTGTTGCCCCGACTAATATTCATAATTGCCAACTGCGGTTCGGCACACACGAGAATCAAGTCATCGAATGAAAGAACATTCGACAATACATTAAACAATTAATAAGAAACCAATGCAAGAAAGTTTAATAGCAGCATTCAGAACGCTGTTTTATCAATATTTTGGAATAACCCAAACACCTTTTTACGATGGATTAACCATGACACTGGGTAATTTCGTTTTTATTACGGCTGAGTTATTTATTTTATTTATAGCCATTACAGCCATCATCGAGTTTATCATGATGCATGTTAATCAGAATAAATTACAGAAACTATTTGAGGGCAAAGGAATAATTGGCAACATAGCAGCAGCCACATTTGGAGCAGTAACGCCATTCTGTGCCTGTTCTACTATACCAATGACAGTTGGATTTTTAAATGCCAAGGTTCCATTTGGTTCTGTTATGTCATTCTTAATTTCATCACCGTTACTAAATCCAATCATTGTTGCCATGCTGGCCGCTACCGTTGGAATGGGTAATGCCATGGTTTATTTTGGCTTTGCCTTTATATTATCGGTAGCCTTTGGCTATGCCTTGCAATTACTCGGCTTTCAAAAACATGTTAAAGCGGTAAAGGTATCAGGTGGTGGTCATGGCGTTCATGATGGTATCGATACCCGTCGTTCATTATCTGTAGGCCAAAAGATTAATTTATCCTTAAAAGCCGGCTGGGATTCTTTAGTACCAATATTGCCCTATTTATTTGCTGGGGTGGCAGTTGGTGCAGCCATCTATGGTTATTTACCCAAAGGCGAAACCATTGCTAAATATGCTGGTGATGACAATTTGTTTGCAGTGCCAATAGCATCAATTGTAGGAATTCCTCTTTATATCCGTGCCGAAACAGCCATTCCGATTGCCATGTCATTAATATCAAAAGGTGTTGGTATGGGAACGGCCATTGCTCTGATTATTGGTGGAGCTGGTATGGCCATTCCGGAAATGACCATGCTGGCCAAGATATTTAAACGCAAGCTGTTAATTTCATTTATCGGTGTCATTTTTCTGGTGGCCGTTATTACAGGTTATGCATTCAACCTAATCATGTAATCTACTAACATATAGCATTATCAAACAATAGAACAATAATTATCTAAAGAGAAAAAAAATGGGTTTATTCGGAAAAAAGAAGAAGTCTTCAGATTGTTGCACTGTAACATTCGAAGAAGTAAAGCCAGACAACACTAAAAAGCCAAGTTGCTGCGATATTCAAATTGAAGAAGTAAAAGAAGAAAAAAAGAAAGAAAAGGATAATCGCAGTAGCTGCTGTGGTTAACAGAAACGATCACTCCCACTGAATATCTTCCATGTTTCCTTTTAGGATAGGGAGTGAAGGTTAATTCGATTTGTAATTAAAGGTCATGAACATTCTTTTCATGACCTTTTTTTTAACATGAATAATCCAAAATACTAGAATCCTATTACTTAATTGAAATGATCGAAATAATTAGTTTTAAAATATGCCCTTGCTATCAGCGCATTACTGCATTATTAGAAGCCATTCATGTGCCCTATCAATCCAAATTTCTTGAGCTGAACAGCGTACCCAGGTGGTTTTATGATTTATCGCCTGAAATGGAGCCGGCCATTCAAACCGATATGGGCGAATACATAGCCGGACTCGACAATGCGATTCAACACCTGGAAAAATATTATTGCGACTTGTTTTTTATGGCCAGTTTCAAGTGTGGTGAGAAAGCCACTGACCTAAACGATTTAGCTAACGAGCAGTACATTAATCAATGTAACACACAGCGAAGCCCCGATTTGAAAAGTCTTCAGGAAAACGGTCAAACCTTTTACGATGCGCTATCCATCATGGAAAAAGAATTGGGCGATAAGCGATTCTTTAAGGGAGAGCAACTGTCAGAAATTGACATTGCCTGGTTACCGATCCTGCACCGCACTCATATTGTGCAGCAAAAAACAGATTTCGATTTTCTGGAGGATTTCCCCAAAGTAAAGAAATGGCAGGATAAGTTAATGGCGACAGGCATACCCGATAAATCGGTACCCGAAGATTTCTCAGAAGTATTTGATGAATTCTACCTGAATGAATCAAGCTATCTGGGGCAACTATATCGCCATAAAACAGCCATAAAATAAAACGTAAAAGCCAACCATTTTCTATCGACCAGGAATGTAAGCACCTCACAAATTATAAACAATCACACAAATGAATTGCAACAATGTTTTTACAGAGAGGCAACTAACTCTGGCAAAATATGCTAAAGTATTAAGTCATCCAATCAGGCTGTTTATACTAAACGAATTATTAAAGACCGGAACATGCTCAAAATATTCAAGCGATATACACAACAAATTATCCATAGCCAGATCCACCTTTTGTCAGCATCTAAAGGTGTTACGAGAAAGTGATTTAGTAATTGAAGAAATGGACTTCCCCCGTATTAAATACTGCATTAACAGAAACAAATGGAATGAAACCAAAGAATTATTCAGCCATATAATATCGAGATAACAATTCATTAGAAAGGAGTTTCTATCTACTCCTTTCTTACTTATTGAGCTCATTCTTTTCGATAAAACTTCTTTATTACAAGTTCCCCCCTGTCAACAAAGTTCATGTGCCACCAATGTTCTATCATCGTATTTCCCTACAGCTAAACCTGCCATAAAATGCTCATAAGAAACGTCGAGCATTAGCTGCTTTCTTACATGCTTTAAATCTTGTTTCTGTGCATCTATTACGAATAAATAACAGGGTAGTATCGACATTAAATAAAGAATAGCTACTAGCCCTGACATTAAAAACCAGAACACAGGCCCGCAAAGTTCATTATTAGTAAAATAAATCGTTCCTATCATTAATAATGAAACATTAAACCAGGTCAAATAATCATCGAAAAACTCCCGAAAAAGATTCTGGGAATATTCCAGTTTTAAATCGCTATTCTCTAGTATACACAACCGAATGTTTAAAAAATCTACTTCGGAAAATCTTCGAGGATCATTAATAAATATCGTGTCACAACTGCCTGCATCCATATTCTTAAAAAACTTTTTACACTTATTAATGAAAGACGTAATCCTTAATGAAAAGATGCAATCAGCCTTTACCATTTAAATATTCATCAGTACCAATTAACTGACAGACTAACCCTTAGCTCTCAGTCAGGCAATCCTTAATTTTAAAAAGATCTGCAACCTTGCATCTTTTTCCATTTCTCAGCGACTCCTATTAGAACTTTATTAATTAATAAACACGATATTATGAAACAGGGAAAATCAACCCTTACAGGATTGGGTGCTGCCATCCTGACTGTGATTGGAAGTATCAGCTGCTGTGGGGCACCTATTGCAGCAGGCATTTTAGCTTCCGTTGGGATTGGTGCCAGCCAACTTCAATTTCTGAATAAAATGCAACCCTATTTAATTGCCATTGCGTTTATTTCTTTAGCATTCGGCTTCTATCGCCTTTACTTTAAGAAAAATACGGGATGTTGCGATACGAGTAGCTGTTGTGATACCGACAAGCAAAGCAGTGAGCCAAACAATCGTAAATCGAAGATATTCCTGTGGGTTGTCACCATTTTTACTGGTGTAATGCTATTTATTACAAGCCAGATGAACCAACCGGCAGCGGAAAGTTCAGAACCCGGCTGTGCTTGTTCTCCATCTCAAAAAACCGAAAGCGTTGTCCCTGATAATTCTTGCTGTTCAGCGCCGGCTTCCAATTCCTGTTGCCCAAGTACTAAGGAAAAGGACAAAACAGCAACACAAAACAAGAATAGCTGCTGTGGTAATTAAGCAATGATAAAGCTATGGGGGCGATGGAATAAATGACGCTACTCTCTGCGCAAAGTCCATTAAAATGCATCGAATATACTTGTTCGTGTTGAGCCTTAATTATCAAACAGCCAAACCTAATTCCTGTTTATCTTTAAATACCAATAACCTTCTATCAAAAAAAAGCTCATAGTTATTAGCTGATGGCCAATAGTTAGCAGCTTTTTGTAGAAGGTTAACACCCTTTCTTAGGTCTTGTGTTTATTCTCGATTGTGTGTATGGCGAAACTCTTGCAAGCTTTGTAATACTTATCTTTGTCCAAAACACATTCGCATGATAAGCATTCTATCCAAGTATTTTCAAGACCTCCAACAAGATATGGTTCACTGGCGTCGTTTGTTCCATCAATACCCTGAGCCGGCCTGGTGTGAATTTGGAACGGCTACCTATGTTGCTCAGTCTTTAAAAGAATGGGGGTTTAAAGTTTACATGGGCCAAGAATTGATAGCGGATAAACGCATGAATCTGCCCACACAGGAAAATCTGGATACCTTTTATTATCAAGCATCGGAGCGACTAGATCTGGATAAAACATTGCTGGAAAAGACCAAAGGAGGTTACACAGCCGTGGCCGGGGTGCTTGAAATTGGTGATGCACCGGTTAAGGTTTTTCGGGTGGATATGGATGCCCTGCCCATTAATGAGAGCCAATCAGCCGAACACCTTCCGTTTGTTAAGAAGTTTGCATCGGCACACGATGGCTATATGCATGCCTGCGGACATGATGCTCACACAGCCATTGGTCTGGGCTTGGCAAAATACCTATCCGAGCACAAAGAAAAGCTTGCTGGAAAAATCATCCTAATGTTTCAGCCTGCCGAAGAAGGATTAGGAGGAATGGCTGCTGTAGTGAAACATCCGCTCTTTAAAAATATTGACGAAGCCTATGGTTTTCATGTGTGGGCCAACCGCATGCCCAGCGAGTTTATTTGTGGAACCTTTGGCCAGCTTGCCAGTAAAAAGTTCGATGTGCAAATAACAGGTAAGGCCTCTCATGCCGCATTGGCACCAGAGAAAGGCATTAATGCCCTGCTGCCGGCAGCCGAAATAATCCTTAGCCTGGAAAAGCTAAAAGCCCAATTCCCTTCCCATATTCGCTTGAATATTGGTCAAGTGCAGGCTGGCACTGCCCGCAATATTATTTGTCCGGAAGCTCATTTAAAAATTGAAACCCGGGCGGGCGACACCATCACCCGCGACGAGCTATACACTACGGCCATTGAAACCATCGAAACGATTAGCAAAAAACATGCTTGCCCTTGCGAGATAAACCTGGTTGGTGAAGCCGAAAGTGCGGCCAGTTCAAAAGATCTTGCACAAAGGGTTTATCACATCGTAAAGGGCACGGAGATATTTTCGAACTGCATCGAAAGTGAATTGCACAATACCTATAGCGAAGATTATTGTACCCTGATGAACCATGTACAGAAATCAGGCGGTAAAGCGGTGTTTATGGGCATTGGCGCATCCAATGAAGCAGGTACTCACCACCAGACTGACTTTGATATTAACGAGGAGCAAATGTGGAAAATGGCTGGTATTTTGGCTGAATTATGTATTAGTAAAAGCTAATAGCCTAGACTGGCTTGTTAATAAAGTCTGCAGTCGGCAATGAATTCTTAAATGACTCAATACCATTGCAAATATTGCTGACCTAAAGCTAATAATACAAAACATATCTTCCTTTACTCAGTTATATTATTAACTTTATAAGTACATTTGCGCCGAGATGAGTCAGTTTGATTACATAAAAGAAATTGCCAAATACGGTCTTGAAAATGACCAGGAACAACTTCTTGAGGTCTTGAATAAACTTATAGAGCATTCCAGACAAACCAAGAAGACCAACTTTGCATTGCAATTGCAATCCATTTTAAAAGAAGGCTTACGTAGTCAACAATCAAAAGGTCTAACAAAAGTTGGTTCTAAGAAATATTTTTTACGTGAAGATGATCGAGAGATTAATGAACTCATCATCGAAAAACTGACGTCTGATTATACCTTCGAAAACCTTGTTTGCTCAGAAGAAATTCACGAGGAATTAAGATACTTTGTAAAAGAACATCAAGGAATTGATATTCTTAAAAAGTTTGATTTACCAGTCTCTAACCGAATTCTGTTTTACGGCCCTTCCGGATGTGGTAAAACATTGGCATCATATGTTTTGGCCGGCGAGCTTGATAAAATGATGTATGTAATTAATTTAGGAGCTATTGTATCTTCCAAGCTAGGAGAAACAAGTAAGAATTTGGCCAAAATATTCCGAAGAGCATCAGGTGAAGATTGCATAATATTTTTGGATGAATTTGACTCTTTGGGTAAAGTACGGGATTACAGTCAGGATCATGGGGAAATGAAAAGGGTTGTTAACACAATTCTTCAGTTATTTGATTATTTGCCACAAGATAGTATTGTAATAGCAGCTACGAATCAATTACAAATGTTGGATGATGCTTTGCTTAGAAGGTTTGACCTAAAAGTCAATCTTGATTTACCCAATAAGCAACAGCTATCTGAATTAATTGATAAAACGATATCGAAAACACCTTTCAAATTCAAAACAAAAAAGGAGTTAAACGAGATTATTAAATTATCTGATGGCTTATCGTACTATCTTGTTCAAAAGGCCATCTTAACAGCTATCAAGAGAACTTTATTTGATAGCCCTACTAAAAAAGAAGAGTACTATATTAATACTGGTATTTTAAAAACCCTTCTATTAAAGGAAAAAGAAGCTGAAACAAAATAATAACTGCTTTAGCTTTCTAAATCTGCTTCGAGGTCAATTATACCCATAATGTCTAGATCATTAACAGCCATTAATCCTTCGTATAATGAATCTAGTTCTTCACCCTTTAAAGGCTGTTGTTCTATTTTGATAATCAAGCTAAAAGGTATTTCCTTGTTAAATGCCTCTTGATTTGCATCAGTCATAGTTTTATGAAACGCTGCATTGACTGCTACTTTAAAAGTATTTTCTTCATCGATAATATCCTGACGCTTAACATTAAACGCATGCTTTTGCACATTGCTAACTATCTTTTCTCTATAATAAAAATCTTGTACCCAACCTTTATTTCCTAGACAATACTTATCCTTTTTACTGCCATTATAACCATCCTGAACTTCAACCTGACGAATTTCCCCATCCTTATTCTCTCGTTCTTCGATATGTGACATTTCAATATCCACATTTTTACCTATAGCGTATGTAAGATGAATAGGACAATACGATAATTGATTATCCGTTTTAGGTTGAAATTTAAAACACAAAGTAGACGTAATCTTCAGTAAGCCTTTTTTTCTTTCGGCATCATTCAAGTAATCAGGAAGGTTTAATGGAAAGATTTTAATTTCATTCACGGAAATTTTATCCTCAATAACCATTGTTACCTCATCGTTATTTGAAAACAAAGCTTGATTATTTAACTCCCCATAACCAGTTATTCGCTTAGTCATCGTTTTTGACAAAGCATCAAACTCTTGCCCTAACTTTATTTTTTCTGATGCGTTAATCAAAAGTGCCTTAACACTCTGCATGTTAATTTCAGGATATATTTTAATCAATCTGGCTGCCACATTTGCGGCTAAAGGAGTTGAATAACTTGTCCCTAATGCCAGAAATGTCCTTTCGGTTAAATCAGAAGATAGTACCTCTAAACATGTTCTTCCCTGATCATCCAGGACTTCCATTCCAAACAATGAAGTTTCATAATAATCACCACCGCCGATTAATAAATCAGGCTTTCTTAAATACTTATTAACAGTTGCTTGATTAAAAACATCTTTATCCTCGAAGTTATAATGAAACTTTCGTGAATATAATGCCGGATAATTATGATTCCCCGATAGACCATAAATACCATTCGCATTAAAATTATTGGCAGTTGCACCTAAAGTAATATTATTCATACTTTCGGCAGGAGGTGCAATATTAGCATTACTAATCTGAAACTTGCCGGGATAATCCTGAACTTTTAAATTATCAATAAAGTGATTGGTGGTCGAAATAAAAATTAAAATATCCAACTCTGATGCCACCTGATCTAACATGGCAGCATATGACGAGAACTCTTGATTATCATTTAATGGAAAATCAGTATAGCCAATTGTTAATGTAAATATCCTGACTTCATAGTTATGATGTGCTTTCCTGATTAAATCGACAACTTGTTTTTGAGAGATGGCCCCATTGTTACCATCAATGATTTTAATGGGCAAAATTTTAGCATCAACCTCAACTGATCCATTGTAATCAGGTATTAATTTATTTCCTAAAGCTGCAAAGGCAGCTACCCCTGTTCCATGATTTGTACTATCATTAAAAGAACCAGTCCCCGTCGTATCATATTCACCATCAACACCAACTAATAAGGAAGACAAAGGTGTTTGAGATGACACCCCTGAATCGATTACTCCAATTACAGGAAGATTTTCTTCTGAATTCGTAATTTCAAATCCATATTCACGTTTAGGTAAATTAAATTTACTTGGTGTTACGATGGCACCGGAACCGGAACAAGTAGCATAAATAAAATCGAAATTATCAAGAATAACCTTTAATAGTTCTTCATTTATATCATAAATTTCACCGAACTGTTCTTCAAAGGCATACTCAACCTTGTTGCCATCAAGAAATAGAGCCAACTCTTTCTTTTGAGGAACTATTACTTTATTTTCAATAAATGAGTTTACTCCCATAAAAGACAAATGGATAACAGCATAGCTATTAATATTTCCTAAACGGTCGTCTGTTGAGAATAATTTAAAGTTTTTAATAAACTTTATTTTTGCGTCAAACTGCTTATTCGTGTTATTCTCCTGATTACCAATAAATATATTCAATTGTTGAAAGAAAGAAGCAAATTTGTCTTCATCTTCAATGGCAAACAATCCCTTTCTGTTAAAATGAGATAATCGCAATAATTCAATTCCAAAATTATTTATGTAGTAAGCTTTAAACTTTACTTCATCAAATCCGGCAAAGAAATTTAGC
Organism: Carboxylicivirga sp.; assembly: GCA_025210475.1. Taxonomy (GTDB): domain Bacteria; phylum Bacteroidota; class Bacteroidia; order Bacteroidales; family Marinilabiliaceae; genus Carboxylicivirga. Next base: position 222,215 of record JAOARW010000035.1, on the reverse strand, counting down.
TCTATTGAATCAAAATGATATTCTACCTCAATGCTTCTCGCCTCTACTCTGTCCATGTAATCGGATTCAAACTTGGCAAGGCAATCTGAATAGGTTGATGCCATTAAACGGTAGTCCTTTGCATTTTTATCTTTATCATCATCATTACCACCACCTCCAGGTCGACCTATTAACGTTCTTGTTCCTTCTGGTGCATTTTTAAAGTATAAATGAGTTCGATTCATTTGAGTCACTATTTACATGAACTAACTTTATAAAAATTTGATATTGTATACGTCGGAATAATACGGAGCATACTCACTTAATTAACCACACAATTCCTACATGACTCCACTCATACCCCAGCCAGGCAAAGTGATCTATTTCCGATTAGTAGATACTAAATTAAGTTTTTTGTTTATAATCCAAACATTCTATTGACCAAACATTGCGATTAATGGATTAAGGTAGCAGAAGTGTTGATAAGTTTGAGTATGTATACCATCATTCTGCCAATGGAGGCACCTACCCCACTACTTGAGCCAAATATTTCAGCGATTGAAGGCCTAACCAACCCTATGGAAACGCATATTGATGCTCTTGAATCTGATATTTACCCGATGGACGCCTTCAGGCAGCCAATTGCTTGCTTATTTAGCCTCTGGAATAGAAAAACCATGTCGATTAAATACTTAAGGTGGCCTGTTGAGATACTTATGAGGCCGATGGAGACTAAAAAGTGGAGTGATGGGCTGCTCTACAGGATCGAGTGGAACAATAAAATGCCCCGGGGACTACTAATACAGGCCTCGGGGCTAATGATTTCAAGGGTTTGGCGTCGTTTACAAATTAACCCTTATAATTGTTGTAGTACTTCTCGCGTCGGTCTTCGTTTTTCCAGAAAACATAGCGACCATATTCGCGAATGCTGCTTACACGTTCTGCTAAGAGCGTATAGGCTTTGTCGCGCAGTTTCTTGGTTTGGCTGCTTTCATCGGACGAACCGTTAGCTTGTGCCAATAGCTCCGATAAATTATGCGATAAGGTTCGGGCACCTTGTAAGCGTGTGGCATCGAAACTAATTTCGCTCAATGGTTGCGGATTTTTCTCGCCAATAACGGCCAGTTCAACCAGGTCCTGTATCATATCCCTGCGTCCACTGCCTTCGCTTATGCGTCTTACTTTAGCCAATACGTCGGCCTGCCTGCGATAGGCAAATTTAAAGTGATGCAACAACTCATCACGCTCTTCAAAGGCGGCCGGCGATTGCTCCAGCCACTCTTTTTGTGCTTCCTGGCGGGCACGATACTCACTCATCCACTCTGCCTGACAATAGCGCAAGGCACCTGCCAGAGGAACGAGTTCATCAATAAGGTTCTCATCTAAACCAGCTGTCGACAAGCTAACTTTGTCTTTTGTGGCTTCCACAGCCAGGGTTTCGGCACTGGCAGCAAACTCATCAACCGGTTGGTTGGGCAGCCTGGTTTCTTTATCGGGCACTGCCTCAATCGATTCTTTCCATGTGTTAAAATCTTCGGTATAACTCATGATTAGAAGGTTTTAAATACTATATTGCAAAAGCTCCACCGGCCTCCTCTTCTATTGCCTGACGCCAATCTTGCACGGATGATGACCAGCCGGTGGTTTACTTCGCAATACTTACGTTAAAAATAACGATCCTAGGTTAAATAACCAAGATTTAATCACATAATTCTTTCTAATCAAGCATTTATTAATCACGTACAACATTGAAGCACGAGTGTTTATTGAACATTTTTCGGTAAGATTTTAATGCCGGTCTCCGTTCTAAACATACAATACCATTGCTTAAGCTTCAACAGATCGCGTCGTGTCATATGACGATCCTTTTTTTTTGCTACAGCCCCAAAAGCGAAACTCAAAGGCCGCAAACACAGCACTCGAAATGACAGATAATGCTTTTTGCTTATATCATTGGTTTATTTCGGTATTTATAACATGCAAAAAAAGAGGCTGCCTGTTTAAGACAGCCCCTTTGGGAAACTTCATGAAACTAATCGTTTATTATTTAATAAACGGCACCGCCCAAAGCTTTATAAAGAGCTATTTGGTTGCTTAACAATTGTGTTTGTTCGTTAATAATGGCCAGTTGCGAGTTCAATACTCCCTCCTGGGCCAACAGCACTTCCAGGTAGTTAACCATGCCGTTTTCAAGCAAGTGATTCGAAGCCTTTAATGCACTCTTCTGTGCATTTAGCTGCTTTTCTTTCACACTTAGCTGGCGATTATTCAACCGAATATTAAACAGGGCATCCGATACTTCTTTGCCGGCATTGATCAGGCTTTGCTCATACTGTAACAAGGCATCCTGCTGGTTTAATTGCGATATTTCATAATTGGTTCGAATCTGCCTTTTGTTTAAAACAGGCTGAACCAAGGAGGCCGCCACATTAAAAAAGGCAGCGTCAGGCTTAACCCATTCCGAGAGTTTTAAAGCATTGTAGCCACCATTGGCACTTAATGTAACCGACGGGTAGAATTGTGCTTTTGCTACATTGGTCAGTTCAAATGCCTGTATCAAATTCAACTCGGCCGCTTTTACATCGGGTCGGTTAATTAATAAATCAGCAGGTACGCCCACGGCTCCAACTTCGTCAATTTCGAAAGATGATAAAGCCGAGCGTTGGATCTTATCCGGATTCAAGCCCAGTAAAAGGCTCATGGCATTCTCGCTTAATAAAATACTGTTCTCCAGGCTATACAATAAACTTTCCGTTGCCAGTTGCTGAGCAATTGACTGTTGAACACCCGCCTCATTGGTCATGCCCGCTCCTTTTAAGGCACGCATGGTTTTTACATGGTTTTCGCGCAAAGTCAGGGTTTGTTTGGTAAGGGCATATTGCTCGTCGAGTGCCATCAGCTGTATATAAATACCGGCTACCTGCGTAACGATTAAGGCCTGATAGGCTTCTACATTTGTTTGCGAACTCATGTAGGCTGCTACCGACGCACGCTTATTACTCCTTATCTTCCCCCACAAATCGGCTTCCCAGCTGATGCTCCCATTTAATAAGTAATTATCGGGCTGTTCGCCTTCCAGCGTATTTTGAGCATTTGCATTAACACTAATGCCTGGCAAAAGGGCCGCTTTCGATTGCTTTACAAGGGCATTGGCCCGTAACAGTTGATTTGTGGCCATGGCATAATCCCGGTTATTGTCCAAAGCCGTTTTTATATGGCCGATCAGAACGGGATCTTTAAAATACTGTTGCCAGCTAAGCAAAGTTATGCTATCCATAATGGCTGAAGCAGCCTCAGTTCGATAGGTGTCGGCTATGGGCAAATCATCAGGCCGTTCGTAGTTTTTACTCACTAAGCACGACTGACTTATTAGTATTAAACCAAGCCCCCAAATAAAGGGGCTGAATATTGATTGCTTAGTCATTGTCTTCGATTGATTTTGATTTTACTTTTTCTTGCAAATACTGGAAGAACACAAACAAGGCCGGTATTACCAGTATCCCAACCAAGGTTCCGATTAACATTCCTCCGGCAGCACCTGTACCAATACTTTGGTTTCCTTTAGCACCAACACCGCCGGCAAATACCAGGGGCATCAGACCAATAATAAAAGTAAGCGAAGTCATCAGGATTGGGCGTAGGCGCAATCGTGCTCCTTCAAGGGCCGACTCAATTAAATTCATTCCCTCGCGTCTTTTCTGCAGTGAGAATTCAACAATCAGGATGGCATTTTTCGCGAGTAGTCCGATGAGCATTATTAATCCAATCTGGAAGAAGATATTGTTATCCAATCCACGAGCCATATTAGTAGCGAATGCACCAGCCACACCAATTACCATGGGAATAATAATGGCAAAAGGCAGGACAAAACTTTCGTACTGCGCAGCCAACAAGAGATACACAAAGGCCAGACTAAGCAGAAAGATAATGGTGGCCTTATCGCCGGCTATCACCTCTTCACGCGTTAGCCCACTAAAAACCACTTCGTAGTCTTTAGGCAATTCCGTTTTTGCCAAATCCTGAACCGTTTTAATGGCGTCTCCCGAAGAATGCCCCCACATAATTATACCATTTAGGGTAATGCTATTCCGCAGGTTAAATCGTTTAGTCGTCTGCGGTCCGTTTACCTTTTTCAAATCAATGAATTCGGTAAGAGGAGCCATCTCCCCCCGATTGTTTTTCACCATTATCTTATTGAGGCTTTTATGCTCATTCCGATCCTCAGGCTTGCTTTGTACCATCACACGGTATTGCTTGCCGAAGCGATTAAAATCGCCTGCATAGGCACCTCCAATATAAGCCTGCATGGCAGTAAATATTTCGCCAACGGCCACTCCGGCTTCCTTGGCCTTTGCCACATTCACCTGCATATCATATTGAGGGAAGCGAATATTAAATGAATTAGAAACAAAAGCGAGCGAAGGATCAGCCATCAATTTTTGGATGTAATTCTGTGCTACTCGATCGAACGCTTCATTAGGCGCATCACCAAGACTTAACAACTGTGCTTCAACACCGCTCATATCACCAAATCCTGGTATTGAACCGGGGGTGAAAAATACAATATTCGCTTCGGGAATACCTTCCACTAAATAAAACAGACTCCCCATGATGGCATCAATACTCAAATGCTCTTCTGTTCTCAGATCCCAATCGTCCAACTTGATAAAACCCATGGCATAAGAGCTACCGGCTCCACTAAAGAAGTTGTTGCCCGAAATCATCGTTGAGCCTTTCACTCCATCAACCTGTTTAAAAGTAGCTTGCAATTTATCACACAATGCTTTGGTGCGATCCATCGATGCGCCTTCCGGCAAATCAACATTGACGAAGATAACCGATTGATCTTCTGTTGGAACAAAACCTTTGGGCATAAACATGGAGCTAAAATAAATGGCGACTCCGGCCAACAAAAGAATGGCTACACTTATCCATTTGTGTTTAAACAGAAAACGAACCTTACTCATGTAGCTATTTGTAAATAACTCTAATCCGCTATTAAAAGCCATAAAGAATCGTTGTACAAAACTCTTGTTTTCCATCTCCTTATGCGGCTTCATCAACCAGGCTGTTAAGGCTGGACTCAATGTCAGGGCGTTAACTGCAGAAATGGCGATGGAGATAATCAGAATTACACCGAATTGTTTGTAAAAGATACCGGACGGACCTTCGAGAAAGGTAATGGGCAGAAATACCGCCACCATTACCAGTGTACCACTAATAAGGGCACCCGTAATCTCGTTCATGGCATCCAGCGTCGCTTGTCGTGCATCTTTAGCACCTGATTGCAGCTTGGTGTACACGGCTTCAACCACCACAATGGCATTATCCACCACAATACCAATGGCCAGAATCATTGCAAACAGGGTTAAAAGGTTGAGGGAGAAACCGGCTATTTGCAAAAAGAAAAAGGTTCCGATAATAGCAACCGGAACGGCGATGGAAGGCACCACTGTGGCGCGCCAGTCCTGAAGAAAGAGGAACATCACCAGAATCACCAGGATAAAAGCCATGTAAAGACTGGATTTTACTTTCTCCAATGAGGCCTCCAGAAATTTATTGGTATCAAATTCAGCTTCTACCTTTACTCCCTCAGGCATGCGATCACTCAGTCTGTCCAGCTCACTATAAATATTCCGGGCAATTTCCTGGGCATTGGATCCTGGTGTCTGGAAAATACCAAACGACACTGCAGGATTGCCATCGGAATAGCCTGCACTACTGTATGTGAAAGCTCCTAGTTCAATATCGGCCACATCCTTTAACAAAAGAACGCCTCCTTTGGCGCCGGCATTTAAGACAATGTTTTCATATTCTTCGGCCGTTTTAAAACGCCCCTTGTATTTAATGACATATTCAAAGGCTTCACCGGCATTTTGCCCAAGGGCACCGGTCGCTACTTCCTGACTTTGCTCGCGGATAGCTGCCAATATCTCGTTGGGTGATAGCTTGTAGGCCGCCATCTTTTCGGGCGATATCCAGATGCGCATGGCATAATCGCGGGCACCAAAAATACTCACGCGACTAATCCCGTTAATACGCAATAACTCTGGTTTGATATTAATGCTCAGGTAATTCATCAGGAAGGTCTCATCATAATCCGTGTTTTCAGATAATAATGACAAGTACATAATGGCCGAGTTAATCACCTTCTCGGTTTTTACCCCATACGTGTTTACAATGGCCGGTAAATTAGGTGTGGCGGAAGCCACCCGGTTCTGAACGTTTACGGCCGCAATATCCGGATCAGTACCCTGTTTGAAATAAACAGTAATGCTGGCACTACCATCGTTACTGGCAGTGGATTGGATATAAGTCATGCCTTCCACCCCATTGATTTGCTCCTCGATGGGAATAATAACACTTTCACGAATGGTTTCGGCATTGGCGCCGGGGTAACTGGCAGTAACCATTACCGAAGGTGGTGCAATATCGGGATATTGAGTCACCGGCAATTGGTTCAGACTGATAAATCCTCCCAATAATATAAGGATGGAGATTACCGACGACAGAACCAGTCGTTTGATAAATATTTGAAAATTCATACTTTACTTAAATACAGGTTGAAATGATTCGATCAGTTCTTTCATAGATGTTTTTTCGGGAATGATTTTGCTACCCGGAAATACCTTGTTAAGTCCTTTGGCCAGGATGGTTTGTCCTTTTGTAAGACCATCCCTGATGACCAGGTAACGTCCCACTTTGGCTTCAACATCGATGGCTTTGCTTTGCAAGGTATTATCGTCGTTTAACAGGTACACATGTGGTATTCCCTGAATCTCAAATGAGCACTGTTGTGGTATGGCAATGTTATTGGTATATGATTCGGGCAAGCGAATTTGCCCGCTGTTACCATTGCGCAACAATTGATCAGGATTCGGGAATGTAGCTCTGAACTGCACCCCACCTGTGGTTTTTTCTACCTGACCGGCGATGGTGCCAATTATACCTTTGTGTGGATAAACTGAACCATCGGCCAACACTAACTCTACTTCAGGCAGAGCACTGATCTTTTCGTTCATGCTTTTACCTTCTGTGTCCTTCATCAACCTGAGTAAATCTTTTTCGTTAATGGAGAAGAAAGCATATACATCGTTGGTGTTGGATACCTGCGTTAATGCATCTTGTGTAGCTGGAGACACCAGCGCTCCTTCACGGAAATTAATGGTGCCTACCACTCCATCCACCGGGCTCTTTATTTTGGTGTATTCAATGTTGGCAAGAATGCTTCGGTAATTCGCTTTTGCCTGCTGTAGGTTAGCTTCTGCCGTCTGCAACTGAATAGCACTAACCACCTTCTGTTCAACCAAAGGTTTCAGCTTTTTCACCTCCAACTTAGCCGATTTAATGGCCGACTTGGCTGCCAAAGCACTTTGACTCAGTGAAAATGTTTCTAATTCGAAAAGTACAGTTCCTGCTTTGACCTTTTGTCCTTCATCGACATTTACTTTATTGATGTAACCATCTACTTTAGCTCGTATATCAATGCTCTGAATCCCTTCAAGGCTCGTAGGATATGAGGTGAATGAACTTAGGTCAGCTGTTTCAATTTTAATAACCGGAAGTTTGGGATCTCCCTGTGCCTGTTGATTCCAATTACCTCCCTGGCAGGCACTCAGCACGATAGCAATAAATGCCAAACTCAATCTAAATTTCTGCTTCATATCAATTAATTCTGTTTTTAATTATTGTTTGAAGTGCAAAGAAATCAGATTAGAACCTTTGATAAAAGGTCAATAACAAGGGTATAATGGTAAAATATTAGGTTATCTTCCTAAATTGAGATGGCGTATGGCCTGTGTACTTTTTAAAGAACTTTGTGAAGTTGGTTACTTCGTCGAAACCCATTTCATTTGCCACATTGTAAATTGTTTTCTCTTTCTGATTTAGAAGGTACTTAGCTCTGATGGTTTGATAATCGATGATAATTTGCTTGGCTGTTCGTCCGGTGGTTTTCTTGACGCATTCAGCCAGGTAAACTGCACTTATATTAAGGAATTGCGCATAGTCTTTTAATGATTTAAGTCGTGGACTATGAAATGCAACCAACTCCTCAAATTGATAGGCAATCGTTTCGAAACGGGAGATGGGATGAATATTTACATCTTGCTTCATTGTTCGCAAGCATTTATTCAGAATGATTTCCAAATACGAACGAATGATCCGCATGCTATTGGCATCATTAACCAGCGTTTCGTTCAACAAAGCTTCAAAAAGAGGATACAACAGATCAATCTGTTCCTTCTGTAATTTAAATAGTGGTGCTGAATGAATTTTAAAAAAGGGGAACTCATTGCAGATATCAAAACTCTGACGTTCCGGAATAAAAATATCTGCTTTAAACAGAATGCATATAGCCCGGTCCATATCTCCTTCTTTATTACAGAAATACCTGATAGGCTGGTTAGGACTAAGAAAACTTATCGAGTCATCTAAATTATCATAGAGCCGATTTCGAATAATCAAATTGCCCGGGTCCTTTTCAGTAATGACAATTTCAAAGAAATCTTTGGAAGATGTTTCGTCTATATTTTCAGCCGGCTCAAGCTCCTCGAACTTAAAAACAAGAATATCCGGATAAAGAAAATCGCGTTTCAAACCTAAAAAATTAACGACTTCCTGTGTGGTTAATAACTGAATCATTTGCGTTCTTCTGTTTAAAAAATGAGGATGCACAACTGACTGTAAACACAGTCTTAGGAAATTACCCTGGGGCAAATATACACACTAGCTAACTTTTCTGAATTGCGTTGGTGTTTGTTGCGTATATTTTTTGAAGAATTTGGTAAAATTGGTTACCTCATCAAAGCCCATTTGGTTAGCTATCTCGTATATAGGCGAATCTGTTTGACACAGAAGGTACTTGGCCCGAACAATCTGATATTCAACGATGATTTGTTTGCCTGTTCTTCCGGTAGTGTTTTTAATGCATTCCGATAAATAAACCGGACTGATATGAAGCGCCCTTGCATAATCATTGAGCGACTTAAAGTCAGGATGGTGCGAGGCCACCAAATCTTCAAATTTGAAGGTGATGTTTTCCTGTCTTGTGCCCGAATAAACATCCGGCTTTTTAGTCATTGTTTGCTGGCATTTATTAAGCACAATATCCAGGTAAGCCCGGATAACATTTAAGTTATAGCTATCCTTGCACAGCGTTTCCTGGTACAATGCCTCGAAAAGGGGAAACAGTTTGTCAATTTGCTCTTTTTGAAGCTTAAACAAAGGACTTGCATGAATTTTAAAAAACGGAAACTCATTGCGTATATCAAAATTTTGCCGTTGGGGATTAAACAGAGTGGCTTTAAACAAAATGCATATACTCTGGTCTTCATGCTTTTTATTATCATTGAAGATGTATTTTACCGGTTGATTCGGACTTAAAAAGCAGATGGTATTGTTAATATCATTGTAGGTAAAGTTTCTGATCATTATTTTTCCGGTATCCTTCTCTGTTATGGTTATTTCAAAAAAATCCTTTGTCCCGGTTACTTGTTCAACCGAACTATCCGAATTTAATTCCTCATACCTAAACACCAGGATGTCGGGGTGAATAATTTCTCTTTTTAAATTGTAAAATTCAGCGATTTGCTGAGTTGTTGATAGTTCATTCATTGATTAAAAGTTTAGCCATTTTCTGAAGTTTCCGGATTTTGCCCGGCTAACAGCTACTTTCCGATCTAAACCATCCACCAGTATTGCAATTAGGCCCTTATTAAAATAGGGTTCGACCTTTTTTATTGCTTCAACATTAATAATTGTTTGCCGGTTTGCTCTAAAAAAGACAGTAGGGTTCAACTGCTTTTCAATCCGATCCAGAGTATAATCGAGCGGATATTTTTCGCCATAAAAATCGACCGCATAAACCACCGGTGCTTCAACAATTATATAAGCAATGTCGGTAGTTTTAAGTACAGTGAAATAGTTTTTTTTAGCTATCAGAAACCGCTTTCGGTAGTTGTTTTGCCCATGCACAATAGCCTTGGCTAATTGATGATAATCAACTTTGGACTTGTTTTTATTAATTAGTGGAAAAAGGTGCGTTTCAGAATTATTAGGGTTGTCTATGGAGGCATCAACCTTCCTTTTATAAAAGTCTTTATTGTCTTTCTCAACCAATAAGCGGGATGACTGGACCAATTGCATACAATTAATTTTTCTTACAAAAGAAACAAACAACCTACATCAGTACAAGGTATTTTTCGAGGTTAAAATGGTGAATTATCAGGTATCAAAATATCCATGCTCAATGATGAACATGAGCATATCTGACTAATTATCATTTTGTTTTTTATGCAAAGATGTTTCTTTAATTGGCTGACACAGGTTTCTAAAAGGTGCTTTGTGAGGTATTTTTATGTCATTTAATTATTTACCTTATCTTTCCTTTCGATTAATTAAGATGTCCACCTAAACTCAATAGCAATGAATCAACAAGAGCTATCATATTACCCTCATATCAAAGACTACCTGAAAGCTTCAAAATTGGCCGATAAACAAAAACACCCAAACTTTCATATTATTAACTTTCAGGAGCACATCGATATTATCCCCTTTAACATGGGGCCCTATAAAATTGGCATGTTCATGTTAACCTTATCCAACAACGACGATGGAAATCTATCGGTTAGTGAGACGACCTATCAACTGAACGAAGAAAGTCTTTCAATTAATACTCCGGGACAAATAATATCTTATAACGGTATTGAAGACAAACATGAAGGAACCGACTACATGATCCTTTTTGATCCGCAGTTTCTGAGCTTCCTCAATAATAATTACGATGTGTATAAAGCCTTTCCTTTTTTTAACATTAACAGCTGTCCGGTATATTCGCTGGAAACCGAAGATGCAGAAACATTAAGGTTCTTTTTTAAAAAGATATATGATGAATTTAAGAATGTTAATGAGGATAATATTGAAATAATTCGCTCTTACCTTACCATCTTATTATTTGAATCTAAAAAGTTACTCCGACCTAATTACATCAAAACACACAGTAATGATCGATTTGAAGAAATTACTAATTCCTTTGAACAACTGATTAAACAAACAGAGAATAAACGAAATCCAATTAACTACTATGCTGATCTATTAAACATTAGCACTGTTTATCTATCTGAATGTGTTAAAAAATCAACCGGTAAAACAGCCAAACAAATTATTAAAGAATATTGTCTATTGGAAGCCAAGGCCTTATTAAGCCAATCGAACCAGACTATTCTATCCATTGCTTATCAAATCGGATTTGAAGATCAATCGAACTTTATTAAGTTTTTTAAGAAAGAAACAGGCTTAACTCCGGGACAATTTCGATCAAAACCTAATTTTTAACCACTAATGCCATGCTAAGTACCATCCTTTAAATGTCGGTCATTCCTAGTTTTGCTGCTGTTAAAACAGTATTAATTAGAGAATAGTAAAATGCAAATCAGAAAAAGTTCCAATACTGAATTTGTGCTAATAATGGCATCACTCATGTCATTAGCCTCCTTATCGATCGATGCTTTATTGCCAGGAATACAGGACATATCCAAGGCCATCGGTATTTCAGATCTAAAAAACAGTCAACTGCTCATCACCATGATCTTCCTGGGCATTGGTGTGGGGCAATTATTCCTGGGGCCCCTATCCGATAGCATTGGCCGCAAAACAACTAATTACATTGGCTTCGCTATCTTTTTCCTGTCCAGTACCATGTGTATCTTCTCTACCAGCATTGAAATCATGGTCTTGGGAAGATTCCTGCAAGGTATTGGTCTCTCCGCCCCCAGAACCATTAGTATCGCAATGGTACGCGATAAATTCGACAATGATCAAATGGCAAAAATAATGTCCTTTGTTATGGGAATATTTATACTTGCACCAGTTATTGCTCCGGCTTTTGGTAAAGTAATGTTAGACAACTTTGGTTGGCAGGCAATCTTCACCAGTCAATTGATATTTGGTTTTGTCGTTATTCTTTGGTTATGGCTTCGTCAGGAAGAAACACTTGCCGATGATCAAAAGAAAAAGATGACTTGGTCATTGTTCTCAAAGGGTTTTAAAGAATACGTACGACATAAGCAAACCATGGTTTTTACATTTGTGACAGGATTAATATTTGCTTCATTTATTGCATTCTTAAGTGCCTGCCAGCAAATTATTCAGGAACAATATGGTCTTGTTGAAGAATTCACCTACATTTTTTCCGGCATCGCGCTAATCATGGGACTTTCCAGTTTTTTCAACGGAGCCCTGGTGGTTAAATATGGCATGATGAAATTGACATATATCTTTGTTATTGTACTAACACTAAGCTCACTCGTTTATGTCGTTAGTTATTATGAAGCCCCCAATCCCAACATTATCATCTTTCTAATATTTCTGTCTCTAACGGTGTTTGCCTTAGGTTTTATTTTTGGAAACGTAAATGCACTAACCATGCAACCCATTGGCCATATTGCGGGAATTGGCGCAGCATTTTCCGGCTTCCTGAGTACGCTGATAGCTGTTCCCATTGCTACTCTAATTGGTCAATTTATTGACCAAAGTGCATGGTCGCTTTTTGCCGGATTTGCTATTTGTGGCATACTTTCTCTTGTATTAGTTATTTACATGAAATCTTATAATCGAAAGCAAAACATTAATCAATAAAAAATTGAAAAGAGGAAGCTGCAGTCAAGGAGCTTCCTCTTTTTTGCAGAATTTGTAATGATGTATCTATTGAATGATTCCTGTTATATACTAAATGCCTTGACAAGTATTAATATTAGAAGTAAGCCAGGTAGTTATATCAATCCTGGGCTTAAATTACCTTATTGCTATTTCGATAAGCATCGGCCGTCATCTCCGTATTCCTTTTAAAAAATCGCATAAAGTACGACTTATCGGCAAAGCCCAATTCATAAGCTATTTCGGATATAGTATTGTCGGTAAAAAGCAACAAGCGTTTGGCTTCAATCAACGTTCGTTCGTGGATCAGGTTAGTAACGGTTTTATTCAGTCCTTTTTTACTAATGCTATTTAAATGCTTGGGCGAGACATACATCATATCGGCATAATCATTCAGCAACTTGTACTTTTTAAAATGCTGATCAATCAAGGCTTCCAGCTTTCTAAGCTGAACCGACATATGCATGGGGGTATCATCAATGCCTGGCTGCGTATACATGCGCGATGAACGAATCAGCAGTATTTCCATCAAAGCCCGTAAAATATTCTCGCGCCCTTTTTCATCGGTCTGATACTCCTTATAAAGCTCATCCAACACATCCTGTAAAGGCGCATTACTTTCCGACAAATACAAAACAGGATCGTTATTAATGGAATGAAAAAAAGGATAATCAACTAAATTCTGTACCGAATTGTTCAGCATAAAAAAGCCGGAGTCAAATGATATCACATAACCATCTACATCTTTATCAAGCTCTAATGAATGAACCTGACCAGGTGATGTAAAAAAAATTGATTCTGGTTTTACTTCATAAGTCTTGAAGTCGATTGAATGTACACCGCGACCATTCTTCACATATAGGATGTGGTAGAAATCGTGCCGGTGTGCTTCTACCAAATAGGTCTCTTTATCTTTATCAAGCTCTAAACGCTCCATCTCAAACTTAGCCAGTGCCTGATTATTAAATAAATTTTCAATGCTTCGTATTGGTAAATGTTCTATCTCTCGCTTTCTCATTCTTAATAATGTTTCTTCCCTTTCCTTGAGCTTAATCCCTTACCATAAAGTTAATAATTATCGCGCATAGATTTGATTAAAAGACTTTACTGAAAATCACCTGGCCGAAATTACCCCTGTAACATCAATTATTTGGTTCACAAAAATCCCTTTTAGATGTACTTTCCTGTCTGTTAGATGAACCCTGAATAAAAAGAGGAAAAAAGTACACCTTAATCAGGCAATAGTATAGCTATCGCTCTTTCGCCGGCATCTAGTTTTGTAGCATCAAAAATTAGTTAATCGAAACAAATGAATACAGCATTGAATAATTGGATAGAAGTAAATCAGAATTGCAAACTAACGTTCATCAATGAAGCCAACGCTCTTTATGAAAAATGGAATGGCTTCGCACATGGTGAATCCTTGCGCAAAGCCTGGGCTGAAACATTCGAAAGATATAAGTCATTTGGTGCCGATCGTATCGTATTGGATACATCAGAATCAAAACCATTAACCATAGAGGATACTAACTGGTATTTTAAAAAGGTACATCCAAAATATCACAAGGTCGGTTTAAAAGGAGTCGCCATTATCGAATCTGCTAATCCAATCAGCCGCCTATCTATAAAGAACGCCTACTCGCTTATAAAAGATTCTCCATTAAAAATAGATTTCTTCTCTAATCATCAGGAAGCTATTAAATGGATCAAAACCATATAAACGATATGCTTAGAGTAAATATCAAAAGAAAAAAATTGTTGAAAAGTGAAGAAAGGAGCATACTATGCATTTTAAACAAGAAATGAACGTCAAGGAGTTCTTAAATTTTTTAACTCCATCCATTTTAGTAATGGCTTTTATGTCGGCCTATGCAATTGTAGATGGCTATTTTATATCGGCTTTTGTGGGATCGGATGCACTGGCCGCCGTTAATCTGATTATTCCGTTGAACAGCATTATTTTTGCCGTTGGATTAATGTTTGCAGCAGGAGGAGGTGCCCTAATCTCCATTAAACTGGGTGAGAAAAATAAAGAAACAGCATCAAAGTACTTCTCTAATCTATTGCTTGTAGCTATCGGATTTGGACTATTGGTAACTGTAGTATCCTTCCTTTTTAAAGAAGAAATACTTGGCCTGCTTGGCGTAAACGAAGAATTATGGAACTATTCCAGCAACTACAGTAACTTTATATTTATCAGCTTTCCCTTTTTGATTACTAAAATGGAGTTTGCCGGATTCTTAAGAGCGGAAGGCAGCCCGAAGGTTTCTCTCATTATGTCGGTAATAGGTGGATTGGCCAATATCATTCTGGATTACCTGTTTATTGTTGTCTTTGATATGGGTGTTGAAGGCGCCGGCTTGGCCACCATGCTGGGAATCATTATTGCAATCCTATATGCCGGTCGATATTTTGCTTCTTCAAAATCCAGTTTTTCCTTTGGTTTCCACCCCATTGATTTCAAATTTATGAAGGAAGTAATCTTCAATGGTTCATCGGAAATGGTAAGTGAGTTATCCATCGGTTTTACGGCTCTTGTTTTTAATTTGCTCTGTTTGAAGTATGCCGGTAATGATGGTTTGGCAGCTATTTCAGTGATTTTATATATCCATCTTTTTGTTGGTAACTCATTCTTTGGCTTTGCCATTGGCACGGCACCACTGATAAGTTATTATTATGGTTCAAAAAATATAAAGGCTTTAAGGAAAGTAAAGAAATATGCCCTAAACACCTTACTGGCTGTTAGCCCCATTGTGGTATCTATGGTGTTTATCAGTAAATCCTTGTTGGTATCTATTTTCTTTGATGCAAACAACCCTGCCTACGAATTGGCCGTTCAGGGATTGTCAATCTTTACCTTCGGATTTCTTTTTATTGGCTATAATATGTTTGGATCGGCCTTGTTTACAGCGCTATCCAATGGTAAGATTTCTGCCATGATATCATTTACCAAGTCATTTATCATCTTTGCCATTATGGCATTTATGTTGCCAAAACTAATGGGTGTTGATGGTATTTGGTTAATTATGCCGGTGGTAGAAATAAGCATCGCCATGCTGGTATTTTATCTCACACGTGAAAACAGGCAAAAGGCTTACTATGCATAGATGACGTTTGATAGACGACAAAACATACATAACTAAACACAAGTGTTTTTAATCTCGTTTATGATTGAAGCCTGCAGGTTTTCTTATTAAAGAGACTGCAGGCTTCATTAAACAATCGTCCCCAAGCTTAATTGTGAATAATCAATGTTCAAAACATCTACTTTGTGGCATCCAGCAAAAACGTTTCAATGGCATGATGACCAACATTTATTTCCTCAACTGACTTTGGATTTTCTTCAATGATGTTGGTGTGTCGAAGATTATTTAATTTAAAAAAAGAGTTCAGTTTTACAGATGAATCAATGCCTTCTGAATCATACAAGCGAATAACAATGTCATCATTAGCTTCAGCCTTTTTAATGGCAGTTATAATTAAATGGTTCTTATCAATATTAAAAAAAGATACACTTTCAGGTAGATTGGCTTTGGCTGATTTATCCGGGTTAACAATTACTTTAAGCTCTTCGTTAAACTCTTTTGCAACTCTTGTCCCCCGTATATCTCCAACCTTGCTGGATGTTAAAACATGGCTAAAGGTGTGATTACCTGCCTGTGAATATTCATTCCCCTCCCAATGGCACGATGTTCGGCTTGCCAGCAATACATGTTGCAAAAGATCGGCATCGCCATTTGTGGCCGGGTTAATCCAATCGGCAGCTGCCACTGATGAACTAAGGGTGATGCAAAGATCATTATCATCTGCCGAAATCCAGTCCATTATGGCTCTTGGATGAACATCTTTACAGAGCGGAGTATAGCGTTCCCCAGCACTGTTAATCTCATCTTTCCCAACCTCAACAGTACCGAATGGCACTTCGTGTTTTATGCTTGAGTTTTTAATTGCTACGGGATAGGCCGTTCTGAATTCCCGGTACAATTCCCCATCCCAATTCAACAGTTTATTCTCAAACTGAATTCTCTTTAAGCGATGGTAGATGATCACATTCTGTTCCACTTTAGCATGCCTTATTTGCTGTGTAAGCCTGTATTTGGAATATACATCACCATCCTGCACTAATTCCCAGCTTGCACCATGTTTACTTACTTGATCAAAATTTTTCATAAACGGTTGCTGCACATCCCCAAACTCGCCGGCCCCATTCCCTTCCGATTGCAATGTGAATACCTCCCCAACTTTAAATTGCTTTGTTGTGAACAGATTTCTGCCAAATTCTTTGTCATATACCTGATCAATTCCTCCTTTATCAAAGCTTATTTTATAAAAATTATTTTCGTACAATGATTGATTCTTTGGCGTTTTTTTAATCTTATTGCGTTTCATCTCAGGTCGGACGTAATAGGTTTTATAACCCAATGAAGGGATATCCTCGGCAATAAAAATTAGTTCAACACGCTTGATACTGCCATCCGCATGCTCACTTACAGAAGCTATTTGCATCGGCACCCGTTTTTTGTCGGCATTGAAAACACTTAAGCCTTGTGCCTCTCCCTTTGTAAAATCAAGTGTGATTGTAACCGGATCGGTTCTTTCCCACGAAAGGCTATTGAATAGTATAACAGGAATCCCTTTTTTCTCGTTGGTTTTAACACGCTGAGCCAGAAAGCCTGTTGCCTTATCAAGCAACCGGTCGGCCATAAACTGCGACTCAAGCAACTTTTCTTTAAACAGGTTATCGGTCACATCGCCATCGTGACCACCCCAGCCATGATCGGGATAAATTTTGGCTTGCCAGGCTCTGTCTAGTTCATCAGAGGGATAGGCCATTTTGTTTTTATCAATCAGCGACGCGATTGTTAAAAACTTTTCGGCCGCGGGCAATAGCTTCGAAGCTTTTCTGCTGGCTGTTAAAGCATCATGATGGGCCGGTCCGTGAATGTAAACCCACACATTGGGTCGCTCTCCCTGAATGGTATCAACAGCCGTAGCATTTTTAGCGGCTAAAGGCAGGTATTCATCCATTGTCATAAGTTCCATGTGCGGAAAAAACACCATTTGCTTCTTGTTATTTTCATCAATAACGCTGTCGGTGTTATTCCAAACCTCAATGTATTTTGAATAATCAATGGCCGGCAACATATCCTGACTGGATAATAGCGGCGCTTGTGTTTCTTCATCATCAAAGTAACGACTCCACCAAACAACCTGCTCCGCCCCGTATTTCAACTTATCTCCCATATTTTTAGAAAGATGGATAAGGTCTTCTCCATAATGACCGGGTGAATAGGTAAAAACGGAACTGCCATCGGGACTTTGCCAATGGAACATGCTTTTGGCATGACGACTAATGACCATGTAATCGACTCCAGCTTTTTTTAAAATCTGTGGAAACTGCAAGGACTTGCCAGGAACATCAACATTCCAGTATACTTTAGAATCATAAGCACCGAAATTTTTCTTGACCCATAATTTACCCAAATAAAGCTGGCGTACAAGATCTTCGGCATCATACATATCTTCATAAGGACAATTATAAGTGGCACCTACCGATAGAAGTTTACGATTCAACAGCTCTGTTAATTTGTCTTTGGCATCCGGATGACGCTCCAGGTATTCTCTTAACATCAATCCGTCCTCAATATCAAATCCATAATCTTTACGGGCAAAAGCATCCTTAATGATAGGGGTTAAGAGCAAGGTATCCCGCATAATAATGCACGCTTCAGGCCGATCAACCCAGGCAATATCCTGATGGCTGGAATTCATTATCGAGAGCAAGCCCTTTTGGTATTTATTATCAAAAAACGGTTCATAGGCTTTGTAGAAATCAGGCCGAAAGCGCCTGGTCAAATTTGCCTGCCAACCATTGTGCATATGCGCATGCGATGCATATAAATATCTGCCCTTAACCACACTCTCGTCTACAATGCCATCAGCTCCCTTGAAATCCACCTGATAAACCTGTCCGTCGTAAACAATTTTCAATGACTTCATTGGTACATCAGCCTTAACAGATGCCTTGGCCATTACCCCTTGTCGTTTAAAAAGCTCCTCTTTACTTCTTTTACCATCCGAAACAAGATAAACCGGCTTACCAACCAGAAATTCCGGAGCATCAATTAATAGTTTATCAGTAAACTGTCTTATTGAAAAGGAAATATCGTGCTTAGCAGCCTCCCTGAGCCATTTCAAAGCATTAGGAACTTTAAATAGCATAAACCAGGCATTCGATCCTTTTGCATGACCTGTTACTGAAATTTTTGCCATTTTACCCTTTTCAAGCATGTTTACCGGCACCGTTAATCGAAAGGCACCAATTCCATCTCCATTGCCATCGCGCCGAAACAAATAGAATTGAGCATCGGCTTTACTTACTTGATTACTAATATTGAGCTTGCCATTCTCATCGGCCTGAAAGCTTAAAAGATGCTGTCCATTAACTTTAATATCGTATGGCTCTCGTTTGTTTAAATCCGCATCGGAGTAAAAGAAAAAGGTGACCGTTTCTGAAGAATGATCCATTGGCACAAGCGAGGTGTAAAACTCAAATCCGGCTTTACCGGTTGAGGCGCGTGCTATCATTGCTTCCCGAACATCATCCCTTAAAGAAGGATAAGAATACACGCCACCACCGATCTGACTTGAGAATCCATCAATGTCGTTTTTGCTCAATTGAGATAACTCATAATTGGTGTTAACATCGTAAATCTGATTTCGTCCTGCACTCTCGTGCGCCAGTATTATTCCGGTGTTTAAAAGAAAAGCGATAAACATCAAGGCTTGAGTAATTCGGATACAGGTATTCTCATTTTTCATATCAATAGCATTATGTCTTTTGCTTGCCAGAGGAAGCGTTACAAAAGATTTTTTAGAACGGATTTAAGCTTTCAACACCATATCCAACCAGGACTTAAGTCGGATCATTTCTCCTATTAAAGAGGCTGCTTTACCAAAGTACTCAAACTAATTCTTTAAATGCAATCAATTACCGCTTTCTTTTATTTATACAAGTCTATCTTAGTCATATTAAAGAAGTATTTCAGTTTTTACTCCTTTGGGTCTTATCAGCTCATATTAATACGAAGTCCTCTTACGAATCAAGAGGATTGTATAATAATCGAACTCACGATATCCATCAGAAAGGTAGAATCGATGCAGGAGGCAATGGCATATTGTTGATCCTTCTCCAATTGCTTAGTTCCTTCAGGAGTTTCTCTCGCATTTCTGGCTTGTTTTTCGATAGATCATAACACTCTTTCAAATCTTCCCGAATATTATAAAGTTCCACCCTTCCATCGAGTAAAAACTGGATCAGTTTCCAATCTCCTTTTCGGATGATGGAACATGGTGGATTTTTATAAGCACTTGCCACATGCCAGAATAATAACTGCTCTTTTAATCAATTTCCATACAACAATGGAACCATGGTCCTACCATCCAGTGTCTCTTTACAAATAAAAGTCGGCAAACGACACAAAACCAACTATCAGCCTGATAAATAGCAATGTTAAAGAAATATTTAACCTCTTATTTACCTTTTTACTAATCATTTGTACATTCCAATAAGCAAATAGAATATACATTCAAAAGTATTTTCTGAAAGCAGTAAGAAATATAAAGTATACAGATATTAAATCATAAACCTCAAAGCAAGGGGAAGTACATTAAGTTTTGGATACTCTTCAGGCTTCTTAAAAGCAAAATATGACTTACAGAATAGTATTAACACTACTAACAGTATTATTAGTCGGATGTAACGCAAAATTTAGTCCGGTTGACCTGGTTAATCCACATATTGATACACATAAATCAAGATGGTTTTACTTTTCATCGGCCAGTCGTCCGTTTGGTATGGTTAACCTTAGTCCAGACAACCGAACAAAAGGAAGTTGGAAATCAGGATATCTCTATGACACTTTAAAAGTACGTTGCTTTTCTCATGTTCATGCCTGGCAAATGTCAGGAATTCCAGTTATGCCAACAGTCGGAGAATTTAAAGGACATTTAGGAATGGATGCCTATCAATCTTCTTTTTCGCACGATAAAGAAATTGTTAAACCAGGGTATCACAAGCTTGTGCTGGATGATTATAATATTACTGCCGAGCTAACATCAACGACTCGTGTGGGTTTTCATAAATATCAATTTCCTAAAGAGCAGGAAGGATACGTGATTTTTGATGTCGGTGCCTATTTGGCTCATTCTAAAATGGATTCGGCAGAAGTCGTGAAAATTAGTGATACTGAGATTGCCGGTTTCAGCTTGATGGGTAAAACAGGGCGAAGGCCAAAACCCACATACGTATACTTTGTGGCACAGTTTAATCAATCCATTGATGAGTTTGGGACCTGGAAGGATGGGAAACTGCAAGCTAAGGAGTTAAAGCAGATCTCGGCAAAGAATGTTGGTGCTTTTGTGAAATTCCCCAAGCAAAAAGATGAGCCTTTATTAATGAAGGTGGCCATCTCATACACCGGTATTGAACAGGCGCGCTTAAACATGAAAAGCGAATTAGACCATTGGGATTTTGATCAGGTGGTGAAGGATTCTCAGGAAGAGTGGAATAATCAGTTGAGCAAGATAGAGATTAAAGGAGGTACACCGAAACAACAAGTAAAGTTTTATACCGACTTATGGCATGCTTTGCAGGGCAGACGTATCGTTAGTGATGTTAATGGAATGTATTGCGATATGACCGGGGATCATCCGGTAACCAGGCAGGTGGAATTGGACGAGAATGGTCAGCCAAAATTTAACTTTTACAATTTTGATGCCTGGTGGGGAAGTCATTGGACTTTGAATGTATTATGGTCCATGGCTTATCCGGAGATAATGGATGAGTTTTGCAATAGTATGATTCAAATGTACAAGCACGGAGGTTTGATACCACGTGGACCTTCCGGGGGCAATTACACCTATGTAATGATAGGGGATCCTGCTGTATCATTTTTTGCAACCGCCTATAACAAGGGAATCAGAAATTACGATATTGAGAAAGCATACGAAGGTTTAAGGAAGAATGCTTTTGTTGGAGGCATTCGTGACAGGGCTGGTTACGAGCATCGTGATCATCCGCAAGGAGGAGGAATGAATTACTATGTGGAGCAAGGCTTTGTACCCGAGTATATTAATAGTAAAGGGGCTCATAAAGACGGGGCGTCAATGACACTTGAATACGCTTACCAGGATTGGTGTCTGGCTCAGATTGCTAAAGCAATTGGTAAGAATGCTGATTATAAGTTATTCATTGAACGATCAAAAAATTACAAAAAACTTTGGAATCCGGCATCCGGTTTTATTCATCCTAAAATGAAAGATGGTAGTTGGGTTGAGAATTTTGAACCAATAGGCAAGGGATTTCATACCCTTGGTTTCTGCGAGAGTAATTCGGCTATTTACTCCAATTTTGTTCCGCACGATTTACCCGGTTTAATTGATCTATTTGGAGGACAGGAAAAGTATACCAATTACCTAAGTGATTGCTTTAAAAAGGCGGCTCCAATGAAATATATTACCGATCATGGTAAGCATGCTCAAAATTGGGTGGATTACGAAAACCAACCATCCTGCCAAATGGCACACCTGTTTAATCATAGCGGGGCGCCGTGGTTATCACAAAAATGGGTGCGCAAAGTAAAAGAGACAACCTTTGGTGATATTACCCCTTATGGTGGCTACAACGGAGATGAAGATCAGGGGCAGATGGGCGCTTTGGGTGTACTAATGTCCATTGGTCTGTTCCAGATGGATGGTGGATGTTCGATTGATTCGAAATACGATATTACCACTCCTTTGTTTGATGAAGTCAATATTCATCTGAATGACAAATATTATCCTGGCAAGACATTTACGATTAAAACCAATAATAACTCAAAAGAGAACATCTATATCCAATCGGCAAAATTGAATGGAAAGCCATGGAATCATTTTCAGTTTTCACACAATGCATTTGAAAAAGGTGGTCAATTGGAGCTCGAGCTTAGTAGTTCACCTAATAAAGAATGGGGAGTAATACCAAATAATTAATAGGAAGATGAGAAAGTTGACAAGTACACTACTAATTCTTTTAGTTGTTATTGTTTGCAAGGGGAATCATCAATTCAAATCACCGGATGGAGAACTTGAATTCGCCTTACGCAGCAATAAGGGACAACTGGAGTATAACATCACTTATAAACAAAATAGGATTGTAGATTGGTCGTCTGTAGTTTTAAAACTGGATGATATAGAACTGGGAAGGAACTGCACCTTAAAAAAAATTGGAGAAGAAAAACTTAACCAAACATATTCAACATTTGGCAATCGCTCTAAGGTTGAATTGGATTACAAGCTAATTACTTACAGGATTAAAGATAGAAAGGAAAAGAATACACCCGTGTTTCTGGATGTTAGGATCTATAATAATGGGATTGCCACTCGTTTACGAACAAATTTTAAAAAAGAGCGATGGTTGTTCGGAGATCAAACGCGCTGGAACATCAATGGGAATCCAACTGTATTTTATGCCCACAAGCAACGAACCTATGAAGGCGAATATACACAAAAGGCATTTAAACAGTTGCTTAACGATTCAATTTCATTGGGTAAAGCTGGGACAGGACTAGAGATGCGACCTGCAACAACATTGCACTGGAAAGATAAAGGAGTATATATGCTCATATCTGAAGCTAATTTGGTAGACTATAGTGGAATGTCTTTCCTAATTGATGAATATGGTTTTGAGACAACATTTCCCTATGATAAAGATGGCTGGCCGGTTAAAGGTGAGCTTAAAACGCCCTGGCGGGTGAGTTTAATCACTGATGACTTAACAAAATTAGCAACAAACGATCTGTTCACGGCTTTATGTGCGCCTCCTTCCGATGAATTGGAAGGGGCATCATGGATTCGGCCCGGAAGAAGCTCCTGGCAATGGTGGGCTGTTGGTGCACCAAAGTTTGAAGATCAAAAGTACTGGTATGATAAGACAAAGGAGTTAGGATTTGAATACTATCTGATTGATGATGGCTGGCGTTTTTGGAAAACAGAGCATAAAGATAAATGGGATTTGCTCAAAGATTGTATAGAGTACGGGCGATCCATCGGTGTTGAATCAACCATTTGGGTACACAGCAAGTACCTAAATACAAAGGAAAAACAGACGGAATTTTTACAAAAAGTTAAAAAAGTGGGAGCTGTTGGTATTAAAATCGATTTCTTTCTACCGGAATCGGTTGAAACGGTTCGATGGTATGAACGAATTCTAAAAGAGACAGCTCGATTGCAGTTGATGGTTGATTTTCATGGCTGCAATAAGCCAACTGGTTTGCAACGAACTTATCCGCACGAAATGACGAGAGAAGCCATTCGTGGACAAGAGTGGCACATCTCCCGGTTTAACCGGGTACTGTCTCCAAATCATGATGTAATTCTGCCCTTTACCCGTGGAGCAATCGGATTTAGCGATTATACACCGATGGTTTTTAATCCAAAGGAACTTTTTGGGAATACCTGGACCAAAGAGTTGGCGAAGCCCATTATGTTCCTATCTCCCTTAACACATTATGCCGATTATCCGATGTACTATATCGGGCATCCTGCTGAAGATTTAATCAAGGTTATACCAACAACCTGGGATGAATCCATCGTTTTGCCATGCAGTGAATTGGGCGAGGTAGTTGTTATGGCGCGACGAAAAGGGAGTGAATGGTTTATAGCTGCAATAAACAATGATCAGGCTAGAGAGATATCGATAGCTTTATCCTTCCTGGATCATGTTACATATGATGCCATTTTATTTACTGATCATCCCGATATGAATAATCTTCCGAATCGACAAGCGAAACAAATTACAAATAGAGATTCGTTAACTGTAAGACTGAATCCTTTAGGCGGTTTTGTCGGCTGGCTTAAATCAAAAAACTAAGGAATAAATAATTGAAAGGCAAAATAGTCAAATCAGAATTACTAATGAAATTAATTAAAATCTACAGTTTTACGATATTACTAATTACAAGCCTTGTGGCCTGTAATACTACCACCGTTGAAACTCAAAAGACGGTTAGTGGCTGGAATATATTAAGTGATAATATTAATGATGCCAACAGTTTGATTAGCAAAGTCAGTCATTATAAAGTCAATCACCTCCAGATATCTCATGAGATTGTTCATGATTTAAAACAAGTCAGGAACAATGATCGACAAAACTTGGTGAATGAACTGACAACAAAAGCTCATAATAACGGTGTTGATGATGTTTTTGTTTGGGATCATGCCTTGTATAAACTAGATTATTACCCGGAAAAATTTATACGGCAAGAAGATGGAAAAATAGACCTGGATAACAAAGAATTTTGGGAATGGTTTAAAGACGATTATCGCAATATGCTGGATCTTGTCCCGGATATTGATGGTATTGTGTTAACGTTTATTGAAACGGGAGCACGCATTGAAGATCAGTATTCAGAAAAAAATAAAACCAATGAGGAGAAACTGGCTTTGTTGGTGGATGCTGTTGCCGATGTGGTGATTAATGAGCGCAATAAGGATTTAATTATCCGAACTTTTTTCTATAGTTACGAGGAATTGGATAACGTAACAAAGTGTCTGGATTTGATTCAGCATAAAGAGGTGGCTGTAATGTGCAAGGAAACCCCACATGACTTTTTTGTCACCCATCCTGTTTCTACCTGGATTAAAGATCTGGATCGACCGGTTTTGATTGAATTTGACTGTGCGCACGAATTTAGTGGTCAGGGCATAGTAGCCAGTGCGTTTCCTGGTGTTCATATGGAACGATGGAAGACCTATGCACAAATGGATAATGTGATTGGTTTCTGTATCAGAACCTCAAGGTATGGAAATACACTCATTCTCGACACACCTACAGAAGTCAACCTGTTTGCTTTACATCAATTATTAAAGAATCCACAATTGACAGAAACAGAAGTACTGACACAGTTTATTAGTGAAAAATATGGTGAAAGATGTGTTTCGACTTTATTGCCGGTATTTGATAGCGCCGATGACATTATCCTGGCTTCTTTCTATACGCTGGGACTGAATACCACCCACCATTCCAGAATGAATTTGCATTATCGTTCTATCTATACGCGTCATGTATCGGGCCGTTGGTTGGAAAATAAAACCATTAATGTAGGACATGGTGTGGATAAACAGTTTCATTACTGGAAAGATATTGTGAATCACCTGGCTCCGGCGGAATATAAAAAAGCTTCAAAGGCCAATAATCTGGAGATAAAAGAGGTCTTGGACAACGGATGGCTACAGGCTGAAGAATTAATGAACGAAACCTATCTGTCTGATATCATTGCTGAAAAAGACTTTGCAGTAGCAGAAGCCCAAAAAGCATTGGAGCTGATTAAAAAAGCAAAAGCATTGATTGCCGATGAAGAGGCTTATAATAAGCTTTATAATACATTTTATCGTACATTATTGTCAGCGAAGTTATATCGGGCAGCTGCCAAGATGTATTATGGAAAACGCATCGCTTTACGCGGTGAGAGTTTTATTACCTCAAACCTGAAGAAAGCATTAAAAGAAGGATATAATGAATACGAGAAGGTTTTCAACTTGTTTGAAAACTATAATATAGAATGTCCGGTAGGGCAATTAAACTGGAAGAAAAGCGCAAAAGCAGCCGCTGTTTACACGAAGGGAATAAAGGAAATTATTAATTAAATCATTAAATAGAAATATGTTATGAAAAAGTTCGTATTTGGACTGTTAATCTCATTATCGTTTGTCTCATTGAGTGCCAAAGAGTACAATATTGTTGATTTTGGTGCGCATAACGATACAACAAAATTGAGTACAAAGGCCATCAATAAGGCCGTAGAAGCATGTTATAAAAACGGAGGCGGAACGGTTGTTGTTCCTTCCGGTATGTTTAAATCAGGTACCATTACCTTAAAAGACAATGTAGAACTGCATTTAGCACATGGTGCCACCTTGTATGCCAGTACCGATCAGGATGATTTTCCTCGCCAAAAGCGTCCGGTTTATCGTTCACAGAAGGATATCGGGGGATGGTATTCATTAATATACGCAGAAAGTGCAACGAATATTGCCATTACCGGAACGGGTACAATTGACGGCCAGGGGAAATACCAGAAAGGTCGTCCTGAATGCGCAGGTGGCGATAAAGACGGACGTGCCAGAAATATTCTGTTCATCACTTGTAATCATGTTCGTGTTGAAGGTATCACCATGAGAAATTCCGGTATCTGGAATCAGCATTACCTGAACTGTGAGGATGTTTATTTATTGAATCAACGCGTATGGAATCACTGTAACAGAAATAACGACGCCATTGATATAGATGGTTGCCGCCGTGTGATTGTGAGCGGAGGCATCTACGATTCAAGCGACGATGCCATTACCATTAAAAGTACCGGTCCGGCGCCTACAGAACACGTGTCAATTACCAATTGTGTAATTAGTACGCACTGTAATGCCATCAAATGTGGTACTGAGTCAACAGGAGGTTTTCGCAATCTGTCCATTTCCAATTGTACAGTAAAACCATCTATTGCCAAAACGAAGCATGCCGGAAGATGGGAAGGTATTACAGCCTTATCACTGGAAATTGTGGATGGCGGTATTATGGAAGGGGTTGCTGTTTCAAACCTTACAGTAGATGAAACCAAATGTCCGATTTATATTCGCCTTGGAAACCGGGCCAGAAAACACAAAGAGGATGCGCCAACACCACCACAGGGTCAGTTACGCAATGTTACCATTTCGAATGTGACGGCCTATAATACAGGCAACTTTAGTTCATCAATTTCAGGTATCCCGGGTGGAGTTATTGAAAATGTGATGTTAAACAATATTCTGTTTGTCAATAAAGGCGGACTGAAAAAGGGAGAGTATAAAGCATCATTAAAAGAAGTGGGTTACAAGGAGAGAAGTTATCCTCAACCT
This sequence comes from Carboxylicivirga sp., assembly GCA_025210475.1. Classification (GTDB taxonomy): domain Bacteria; phylum Bacteroidota; class Bacteroidia; order Bacteroidales; family Marinilabiliaceae; genus Carboxylicivirga. The sequence goes on along the minus strand of JAOARW010000035.1, from coordinate 194,651 downwards.
ACCATGTGGAATGAATTACCATGCAGTGGATTATTTGTTCGCTTTGTGAAAAACATTCAGGTTAACGGCATCAGCTTTGTGAGTCAGGAAAAAGATCCTCGTCCTGTATTGATGCTGGACGATGTCAAACAAGGCCGTTTTACACAAATCACAACATCCGCTAATTCGGTACCTGTTGCATTAATCAACAATACTGAGGATGTGGTGATCGAAAATACATTGGAACAAAAAAGTGCATTATAATATTTATTAAGGGAGCTATTAACGTGATGACTAACAAAAAAGACTTCACGCCATAGGCGCTCTTTTTACTTTGATAATCTTCCCAGCCCTAACCAGGCTGGGTTATTAACATCACACTTTTGGTTTTTAAAAATCCCGAGAGGGATTTAATATGAGCAACCCTGTATGGAATGCAGGGTGTAATTGAAGTCCTGATAATAACAACCACGACGTCGTAGAATGTCTTATACATCAATGTTTTTACTATCTAAATAATGAATAAACTATTTTTCACTACACTTCTCACACTATTCTCATGCTGTGTTTCTGCGCAGTCAGACAAACAACTGATAACGGAGAAAACGCCATGGGGAAAAGAGGTATTTACGATCCCGCAATTTAGGAGTATTGATTATCCTATCGTAGATTTCGGCGCTAAACCAGAGGCAGAATACAATAATCAGCAGGCGATTCAGGCGGCAATTGACCATTGTCACCTTAAAGGTGGCGGAAGAGTAGTGATTCCTTCCGGTATTTGGCTGACTGGCTTTCTGGATTTGAAGAGTCATGTTAACCTGCACCTTGAGGAAGGCGCCACTTTGTTATTTTCTAACAGGATAGAAGATTATATGGTGCCTACTTTTACACGTTGGGAAGGCTTTGAGTGTATGAATTATCATCCCTTGATTTATGCACGTAACTGCGATAATATTGCCATCACTGGTAAAGGTAAAATGGATGGTAATGGCTCTACCTGGTGGTTTATGAAAAAGAAACAGCACCTGACCTTACCAACACTCTATCAGCAGATTCTGGATGGAGTAAAGCCGACTGATCGTAATTTGCTGGCTTATGAACATCAATCCATGCTACGTCCCTCCTTTATTCAGTTTATTGGCTGTAAAAATGTGTTATTAAAGGATTTTGAAGTGACTTCGGGGCCAATGTGGACCGTGCACATGGTATATGGTGAAAATGTGATTGCACAGGGTATCCGTGTGATTACCAAAGGTGCCAATAACGATGGCATTATACCTGATTCATGCAATAAGATGCTGATTGATAACTGTTATTTTTCAACTGGAGATGATTGTATCGTGATTAAATCCGGTTTAAATGAAGACGGCTGGCGTGTTGGCAAAGCTTCTCAATATATAGTGATTAAAAATTGTGAGACCCATCATGGGCATGGAGGTGTGGTGATTGGAAGTGAAATGTCAGGAGGTGTCCACCATGTTTATGCCCACGATTGTAACTTTTCAAATACCGATCGGGGGCTTCGCATTAAGTCGCGTATTGGGCGTGGAGGTATCATCGAAGATTTATGGTTCGAGAACATCACAATGAATAATATTAAAAATGAGGCCATAAAATTAAACATGCATTATGGTTCGAGTTCCATTACCCCAAAATCGGATAAAAAACCCATCTTCCGAAATTTTCATTTTAAAAATATTTATTCCGAAAACTCAAAGCATGCCCTGCATGCAAAAGGAATCAGCGATCAGTTGATTGCCAATATGTCGTTTGAAAATATGCAAATGAGCAGCAAATATGGAATGACTATTATTAATGCACAGGAGTTTAGCTTTAAAAACATCAGCTTAAAAACCCTGGAAGAAGTATCTGTTCGAATTCAGAAATCAAAGCATATTAACTTTAGAAAAATATCTGAAAAAGAGAAAGAATTGACCATAGATCAGGATGTAGCAAGTAATAACATCCAATGGAAATTAAGTGGGGCAAAAGTGATAAAAAAATAAGGAAAAGATGAAGAAAGTAATACTGGCTTTTGTAACATTAATAATGATTGGTTCATTTACAAAAGCCGAAAACAAGATCAAACTGGATAAGGGGGTTATCACGATAATCAGCAACGAAAAAACAGTTGTTCAAATTGATTCCATTTGCTTTAACTTCCAGAAAGCGGATCGAATAGAGTTGCTTACGCAGAGTGGAGAAAAGACAATTTTGCTGCTTTCGTTCGATGCCGTATTGGGACGTAGTAAGCCTGGTACAAGTAAAGAAAGTGTTGAACTGACTGTGACTACCACTGGTAATACTGTTCATTTTCAGGCTCATCCAAAGTGGGCTAGAAATGTTAGTATTTGTTTAAAAGATCTGGGTGGACATTATTTTGGATTAAGAGAAACCTTATTTCCCGATAATAATAAATCGCCTGATTTAAGGGGAAATGCTTACGACGTAGATTTGCTGGCTGAACATGGTCGGTATTTCGAAAATTGTGCATCTGTTTTTTCAGCCTTTTATTTTAATAGTCTGGGGTACGCCTCATTTATGGATACGTATGCCTATGGGCGTTATGAATTGGCGATGAATGGGCAAACCAAGATTTACCATACAACCGGACAATTGGATTGGTATGTATTTACGGGCGATTACAAGCAAATTTATTCCGATTATTATAAGGTTATTGGGCAGCCAAAATACGTACCCCAATGGGCTTGTGGTCCCATAGCATGGCGCGATGATCATAAGCAAGGTGCAAAAGATGTGATAAATGATGCAGAACAATTTAGTGAATTGGAGATTCCCTTAACTGCCATGTTTGTTGATCGTCCTTATTCCAATGGAGCGAATGCCTGGTCTAAGATGGATTTCAATGATAAATTTGCTAATCCTGAACAGTGGATAAAAACACTAAACGATAAATTCGATCTGGAATTTATGACCTGGATTGCACCTGCAACCTGGGATGATCAGGATTTTCCCGGACGATTGAAAGGTTCATTTGGGTATTTCGATCTGACAAATCCCCAAACCATTGCCGAGTGGAAGAAACGACTCACTAACCTGCAGTATGTACATGGGGTAAAAGGGCATAAAATGGATCGTGCAGATGAGTATTTTCCAAGCGCTGAAGGCTGGAAAGATAAGACTCCAATGAGTCAGCGCCGGAATAAATATGGATACCTCTATTCAAAAGTGACCGATGATATTTTGACATCGTATTGGAAAGAGGATAACTACAATTTTGCCCGTGCAGCCTTTCATCGTTCCCAACCACACTTAAGTGCTGTCTGGGGAGGAGATGTAAGAACCACCTGGGATGGAATGGCTTCAAACCTGGCTAATGCCTTACGTTGTAGTTTTATGGGTTTTCCGAATTGGGGAACCGATGTTGGCGGCTATTTCGGACAGGGAATGATACCTGAAAACCTGTTTATCCGTTGGCTGCAATTTGGTGCATGGACAGGTTGCTATGAAATTAAAATTGATGGTGCAGGAGGAGCTAAACCCGATCGGGCACCGTGGCACTGTTCAGTTGAATTGCAACAGGCTTTTAAAGAAGTATGTGAAGATCGTATGCAATTGTTGCCTTACATCTATTCAAATTTGAATAGCAGTTATGCCAACGGCGCCTTAATGAAACCTCTGGCAATGGTTTATCCTGAAGATGAGAAAACCTACAATATCTGGAACGAGTACTTGTTTGGGGATGCTTTTCTTGTAGCTCCAATTCTGTCTGAGAACAATAGTCGTAAGGTATACCTACCGCAAGGAAAATGGATTAATGCGCTTGATAACAAAGAGTACGATGGGCATCAAACTCTTACAGTTGAAGCTGCATTGACAGAAGTACCGGTGTTTATAAAGGTAGGAAGCATCTTTGTGCAGGGTAATACAGAGTTAGGCAACCAGCACATTTGGAATAAAGAAAAAGCAAGTCTTGACATTTATTATTATCCGAATTCTCAAGAACTTTTCACCTTGATTGAAAATGATATGGAAAAGCGTATTGAAGGCAAGTGCATGGAGAAAGAAATACACATGGAATTTCCAGCACTTAAATCAGCAGGACATATTTTTGTTTATTTGCCTAACAAACCAAAGTACGTGACGATAAATAATAAAAAAGTAAGCTTTAAATACAATAGTGCTGAACATCTGGTTAGTTTTAAACATAAAGGGCAGAAATCGTTTGTACGTGTTTTTAAATAATTACTCACTGTAATTTTTGGAAGCTTTCTTTTTTGTAAATTCAACTTACAGTGAGTTAGAATACAGGGGTATGATAAACGTCCACCAATGCTATATACACATGTAAACCAAATGTTTTCCTCAAAAATCTTGTTTAATCGCATTGGGTAGCTCATTAGCATCATTACCGAATTATACATAAATGGGGTAATTGATTTCTTCTCTCAATTACCCCATCTCACATTTATTTAAATTTTACATTTTATTTATAAAATCTGTCCATGATAAGATTATTTGATGATAATCCGCTTGTCTTTACCCGGATCTACTAATTCACCTTTCACCCTTACCGGAGGCAGCTTCTCGCCTTTCTCCGATACGATGGTACAGGATACCAGTTGTCCGTATTTCCATTCGATATCTACTTTAAAACCACCACGTGCTATCAAACCTTTTACTGTTCCGGCGGGCCATTCAACCGGTACCGCGGGTAGTATGTGAATTTCTCCCTGGTGCGATTGCAACATCATTTCTGCCATAAACCCTGGTGTTGACATGGAGCCGTCGACCTGCATGTTATGACTTTCATGTGCCATCAGGTTTTCAAAACCCACATCGGTAACCATGTCGTTAAAAATACGTGCCGCCTTTTCGCCATCCAGCAATCGGGTGAAACACCAGATTCGCCAGGTTTTGTTCCAGTTTCCTCCCATGTGCGGCCATTTAGGTCCGTATAAAGTATGACCTCTCATATTTAATGAGATGGTAGCCGCCTCGGCCAACTCCGGTGTTTTATAAGGATCAATCTGACGCCCCGGCATCAAAGCATACATGTGCGAGATATGTCGGTGATGATCTCGCGGGTTGTCCACATCCCAGGCCCACTCCTGAATCTGACCGTATTTACCAATTCGCATTGGCAATAGCTGCGATCGTTTTTCTTTTAACTGCTTTATCAATTTGGCATCTTTTCCCAACTCCTCAGCGGCCAATATCACGTTTGAGAATAAATCGTGTACCATCTGAATATCCTGGTAAGCTCCCGGTAAGTTAAACCACTTATCCTTTCTTGCCTCACCATTGGTGATGGCATACTCAACCGGCTTTCCATCCCTGATATCCACACCATGCTCCGACGATACGGTTGGGGCAATAATAAATTTACCCTCGTAAGGCGTCAGGTTATTTAACCAGAAAACAGCTGCCTCTTTCATCACCGGATAAGCCTCTTTTTTCAGGTAGTTTTTATCCATGGTGTATTCATACTGGCTCCACAAATGCTGACAATGCCAGGCAGCCCCACATGGATACATGCCCCACAGCATATCCGATCCGGGTGCTGTAAAACCCCAAACATTACCTGTTGTATGACTAACCCAACCTTCGGTTCCATAATAAGCTTTAGCTACTTGGCGTCCCGGCTCAACCAGGCCTTTGATCCAATTGATATAGGCCTCCTGAACCTCCGGCATATTACAGGGACCAGTTGTCCAATACATTTCCTGGATATTAATGTTACTCTGGAAGTTACCTGCCCAGGCTGGTGGACCATCGGGCACCCAAACACCTTGTAATCCTGAAGGCAATGTTCCCGGACGTGAGGCGCTGATCAGCAAATAACGTCCCAAGTTGAATAGTAGAGTTTTTAAACCGGCATCATCGGTCATGCCCGTCTTCAGCATTTCGTAACGCTTATTGGTTGGTAATTTTTCTAAAGTTGCATCACCATCCATGGTTAAAGATACGCGGTCGTAAATGCTCTTATAATCTGCCAGGTGATCGGCTTTTAACTGCTCATAACCTTTATTAACAGCCTGATCCAAAGCTTTGCGCGTAATACCATCTGAATCGGCACCATTATACAAAGGAGGAATTGGACGGTATTCGGTTGCCACAGTGTAAATTAAAGTGGCATGATCGGCTCCTGTTACCGTAATCTGTCCATCCTTGCTGCTTAACTGGCCTCCCTCGTGCAATACTTTAATCTTCGAATGATACTGATAGTTGTTTTCATTGATTTTTCCGCTTAGCAAGATTTCATCCCCCTTAACAGTAATGTCATTTTGCTTTTGCATAAAGTTTCGTCGGGTCGTAAAACCAACTTTACCAGCGACATCACTTGAAATACGCACAGCGATCACACGATCCGGATAGCTGCAAAAGTACTCGCGGGTATAGTTAACGCCATTGATGCTGTAAGTTACGGTTGCCAATGAATTGCCCACATCCAGCGCTCGTTTGTAGTTACTTGCTTCCCCTTCGTGGTTTTCAAAATCAAGATACAGCTGCTCAGTAGAACTTAAGCGACCAAAACCGTTGTAATCGCCCGTAAAATGCTTCTGCACCAATTTATCGGCCTGCCCAACGTCTCCTTTAACAATGAGATCTCTAATCTCTTGCAAATGCTCATTGGCTCCGTCCTTAATTCCATAATTGTAATTCGGATTCTCGCCCGGTCCGCCAAACCACATACTTTCTTCTGTGATATCGAAACGCTCGGTTTGAACACCTCCGTAAAAAGAAGCACCCATATAGCCATTTCCCAGATGAAGAGCCTGCGTGCGCCAATCGGTAGCCGGATACTCATACCACAATGTCTCGTTATAATTCTGTGCCAAAATATTGATGGCACTGAACAAACTACAGACAAGAATTACTAAACTGATCTTTGTTCTCATAAATCTAAAATTTATCTCTCATTAAATAACACTTACTCTTTCCTTGTTTTCCTCTCTGTTTATTTACAATTCCACCAATGTTATTCAACACAAGGAAACATTGCAACAAACACACTCATATAAGCCTCTCTATTAGCACATGAGCTGTAAAACTATAAATAATACTTGAACGAAGTTGAATTTTGCTAAAACAATTTAGCAACAAGGTGTTTTTATGCAATTAGAAAATTTCCATAATTTATTATTGAGGCATAATAACGATAAATGTAGAACCTTCTCCCTTTTTACTATGAACTTTAATTTGTCCTCCTTGCATCTCTAGGAACTCCTTACACAAAATTAGCCCAAGTCCTGTACCTGTTTCCTGATTAGTACCAATCGTGTTTTGCTTACAATCAATTTCGAACAAGTTTTCTAGCGCTTCTTTACTAATTCCTAATCCCGTATCTCTTATTATTATTTGTGTATTATTATCTTCATCTTTAGCCGTAACGCTAACACTTCCTCCACTTGATGTAAACTTAATTGCATTGGATATTAAATTTCTAACTACGGTTTCAATCATTGACTTGTCACCTTTTATTAATTGATTGACATCACAATTTAGATTAAGCTTAATTCTCTTATTATCTGAATTAATACTATTGAACTGGATAATTCCGGATAAAATCTCGTAGAGATTATGATTCCCAATAACCATATTAATTCTTCCGGTTTGCGCCAAAGCCCAATTTAACAGGTTACTTAGCAAAGTATTGCAATGATTAGCAGATTGCAGAATGATATCACTATATTTTTTTATCTCAGAGTCTTTTTGAGCCCCTACCTTACTCAGAAGTAATTCAGCAAATCCGATGATAGAATTAAATGGAGACCTTAGATCATGCGCAATAATTGACATAAACTTATCTTTGGTAGCATTTAATTCTTTCAATTGCTTGTTTTGATGGATAATCTTCTGTTTGGCCTTTTTCTGTTCTGTTATATCTTTCATAATGGCAAACGCTGAACTCGCTTGTCCCTCTTCATCATATTGCACCTTGGCATTCAACAACACATCCACTATCTGACCATCTTTGTCTAGAAATTCATATTCTACATTTTTAATTTCTCCCTCTTTAAACATTTGAGGAATTCGCTCATCAGCAAGTTTTTTGGAGTTTTCAGTTAAGAAAATCTTTGAACAACTCCCTATAACATCAGATCTCTTATACTTAAATCGTTGCAACCAATAATCATTCACTGTAATTATATCACCATTTAAATCAATGGCGTGCATCATTACCGGCGTATTATTGTACAAACTACGGAACTCCTTTTCTCTTTTCCTTAATAATTTATACGTCTTTTTCTGTTCTGTGACGTCGTTTATGACACCAATAAAATAAGGATTCGTTCCTTCAATATAAGATACAGATAAACTAACCCATACTGTTTGCCCTTGTTTTGTCACGTATCTTTTTTCATAACAGATATCCTGTGATTCTGACGATATAGCTTTAGTTAATAATGCTTGCTCTCTTAACACATCATCCGGATGTGTGAATTCTTTAAAATCCATACCAAGAAGCTCTGCCTCGGAGTAGCCGGTTATTTTAACAAAAGCCTTGTTCATAATCATTAACTTCCCATCTGGTGAAGCGATAGCAAGTCCTACAATCATATTATCCACAATACTTTTAAATCGCTGATCCGGCTCTTCGAATTTCTCTCTTAGTTTGTATTGCGCATTTTCTTTTTCGAGAATATTAACTCTCGATAAAAGTTCATCATATGTTGGCTTTTCAGATTTCAATTTCTGAATCAGAATTTTAAAGATGTTTCTTATATCATTCTATGTAAGTTAAAAAAAAGTCAACTGATTTACACCTTTATTTAGATATGTTGCAGTTCTTTTTCGCTCCTTTTACATTATTTAATTAGTGAAGTTTCAATTTCGTTATATAATATTGATAAACGAGCCAGCATTTCTGAAAACAATATGCAAAATAACAAATACCTAGTATTATCAATGCAAAGCAAACTCAAGTGTAGAGTCAAACCTGCTCTGCCCCCAAGTTTCGTCTTTTTTCGTTTTACTCACCATAAATGATTCACGTAACTTATAGCTATACTAACTTTTCAGATTTGGCTCCACCGATTTTCAATTGTAAATTTCAAAAAAATAACTACAACATAGATATCACTTCACAAACAACTTTACACTAGCCACTTAAACAAAAAAAGATGCAGATCAATCACTGGCAATAAGCCAATGTGATCTGCATCTCATAACGATAGTTTAGGGTTATAAAACAGGTAATAGAATCTTCTCTATTTCATCGTATCCTACTACCTTTTTCTCTTGTTGCTTTGATAATTCAATGATGGCTTTCATCTTCTCTTCTTCAATGTAAAGTCGTTTGCCTACTTCGTAACAAAGGGCTACTTCTTCGGCTTCCATCGAGAGATCCACTTTCATCATTTGGATAACCATATAAAGCGTGGCAAATCGCTCCTTTGGATTTGTTGGAGGCAGATATTTATACTTATCTGAATTTTCCAGGATGTGATCAAAATCGTCGGTTGAAATCTTCAGTTTGTGTGCCAGCAGTTTCAGAAACATCATTTCTGACTGGATTATTGTACCATCCGCTTTAGCCATCTTTACAAACAGGGCTAATTGAGCTTCGGCTGAGTCAAAATAGTTTTTAACGTCCATAGTTTTATTTAGTTCTTTAGTTTTTATTTCTTCCTATCTCATCCTTAATGCCGAACACCCCTTTGGCAATTTCTTCCATTTGCACCAATACATGAGCCGCCTGATTATCCTTACCCATACCTTTTAACTTGTTGTTGCGGGCAAAGGTGTCCTTCAGCTCCGTCCAGCGGGTACGCTCCTCTTCGGTAATCACCCCATATATTTCTTTAAATTTAAGGATGTTGGCTTCGGCGCCACTGGTCAATGTCTGGGCTTCGTTTCGATAATGAGAAACCAACAGTGTCTGCAGCTCTTCGTCGTTCATAATCGGTAATATCTTTTCCGATATCTTATTCATATCACGATACGAGCCCTGCAACTTAAATGGCGGTTCTACCCGGTATTCGTCTGCCTGTGCTGCCGAGGAAATATATTCGAGGTTCACCTTTAGGATTACATCCCGGGCCACAATCAATTTCTTTAGCACGGTGACATATTCATTAATCTCCTCTGGTGTATGCGAGGCTTCAAATTCCTGACCTTCTTTACGCCCCGTTTGAGCCATCGAAATAAGCGTGTATAAATCCTTCTGACTCTTCGATGAAAGCTTATTAAGCACAGGATTGGAAGTTAGGGAGTTCTCGATGTAACTGAGTTTAAACTCTTCATCCGAACCACCAATGATGTCGCCAATGTTATAGATATCGGCACGGTTGGCCAACATATCGGGTATCTTAAACTTCTCACCACTCTCGGTATAGGGGTTACCGGCCATCACCACACACACCTTCTTACCGCGGAAATCGTAGGTTTTACTCTTGCCTTTATACACCCCTTCTACTTTTCGCTGGGCATCACACAGAGAGATGAACTTCTGCAAGAACTCCGGATTACAATGCTGTATATCGTCAAGATAGATCATCACGTTATCGCCCATTTCAAAGGCCAGATTCAATTTCTCCAGCTCTTCTCTGGCAGCGGCATTCTCTGCTTCCGACGGATCGAGCGAGGTAATGACGTGCCCGATGGACGGCCCGTTGATCTTCATAAAGATAATACCAAGTCGGCTGGCCAGGTATTCCATTAAAGTGGTTTTACCATAACCGGGAGGCGAGATGAGCAATAACATGCCCATCAGGTCGGTACGTTTACCGGCTCCCTCGGCACCAATTTGCTTGGCCAGGTTATTACCGATAAGCGGGAAATACACCTTGTCAATCAACTTGTTTCGAACAAAAGACGTTAACACCCTTGGTTTAAATTCATTCAAGCGCAGCTCTTCAGAAAAGGCAGCCGTAAGCTCTTTTTTAAGCACGTTGTAGCGCTCAAACTTGGGTACAATGGTATGGCTGAAGCTTCTTAGTTTGGCCATAAACTCATTGTAATGAAAACGATAGTGGTGCTCATTCAACAAGGCATGTGCCCCTCGCAGTCCTTCTAATTTGTTGCACACAGACTGATCAACAAGCTGCTTTCTTAGCTTCGAGTCGAGCAAAAGTGTGATGCTTATTTCATGCAAATATTCATCTGACTGGCCTTCCATATCCAGATAAGCTTTCACCCATTTGGCAATCAGGCGATAGGCATTGGCCCGGTCTTTTGCCAAAGGTTTTAGGGAATCTTCATAGGTTTTGGTCGCCCTGTTTTTTCTTAAATAAGCCATAAACCCATCCAGGTGAACAATGGCTTCTTTGGAGATGATAAACTCATCTGACTCAATCATCTGGTAAAAAAGGAAATGTACTGCATCGTTGATCAAAGCTTCCTTAAACAGTTTTTCCCTGGTCTGGAATTCCTCTAACATTTCTGTCAAAGAATCCAATAAATAATCGAACTGGTGGGTTTCGGGGAATACCTTAATGATCAATCCGGCCCCCTTCAGATTGTTATTTAAATCTTCACGCACCTCATCGCTACAATCCACTTTCCAGAAATACTCCGCCATGGCACGTGCATCGGCCGGGTAACGCAATAATCCGGCATTGGCATATACATCCAGCAGTTGCTTTAGGATAATGGCTGTATCCACATCGTGAATGCCTTTTGAGTAGCCTTCGCTGTAGCGCAAGGCCATTGCTTTTTGCACAAACTCAACCAGGGCTTTATGCTCCAACTCGGCTAATTCCTTTAATGAAGGATGATTATCAGCCTTGTTCTGAGCCGCCATAAAAATCTCGTAGGCCAGGTATTCACTTCGGTAAACCGATTCGTTCTCTGATGGCAAGAGCTGGTTCCAAATGGTTTTCGTCTCCAGAAACTCTGCATTGCTTACCTCTTCGAAGAAGTTGGTACCGGTCAGGTGGTACATCATGCGCCCTTCCTTGTTAACCATGGATAGTTCCAGGGCTTGTGTATTGACTGAAAACTTATGATTACCGAATTTGATGATGTTGGCACCATCTTCAAATAGTTCCGTTCGATCCTTAATCTGTCGAATGGTTTCTTCTTTCAGGGATTTCAGCTTACTATCCAGGTCGTCGGCCTTCACATTATCATCCAGCTCTTTTAGCTGGGTAATTACATCGCGCACCTTTTCAATCATCAGGTCGGATGCGAAATAACCATTAACCTCCGAAATTTCTTTGAACTTGGATACTCGACTGCGAATGGCATTTAAAATGCGCTCCGCCGAAGATTGTAAAGCCGTTGTCTTGCGGTTACGCTCTTCTACCAGACTTAGTTTTTTCGACTCAAATGCATTGTAAACCTGTTCGCGTCGTTCGGCGATGCCTGGCATAAATTCATCGAAATCGGAGAATTTGCCTTCCAGCTCCTCCAGCTGTACCATCAGTTTCGACAGGTATTCATCGGCTTTACCCGGTGTATCGCACAGATCGATGTAGTTGAACATGCCCTGCTCCACCAACTTTAACTGCGAGCTAAACTCTGCTTTGGCCTCCACTGCCCTCAGGCTTTTTCGCTGTTTCTTCAGGTCGGTTTTAATGAGGTTAAACTGCGAATAAACACCCGAGATATTATTGATAATCTGCGTGGTTTGGGTGGCATCATCAATTTTCAGGTTACTGACAATGTCAATCAACATTTCGAGCTGGCCGGCTAATTTTAAGATTTCATCGGAGAGTTCGTCCGCCTCGCTCACTTTGGTAACTTTGGTAACGCCCTCACGGATGATCTCTACTTTATCTTCATAGGATTTTAAAGCTTCATCGCGCAATAAAAAGGTGACACAGTCCTGCGAGAGACGATTTGTTTTTTCTTCCACATCAATCTCCAGTTCTTCAACAAAAGTCAAATCGACGTAGCGCAATTCCTTGAGGCTAATTACCTCACCGCGCACGGTGCGAAGGGCTGCCAACAATTCCACATAGCGATCAATGTCACCAATTTTTTGTTTGGTTATGTGGGAGAAAATCTCCTTAACCTTAACGTTTACTTCGTTGATGCGTTCCCGTGTATTTTTTCGAATGTTACGCACCTTCTCATACTCGGCGATGGCAGAAAAGGCCGATTCCTTAATTTCAATCAGCGGCGATTGAATATCAAAAGCATCCGCTTCGGATAACCAATAGTAACTATCCACCACATCGGTACAGCGCTTCACCAAATCACCATAAACATCGGCATAGGTTTCATCTTTATTCACCAACAGAATAACCTCGTTACATTCGGCCATGGCCTTCACCACATCCTTATTACCGATTTTATAAAGCCTTGAATTATTGCTTGGCGCCACCTGGAATTCCGCCGTCATAAAAGGCGTTTGCCATACCTGTATCACATGATGACGGGTCGGATCATCGGGCTTTTTAAAATAGCATAACTCACCGTTATTAAATAAGGAGTATCCGTTGCAGACGATGGGGGTTTCAACGCGCTGGTTAATCAGGTTGTAAATCAACAACACATAGGCACCAATCTCCTGATTATAGAAGGTATATAGAAAATCTTCTCCATTGATGGAGGCCAGCTTTCGCTCAAACATGAGCCCTTTAATATCACGATCAAAAACTTTAAACTGGCCATTTTGCAGGTAATAACCGTTGGCAAAAATAAGTCCCTGATCATCGGGCAGTAATACACAAGAATCTTCAAGTGCATCAATTCGCTGTACTTTCTGTATCTTGGAATTATAAACAAAGTAGCGGAACTCTTTTTCTTTATAAGGCAGAATACGGATAATAATGAGATTGCCAATGATGGAATAGTGTATTTCAGCATCATCGAGTGTCTGGTCTTTCACCTCCACCTCTTCGGCATAAATACCCAAACCCGAATCAGTGTTATCTTCCACTTTGAAAGTGATATCACCACCTACGGCTTCCACAAAAACCATATCTTCGATGTTGACATGCGGATGTTCACCATAAACGTATTGCTCACGTGTTACTTTTTCCCACTTAAATTCATGCTGATCGGGAAAGACAAATTCATGTGTGCTTCTGTTTCCCTTGTATTCGAGCTGATCACCTTTAATCAACCATTTAAAGGCTTTTATGTCATCGTTACTTTTCCCCGTCTGAAACACCATAAACAGATGAGGACCAATGGTTGCAAATTTCTTAAACTGAGTTTCTTTGTAATACTCATAAAGGTTGTCGAAATCATTAATGAACTGGTTATCATTAATGATGTGCATGTTCTTTTGGTTAAAAGAATGTTCTTTAAAATCATAGACACTGAAAACATCATCTAAAGACGTTTTTGTTTTCAGGCCCATGGTAACATTGTAGGCAAAAAGGAGAGTACTGCCCAGGGCCACCATATCGGCTGGTGTACAATTATTCTCGGTACTGATGCGATCAGTAGCCACCAAAGTGCTTTCGATGGATCCAAAAACATCTTTGCGCGCTGTATTTAGTTGCTCTAATCGTTGTCCCAGATCACCGGCACTCTTACGTAATCGATTTTTTATGATTTCGTAAGTACCCTCTTCTAGTTGTACGTTTTTATCAGTGGTGTTTTGATTATCAGACATAAATCATTTATTAGGAATGGATGATGAAACATGGCATAGCGATTCCGGCAATGCGGATGAATGCTGATTGCAAAAGAAAACAATGAGAGGGGTGTCTATTTCTCGCTAAGAACGCAAAAGAAAAAAGCTAAGCACGCAAATTGTCGATAAATAATATTTGCGCACTTTGCGCTTTTCTTAGCAAACTTGGCGTTCAATATTGTCATTGATCACCCCTTATTCAGGTTTTATTTATACAATACCAAGACTTTTGGCAGTGCTGTTGGATACGCCCAGACTTTTGGCGATATCATTTAAGCTACTTAGCATACTACCTGTCTTATCATCTGTATTTTCTTGCATCATGCGACCAATTAAGGCGCTAATACTTAGGTTGCGCACGTCTTCGGATGAGATTCCGAACTGATCGATGAAGCTGGCAAACTGATCTTTAAAGCTCTTGCCATCTGAGCTATCGAAGAAATGATTCTTGATATCGCTGATGATTTCACTGTTCTTAACCACTTTGTCAACCTGCTTACCTTGTGTGATGGAACCGATGATTTTATCGAAGAACATGGTTTCGCCACCCACGATATCAATATTCGCTGCTTTCAGTGCTTCAGCAATCACCTGCGACTGCGCATCGGCAATACCTTTCTGGATATTGATGCGAGCCAGCTCCAGTTCTTTCTGCATATCCAGTCGCAATTTGAACTCTTCGTGGTCGCGACCAACGGCATCCAGCTTCTTCATGGCCATACCTTTTTCTTCGATACCTTTTGCCTCAACAGCATTACGCTCGTCGAGCACACGGTTTTCAACCTGGCCTCTTTCAGCTTCAGCACCTGCCTTGGCTTTAATCACCTCAGCTTCCGACTCACCAACTTTTTGAATCGATTTCGCCTCTGCTTCAGCTTTCATTTCCATTACCTTCGCTTCGTTCAAGCCCTGCTTCTCCATGGCGTCGGCTTTAGCTTCGATCACCTGTGCTTCGGCAACGCCAATGGCTGCTTCTTCAGCTGCTTTGGCTTCGGCCATAATCTTACTGGCTTCGGCTTTTTTACCGGCTGCTTCAAATTCAGCCTCCGCATCAATTAATCGTGTTTTGGCATTATGCTCCGCTGCGTTCTTAGCGGCTTCAGCCGATTTAATTTCACGAACAAATGCTTCCTCTGCATCCATTTCAGCCTTGGTGATGGCTACTTTCTTAGCACGATCGGCCGATGCAAATTCTTGTGTATCCTTAATTTTCTCTTGCTCGGCAACGGTAGCTTTCTCCACCTCAACGCGCTCGCGAATCACTTCCTGGATTTGCTTTTTCTGCAATTCCACTTCTTTCTCTTTCTCAATCTGAGCCAAAGTAACAATGCGCTGACGTTCGGTTAATTTCAATTCACGCTCTTGCTCCACTGCTTCAGTTTCAACAGCTTCAACACGTTCGCGATTTTTCTCAGCGATAACAATCTGGCGCTCTTTGTTCTTTTCGGTTACTGCAATTTCTTCTTCGGTTGCAAGACGAGCTTTCTCGGCTACTAAGCGTTGCTCTTCAGCAACCTTTTTAACTTCAGCTTCCTGGCGATCACGAATGTTAGCTACTTCACGTTTCTGATTCTCTTCTGTTTCTGCCAACTGGCGTTCTAATTCCAATACGGTTTCGCGCGCTTCAACATCCTGCTTGGTGATGGTCTTTTGCTTATCACGTTCAATCTGATTGGATAATATCTTCTGCTTCGCTGTCAGTTCAACAATCTTCTTAATACCTTCTGAATCCAGGATATTGTTCTCAGACAGGGCTTCCAATGGTGTTTGCTCCAGGAAGTCGATGGCACAATCATCCAGAATATAACCATTCAAATCGGTACCGATGATGTTAAGTATCTCGTGCTTAAATTTCTCACGCGAGTTATAAAGCTCAACAAATTCGAATTGCTTACCAACCGTTTTCAGAGCTTCTGAGAACTTCGAATCAAACAACTCAACTAAAGCTTTCTGATCCGATGCCCGGCTACAACCAATGGATTGCGCCACCTGAATCACATCTTCGCTGGTTTTATTTACCCGCACAAAGAAAGCCACTTTAATATCGGCTCGCATGTTGTCTCTACAGATCAAACCGTCTTTTCCCATTCGTTCGATCACGACCGTTTTAAGAGTGATGTCCATGATCTCCATTTTATGAAGAACTGGAATTACAAACATACCGGAAAAAGTAACCTTGGCTCCACCGGCTCCTGTCTTCACAAGAGCCTGACCTTGTGTGGCTTTACGATATGTTTTAATGATCAATGATATAATACCAATGATAACAATTACAAAAAATACAACGGCACCAATGCCTGCTGATTGAATTAAATCCATTATTCCATTAAATTTTATAGGGTTCTACTAAATAACATTTTTTTTCGGGTAGATATTCTATTATTAAAGCGGTTTGGCCTTTATCCAACACCACCTCTTCACTAGTTATAATATTAACTCGATATATGTTTCCTTCACGATTAATTTCAGCTTGCCCAAAACGATCGTGACTTGCCTGCATCAGCACTGTACATACCTTTCCCGAATAATTAAATTGATCATCATCATTCTTTTTAAGCTTTGTAAACAGAGCTGCAATGGGAGTTGTCAGTACTTTTGAAACCATAAGGCTCACAACCAAATTTGGAATTAATGCTACGAGTGCCAATAAGAAGGAAGCATTACCCAGAAAGTGATTAAACAGGATGGAGATTACCCACATAGGCATGACCAGAAAGCTTAGCCAAACCATAAATGGTATTTTACCAAGATTAAAAAATACCAGAATGGAATTAAGAAAGGCGACTGAACCAACACCTTCGCCTGAATTAACCTCAGCTTCAGCGTCTACATCCGTGTCTATATCGGTATCCACTTCAAGATCAATTTCTGCATCGACATCAATTTCTGCGTCAATATCAACATTGATTGTATCAATATCCATTGCACCGATAATCACCATCAACCAATAAAAAAGCACAAATAGCAATAAAATTGTCGGTATAATATTTACTCCTGAAAAGGTAGCATCAAATAATTCCTTCATAGTTGAGGGGTTTGCTTGTGAGTCAAATAATTCGAACCTAGTGTCAAGTCTTATTCATTTTTGCTTTATCTCATTATAAAAAGACTCACGTAGCTATGGCTATGCTTACTTTTTCTAATATTGAAAAATTCAAAAAGCAAAGGCGACTTACTCGTTATTTCACACATAACTTAACACTAGAATAGTACCAGCTTTAATAATTGAAATAAAAAAAGGTTAATGCCAAAGCACTAACCTTTTATATGTATGTCTATTCTTCTTGTTTATTCATGCCTAACTTTTCTTTTAGCTTGGCTAATGATTCGGATGCTTCAGCTTTTTCTGTTCCGCCAAGTGCTGAATCAATTTCATCATCCAAGGATTTGGATTCGTTGGCAATTTCACCATAGGCTTCTGATAAAGCTTCTTCCTGGTTCACCTTCTCCTTCATCTTTTCAAGCATACTAATGGTACTGCTCGAATCGATTTGTGCCATTTGCTTATTGATGCTCTTGGTTGCTTTGCTGACTTTCACACGAGCCTTAAGCGTGCGTAGTTCATTTTCAAAGGTACTGATCTGAGAACGCAATTTTTTAATGTTGGCATCTAACTGAGAAATGTTTTGATCAAAACGATTGACTTCAGTCTGCTTTTCTTTAGCAACAGCCAGACATTCTTCCTTTTTAGCCAAAGCCTCGGTAGCCAGTCTGTCAGCATCTTCCGGGGTGATTGTACCATTTTCAGCCTTCTTAAGTAACAATATGGCCTTGCTTTCATAATCGTTGGCACGCGAACGGTTTGTTTCCAAATCGTTTTTGGAGCGGATAGCCAAAGCTTTTACTTCTGCCAAAGCTTTTAAACTATCGTCTAAGTTCTTTTTAAGATCGCGAATGCCTTGTTCGGTCATTTTAATCGGATCCTCTAATTTATCAATCGCCGAATGTGCTTCGGCCGTTCCTATTTTGAATAATCTGCTAAATACGTTCATGGCACAATTCTTTTGAAGAAAACTTAATTATTTCGTTGGCATATTCGCTAAGTAATAAACCTAATGAGTTAATGGAACCTTCCAATTCATTTAGATCGAGGTTCTCAATCTGAAGAGTATCTCTGAAAATAACCTTTCGTCCTGTTTCATCCAATACAAATGCCCCGTGAACAATATCTCTGTTCTTCATCAGCAATTGCTTGAACACACTCATGTTATCCTCATTGATTTCAAAAATAAACTGCTCCATTATCAGGAGAGGGTCGACACAACCAAGAACTAAATTTACAATTCCTTCGCCAGGCTTGGTTACAACAAGAACGCCTTCGCTCTGCTGCTCTGCGACTATTTCGCAATTTAATTCTATCAGGTAATTTTTAACTTTCTTAAAATAGTCTTCCATCTTAGAGTGGTTTAATCATTTTTCAGGTTTTGAATTTAATAAAATTATCGAATCATAAAACATAAATTATTTATTTAAAAATCATAAGAAAGGGTTAGGATGATTAGCATTTTCATTTATATTTTCGTTATTTTGACAATCACATTAGCAAATGTAGTGAAGAATTTCTTAATTGCAAATTATATTAGCATTATTTATGAGTTTTTTTGGAAAAAATATTCGAAAGATTCGTTCAATACAAAAAATAAGTCAGTCAGAATTTGCTGAACTATTTGAATTATCAAGGGCTAGCGTAGGTTCTTATGAAGAAGGACGTGCCGAACCAAAAATTGAATTAATCAACAAAGTAGCTAATCATTTTAGCATCACATTAGACGAACTCATTAACAAAGAGCTCACGGTAAATGAGCTCTATCATTTCGACGTGGGTAGCGAACCCACCTTTAAACCCATCGATCGCCCGGCTTTCAACATTCTTCAAATTCCTCTACTCGATTCCATTAAAGAACTTAACAGCAAATCCTTAACCAAAGAACAACGAAGCATTGAACTACCCTTGTCGATTAACACTAAAAATGCGAAGGCAATTTTAATACACCCTCATGAAATCAAAAGTCTTCCTGCTAATCTTAAGCAAAACGACCTAATAATAATTGACACCAACAGCATTTCTCCAAACGAAAAACAGTACTTTTTAATTAAAACCAAGGATGCTATTTATATTAGCAAGCTAAAAACATTAGCAGGCAATAATATCCTGATTAAACAATGCAGTGACAGCATAACTATTGTTAACATCAAGGATATTGATTACTATTATCCAATTATCAGTTTTATGGGCGACTTACCCGACGAAAGCCATTCGGACAGGATTAATCGCCTCGAAGAACAACTTTTACTATTAATCGAACGAACACTACAATAAGAAGAAATGAAAGAAGCACTTAGCTACCTCAAACAATCTCTGGAAGACAGAATACTTACTAAAAGCGAAAAGAAAGCCCTGAAAGCTGTTATCGGCGAAAAAGGATTCAACAAACATGAATTAAACCGATTAAGGAGCGAGATTTTCACCGAGGCTCGCAAGCATTATAACGAATTCAAGCACCTACAAGTAATTGATTGGCTGGAAGAGGCCAATAAGCTTATTCTTCCTCAGGCCACACGAAGTTTCTATTGCCACTCGTACTTTAGCCCGGGTCAGGAATGCCTGAACTGTATTCTTACCCAAATTAGTTATGCCGTTAATAAAATTGACATTTGTGTTTTTACCATCAGCGATAACGATATACGCGATAAACTGGAATATGCGCTTAACAAAGGGGTGCGAGTACGCATTATTACCGATGATGAAAAAACTAATGATTTAGGCTCTGATATTGAATACCTGCAAAGAAAAGGTGCCGATGTTAAGATCGATAACTCAAGTCATCACATGCACCATAAGTTTGCCATTTTTGACAATGAAACACTTTTAACCGGTAGTTATAACTGGACCCGCAGTGCAGCTCAATACAATCAGGAAAACATCCTGGAGACCAATGATCCTAAAGCCATCATCTCGTATCAGAAGGAATTTGACAAGTTGTGGAAAACAATGAGCACCTATTAGAATCGAAAGAGATTAAACCCAACAATTTATAAAACTGCACCTTCGCTAACTTTAATGGGCAGGTCGTTGCACTGGGTTGGTATAAAATAAAAACATCAGAAGCATCTCATAATGTCAACGCTTCTGATGTTTTGTTTATAGTTTAATGTTTTATGTAGCTAAGGGCTATGCTTACTTTTTCTAATATCGAAAATTACAAAAAGCTACGGCGACTTACACGTTATTTCACACATGACTTAACACTAGCATTTTTTTTTGCAGTAGCTTAGCTCTTGATATTCGTCATATAAATCTCCAACAGACTGTTTTCTTTAATATCCAGCAGTCGAAAACGGTGATTTTTCAGCTCTCTTCCATCCAACACAACGCGCTGAACGTATCGATTATCTTTCGAATTGTTGTGCACTTTTATTACACACTCTCCGTTTTTGATTTTCAGTTGCGCCTTATCAACAATAGGGCGACCAATGGTAAACTCATCTTTACCCGGCGTTACCTGATAAATACCCATTGCATTTAACACGTACCAGGCCGACATCTGCCCACAATCTTCGTTACCTATTATACCCTCGGGATTAGGCGTATAGAAATGATACAAAACAGTGTCAAGTACTTCTTGAGTGCGCCATGGACGATCGGAATACTGATACATATATGGCACGTGATGACTCGGTTCATTGCCGTGTGCATACTGCCCAATTAACCCGGTTATATCCGCCGAGGCATTTTCACCTTCGATGTGCGACGAAGTTGTAAATAAGGAATCGAGCCAAACACCTAATTGCTCTTCACCTCCCACCATCTTTCTGAAATCTTCAATGGCATGTGGAACAAAAGGTGTCCATTGATAGGAATTGCCTTCAACAAACTCACTTCTTAAATGATCTGAAAAACGTGGATTAAAATCTTTATTCCAGGTTCCATCTGAGTTAACACCTCGCATAAATCCGGTTTCTGCATCAAAATATTTACGATAGGCCTCCCCCTTTTCACTATAGGTTTCGGCCACATCTGAGTCACCTTGCATACGTGCCATTTGGGCAACACACCAATCGTAATAAGCCATTTCCAAACCATAGGATACCGATTCGGCTATTTTATCCTGTGGCACAAACCCCAGTGTTTCTTTATAAAAGATGTGTTTAGGCATTACTTTCTCGGCTCTTGTTCCTGCATTTCCCCGATTAAAAGCTTCGTGCCATTGAGTTGCCCGGATAGCCGCATTCAGAACCACTTCAGGTACCGAATCAATCAGATTCTTACACCAGGCATCGGCTAAAATGGCATTGGCCGGATAGCCCACCATGGTTCCAGTATAATTGGCATTGAGTGCCCATTTGGGCAACAAACCACCTTTTTGACTATGATCCACCAAATCGTAGGCCCAGATACGGGCCCTTTCTGGCTCAATCAAGGTCATCAATGGATACCAGCTTCGGAACACATCCCATAAAGAATATATGGTGTAGCGACCTTGGCCTTCCGATTGATGAATGGCTTTGTCCATGCCCCGATAACGGCCGTCGGCATCGCTGAAAACCATTGGCGCAATTTTGCTATGATAAAGCGCAGAATAGAAATTTGTGAGTACCGCTTTATCGCTGCTTTCAATGGTGATTGCCTCCAGCTCTTTGCGCCACTTATCCTCAGCCTGTGCAACAACCTGCTCAATGCCCGTCATCGCTTTTAGCTCTGATAAATTAAGCGCTGCCCCCTTAGCATCAACCGACGAAACAGCTACCTTAACATTTAAAGTACTCACGTCATCACCGAAAGCAACCATCAACTTAAGATCTTTACCTACAGCTTCACTCACCTTTACTTCTGTACCATTAACCAATAGTCTGTATGATTTTAACGGCTGATCAAAAACACATTTAAACCAGATAGGATCATCTTCGGCCCAACCTTTGGTGCGGCGAAATCCAACCACAGTATAATCATCAACAACACTCATTTCGGCCTCCAACACATGATGCCCCCAATCAGATTGTAACACATGTCCCAGGTCGATCAATAATGATGGTTCTGAACCTAAAGGGTAAGTATACTTGTGCCATGCAGTTCGCTCAGTGGCCGATAACTCGGCTTTAACACCATAGGGCTTAACCATTACCTGGTAATAACCTGGTGAAGCTTTTTCCTGATCATGACTAAAACTGACAACCGGCTTTTCGCCTTCAAAATCTCCCGTATATGGCAGAAATAAAACATCGCCCAAATCACCAATGCCAGTACCACTCAAATGCGTATGACTAAAACCATACAAGGTGGTATCGCTGTAATGATAGCCACTGCTGGCCTCCCAACCAAACAGGTGTGTATCCGGGCTGATCTGAACACGTCCATGAGGCACAACAGCCCCAGGGAAAGTATGCCCATGAAAGCCGGTTCCGATAAATGGATCAACAAATTGAAGTTTATCCATTTCGACCTGATTATTATTCGATGGTTTGTTACAAGCTGCCAATATCAGCAATACGATAATTGACACGCTTATATTTGCTTTCTTCATATTAATGCCTTTTTAATTGATAAACTGCCCCTGATGATTGACTTGTCGCAGATGCATTGGATTGACCAATCGATCCAATACAAGGGCCAGCTCTGCACGACTTAGCTTGTGTGTTTTATCAATATTCTGATTCCCCGATTCTTTAAGAATAGCGGTTAACTCCTTATATAACTCATCCCGGTTAACACTGCACAAATCCAATTTATAAAACTGTGCAAAAGACTCAAGCAAATCGATACAATCCTCAATATTCAAATAATGCGAATCTAATTTCAACACTTCATCCGGCAACCACCCTTTCAGTTCCTTTTTCAATTCAGTGGCATTTATCAAGCTATCAGGATAAATATGGGTATGGTTTTCCCATCCTATGTTTTTTCCTTCACCTTTTAGGATGCCGGTCGCACCAATTCGCTGTAGTGCGATAAAGGCTTTGTGATCGGGCAATATATCGGAATACGGCATAATGTAGGCTCCGGCATCAATTAACTGCTGCTGCACTTTACGCACCTCTACCTCTGCCGGTGTTTTATCCTCCTGAACGGCCAGAGCCGCCAAAGCTCCAGATGCCTGACCTATTAGCAAACATACCGGTTGCAAGCGAGTGGTGCCGTTAATAATATTGGATACCGATATCGATTTCTCAGCCACTATAAAATCCTTCTGCTGCTCCGGAATCAACGCCCCCAAAGGCAAATTATACGATGGCACCGGGTAAAAATGCAGTGCCGGTAATAAATGTGCATCCGGATAAGCCTTATGGTGATGATCAACCGGGTAATCACCAACTGCGATACCTGTTCGGTACAAGGCCTGTTCCTGCTCAAATGGTCGCGCCACATCATTTACTGTTAAGCGCACCAATCCTTTGGTTCGCCTTGACTCGCGGTGGTAAGGGATGTAGGGCAAATTATCTTCGGTACCATAGATATCATCGGCCAATGCCAGGTTGGTAAACCCTAGTTCGTGCTGCAGAAAATAAACATAACCCTGGGTATAATCTTTGGCTGCCTGCAAAGCTTTTTGACGTTCCTGCTTATCCATCTCAAGGATATTTAGGTAATAGTCATTGCCAGCAATGGGCCAGTTAATCATGTAATAGCCATTGGGAAGCTTGCCATATTCCATCATGTAATCGCACTCCCACAGCTTCTTACCAAGTGTATCCGTTTTAAATTTATGCGCACAAGTGTAATCGAAATCTGCCGGATTGTAATTCGCAGGTGCTTCTTTCATCAGGTGCGAATCATCGCCGTAATCCTTTAAAACAGCTACGTATGTTAAATCTTGGATGATATCGTTGCTCACTTCCGGAGCAATCTCTTCTCCTGTTTCGGCGCGGGCATCCATGCCTATGTCATAGGGTAGTTTCAGCATTTTCACCACATCCCCCAGCTCGGTGGCATCAATAACAATTTTTGCCTTTACCCTTATATCCTCTTTTCCTTCCTGACTAAAACTGGCTAGCCAATTTCTTTCGCCCTTTCTGGAAAGATCAATCAGGTTACCCTTGCGAATAACACTTAATTTCTGTTCGGCTGCTGCCATGCGGCTCAGTATTTGCTCACCCACCTGCGGTTCGAACAAAACATTGCTCACCCAACCGGTTTTAACACTATCGGCTCCACCGTAATAATCGTAAAGATTTAGTCTGAATTCTTCCCAAAGGCCTGAGTGTAAACGGTAATTACCATCCACCGCACTAACGCCTGCAGATGTAAGCATGCCACCCAACCAAGGTGTTTCTTCAACAATCAGGCACTCCACGCCCATGCGGGCAGCCTGAATACCTGCCATGGTACCACTGGCACCACCACCGATTATTAACACATCGGTTTGCATGGTGGCGGTTTGTTTTCCTTTATTCGTTTGACAAGCTGTAAACACAGCCATTATCATGATTACTATTATCCCTAACTTATTCATCACACAGCTTACTTTTTAGCGATTTCTTCAAGTGTTTGCCAGCATTGATACAAACCACGCGGCACATGAAAACAGCCTTTCCATTTACCTCCTTTTAATGGCAATAGTACCTCCCCCTGGCGATTCAAGTAACCATACCACTCGCCGTGTTCCTGATCTTTAAAATGCGACCAGGTGTATTCGTGCACCTTCTTAAACCACTCTAAACACTTTTCGTTACCGGTTAACTGGTAGCCCTTAAGCAGACTAATCAATGTTTCGAGATGCACCCACCAGAGCTTTTGATCCCATTCGAGCTGCTGTGGCGGATTGCCTTTAATATCCATAAAATAGAAAATGCCTCCATGTTGCTTGTCCCAGCCATACTCTAAAGTATCTAATGTGATATCCACAGCCTTGTTGATTAATTCAGGTCGATCAAGGCGCAGGCCCAAATCCATAATAAACCACATGGCTTCGATGGCGTGACCCGGATTTAACAATCGCCCATCAAAGGTATCGGAGAAAGCACCATCACTGGTCACATTCTCCAGTATCAATTTATGCTCTTCACTGTAAAACACATCCATCACTTCGTTAATGACTGTTTCAATTGTTTCCGAAACCAGTTCTTCGGGTAACAGAGACTCTATTTCCAGTGATAAGTTGCACAAGATCATTGGCAAGGCAAAGTTCTTCAGGTTGCGGGTTCCCGGGTATAACTTGTTGTATATACCCTTTGGATTATCCTTGCGCTGAATAACCTGTTCAAAAGTTTTCTTGGCAATTTCAGCCTGGTCGCCGTTGCCTGTTGCAATGCTTAACTGGCCAAATGCCATCGCAGCAAAGGTATTGGAGAAGATATTGTAGGGTTGCACCAAGGGAGCCCCGCTTTGGTCAACACTAAAATACCAGTTGAAATTTCCATCGTGGCCGTGCTTGCGCAAAAAATCAGCTCCATGTTGCGCGACATTCAGCCACTGTTCTTTCTTTTCAACCTTATTGTACAACATTGAAAACAACCAAACCTGGCGTGCCTGCAACCAAATAAATTTATCTTTATCGAATACCTCACCATCCCGATTCAGACAGGTAAAATACCCGCCCTGCTCCTTATCCAGCGAAAAACGCTCCCAAAAAGGAATCACATTATTAAGTAACTCACTTTTATATTGCTCTGCCAATGCCGAAAAATCTACCATATCGCTCTCCTCTCCTATTTCTTAATGTACTCTTTGTATCGGTTATAAAGATGTCCTGCTTGCAGATAAGCCGACTGAGGACTCATAAAATGTGAAAACTCGAAAGTAATGGCCTTATCGATTCCTGCCTGCCTGGCCAGATTCATCTTCAAATGCAGCTTATCCCACTTGATGGGTAAGAATTTAATCGGCATATCACGATCGAAAGTCTCTGTATTGGTCCAACACTCCAGATCGTTTGCTTCGGCCATTTCTTTGTTGGCCTTTAAAAAATCAATCAACTCTTCGTATTCCACATGGCCATCCTGGAAAGCAACAATATCAACAGCTCCCTTGATGCCTGCGAATATTTCGCTCCAATCCTTTTTATGTTGCTCCAGCGTTACACAATTTTCACGCGTGGTTTTTGCCGTGTACTGGCTTATATTTTTGCTGCCATCGATATATGGTGAAATCAATGTTTTTAATCCGCCACTCACCGACTTACAATAGTGACCTAAAGAAGCATAAAGATCAACAATGGTGCTAACCTTGCGGCTGGTTTCCTGCGAAATGTACCAGCCTTTAAAGGATTGATGATGCCCGTAATTGGCCCACACTTCATCAATCACCTGTTTATTTATTTCAACTTCTTTCTCATATTTACCAGCTGTCCAGTATTTGCCCGAATCGTATAAACCAAAATAGAAATCCATTTCATATTTATCGCTCAGCTCCAGAAACAGCTTAACAAGGTCTTCAGTTGGCCCATAGGCGCCCATCTGTTCTTTTAATACAGTAGATGGGTAGGTCATCCATTTTTTATATCCACAACGGATTAAAATAACCAGGTTTATCCCCACTTCTTTCATATACCGAAAGTCGGCTTCCCACTCTTTGCGTCCCCAATTCTGATGGGGTATATCGTGACTTATTTCGTCTAAAAATGTTCCTTTTATCATGTCCAGGTCTTCTCTATATTTTTCCTGATTAAGTTACTAATTAATCAGTCTATGTTCTTCAAGTTATTGTACCAGTTTTTTTTCAAAACCACTGATGTCAATAATAAAATTACAGCTGCTACAATTGTTTCGGTGTACTGACCGGTTAAAAGGTAAATTGGTAATAGCACCATTGACATTTGCCAAACGATACCAATCAACACATTGAAACTATCCCTTTTAAAATCTTTATTTGGCACAAACTCAGGATCCTCTTTGATCACCGCTTCCTTCACCGGATCCCAGAATCCCCAAGGCTTGGTTTGTTTATAAAATTTCTTCAGAGTATCCATATCTTCTGGCTTTGTTAATAAAGTACCCAACCACGATGCCAGGAAGGACACCCCTAATATTACCGGGAAAATATAAATATCGATAATGCCCGGGAACCAAATACGCACCAAAGAAGGCACAATAACTGAAGCGACCAAACCGCCCAGCATACCAAAGAAATAACCCATGCCATTAAAGCGCCACCAAATCCATTTTAACACGTTGGCTGCCGCGTAACCACCATATAAAGATGATGTAATCCATAAAGTCAGGCTATTTAATGAAGTCGCAAACAGTCCGAAAACCAGCCCTACAACAACCAGAATTAAACTTGAAACGTAGGAGTAGCGAACCAGTTTTTTATCTGAAGCATCGGGATTAACGTACTTCTTATAAAGATCATTCACCAGGTAGGCTGGTGCCGCATTAATAAAGGCCGCAAAAGTTCCCATAAAAGCCGCCAACAAACCAGCTAAAAGCAAACCTTTCAGACCAATCGGCACAAACTTCTGAATCGCCATTGGCAATACCATCTCAAAATCCATGTTGGCACCCATGGCCATCATCTGTGGTTTGAGGTAAACCATGGCTAAAACAGCAAAACCTGCAATCATTAAATAGCGTGGAACATAAAGTACCAATGGCGTTAAACCACTCATCTTGGCCGCTTCGGAAGCCGAGCGAGTCGATAGAATACGCTGCATATCGTAACTAGGTACAGGACCGGCCAAACTGGCAAAGATACCTTTAAACACCATCAGCATTAACAACATTCCGAACATCTCGAAACCATCGCCCTCAATCTTGTCATTCAGAGCCGGAAACTGTTGACTCCAATCCAGATCCAACTTCCAGTCGGGCATCATATCGAGCCATCCATCCGGCACAGCGGCCGCTACCTGAGCTCCATCAACACTGTTAAAAGCAATGATACCAATGGCAATGCACGCAACCGTCATGATCAGAAACTGTAACACCTCGGTACTTACCACACTGTACATACCACCCTTAAGGGTATAGACAGTGGTGATGGCGATAATGATTAATGCATAAACCTGCTCGGAGCTTAACTCAAGCCCCATGATGACAGTCGATAAATCCCAGGTAAAGAAGGTAGCGGCAAATTTTCCGATTCCTTCCACAAAATAGGCGATAAAACCAATCACACTGATAACAGCAAAAATCACCACAATCAGGTGCGACATACGTCCACCTTTTCCTTCGCCAAAACGAAAAGTTATCCATTGTGCTCCCGTCATTGTATTAGAGCGACGCATCCAGATAGCGAGGAAAACCATTACAAAAATCTGATTCCAAACCGGCCATAGCCAAGGAATCCAGGCACTCTTTAATCCATAAATAAAGGTTAGAGTCACGGTCCACATGGTACCTGAAATATCGAACATGCCCGAGGCATTTGATAAGCCAAGGTAATACCATTTAATACTGTTACCCCCCAGAAAATAGGACTCTAAGTTTTTAGAGGCTCGTTTTGACAGCCAGAAACCGATGAACAGCGTCAAAACAAGGTATAGTAATACGATTGTTATATCAATCCAGTGTAAACTCATTTTAGTTTGCTTTATAAATTGCTTTTAATTCGTTTTCGAATGTGTGTAAACCCTCGTAAAAGAAATACACTTCACCATCAACATCTGCTTTTCGGTTACACTCAATCATGTATTTGAAAAATTCCTTTGAAGGCTGCTGATTATTCACCTGAATCAAAACTCCGGGAAAGAACAAATGCCTTTTTTCCGGAAGAATGTAGTCCAATGTTGCCTTTAATGTTTGCTCATAGCGGGCAGAGTCTTTGCGATAAATTTGCGGACAAAGCATATCCACATAACCATGGTTAATCCACGTAGGCCAGTCTTGCAGATATTCTTCCTTACTCCAGGGGTACACACTTGGAGCCATTGAAACAATACACTGCGGTTTGATGGCCTTTACTTCGTTGTACAAGCTTTTTAAATACTCATTCAGCTTTTCCGAACGCCAGTTAACCCATTCAAAATCTTTGTAATTATCGGATGGTGCCTGACCCAAATGTTCTTTCTTATACCACTCAATAGTTTCCGGATTATAACCACCACTTGATGGCATAGCCGGCAGACGGTCATCGCCCTGTATACCATCCACATCATAGTTTTTAACAACTTCCAACACCAATGAAGTCATAAAATTCTGCACTTCCGGATTCAAAGCATTCATCCAGTCGAAGTTATTTTTTGTGCAAAGCTCACCTTTATTGGTCAAAGCCATCCACTCAGGTTTTAGCTCAGCTATTTTTCCACCATTCTTATTATAAGATGATGAAAAACCAAACTCAAACCAGGCAAACACTTTTATGTTGCGTTTATGTGCCTCATCAATTAACTCCTGCAAAGGATCTCTCCCCTTCTTATCCGGATCTAATACCGGATCTATTGCCACTCCTGTAAAATCCTTCATTATCTGACTTGGATACATGGTCATTGCCTTGTTCCATGTCACAACAAAAATGGTATTTAAACCAAGATCATCACAATGCTCCACCGCTTTAACAATGTTGTCTCTGGTATACATGGCTTCACTGGCTACATTGGTTAGCCAAACACCTTTTACCGGTTCGTTATACCCGGGTGGAAACTTACCTCCATCATCTTTCTTAACCTGGCATGATATCCCAATTACCACCAGTATTAATAATCCCCAAATCTTGTTCATTTTATCTGTATAGCGTTTACTTCATGTATTTATAAATCGTTGTTATTGGCCGTCACTTAATATTGGTTCTCTTCATGCAGTAATAATGCTATGAATATCTCCCAACCACTCCTCACAGCCAATCTTCCCTTTAAATATCAGCCTTTTAAATTAAAACTGTGTATTATTTAGTAATTAAAACACCCGTTGAAACTGGTCTTTGATAAGTCCCTCCACCTGATGTTTTATTGATTAATTGACCATCGATGATTAAGGTGGATGAGCCTCCACCATCTAAATTCATAGCATGAGTACAATTAAAGTCGTTGCGCATAATGTCTGCCAAATCTTCGAGCGAAACACCTGCACTTCGATCCTGTCGGCCCTCAACCAATACAATTACCAACTTCCCATCTGTATCCACCCCAATGCAGGTTCGATCAGCCAGGTAACGGGTAATGTCCGACTGAAATAACTCATAAGTATAATCACTTACAATCTTAGAATCTCTGACCAACACAGGGCCTCCGCCAACAGCCATCGATTTTGAATATTCAAAACCATTGGAAGGGTAGTTTTCGTCGGGAACTACTTTAGGATTCTCACCCGGTATATTTTCAGAAGGCGTAGGGTAGCCATAAGTCAGTTTATCATTAATGTGATACACCCAATCAGCTGAAAACTTATTATCTGCATCAATACCAAAAGCACCTCTTGTGACATAGTATGAACGGCTTGATCGTGCCAAGGCTGCTATGTTTTTAGCTAATAGCTTACCATTGTTTATCAGCAATGAATAACTCGCCCCATTACTGCCAAAGTAACCGCCATTTATACCTATAATGGCCTTTTTAGAATTATTGGCATTATAGCCACTAACCATTCCTGATACTGATTTTAAACTGGAGTTTAATTGAGTTTCGAAATGGTAACCTTTGCTCATATCTATTTTAACTGCATAAGCATTGAAAGGTATCATTTCGTTAAAATATGGCGCCACATCTTGTGAACAATCTAATTTAAAAGCAGTATTGCAATTCAGAAACTCTATTCCATCGTGTGATTGTGACAAGTTTTGCTGATTCCAAATCCGATCAACTTTTTTAATTTGCTCCACAACCACTTTATACTCGGCCAAAACCTCTTCGCCATCCTTTAACTTAAATGTCTTAGGCTGGCTAAAATCATAAGCCACATTTTCAGCAGGCTCCAAAGTCACACTTTCATTTTTGGCCACTTTTGGCACCATTGATGTAATATCGGTAGTTGCATTCACCTTAAATCGCACCTCGTATTTATTTGATCCTTGCTCAGTAATAATACCGTCGGCTAATGAAAAATCATAAGCAACTTCGTTGGTGGCTAATTTAAATGAACTAACTTTTCGTTTGTCCAAATCTACATGAATGGTGTATTTTCGTTCTCCATCGCCTTTGGTGCTAATTACGGTAAACACCTTTGGTTCGCTA
The DNA here is from genome assembly GCA_025210475.1 of Carboxylicivirga sp. GTDB lineage: Bacteria > Bacteroidota > Bacteroidia > Bacteroidales > Marinilabiliaceae > Carboxylicivirga. Next base: position 163,133 of record JAOARW010000035.1, on the reverse strand, counting down.
AAATCATACTCTTTATTGTCGGGCGGATTTATAACAGCTCCTTCACTCACCGAAATTTGAGGCGTCAGCTTCTTAATGATGGTTGATGTATAGGCAAAAATCTCTCCTTCTTCGTGATCAATTTCCAGGTCTTTCGATAAATCTACACCATCGAAACTTACATCCAAAATCAGATTAGTGGCATCTTTGGTAATGGGTTCCTTCGAATCATCATCGTCACTGCAAGCAAGCATTACCGATGCAAAAAGCAAAGTGCAAAGTCCGATTAATAAAATACTTGATTTCTTCATTTGGTTATTTTTTAGTTAGATCCGGGAATATTGCTTTAGAAACATACATTTCTTTAATCACATTTTTAATGACTTCGATCTTTAAAGCCGCATCAAAAAAATATGCTTCCCCCATGGTTTCCTGCTCTTTATTGGCCTGAATCGTTTGTCTCAAGAATTCGGGTTCTATATTATAACTGCCAACCGCCAGAAGTACCCCGGGATTGAATATATTCCTATCGGTATTCTCCTTCACATAATTATGTGCCGACTTCATGGTCCACTTATAATCACTGATGTTATAACGGTAACATTGCGGAGAAATTAATTCAATATTGCCTTCTTTAATCCAGGTAGGCCAATCCTGCATCAAATTATCTTTGCTCCAAGGAAAAACGTTGGGTGCACTGGCCACTATGCAATTGGTATCTTTAGCTTTAACACGGTCGTACATTTTCTTAGCAAAAGCATTAAGTATATCGATGCGCCATTTAAACCATGCATTATCCTGATAACTGGCCGGAGGCTCCTGACCATTATGTGCTTTCTTATATTTATCAACAGTATAATCATCATAGCCTGAATTGGCAGGCATGGCCGGCATGCGGTCGTCTCCCTGTATACCATCCACATTATAGTTTGTTAAAACTTCATCAATCAGCTTAAGCATAAACTCCTGCAATCCATCATGGTAGGCATTGTAATAATAATCGGTACCGTTGTAATTGGCAAATCCGCCCTTATTATCTTTCGACACCCATTCCGGATGCTCTTTTAAAAGTGGATCATTGGTAGTGGTAGGCTCGCTACCCCAGCGCGCCATAAAGCCATATTCGAACCACATTAAAACTTTAATATTTTTCTTATGAGCCAGAGATATCAGATCGGCCAATGCGTCACCGCTACCGCCCATGTAATCTTTATGCCAATACCCCTCATCGGTACTGGTATATGAACTGTTATCAACTAAAACCTGACTTGGCCAGGCGGTTTTTTGCTGCGCCCAGGCACAAACATAAACAGCGTTCATATTTAATTCATCAACCAAATCGATAAAACTTGAGATGTTATCGTAATTGGCCATTGTATTGGTGTGTCCCGGAGCTGGAATCCACACAGCTCTCACAGCCTCATTGTCTTCCGGCTGTATTTCTTCAACTGTGATGGTATAATCAACAGGAACACCTTTGCCCTCATTGGGAGTAAGGGTGTACTTTATCGGATTTGAGAAATCCTGTTTAACACCGGACGCCGGGTTTACGGTGCAGTTTTCAGATATTGTTATTTCAGGCGTCAGTTGCTTACCTGAACCGGCCGGAATTTTTAGTAGAATGGTATTATTGGAAATGGACTGGTCTAAAACCTGTACTTCTGAAAATGAAACCTTCGTGATTTTTGCTGCATAGCTATTAACGGTGGCGAAATATGATCGTATCTTTCCACTCTCAGCTTTCACCAGGTATTGAACCTTTCGATTATTCGAAAAATCCTGAACTGTTCCTGAAGCCGGAGTAAGTTCTGCGCCTTCTGACACCTTTATTTCAGGCTTGAGTGCACGTAAAGATATCGCTTCGTTAAGATATAGGCTGATGGTGTTATTCTCATTGTCAATAATGGCCGATCCATCTTCGCTCAGGCCAGTAAAAACAAATGAAGTAATCAAATTTTCACTTGATGGCTCAACACCGTCCTTATCCTTATCACATGCCACCAAAAAGCTTAGCATCAGCAGCACGTATATCACTCCATGTTTCATCCAGTTCATAAAAATTGGTTTTAGAGAGAATGGGGGCCGAAGCCCCCTTTGTTTTATTGATTACAATTCAAAATAAACGAATCCGTTCTTAGCATTGAAAATAGTCATTGCGAATCCATCACCTACAGGATAGATTGATAATGAACCTGATGAATTTCCGTCTTTAGCCGCTCCATGGAAATTATCAGATGTATAAACAATTTTGCTTTCAACATTCTCTTTGGTAATAGCCTTGATAGCTTCTTCCAACGTTCCGCCAGTAATGTCTAAAATCTGCAGGAAGTATTGGCTATCAGAACCCTCATTGTAAGTTAAATAAGCCAAATAGCGCATGTCATTGTACTCAAATACCTGGGCACCACGTGCGCGTGCACTAATTGCATCGGTTGATACATCTACTAATACTGAACCATCAGCAGCACAAAGGAATAATCCGTCGGCACCAGAAATAACCAACTCGCCATCTTTAGCAGCAAACACAGTACCATATGATCCAATCTTCTTACCTGCATCTTTGATGTCAGCATGGAAAGTAGGTGTACCGTTTAAGGCAAAGTTTGAGATATTAAATTGATAATATTCGTTTTTAACAGCACCATTGGTGTTAACTACATAGATTGTTCCATTACCACTTTCGTCTACGTTAACAGTAAAGGCATCACCTAAACGAATGTAGTCAGCCATATTTTCTCTGGTAAAGTCAATCGCCCAGTCAAAAACCAATTCTGGTGTTGCATCAGCATTGGCCCATTTCCAAACTTTTAAGTTCTTTGAATTAACCCACTGACCATCTCTACCTGACATAGAACAAGCATAGATATTACCACCAGATACCTTTACATCAGAAAAATTGAACGAAACATTACTAAAATCGATACCCTCGATGCTTAACTTTTTTGCTGAAGCTACATCTACAGAACCTGCTTTAATGTCAGCTAAAGCAATTGCATAAATGGCTTTTTCATTTTTATCAGGCACATACAGATAAGTATCATCCGAACCTGCAGCTCTTGAATTTCCATCTGCCAATTCACCTGGTGCATTATCACCTGAATAAGCACTGTAAGCTTTGATTTCTAAGGACTGTGCATCTTGCACTTCAACAGCAAAAATATAAACATTGGATAAGTCACCATTGCTTACAACAAAGTTAACAGCTTCTGTAAAGTCAACAGCAGTGCCAGCTGCCGGAGAAACGCTTGCGCCTTCTGAAATAGCAATTGCTGTTTCTAATTTTGTAATATCTGTTCCAAAAGGCACAGATAATGTTGGATTCTCACCAACAACAATGTTCTCTGCCAATACTTCCAAATCACCATTAGGACCTGCATTAACAATTTTAAAACCTGTCATATTGGCTTCTTTCGGTGCGGCATCATCATCATCGCTACATGATGTAACAACACTTAAACTCAATACTCCTACAAAGAGTAATAAAAAAAACTGATTAATTCTAGTTTTCATAATCTAGCTAATTTAAGATAAATAGAAATTAAAAATTCATTAATTGGCATCCCACCACATGCGGCTATACTGGGTATCGCCTCCCATGTTGGCAGCTGCCTTATTATAGTTTTCGGTATTATAACTTGCCTCAGCAGTGCTATATATAAAGCGTCTGGGCATATCATTATTCCCTGGGTAGTAATAAGCCAAAGGGCTAATGGCCGGGAAACCTGTTCGGCGAAGTTCGTTCCATGCTTCCAATCCATTTGCGTAAAGAGCAATCCACTTTTGAGTTATGATCATCTCCAAAGCCTTTGCCTGCTCATACTTAACATTGTTGGCATTCAGGTAAGAATTAACATCGCCACTAACTTCGAACTGCTCCATCGACTTTCTGATTCCTTCCAAATAATAAGCCTCTGCTGATAATCCGCCTGATACAAGATTTTGCAGCTTGGCTTCGGCCAACAGAAAGTTTGCTTCGGCTGCTGTCATCAAAAAGATTGGCATGCTTTCCTGCTGATGATTATAGAAAGGACCGATGTTACAATAGTTGCTACGATACGCTTTTTGCTGATCTCTTAAATCCAGTGGATCCTGCCCACTTGGTAAACCAACATATTCTCCATCGGCATTTGCCTCGGCATATTGGTGCATACGCGGATCAATTACACCACTGGTATTGTTACCATTTAACCAATCCATTAAAGTTTTACTGATTCGCACCTCATTCCACGTGTAGATGTATCCCATTGGATTCTTTACATAGTCAGTTACAGCTTGTGAAGCCGGTACTGTCATTAGCTGTACATTTTCATCGTTAGTTGATATTAATTTATTAATACCCAATGATGAAAGATATTCTCCTGCCAAAGCATTATCTACACCTGACACCCTGATGGATAAACGTAAAATCAATGTATTTGCAAAGCGCTGCCATTTATCTACATCACCTTCAAAAAGAACATCTCCCTCACCAAACGCTTTGTAGCCTTTTTCGGTATTCTCAATTAAACTGCTTGAACTTTCCTTTAATCTCTTAAGTAAATCTTTATAAATAACGTCCTGATTATCATATGCAGGTGACTCTGAGTTAAAGGCATCTGAATAAGGAATATTACCAAACATGTCCGTCATCAAACTGAACAAGTACACATTCCAAATATCAGCACAAGCATATTTCACAGGATTGTTATCTCCTTCACGAATCAACTTCATCACCTCATTGCTAAGCATTAAAGGAGCAAAGTGCTTACGTGAATAGTAGTACTCCCAAACATTGTTTGCCGGCTCGGGACCGTAATTATCTCCTATAAATCCCGGATTAATATTCGTCCAGTGCTGTGCCCAGTGCGATGTTTGCGTCTGATTCACGAATTGATAAATGGTATAACTCATGCCTGAACCAGTTACCAATGATCGGGTAAAAAGCAATTCCGGATCAATGGTTGTGGAGGCCGTCTTATTCCTGTTTAATTCTTCAAAGTCATCTGTACAGGAATTAAATACAATCAAACTTAAAAGTATAAGTGTTATCTGTTTCATTTCTTTTACGTTTAATTTTAAAAGCTCACATTAAGGTTAAATCCATAGGATGTTGTTTCCGGGAACGCATATATTTCCACACCACCATATCCCGAACCTGTAATCACACTCGATTCTGGCGATACATTAGGTGTTTCTTTATACAGGTAAGCAATATTGTTGGCAAACAAGCTTAAGCGTAGTGATGAAATTGGTGTATTTTCCAACCACGTTTTCTTAATGTTATAACCCAGGTTTATTTTTGAAAGTCTGATATACGAGGCATCGTATACGAATGCTTCCCTGATGTTGCGGTTTAATCGCTCCCAATACTGTTGCGGATTAGCATAAAATGTTCCTGGAAATCCGTTTTTAACACCTTGCACTTCCAATCCGCCAATTTTTCTGGTCTCATTGGCATTTCCTCCGGCCTGCTCCATAGCACTTGCCCACTCATCGCGACCTTTTATGGTATTATCAAGTGTTCCCATCTCCGATCCTACACTATTGGTATTGGAATACATTTGATGCCCCATCTTCGAGTTGATGAAAACAGATAAATCAAAACCATAAAGTTTGAAAGTATTGGATATCCCCCATTCAATATCAGGCATTACATTACCAAGAACTACCTCAGTATCAATAGCGCCCTGTTCATTGGTTTTCCAGGTAGGTAAGTTGTTATCATCCAAAATTAAACGTCCTTCAGAATCACGATTGTAGGCTGTACCCACCAGCTGCCCAACTCTTTCTCCTAACCTGGCTTGAACTTTTAGTTTCTCATCGTTGTCCTGATAAAAGTTCAACTTATCAACACCTTCTCTTAACTCAACCACTTCTGACCAGCTTTTGGTAAAGTTGGCACCCATTCGCCAGGAGAAACGACCATTGTTTACAATGTGATAATTAATGCTCAACTCCACTCCGTTATTCTTAACCTCACCGGCATTGATTTTTCCCTTTTCAAAACCTGATGATGGCGAGATTGGCGCATCAAAAATCTGATTGGTAGTAGATGTTTGATATAAGGCCAAATCGTAATTCAACTTATCCTGAAACATACGCCCCTCAATACCTACTTCATATGAATTGGTTTTCTCAGGTAAAATATTCGGATTCAGCTTAACTGTTGTTCCAATACCGCCATATGGCAAGCCCATATATTGATTAGCACTGGTAGTATACAACAGGTTTAACTGGCCGGGATTTAAATCATTACCCACCTGTGCAGCAGAAGCTCTCAGCTTTAACAAATCGAACGATGCCGGCAATGTCAAAATTTCATTTAAAATCAGGCTTAATGATCCTGATGGATAAAAGAATGAACGATTTTCCTCTGAAAGTGCAGAAGACCAATCGTTACGCGCCGTTAAATCAAGATAAACCCGCTGTTTCCAATCGAAGGTTAACAAACCAAATACCGACTGCATTTCCTTTTCAGTCAGTCCTTCGTTAGTACTTGGGCTATTGAAGTTATTTAAATAATAACCTGCTGACTCGTTAATAATACCAGAATTACTGCTTGAGGTAATTGATTTCCATTTATTCTGACGTAAGTTGGCTCCCAAAGAAGCACTGATACTTACATTATTAAAATACTTCAATCCGCTCAACATCGCCTGGTAATTATTTTCTTGAACCAAGGCATCGCGCACATAAATACTTGCCAAGCCAGAAGTTTTATAATTGGTTTTATCATAGGTGATACGACGACGATCATCATCATACATATCGATTCCGGCGCGTCCTTTCAAGGTTAACTTATCAAGACCTATCTCAAACAATTCTTTAAGATCCAGAGTTGCCTCAAAAAACGATATCACACGGTTACGTGTATCTTCATTGGTATTTCTGTTAACAGCCCAGTAATGGTTGTTTAATAAAGGACTGCTGGCAAAAGGATAGTCTCCTGTGCCATTCCAGGCGATGGCATCATCCGTTTTTCGGTAAGAATTGGTATAAATAACCGGATAACCATTAACCGTGCTGTAATTATCCATCTGGTCATTGCTCACCGATCGAGGCATACGAACCAATGAATACACCGGGTTATCAGGTGAACCGCCAAGATTAGGACGATTAAAAGCATTCTGGTTAATAAAGTTCACTTTCGCATCAACCTTTAGTACCGGCGTTAACTCCGACGAAACACGCATATTTAAAGATGTTTTATCAAAATCGGAGTTTGGCATTATATTATCATTGCTGTTATTGGTTGCCGAGAAATAAAGATTGGTTTTTTCGTAAGACTTTGAAATCGATAAAGAATTGACATACGAAGTTGAAGTATGGAAAAAATCTTTTACCGGATTTTCGTTATTCCGGGTTAACAATTGCTCTTCCCCAAGAAAGTTTGTAACGGTGTTGGTTCCATTCATTTTTTCACCCCAGCTCAAGTGTGTATCTGAGACATAACGTCCACCAGAACCTTGGGAGTAAACATTCTGAAAATCGGGAGTTATAACAGGTGTTTGGTAAGTTACTCCGGTAGAAAACTGCACTTCAACCCGTTCTTTATTGGCTCCACTTTTTGTTGTAATCATAATTACTCCATTCTGTCCTCGCGAACCATACAAAGCAGCTGCTGCACCACCTTTTAATACCGACACTGATTCAATATCATCAGGGTTGATATTATTGGCGGCGTTACCATAATCACTACCTCCAAATTCGCTAACACTCGCACCTCCTGAGTTATCAATAGGCACTCCATCGATCACAAATAAAGGTTCATTTGAACCAGTCAAAGAGTTAGCTCCCCGAATCATAAATCGCGTAGAACCACCTTGTCCGCCTGATGAACCGGCTACACTTAAACCAGATACCTGACCCGATAATGACTCCAATGGTGAAATACTACCAGATTGCTTCACCTCATCATACGCCACATTTTGAACGGCATATCCCAAGGCCTTTTTCTCACGCTTAATACCCAGGGCTGTTACCACCACTTCTTCCAGATTCTCAGTATCAGACTTCATTTGGATACTCACATTCTGTTTTCCTGTTACATCAACTTCCTGGTTATCGAAACCAATAAAAGATACAATCAGAATTTGATGCCCGTCCGGCATTTCCAGAGAGAAAGAACCATCAATACTTGTTATGGTACCAACCGGGCTGCCTTCTGTTCCCTTAACAATGACACTGGCACCTGGCAATGGATCGTTCTGGTCGTCCAGAACCACGCCTGAAATCGTATGTGATTGCGCAATAATAGCCGATACCGACATTAAGAAAGCAACCATCAACAATAGTACTTTTTTCATGTGTTTTTAATTTATCTTTATTTGCCACATGGAACTCTCGATGAATTGGATGTGCTCTTCAGCAAGTGATAAGCGAACTTCAAATTCATCTTCGTTTCATTACTTGGTTTTTATTTATATCATTTCGTATTTTTTCCAAAGCATGTATGCCGCCCCATTGGGCAACGCTTCTTTCTCAAGCTCCGACAACCTTATTTTACAGAACATCAATGGGTTGATCAGTGCTGTTTTTTTCATTCCCATATTCACCGAGGTTGAAAAAAGATCACCTGCTTTGGCAATTTTTCCACCAATAATTATTACCTCCGGATTCAATAGGTTTAATAGGTTTCCTAAAGCCTCACCCAAAGCTTCGCCTTGCTTCTGAATTAACTTTATCGACAAAGCATCTCCCTTTAAGGCCGCATCCAACACATCGTAGTACAGATAATTGCCACCTTGTTCTTTATTAAAATGAATGGATTGTTCGCCACCGTTTAAAGCCTCTGCCATATCCTGCTCCAATGCATAACCGGAAACAACAGTCCCCAGGCACCCCTTCTTACCACAAAGACACAAGCGATTGGATTGCCTGAATTGCATATGCCCGAATTCACCGGCAAAACCATTCCCGCCGGCAATCATCTTCTTATTCAATATTAAGCTGATACCCAAGCCTCGGCTTACGTTTACCACCAATGCATTATTAACATTGCGGGCTTTGCCCACCACTTGTTCGGCAATTCCTAAAACACGCGTATCGTTATCAACAATTGTTGGTAATCCTAAATTTCCTTCGAGTGTTTTGGCAAATGATTTTTCTAAGAAATTGAAGTAATTCAATGTATCTCCCGTGTTGCAATCCACCCTACCGGTTATTCCCACACCAATACCCATAAGCTGATTTGCTTCAACACCACAGTTATCAATGGCAAATCGGATAAACTCAATTACATTATTTAAACAGTCAACCGTATTCTCCAATGTAAAATTATCATCCTTCCTCTCGAAAATAACCTCTTTGTCTATACGAATTACTTTAACCTGAATTCTGTTTAAAACCACTTCAACACCCAAAGCATAAAAGCACTCTTTGTTGATTGAATACAAAACCGGCTTGCGACCATTATCCGTTTCCTTCTTACCTACTTCAATTACACATTGCTTATCAATTAAGTCATGAATCAACTTGGTTGTGGTTGGTACACTGATTCGAACATAGTCCGAAATTTCGGGAATAGTTAAGCCACACTGAGTTTTAGAAAGGTATCGCAGTATCCTTCCACTCTGCTTTTGCTGTCTGCTTTTATTACTTACTTCGATAGAATCTGTAAAAAAACCCGAAATCATTAATATACTTTTTAATTTATTCGAGTGCAATTTTTTATATTTTTTATTATATCCAAAGTGTTTTCTAAATTATTTTTTAAAAATTTTTATTAATTAATTCTTCACTACTGATTTACAGACCCTTAGTTTATTGCGATTTTTTTTCAACTATAGAAACTACAATCACTCCAGAAGGTTTAAATCAGTTCAACAGGTTGATTGATATGATATCATTACTTAAAACGATTATACACCGATAAGCTCTTTATGGCTACAAGAAGAGCAATTAAGATGTTGTAATACCTATTACAAATTAGAAAAGCGATAAAAAAGTTTGTGTTGCAGCTTCTTCAATAAACATTTAATAAGAATAGCTGTGTTTAAACACGCCCGTTCAAAAGTTTCAGATTAGTGCCGTCTGGCGATTACTTTGCTTCTAGAACTTGAATCTGCATAGCCCGTTAGAGCAGGTCGTACCTGGTAAATGATAGATAAGCGGCACCTAAAGCAGCTGCCTGCACTCCGTCTAAATCGGATGCAATCACCTTACATTTTTCTAATGGATTTAACAAGGCAGTTTTGGATAAGCCAATACGAATGGCATCAATAAATACATCTCCCAAAACCGCATAGGTACCGGCAATGATGATTAAAGAAGGATTGAGAAGATTAAGCAAATTACCTAAACTTTCTCCCAAATGCATGCCTTGGTTTTGTATTAATTCTATAGCCAGGCAGTCTCCTTCCATAGATACACGGATTATTTCGCGATAGTCAAAGGAGCCGTTATCGCTTTTTAACAGAGATACGTTTCCGGATTCGATGGCGTGAGTAAAATCCAATTCCAGGGCATAGCCTGAAACATCAGTCCCCAAACAATTTGATTTGCCGCAAATACACAGGCGTTTCTTTTTACCAAACTGCATGTGTCCAAACTCGCCGGCAAATCCATTGGCCCCTTTTATTATGGCACCATCGCTAATCATCGATGCACCCAAACCACGGCTGACATTAATGACAATGGCATCCTGAACCTCATGCAGGTGGCCATCTACTTTTTCTGCCAGGCCAATCATACGTGTATCGTTATCAACCAATACCGGCACTTTAAAGTGTTTCGACAAATAGCTACGAATGGGTTCCTGAATAAAATCGAAGTAACTGATTGATGAACCTCTTTTCACATCCACACGGCCGGTAAGACTAATTCCAATTCCGATTACCGAAGATACCTCAATCATTGATGAACTCAGGAAAATATTTATATCATCGATAATATTGCTTAAACAAGCTTGTGTATTCTCCAAAATAAAATCCGGAATCTCTTTCATCCGAACAACTTCCCGTTGGATATTAATAATCATCAAACGCATTCCCTTTAGCTGAATATCAACACCAACCGAATAGCAGGTTTTTTTATTGAGTGCGTAGAGAATAGGTTTTCGACCACTTCCGGTGTCTTTCTTACCAAGCTCAACTAATATCTCGGCACTCAACAATTCAGTAATTAATTTATTGATAGTAGGAATGCTAATTTTGAGCTGTTTAGCAATATCAGGGATAATACAGGCAGTTTTAGATTTTGAGATATACCTCACAATATCCGTCTTCTGCTTCTGTTGTCTGGATTGATTATTTATCTCTTTCGATTGCGTTAGAAAGTCTAAAATCATTTTTGGTTTCTATTAGTCTTAGAAACCAAATTTAAAAAATAATATCATTGTATTGAACATACTTAAACTAATTCCACGACAATCGTATTTAAAAGTTGAATCCTTTCAGGATTCTAAAAATAATTTTCACACACCCCAAAGCTACCATCTGGGGATATTCAAAAGCAACAAGGTGGTTGAATGTTAACCGCGATTACCTTGAGACAATTAAAAATAATTGTCAGTTATTAAAAACTATTTAAGTTTTCCGCTTACCTCCAATCCAATTTTGCAATATAAATTCCCTTTTTATCCCAACCTGTATTGGAAATATACCACTGATCTTCTGACACTTTAATTATCTCAGAGGCGTGAGTGGACAATTCACAAACAAAATTTTCAGGCGGGAAGGAATCCGGCGTATCAGACCAATACACATGGGTTTGATTATAAGCTGTCATCGCACGGCAAATGAATAAATAATAAAGACCATCCTTTTTAACTACAAAAGGTGATTCGGCGTCGCCTCCCCAATCACATTCAAAAGCCTGTGTATGCACAATCTTTGGTCCACTCCAATGTTGCAAATCAGGGCTGGTTCGCACAGCCACACAAGACCTTAAATCAACCTCATCGTAGGTGCGGGTATAATAAAAGTAGTAAAGGTCGCCATCCTTTAATATATACGAATCGCGGGCATGCCCCGGATCACTAAACAAAGGATTCAGAACATGTCGATCCCAATCATACATATTCTCTGAATCGGCTCGGCACAATTGCCCCCAACTGGCATAATTAGGCGCATGATGCTGGCGGTTTCCTATATTGTAAAACATGTGCCACTGATCACTCCCTTCTTCGTGATAAACATGCGGCGCCCACAAAACTCGCTCAACATCCGGTTGACAGATTAGGGCATAGTCATGATCCTCCCATTTGCTCTGCTTAAAATAATTGGCTGATATATGAAAAAGCTTCGTTTCGCCCGTCCAGGGATTAATTGGCTTATGGCCGATAATGCCGTAGGCATGCCACTTACCATCAGGCCCTTTGGCAAAACAATGATCGTTTGTATACCAGGTTGTATCTATTTCGGCACGCGTATCGTTCGGATTAAAAATATGCTGCCACTCTCCCGAGATAGCTGGAGTCATCACTTTTAAACTTTTCTTTTGGGTCCCCGCATCTTGCTTACATGCCGAAAACATGATTAATATAAACCAGCTAAGTATTGTAAGTGATTTTGTCATTATTGTGATTTTTAATTTTTCGATCGATATATACCCTCAATCAAACAAACCTGATTTCGTTCTTTAGAAGGTTATAAGGATTACAGCTATGGTTCAAAATTAGAATCACCTGCCCAAAAGCACACCAACATATCGTGACAGAAAGTATAGCTTTAATGCAATAACAGTTTTGAACAGTAAATCCTGCTAATTTTTCAAACTCGCTGTCAATACCTTAGCTATGATTTACGATATTTACTTGGCGAAACACCAAACTTGGTATTGAAGCACCTTGAAAAATACTTCTGCGTACCAAAACCTGTCAGATCGGCAATCGCAGCAATCGAATGGGTACTGTTTTTTAACAGGTAAGCCGCCTTGTTTAATCGAAACGTACGGATATAATCCACCGGACTCTGACCTGTAAGTGCTTTTACCTTCCTGTAAAGACCAGAAGGACTCAAGGCCACTTCAGACGACAGCTGGTCGACATTGAAATCAGAATTATCAAGAGCAGCTTCCAGAGCTTCATTTAACTTATTGATAAAAGCCTGATCAATAGGATTTAACTCTTTTTGCCCTTCATCAAGCTCGGCTCCGGAATATTTCTCTTTTAAGCGCTGACGAAGCTCAATGAGTTTATCAACTTTTATTCTTAATATGCTTTCCTGAAATGGTTTGGTAATATAGGCATCCGCACTGCATTTAGCTGCTCCCACCTCAGCTTCGTAACCAGTTTTTGCTGTTAATAAAACAATAGGAATATGACTCGTTTCTATCTGTTCTTTAATGATTTTACAAAATTCGAAACCATTCATCTCGGGCATCATCACATCCGAAATAATTAAATCGGGCATCAATACATTAACCAGTTCCTTTGCCTCTTTACCATTTGATGCTTCAATGCATTGGTAAGAGTCTTCAAAGCTTTCTTTTATGAAAGAACGGATATCCTCGTGATCATCAACGATTAATATTACCTTCTTATCTTTTGGACTAAGCTCTGTATTGGATTCAACCGATTTATGATCAACACCCACAGGTAAAGTAAGCGTAAATACCGATCCTTCGCCGGGATTACTCGCTACACTAATCTTTCCTCCGATTAACTCGCATAACTCTTTCACCAGCGACAAGCCAATACCCGAACCATTAACATGTTTTTGCTTTGCCTGGTAATACCTTTCAAAAACGCGAGCCTGCTCTTGATCCGTCATTCCAATACCATAATCCTTAACCAGAACCCGACATTCAGATTCATCTGCTTCGAGGTAAACTTCAACAGTGTTTTCACCCGGACTGAACTTAATGGCATTGGACAGTAAGTTATAGAGGATGGTTTCAATCTGTTCACGAGAACCGTTAAGCCATACCGGTTTTTCGGGCAAATGCAGTTGAATAAGATGTTGTTCCTCCCGAATTTGAAAGGCATCAACGGTAGCCACTAAAAACTCTTTCATGTTGAAAAAGCTTTTCCTTGGTTTAACATCGGGATCTTCCATTCGTTTCAAATCCAGTACTTCGTCGACCATTCTTGTTAAACGGTGAGTATTGTGCTGAATTCGTTCCAGGTCTTTGATCTGCGTAGCATCCTCATTTTCCATTAAGCGATCAATGGAACCTTTAATTAAAGTAAGAGGGGTTCGTATTTCGTGCGATACATTTAAAAAGAAACGGAATCGCAACAAATCAAATTTCTCCTTTTGCCTTTGTTTTTCCTGCTGTCTGCTTCGTCGCGAAATCACAATGTAGAATACATACAATAAAACTCCCAGAATAACGAAATAGGTGATTTTTGCATAGATGTGCTTCCACCAGGGAACCTGAATAATAACAGAAAACCCATTTATAGATGGCTTACCTTTCTCCCTGATTTTAAAATCATACCTGCCGGGCTTTAGGTAATTCCAACTTTTGCGATTATCATTGGTTACTACCCAGTTATCTTCATAACCTTCGAGCTTTATTTCGTAAAGAATATTCTCTTCGGGATTATAATTCAGCGTATTAAAATGAACCAAGAGGTTGTTTTGATTATAAGGCAATTGCAGTCCGGTAAAATCACTTTCTGCCTTCCACCATTCAGTCTTTTTCAGTGAATCAAATTCGAAACCATTCCCATTGATTCTAACTTCGTTAATAAGCAATGGTTTTTCCGCTTCTTCGGCATCCAACTCCCCCGGATGAAACCGATAAAAACCGTAACGCGTTCCGAAATACATGTAGCCCGAATTATCTTTCGACGCCCCTTGTGTGCAACTGTTACCTAATCGCCCGGTTTCCAGATTAAAAGGTTTAACATCTGCTTCGACAGGGTCAATCTTTACCACCCCTTGATTGGTGCCCAGCCACAAAAATCCATTATCATCACTCAAGATCGATTCGATATGACGCGAAGGCAACAAATGATTGTTTTTAAAGGCAATAAATTTCTGTAAGCGATGGTTATAATAAAAAACACCTTTATCGCCGGCAAACCAATCCACCCCATTTAGCTCAACACCATTGTATAACATACCAATGTCCTGTCCATCGGTCTGACGAAATTTCTTTATTACATTGGTACTTAAATCCCAGAGAAAGTTATCGCCGCCACGACAACTAATCCACATATATTTTTCGTTGGTAATGCAAACCATATGTATGGTTTTTCCCTCAAACAGATTCGGATTATCCAACTCACTAAATGTATTACGTGTTTTAAAATCGGAATCGATATGAACCAGGCCACCATAGGTCCCGCACCAAACATCATCGTTTATTCCAATGCATAAATTTCCAATAAAATCATTGGGTAACTTACCATTATTAACGGTAAACGGGATGCACCGGTAATCGTTCTTTAACTTTCGTTCAGCACTTAAGTAATAGAGTCCACCACCATGTGTTCCCACCCACACATTCAACTCTTCATCCTCAACAATAGGAAAGATCGTGCTTCTCCGAAGCGGAGCGCCGTTTATCTGTCGCAATGGCAGCCTTTGAAAATCAGGTTGGGATGCTTCTAAATCGTTACGATCCCATACATTAATTCCTCCACCCCAGGTAGCAATCCAGATATCTCCATTTTGCATGGCTTTGGGCGAACTAATATCGCGATGGCTTAGATCGCCATGTGTTTTATACTCGGAACGAAAGTATTGAAAACGTTTTGACTCGAATGCGATTTTATAAAGTCCATCGTTGCGGGTGGCAATCCAAAGGTTCACATCTTTATCGAAAAACAGATCGACGATATCGCGATCAAGAATGCTGGCGAAGGTTTCGCGTGCTCCTGAACAGCCAGTATATTTATCAATGTTTTGAATCGTATAAAACCTCTGTTTCTGAGGTTCATAAAAGCCTATTCCAAACATCGACATCGAGAACCAAACCCTTCCATGTTTATCAAGCACCGGATTCGTACAGCTATTAACCGGCAGCTCTCCCGGAGAATTTAACCAGTCAATGGTTTTGGAAGTAACATTCAACTTCCCTAAGCCCCTGCTTGCTGTTACATAATAGTTTCCGGCACTTTTAACACATCCGTTAACCCCATCAGTTATGGTATCACTATCGATTATTAACAAACCATTACTTACACGAATACCATCAATTTTTTCGGCTTTTTCCAGCTCTTTGAACAGCGACGACCGAAAGCCATTGAAGCGGTAACTTCCCTCTTCGCAACGAAGAATAATTAAGCCATTATCATCCTGATCTATTGAACTAATCGGGAAAGGCGGCAAACCATTGTTTTGCTGCCAGTGGTGCATACTTAACTCAATTTTTGCAGCTTCGCTAAGCTGAACTATCAAAAAAAGAGCTATCAGAACAATGTACTTCCCAATCATATATTTCCCTAATTAATTCCTGTGTAATCGATTCTCTGCAGGGTTTAATAACTATAAAACACCTCTTGTAAAAATACACAAAAAGATAAGATTCCTTTCTCTTTCATCGAATACAATTACACGATTTATAAGGTAAAAATTAATACTCTTACTCTTTACATCTGACACATTTCAATTTCGACTAACAAATCGTCTCTGCACACATCTGCTTGTACATAATTTTTCTGTGCCTCCGGATACTCTCTATCGCAAACCTTCTTGATATCTTCAAAATAATCAGACCTTTTCACATAAACCCTCATGGCCTGTTTCCCTTTATTCTCACCCGCCTGCTTTAGTAAGAGTTTAATATTATGAAGGGTGCGTTCGGTCTGTCTGCAAACATCTCCGATAAACATGGTTTTTTCACCTGTAATTGAGGCTGTGCCAGATATATCGATCATGCCATTTATTACCTTGCCCCGCTCAAATTTTGGTGTTGACTTCTTAAACCCATCTCCTATCTCATTATTTTCCAATACAGTTTCGGAATAAATGTGCGCATCCACCTGTTCCTTGTTAGACAAGACACTTACCTTGTAATCTCCTTTGACAGCCATGAGACTAATTAATAAATCACGATTTCTTACACCAATTCCTGTGGCTGCAGGATAACCATTGATCCATGTTGCCTTGGCATAAAACTCGGATCGGGCATCGTTAAACTGCTGGTAGTTCTGACTGCTTTCATCATATTCCACAATATCAGGAATGTAATTCCATTGCCTTTGAATGCAATCAATTTCGAATGCCTCTTTTTTAAATACCGCTTCGATTTTATCAAAAATAAGATTGGCCTGTTCGTAAATCGTTTCCTTTTTAAGCTCTGATTTTAGTCCGCCTAAAAACAGGTAATCGCAATTATTAAAATGAGCAAGCCCATACCTTAAGCCATTTAGTTCTTTATAGTTAAGCTTAACACCATCATCCACATAATAGTATTCTAGAATAAAATTCGCATCAAAGGGTTTTTGATGTATCAGTGCAAAAGTTAAAGAGTGATCCAATTTGTGCTTTAAGCTTCGTTCAATCAACCGGTAACTTTCAATACTACTATCATCAGCAAAGAAAGTCAGCATCAGTATGTTTTTAGTTTTTATCTGACTTAATAAATCACCAATGCCCTCTTTTAGAGTGCTTGCATTTGAGGTATGAATCTCTTTTCTAATCATACAAAGTACTTGAAATCAATATATATCTGGATTATCATTAAGAAGGCAGCAGTATAAAGTCAAATACCTATGTCTTAAACCACTGCCTTCGTATCGAGATTTTGAATATCGGGAAATAACAAAACCTCTTCGAACTAATACTCAATGAAATTAATATGACGCTATGCCTTCAGAACTTTTAAACCAACAAATAGCAAGGCATTAACAGCAAGGCCAAATCCAATTGCCAGATACGGACTTAAATCCAATACTCCTGAAGCCTGCAAAACTGGTATAATCGTAAAAGTAAAGGTAATTGCAAAGGTTGGCGGATCGATATGTGTATCGCCGTGATAAACAAACAAACAAGCCAGGTATTCTGCAATAAAACCCGTCATTACACCCATGGCAATTCCCCAGGTTAGATCGCCGGTTAATATTGTTGAAAAAGCTGACGTTAAAGCGATATGGTGCGTTACCGGTACGTTAAAACCAAATTGCATAAAGATTAACAGAAAGGCGACAAAACCAAATATGATCCCAATGCTATTGGGCACCGTCGAAACCAAATGTGCACTTCCAATGGCCACACTCAGGCTGATAACCAGAATCATCATCGGAGAAGATTGATAAGGTACCCATGAGGCCTGATCACTCACCTTCCATCTTGAGTTGCCTTCTTTTACTTTTCCGAACACTCCGGTTTTACCCAATACTAATCGTATGGCAATCATGCCCAGAATAACGGCCAATGCAATGTGGTTGGTATAGGCTACGCTGGTATAATCGGGAACCAGGCAGAGAAGGTATAAAAAAACATACCCCAAGGCACCAAAAGCACCTCCTACCAACAATGTCTTGTAGTCATTTAGCCCCATTAAACTGGCCAGAATATTTCGTCCTGATTCGAGTTTGTTAACCCGTGCTGCATAGGCTGCACCTGCCGTTCCTCCGACAAAAGCCGTGTGTGGACCGATAAAGTGCCCCCAACCAACAACATTGGTAAAGGTATCAAAACCTGAGGCCGAATTAAGTGCCGCACCAATCAGTACAGCTAATCCACACAAAATCCAGACTGGTAATGCCCCAATTGCGGCACCAAAAATGCCACCGGCAAACGATATTAAAAGATCAAAAAAACTAAACTCCATAAGTTTTAAATTAACGAATACTGTGCTAATAATTTCATTGCTTGTTCATACTTTTCCCATACCTTTTCGTATTGAGAAACATGTGATGATACCGGCTCTTTGATATCAATAAGCTCGTGCATTTTGTCGATTATTGAATAATCCTTATAAAAACCAATGCCAACACCAGCCAATGCTGCAGCGCCAAAAGCAGCTGCTTGTTGATCGATGGAAGTCTTAACCATTCTCTTGTTAAAAACATCCGCATATATCTGACGAGATAAGCTAGCCTTACTACCTCCACCAACTAATAGCACTTCATCGTCTAATTCAACTAATTTCGATAACTCTTTATGCGCTTTTCCTAATCCTAAGATCATGCCCTCAATGGTAGCCCGCAGAAAATCGGCGCGTTTATGTTTTAGGTCCATACCCAGGAAAGCCCCTCTGATACTTTGGGCTTCATCCAGCGATGATCCGCCTGCCATAGACGGATTGAAAAGCAAACCGTTTGCTCCGATCGGTGCACTTTCCATCTCGTTAAAAATATCCTGCCACACACCCGGTTGAGTCGTATCAAAACCGGTCATGTTATCAACCACCCAGTTAAGGCTGGTTCCGCTTGAGAATATGGCCGTTGCACTAACATATTGCCCCTTTACACAATGTGCAAAAACATAGGGTTTACTGTTCGTTGAAATCACTGGCTTTGCAGAACTAACTGCAATCCAGGCACTCGACCCAAGGCTGGCGTACAAGGCTCCATCTTTATAGCATTTGGCTCCCAAAGCCATACAGCTATTATCAACCCCACCAGCAACCACCTGAACCGAAGTAGTCAGGCGCAGAACTTCTGCGGCTTCCTTGCTTAGGGTTCCGATTACCTGATCTGATTCATACAATTTTGGGAACAAATCCTTGTCCAGCCCGGCCATATCAATTAAGTGGTCGGAGTATTGATTGTTTTCGAGATCAAACACACCTGTACCACTGGCATAGCTATAATCGCTAGCCACTACGCCTGTTAACCGATAGTTGATATAATCTTTAGTTCCCAGAATTTTATCAAAAGATTTAAAGAGTTCAGCCGAATTATTTTTATACCACAGAATTTTAAAAACGGTGTACAATGCCGGTGGAAATCCGTTACCCGTCAACTGATACCATTCGTCTTCAGAAATTTGATCAAAGAAGGGATTTAGTTCTTTTTCGGTAGGCCGCGAATCTGACCAGATTGGCGTTGCGGTTAAAATCTCTTGCCCGTTTTTATCCAATGGCACACAGCCCAAGCTATGCCCGCTGATTCCGATGGCCTTAATCTGCTCTTTACCAACTCCTGATTTTTGCTTCAAAAGATCTGTACTATCAATAATAGCATTCCACCAATCGGATGGCTTTTGTTCATGACAATTTTCGGCGGGAAAATATGTCTCGCAAGCGATAAATGAATCTGCAACACAATGGCCGGCCTTATCATATAAGGAAGCTTTACAACCTCCTGTTCCTAAATCATACGCTATAATGTACTCCATATTAATAGTCGTTTTCGTTTGATCCGGTATTTTCAAAAATGGCTTTCGCCGTTCTCACACCAATACCAAAACGCGTTACTCCCAAATCCAGCATTTTTTCAATGGTTTCGAGATCACGTACACCCCCGGCTGCTTTTACTTCACATCGATCACCAACAGTCTTTTTCATCAAGTCGACATTCTCCAGTGTTGCCCCCGTTGGTGCCCATCCGGTACCCGTTTTAACAAATGCCACACCACAGCCGACACATATTTCACAGGCCTTTACTATCTCTTCATTACTCAGATGATGACATTCCAAAATCACCTTTACCGGAAGCCCCTTAGCACCTTTTATAACCTTTTCAATATCGGCCTTCACAGCTTCTTCATTACCGGCCTTTAAATGACCAATGTTGATGACCATGTCAATTTCATCAACACCCATCTCAACTAACTTAGAAGCTTCAATTTCTTTGACTTCAGACATGGTTCCTCCACCCGGGAAGCCAACGACTCCGCCAACGCGAATATCCGGATACCCTTTTAAGGCCTCCACCAAAATGGGCGTATGAGCGGGTAAGGCAAAAGTGCAAATGCAATTGTACTTAATGGCAAGTGCTGCCGCCTCCTTGATCTCCTCAATTGTACTATTGGCCTGAACACAGCTCAAATCAATGTACCTGGCAATTTCTTTTAATGTTCGCTTCATTACAAGGCCAGTTTTAATATTTCCTTAATATCATCAGCCGTCACATTAGGATTACAAGCCAGCACATCCTCATTGTTAAAACTCACTTTACGAACGCCTTCTACAATGGCATCAAAGTCTGTTTCAGAAATATTGGCCGCACTTACTTTTACCGGTACACCAATCTCAATCAGGAATTGTTCAAATTTCTCTATGCCTTCCTTAATAATGGTTTCCTCCACTTTACCAATCGCATCGACGCTCATTACATTAATGGCAAATCGCTTGTAGACAGCGGGCCTTTTTGCAGACATAAACTTCATCCAGGCCGGCATCAGCATACTTAAACTGGCACCGTGTGCCACGCCAAATAAACTCGTTAGTACATGACCAACCTGGTGAATGGGTGTCCAGGCATCACCGGGACTGGCAAATCCGTTAATGGCACAGGTTGCTGCCCACATCAGGTGCGAACGGGATGATATATTTGATGGTTCTGCCAGGCAAACTTTGATATTGTCAATAACCGTTTTCATCACACCCTCCTGAAAATAGTGCTGCAGATCACTGTCTTCTTCACCATTAACATATATTTCCAAAACGTGAGAGATGGTGTCGGCCGCTGCACATGCTGTTTGGTAGGCTGGCAAAGTAACTGTCAATTCAGGATCTAAGAATGAAACTGTTGGGTATAAAACCGTGCTCCATATATAGGATTTTTCTTTTAAGTCTTTGTTACTCACAACAGCACATTGGTTCATTTCACTGCCTGTGGCCGGCAATGTTGGTAAAGTAACAATTGGCAATGCTTTTTCGGGCGGAACAGCATTTACATTATCGTGACGTGAATAAACCATGTTCCACAAATTACCTTCGTAATAATATCCTGCAGCAATGGCCTTTGCAGCATCCATCACACTTCCGCCACCAACAGCTAAAACGGCTTCGACCTGGTGATCCTGAAAAAGATTAACTGCTTCGAGGATGCTTTTAATTTCAGGATTCTCCTCAATACCAAAGTATTTTACAACTTCAATACCTTCTTTTTCTAACTGTGTTTCAACTTCAGACAATAAAGGACTCAGAAAACCAAGTTCTTTGTACGAAACCAAACCAACCTTTTTATAATTCTTAGCCATTTCGCCGGCCAAACGATGACGCTCACCGGCACCAAATACAACTTTTACAGGATTAAAAAATTCGAAATTGTTCATTTTGTCTTATTTTATGAGATTAATTTCTGTTGGGCTAATGGCCTTATCGAATGAATATTTCCAGGTGATATTCTTATCAAAGTCAACAGAAAACATTGGAATACCTTTATGCAAAGGATAATGTCCTAACCAATTACACACCAAAAGTTCGTTTGATGGCAATAATTCAAAACCGGTCAGGTGATAAACTCCCAGTTCAGGATGGTCCTCGGCATTCCATTCCCAAACCAGTTCATTTTTTTTATTGTAAACAGAGATCATAAACTGATCAGATATGATGGTTCGTCCATCACTGGTTCGTTCGGCCGCATAAACATGATTCGGCCTTTCGAATTCGTTGATCACCTTCCCCTTACCATTGTATTCCCTAACCGTTTTATCACCATAGTGGGCTACCAGGTAAGTATTTTTTGAGGTTTTTCGGCACGATCGGAAACAAACATGCCCGCCAACCTTATAGCTTAGCTTAACTTCGTTCACGATCTTACCTTCATAATCTATTTCGATTAAGCGACCGGCGGAACATTCTCCAATTAAGATTCGCTGTTTTTTCAGAGGCTGACAACTAAACACCTCACTATCGGTTTGGTAGTTAAGCATCAAACTATCGTTCGAATCAAAAACCTTAATCCCAAAATGATTGCAGGCAATGGTATAACCATCCTTTGTTTGCCAGGCATCGTAACCATTTCTACATTTAAAGGTTTTTAAAATTTGCCCCTCACTGTTGACGTGTAATACCTGGTTACTTTCTGGAAGAGAAAGCACAAAACAATCGTCTTGTGCTTTACAGGAAAAAGTCAGGTACACTAAAAAAACTATTAGCAGATATCGATTCATCGCTTATAAGGATAGACAGTATTCAACCAATTTATTCAGTTCATCTTCACTTAAACCATTCACCATTTTATGAGATGAGGCCTCGTCGAGCATTAAAATGGCTTCTTTTACGGTAGCTGCACGACCATCGTGGAGGTAAGGTGCTGTTCGCCAAAGTTCAATCAGGGTAGGTGTATCAAACTTCTTTCCGGCATCTTTCCCCTTGCCCAGCCCAAGATTATACTGCCCTTGATTGGTATAGTATTCGCCATCGTGACAATTGATACACCCAACCCGTTCAAATATTTCTTTGCCTGCTTCGGCATTCTTACTCAACTTACCTTTCTCTAAATAGGGGCTTGGCAATTTCTCCAAACTCATCAGGTAGGTATCAATCGCCCTGGCTACATCATCATCTTGTTCGGTAAACAGGATGTGTTCGATACCTGCTCTAACAGCCACTTTTGCATCCTTTCTGATGGCAGTTGCCATTGAGGGAGCTGTGAAATGAGCATTAAGCAGGCTTTTGGTATTTTTTGGATTACCAATACCATCATTGAGTAAGTCCCAGTTAAGGGCATCCACACGTGCTCCTCCCGGGTGGCAGCTCACACAACTTTGCCATTGTTGTTTACACATGGTGGCATCCTGAAAATAGATTTCTCCCTGACGAACTTGAGTCATCTCCGGCTGTTGAAACCTAAAACAAGTCGTAACATCGCCTGTTAAAAGATCAATTTTTTCGATACCTGCCGTGTAATAGGAGTTGATAAATGCGAAGTTATTAACAGTGACAACCTGCTTGGGCGAAACGCCATTTAAAACGTAACGCTCGCGTATATCCTGCAGAAAACTCAAATCATTAACAACATCTTCCAGTTTTTGTGAATAATACGTTGATGTTTCACCACGCATTAAGCCATCTATTCGACTTGACAGCGCCTGGTAATCGATAATGCTTAGCTCGTTGGTTCCGCTATGTGTCACCAATAGCTTGTTATGCTCTTTATTAAGCGTTACATCAAACGGATTGGCTGCTCCCAAATCGAGGTCATCGAGCATGATCGTACAAAGGTATTTATCCTTCTCCAGATCAATTACACTCAAGGCATTGGTATTTATCCAGCCTCTTTCGATCTGGTTAGTTGGCACGTTGTAACGTGCCAGCACATGGGTTACATATGCACGGTTTCGGTCCTCGTCCACATAAATTGAATTCAATGTGTTACTGCCATCCGGTAATACAATGCTTTTGCTGATACGCATACTTGATGGATCAATAATTTGAACAGAAGCCCCATAATTTTGATAGAGGTTATTCCCTTTGGGTAAATAATTGGCCACCACCAATTTATTGAAGGAGTGATGCACTGCCAATGCGAAAGGTTCGCGCAAGGCTGAAACAGATGCTTCAACCTTATAATTTGATAAGTTAATACGCTGCACCTTGTTTTCGAACTGATTGCTAACGAAGAGCTGATTGCCTGACAATACCGGTCTGCGTGGTGAATGCCCCAGCTTTAATTTTTTTGTTACCTTTTGATTGCGCTTGTTAACCACCAGCAACTGGCCTTTTTCCACGCCACAAGTAATGAAGATTCTGTCTTCATTATCATTGGTCGTGATGCCTGTTGGCGTATCTGGTAAAGCAATCGTTTCGTTAAGATGTGTCACGCCGTTTACATCCATGTCAAACACATACAAGGCATTGGCCGTTGCATCAGTAACATACAGCTTACTTAATAATTTATCTGCTACGGAGTATTCTAAACTCTTGTATTCTTGCGCATTTACCATGACAGCAAATGCTAAAAACAATCCTATGAAAATATTTTTAACCATTGTGATTATTTATCAAAACGTTTTTCACCTTTCGTTATCGCTTCCCGATTCTTAGTTTCTTCCGACAAGCGGAAAACATATTTTTGTAATCGCTCTTTATCTTTAGTGGATGCCTCAAATCCAGGCATATCCAGCCTCGGATTCTCATTTAATCGTTCTTGCCCTTTATAAATAATTGCCAGAGCCTCCTTGTATTTTTTAGAGTTCTTTTTAAGTGATTTAAGGCAAGGGCTTAACTCTGGCCGATCGAAAGAAATCTGTGGCCCAAGCGTTCTGTAAAATCCACCCAATTTATTGAAAGGCACGCCTGTTAAAGCCTGCAAGCGTTGTGTTTCCTCTTCAGTAATAGGCGAACGTCCCACCGGGTTATTGGGGAAAGCCGAAATAAAATCTTTATAGTACACACCGTTCAAATCCACCCATGTGGTTAAACGTTCCATCTCTTCTTTGCTAAGTTCAACGCCATGGTGGCCATTTTCAATGATCTTAATGAAATCACTCATATTGGCTCCCCAGGTGTAGGCCTCTTGCAAGGCTGCGGGTCCGGCACCAATCACCTGCATCTTTTTCTTAACATACAAATCGATGTAAGCCGCATTAAAATACATGTTTCGATCGGGTGCCAGATTTAGAATATCACCGGCTTTTTTACCAAAGTCGTGGCACGACACACAGTTTTTTGTAAACACCGGCTGCACCTCTTCCATAAAACCGAATTTTCGTGCTTCGCCAAACCAACCGTTCATCTGCTGTGGCTCTTTTTGAAGTGCCATTGGTGAATAACCTAGAGTTGGTGTCATTCTTCGGTCGTCGTGACAGCCCACACAACCAAGTACCTCACCTGGTTTAACCATGGTACCACTTCGCATGGTCTGAATCATTTTCTTGTCCTGATCCAACAACTGGAAAAATACATAGGTATCAGCCGGTACTTCAAAAAATACACTTCCATCGTCTTCTACAGGTACGGTACCCAGGATACGCTTAGCCTCGAAGCTATGCCAGTTCATTGCAGGGCGGTGCACTCCCTGACCTTGCCAAGCAGGTACGGTCCATGATCGCTTTTCAAGCGATTCGATAATTCGTAAATATTTAACCGAGCCTTTCTCGACTCCTTTTACGTGTGTTCCTTCGTAAACATTTTGAATGTAAAACGAACCTGTTTTACTGGCATAATTGCGCTTCTCTTTTAACTGATGTTCTTTATTTCGAGCGATAATTGGTACCGGATTAAAAGCCCCGAAATTATCATCCGATTCATAGATTAAGGTCTCATTGCCAAACATATCGATGATGAACAAACCCATTTTTTCATTCTTCGGATCTACCTGACGACTGCACAGAAAATAGGTGTCGTCCAATGGATATGGGTCTTCGTACA
Organism: Carboxylicivirga sp.; assembly: GCA_025210475.1. Classification (GTDB taxonomy): domain Bacteria; phylum Bacteroidota; class Bacteroidia; order Bacteroidales; family Marinilabiliaceae; genus Carboxylicivirga. Next base: position 137,069 of record JAOARW010000035.1, on the reverse strand, counting down.
AAGGTCTGATGCGCATAAAATGGTCCCAGTTTCCTTTACCCATTTCATTTTTAGCCCAGGCTGGCCAGGTTCGGTCAACAGCTTGTTCGCCATCGATGCCTTTTTTGTGGTCAATAATACCCAAAGCACCCCATGGCCGATCGTGACAAGAGCCTAACACAGCGATCACTTTGTCGGTTCCGGGTATTGGTCGTGCATCAATGAAACCACCGGGACTACTGGTGTTGTTACCAAAATAAATGGCTTGGTTCGTTCCATCGGGGTTCATAGTCCATAAGCCCTGAGCATCACCAAAATTCCGATCCACATATTCCCATCGGTCGTATAAGATTTTACCATCGGGCATCACAATGGGGTGACCTTCCCAAAGTGTACTTTTTCCTAACTGCGTAATGTTAGCGCCATCGTGGTCCATTTTGAAAATATTACCCATAATGTGAACATTACACATACAGTACTTCGGTTCACGCGTCGAGGTAAACACGATCTGTCCATTGGGCAAATAATTCGGATCAACATCTGTTACTCCTTTTGCAAAAGTGAGTTGCTTGAAGGTATGATCCGTCAGATTCATTTCATATACCTTGTAGTCCTCATCGATGTTATTACGCTTTGAATAAACAATTTTACTTGCTTCGTAATTCACCTCAATATCCCTGTAAACACCGTCGTTAGAAGTAAGAACATCGGATGATTCAACCTGTCCATTGCGAATGACCAGCCAGGATAAGGTGCCCCCTTTTCGATAACTGCCGGTATTAATTTCGTTGGTATGGAAAATGGTTTCACTATTGTGATGATCCTTTGCATACTGATGACGTTTCACAAAATAAACAGGGGCCTTCAGGTAAGGGTTTGCCAGGATCACTTCTTTCTCGATCCTTATCAGATCTGCTTCTTTGGCATTTAAAATCTGATTCCTGCTTAGCGAACATTCATAGTCATCACCAAACTTTAATTTCAGGTCATCATACACCTGTAACAGCTGATGCCTTTTTTGTGAATAATCGATGTTTGTATCACTCGCCTTAACTAAGCAAGTGCAAAATACCAGACCAAGAAGAAAAATCTTCCTTAATGTCCCTTCCCTTTTTAAATCCATGCTTATTTATTCAATAATTATTACTCTATCCCTTTATCTTACTGATTTACAACAACAGAAACGATACAAATCTATCCAGAGCCCAAGAAACTCTATGGGTTTAAATCTTGATAATTTGTATCTAAATCGTGAAATATAAGGGAGAGGCCTATACACATAGGATTGAGTGGCAGATTTTTCCTACTTCTATATACCTTTTATACACTTGATCTACTAAAATGCCTGTTGGAGATGCATTTTTCCTACTCAGAGTAGTAAATTTGCTACTCTGAGTGGCATTTTTGTATTTCAAAATAGCATTTTTCCTTCTTTGGAAGGAAAAAAAGGGTTTCTGAATAGGAAAATTGCTATTCAGAAACCCTTTTTTATATATGAAACAGGCATTTTCTATTTTAGGCAAAGCTCTAGCAACCTATAACTTAAACTATTTTCCATTTATAAGTTCTAACAACTAGTGTCAGAATTGACACACCAATGTCTTCAATTCTGATGCGCTTAATTTCTTTTGTTTTACCTTCTTTGTTTTCCCATTGTCTAAAACCAACTTCTCAACCTCCAGTTCACCAAACTCAACATTCACCGTCACTTTATTATCATTCACCACACAATTACCCCATGCCGAACCATTGCTCCAAAAATAGGTACCCGGCTTAGCTGTGATAGTAAATGTATTTGTATGTCCGTTGTAATTGAATTTGCTTAACGCCATTGGCGCCGGCCAACTGGCCATTGCACGTGCATAAAAATGGCCACACTCCGGCTCGTCAAACGGATTTCGTTTTTTCCCATCGTAACGGTTTCGAATGGCCTCAATACATTTTAAGCCATTTTCAAGCTGCCCCTCGTACAACATGCCTATGGCCGCCGTGTATTCAAAACCCGACATGGACTCGGCCCAATATGGGAAAGGAATTTTTAATCGCCCCTTTGGCCAGCTCGACATTATTAAGCCTGATTCTTTTCCCATCACATACGAACGCATGTTGTTGAAAACATTCTCGAATTCCTCCACATAGTTATTAGCCATTATGGTGCGATGAGCTTTCTTCACATGTGCTTCATTGGCCAAATAACCGAGCCCGCAAACATGGGCCATGTACTGACCCGCCATTTGATCGACCAAACAACCGGAACCTAACTGATACCAAGGCACCTGTACATCTGGATCGTCCATATTTAAAAACTCATTGTAATTTTTAGGATTGGTAATTTTGTGCTCGTAATACTCGCCGTTAAATAAATTGGCATCAACCCACTGACTGCCATCTTTCCAAAGTGTTTCGCACTTTTTAGCAAATTTCTTATCACCCACTACTATTGCCATTTCGGAGCAGGCTTTTAAGGCGCCAAAATACCAGAATTGCATTTGCGGATTGGGACCAAAATAATCCACATCCATGGTATTATGCTGCTTGCCTTCCTGCACACCATCCTGGTTACCATCCCAACCATTCTCTATCCAGGCATACGACATGGCCAGCTTTACCTTGGGCCAGTGTTTCAGTAAGAACTCTTTATCGCCCGATAAGATCCAATCGCGGTAAAAACGCATAATGGTTCCCATCTGCCCATCGGCAGCAGCTCCATGATTTCCTTTGTTAAGATCCAGAGGTATGTAAACGCGATTCATCATGTGCCCCTTGTCGTTTGTTCCATAGGTAAATTCAACATCGCGCATGGTTTGTGCCAACTCAGCAAATAAGAAACTGGTTGCGGTTTCGTAGTTCCACACGTGCGTGCAACTGCCATAACACGATCCAGTTTCATCCATTATGCCTTCCCATCCCATTAAATGGCCCGAAGGAATTCTAAACACCGTTTGAGAACGCATACTGGTTAAATTAAATAAAGCCGCTTCTTTCACCACATCAGGAATTGTGCTGTTTAGGAAAGTATTTACAAACTGAATGGTTTTCTTTTCATAAGCTTCCAAATTGCCAACTTCCTTCTCAATTACATCTTTGGCATCGGTATAGATGGTTGTGTAATAATTACCAACCGTACTATCGCCACTTGCAAGCGACCATCCCTTATTCCAGTCTTTACGATTTGGAAAATGCCAGGTCATATAAAAGGTAAAGGTTTTTGAGGCATTGGCCGGAATCGTTTCTTTTACAGCCAACGACGCCATGGGGTTATTATCAACCAGTTTCTCTTTATCAACTAAAACACCATCGTCGCTTAAATCATCCCAAAAATCAAGAATTGCATTGGCCCAATGGTTGGGAGTTGATGAACGACGGTAACTAATTTGCCCCGCATCGGGTGTTGTTAAGGCAAAAGTACCCCAGGCGGCATCATCTTTGTCAACACCTTCGCTGTTCATATAAATACCTTTAACACTTTCGCCCTCATAATAAGTATTGATGTTTTTATTCGCACCAATTGGAATAACATCCCCTTTCCAGTTTCTGGTAGTTTTACTTCCATCAATCCCGATAAAATTGCGCATGGTGCCACACACAGCCACATCCATTTCCTGGTTGGTATTATTTGTTACCTCGTATTTTAAGATGGCAATTGGAATACTACTGGCATCAACGTTTCCTGGTATTAAGGGATTAAAACCTTTTATTTTAACAGAAACAGGCAATCGATCGTCTTCCAGATTGACTTGTCCAAAAGGGTAAGCTCCATCGAACGAGGCCCTGGAGAAACGGGGTAAACCATGATGATTTACCGGTCGTCCTTCGTAATGCTGAAACTCACTGGCATCGAGCGGTCCAATCAAGGCTTTGGTCATCGCCTTTTGACCTTTCGGCTTTACATAAATAGCAAAAAACGGGGCTTCGTTCCCAACTTCAGTTGTGTAAAAGTTCATCCCGGGTTTATTCATAATCTGCCAATCACGCAATTCACCACGGCCGCCTAAAGAGACTGTTCCTGTACCAATGCCTCCCAATGGTAAGGCCAGGTTTAACAGGTGATCGCCATCGTAATGTTTGAAGGTGGGCCACTGTTGGGCATGTAAACCAATACTTATCCAAACGAGCAGAATAAGCGATATACTAAATCTAATCTTTCTCATATCAATAACTTTAGTTTTTGCTTTTATATAATTCTACAGGCGGTCTGTAGTTAACTCCTCTTTCCAATAACACATTCAAATGATGTTGCATCCGAACTACGAAGTGCTTCCACTCGCGATTCTCCATATCCGTCCAACCGGCATCTGCCAGGGCAAAAGCTCGCGGAAATGTCATGTAAAAGGCCCGATGGATATTTTTTACCGACTCGCCCCAGATGGTTGCCTCTATTCCCCTGATAGATTCTGATTCTTCTTTTGGAAGTCCATAAGCGGGATCGAACTCATAAACTTTTTTCAGGGGAAGAATAGGAATCCAGGCTGGTAAATAATCCTTATCACTTTGCGATTCCGGGTAATCGAAATACGCATATTCACCAGGGGCACAAATCAACTTAAGTTTTTGTTTTCTGGCATCTTCAATGACACTGTGTGCAGTTCCCAGTCGCCATAAAAAAATGGTTTCTCCTGCAGGGTATTTATGGCCGGCCTCGTGCCAAAACTGAACATTCTTGCCATATTCTGATGCTATTTTTGTGACCCTTTCAAAAAGATAATCCATTAATTGGTCATCTTTTGCCAGTCCTTTTTCATTTTTTAAATTCTGACATTTAGGACATTTCGACCAGGCATCTTCATTTACTTCGTCTCCTCCAATATGTATTTCATCTGCCGTAAAAATTTCACTTAACTCCCGTATCACATCCTCATAAAAAGCATAGAATTTATGGTTACCAATACATATTGGTGCAGCATGGGGATAAGCCTCGTTAATTTCGGCCTTTAAAGTAGTATCGGGAAAACACGCAAACTCAGGGTATGCGGTCAATAAAGCATGACCATGCCCGGGTATATCCACTTCTGGAATAACCTTAACGTTTCGCTGAGCGGCATAGGCCACTAATCCTTTTAAATCTTCGGCAGTATAAAATCCTCCTTTAAGAATTTCATCGTTAAATGTGGCATCACGTCTGGCACCAAGCTCTGTCAGTCGGGGATATTTTTTCATTTCCAGCCTCCACCCATGATCATCGGTTAAATGCAGGTGCAAGGTGTTAAACTTATAGTAGGCCATGGCATCTACATAGCGTTTAATATCCTCTACGGGTAACATATGACGAGCCGGATCCAACATTAATGCCCGGTACTCAAAACGAGGTGCATCAACAATGCTCAGTTTATTAATTCTACGGTTAATGCGCAGATCTAAATAGGATGTAAAAATCTGATCGAGTGTTTGGATCGCATAAAACAACCCTCTGCCGCTGGCTCCGGTTAAGCGAATTGCTTTTTCATCAATTTCTATCTTGTATGCCTCTTCCTTTGGTAAACGTTTATCTATGCTGCAAACAATCTTTTGCAATTCATTATCAGAACGCGACCCACTCTTTTCACCATCAAGGTGTTTTAAAACGGTTTTCCTGAGTGATTCCTCTAAATACCGGCTTTCAGTATTCGTATTGAAATCAATCAATATTTCATTCGCCAGAACGACATTCTCTTCTGAAATCTGCATTGAATTTGGCTGTGGTATTAATTTCAGTTCAACGCCTGAGGCATTCATCCCAATAAAACCAATGCAAAAAAATAATAGAACTCTGATTTTCATAAACTGGATTTAATCGTTCATCAATTTCCTCATCTCCTTCTCCTGCTCTCCATTCCAGTAACCACAGTCCAAACGGAAGAAAACAGATGTATAAGGAATCGTCAGATTGGTTTTTAGTACCAGGATATTGAATACTTTGGCAGCTTCATCGACATCGGCAATTAATGCTTCGTGAAGCTTTTTATTGACATCCTTTCCTTTTAACATCTTAAAGAGGTTTTTTCGATAGTCATTGATTCCCGCAGCCTCCTTTTCCGGTACAAAATCAATCTCTTTATCAAGAAACACCACCGGATAAACATGGCTGGCCTGATCAATCGCTTGCATCACATCGGCCACAACCGTCAGTTGTTCCTGTCCTGTATGAATGGTTTTAATGGCCGCTTTACTCTGTAAAGGATAAGCCTCATCAACCACCAATATCCAGTTTCGATGCCCTAATAATTGTAATTGCTCCTGCAATTCCGCTTTCCAACTCTTGTTTCCATTTTGCGCTATCATTGTGAAAGCACAAAACATGCTTAATAAAACTCCTGTAATTAGTTTTTTCATATACTCTAATTTATTTTCATCTGTCAGATGGAACTCCCAAATAAATTTGATCATCCGCCTGAGTGTTAATTTGGATAATCAAATTTGCATGGTCGTTTCATTTATCTAAAATTTTTCTGGTTGCCCTTTAACGTATTTAGTTAAATAACTCATTCGTATTGTTATTATTAATACTTATTTAATTGATCTGCAGTTCCAGCTTATCACCTTCGTTTAACACCAGCTCCGACAAACGCACATTTATTGACAGACCATTTTGCTTAAAGGCTGAGTTTAGCTCATTGCCATTCAACAAGACTTTAACGGTCTTCACTTTTTTATCTGATAAAACATCCAGCTCAACATTATTAAGTCTTAGTCTGCCATAAGCCATATCAAGCGAGTTCTTCTGTTGATCGTTTTCTCTTTTTTGAGAATAAGTTCCCCAACCTTCTGCGGTAATAAAAGCCGATTTAAAATTGTCGGGCTTAACTTTAGGCGCAAAAGCTATCTCGCCTTTCGGACCGTGATATTGAAACCCTGATGCCGATACAAAAGCACCATAACTGGACATGGCTCGCGTGTAATGATTTCCATATTCTACTTCGTTGTAGGGATTTCGCTTATTGGGATTGTAACGATCATGAATGGCTTTGATTATTTCCATTCCTTCATCAACTAATCCTTCGGCAATCATATGAGCTGCAGCCTGGTAGGTAAAACCAGTCATGCACTCACTAAAATACCCTACCACCAGTTTCTCCCAATCGTTCTTAATCTTACCCGGTGCCTTGTCTTCGCCACCATTGGGGAAAGAGCACATTACCGTTCCGGCCTCGCCCGGTAAGGCGTAAAAGCGAACCGGTTTAATTTTAGCTGTTTCCAAATAGTCGCCCACATCTTTTTGAAAACTATATTTATAAATTGAAGCCAGTGCCCTTTGGGTCTCATGCTCAGGCAATACCCTTGGTAACCCGGCTTGTATAGCCCATGATTGGCCCAAAACCTGATCGATGTGACATCCTATATTTGAGTTTGGCGGTTCAGGATTTTCCGGATCAAGAATATTAATAAAGTATTCTCCGTTAAATAATTCCTTAACCATATTATTATGTCCCATCTCAGAAATCTGTCGGCATTCTTTGGCAAACTTTTTATCACCCATCTCCAAAGCCATTGCTTCGCCTGCTTTAAGCACGGCATTATACAAAGTGCTGATCCAGGCATTTTTCCCATACCACATCCGATCTAATGTATTGTATTGAATCCCTTCCAGAATTCCATCGGCCTTGCCATCTTTCTCTTTGTCATGGGCAATCATGTACTCGATGCTCTTTTTAATTTTTGGCCAGTTGGCTTTTAAAAAGGCATTATCAGCCGACATGGTATGTTCGCGATAGGTGCGTAAAATAGTACCTGCATGTCCGTCAACGGCATATGCCCGGCCATCGTGGTGTCCCATTCCACTTAATTCGCCGCGGTATGCAATAACTCCATCATCTTTATATGAGAGGCCATAATCAATCTGTTCTCTTAACTGTCGGGCCAGATTGGGAAAAACCCGTCCCAAAGCCTGCTCATAATGAAAAACATGGGTACAGGTTCCATGCCCCAAATACACCCCTTCCATGGCATAAAAACGGCCCATATTGTATTTGTCTCCGGTTAAATCCCTTAATCGATAACAGGAAGTAGTCGCTAAAGTGCTTGTGTTAACAAAAGTCCGATCGAGGAACCAAACGGGCAGGGTCGAATCGTACCAGGTTTCTGTCCATCGTTTGGTCGCCCCTGCCAAATCATCGTAGTGGTTGATTATATGGTTCGCCACATCGCTCGATGATGAAAACTTCTGACTGTAATAATAGCGCAAGGATTTTCTATTTCGCAGATTATGAAATCCGCTTTCGCCACGATGTAGATTTGGGTAATACCATGAAATTAAAAACTGTACCGTTTTTTCCTCGTTGGGCGATAGCTTAACTGTTTTTCCTAATGCTCCTGTTAAGGTGTTTCCTAAATCTGTTTGAACCGATTCTTTTGATGAGGCTTTTACTTCGGGCAGGTTATAATCAATGTTGCGCGGAGCTCTCGCGGTGGACCAAATATCGTCGGTTCCCAAAATACTTAGGGTCATATTTCCATAATCGGGTAAATCAGTGAGCTTATCCCCTTGCGAGCTGCAATGCAACTGAACGGCATCCTCCGTTTTTATGATGGCATTATGGTGCTTTCCCGTTTGATTAGCCGAAGAAAAATAGTTGCTGGTATTTTGCAACCACCCAAATATTTCAACTTCCATTTCCTTATCATCCGTATTTTTCAGGGTATATTCCATAATTACCGCCGGGTAGCCGGATGCTTCGCTATTGGTGGGGATAAACGGACTAAAGGCACGCAGGTGAACCTCAACCGGCACATCCTTATCTTTGTAATATACATTTCCTACAGGGTACTGACCTTTGAAGCTGATATCTGAAAATCCACCATCCCGAAGGGCCTTTACAGTTGGTGTTATCACCCCGTTGACGCGAATCGCGAAGCCTTGCTCAAAGCGATTATCCTGAGTCATGGGATTGATGTAAAACTTATCTCCCGGACCTCCTGGAATGATACGTTGATAATTAAAAATATCCCAGTACCATAATTGGCCATCGCCTCCCAGGTATACCTGGCCTGATCCGATACCGCCAACCGGCATGCCAATATATTTTGTGTTATCAGTTTCAATCGCCTTAGCACTAAAGAGTATTAGCACTAATTGTATTGTTATTAACAAATGTCGTATCATGGTTATTGTTTTTTATTAGTGATCGCTACAAATAATATGAAGTGATCGATTAAAAATTACAATTTAGTTTATTGCAAATAGTTGGAAAGGGTGCGAATCGTGCCAAGAAGTATACAAATAGTGAAGCCTAGAAAAAATGGGCACCAACTCAACTCGAGAAAGTGCCCATTTTAATATTACAAGCCTAAAAAAAAACGTATGTCCAAGAACCAAATCTTAATAAAACTACCATCCTGGATTTTGTTCCAAGTTTTCATTCAATAGTAATTCCCTTCTTGGTAAAGGTTGTAAATAATGCTTTTGGGGATCAAATTCTCTTTTCGAAGCATCTTCAACAATCAGGTAGCCATTTGAATCAAATGGCCCGCTTAAACCTGCCCATAAAGGATCTGTTTCAAATTGAGTTCCAATATATTTTATACCTAACAATGCTTCTGGTAAAATATCTTCAGCTGACTTCCACCTTCTTAAATCGTTGTACCTAAAACCTTCCTTATACAATTCTATTGCCCTTTCTCTGCGTATTTCCTCACGGATATTTAATCCATTTGCAGTAGCAAAGCTTTCTGTCAAGGCAGGTAATCCAACACGTGTCTTCAGTTCATTTAATGATAAATTTAACTCCGCATCTGTTATTTTACCATTTTTCTCATACACTGCTTCTGCATAATTTAGAAGAACCTCTGCATAGCGAATTACGGGCCAATCAAAGCCTAAGGGCCCCGCAATTTCGGCTAAAAACTTAATAGAAACATAACCAGTAACGGTTCGTTGACCAAACTCTACATTATTAATCAAGCCGGTTGAAGGATCATCTGGTTTGCTCCAATCCCTATTCCACGGAGCCTGAGCTGTTGACCAGTAACGCTCAAGAGGAATTGCAAACAAAGTTCTCATTCTAACATCTCTATCTGTATATTCATCTTGTACCATGTCTTTGCCTTTATACAAAGGCGATTTATCTATCGGTAATCCATCTGAACATAAGAAAAGATCAGCGAACTTTTTGGTAGGGTTGATACCATATGCTGATTCTGGTCTTTCGTTATGCCCTCTCAGATCAATGTCAAAGATATTGGTAAGAATGTATTCTTTATTATCAGCTTTAGTTAGTCCACCTATATTTGTTTGTACCTTATCCAAAATGAATAAGTGGCGATAACTTTGATCTCCAAGCTGATCACGTTTATCCCATAACTCATACTCTCCACTATCCATAACTTTTTCTGCTGCATCAATAGCCATTCCAAGAAAATCTTCGGCATCGTTGCTATTATGGAACTTTTGCCAGGTACCTTCAAACAAGGCAACGCGAGACTTAAATGCTAAAGCAGCTCCTTTAGTTAAACGTCCTAAGTCACTCGCATTTAATTCTGACTGTTTTGGCAAAACGGCAATTGCTTTATCCAAATCTGAAATAATTTGTTTAGTTACTTCTATTCTTGAAGCTCTGGGACTATACAACTCTTCACTATCAACATCAAGAACAGTTGTTATTATTGGTACACCACCATAACTTGTTAACAAATTGTAATAAGAAACAGCCCTAAAAAAATAAGCTTCTGCAGCATACACTTTGGCCTCCTCCTTTAGATTCTCATCTACTTCATCTAATTTTGTCAATAAAAAAGAAGTGTTTCGAATCTGATCAAAGTTTATATTCCATCTTCCACTGTATTCTGAAGGTTGGTAGGAACCATTGCTTATTCCATTACCTCCTACTTGTGCAGTTAAGTCTCCTTGATCTTCGCTACTCCAGGTGCCATGCCCTGGCAGGTAACTGTAAAATCGGTTAGCAAATAACTTAAAATCATTAACCTCTTTAAAAAATGTAGACTCTGAAATTTTATCTGCCGGAGCCAAATCAAGATCCTTTTCGCAAGCTCCAATACCAAACAACAATACAAGTGATATCGCTAATAAAAGATATTTATTATTTTTCATCGTAATTTCATTTTAAGATTAAAGTGTCACATCGATACCAAATGAATAAGCCCTAGGAATCGGAGTATAAAGAGTAGCAAACGGTCTTTCTGGATCAAAGCCATCGGGCATGTTTGTTTTCTCCCAAATGTCATTACCACTAAAATAAACACGTACACGATCCAATTTCACTTTTTTCGTTAGTTCTCCTGGTAGAGTATACCCCACTTGAATGTTCTTTAGTCTTATGTATTTTGCATCCGACCATTTATATGGAGCATCAGAGTTCTGAAAATTCCAACCGTCAATACCTCCATTAGTAGATGATTTTGGATAAAATGAATTTGGATTTTCTTCAGTCCAGCTTTTACCAATAGTCGCTTGTAATGGTGTTACCCACCATGACGAACCAGGTGGTTTAACACCACTCATTACGTTCCACTGACCAACTCCCTGGAAGAACGCAGAGAAATCAAAACCTTTAAAGTCAAATCCCATTGTAATACCATATTGATAACGAATTGAAGAATTTCCAATATTTACCAAATCACCTGAATCCGGATCCCCTTTCTGATAAGCGGTATATTCAATAGTACCATCTCCATCACGATCCTTATAGCGAGCATCACCCACTCTCAAATTAGAAGGAACACCAGTAATTTTTTTATACTCAGCCAATTCCTCTTCATTGGCAATAAAACCGTCAAATTGTAAGGTATAGTATGAGTTATACGCATTACCTTCAACAAATTCATTCTGACCATACTTAGGAACCTGAGAATCATCCAAAGAGGTGATTTCACTTTTATCATCCGCCAGTGTGAATCTTGCAAAATAATTGAAATCACTTCCTATTTTGTCGTTCCAATTTAATGACAATTCCCATCCTTTTACCTGCATTTCTCCTCCATTAACTGAAGAAGGTGCTATACCTAACATTTCAGGAAACTCTTTAGCAACGAGCATGTCCTTCGTATTTTTAATGAAGTAATCAAAACTACCTGATAACTTAGAATTCAACACTCTAAAATCTACACCTATATTCTGAATAGCAACTGTTTCCCAGGTTCGCGTTGGGCTTGCCAGTGAACCTGGTCTATCAGCTCTGTTAGGATCGCCAAAAGTAGCAATAAGATTTTTAGTAGGTGAATTAGGATTTCCAAAAAGCATTTGCCCTCCGATATTTATAACACTAATATGGTCATAGAGCCCAACGTTATTCTGGTTACCTAGTTCTCCATATGATAAACGTAATTTCAAATAATCAAGAAAACCAAGAGATTGCATAAATGATTCCTCTGTCATAATCCATGCTGCTGACCCTCCAAGGTAATTACCCCATCGGTAATCTTCAGCAAATCTGGAAGAACCATCACGTCTATATGTTCCATCAACTATATAACGTCCTTTAAAATCATAAGATAAACGTCCAAAATACGAGCTTATAGCCCAGTGAGTGCGGTCTTCATCTGTATTTTGAAGTTCCGGATCACCCAATGTTAAAATTGGCACTGCTTCAGAAACCAGTTTACTTCGCCCAGCCGTAAAGTATTTATATTCATTCTCTTCATGCGATCCACCAAACATTGCACCTATATTGTGCTGTCCAATCGATTTTTTATAATTGGCGTACATATTGAACACATGGTGCTCGTTGCGATACAAGCTTGAACCTGCAGAGTTTGGTTGCACCTTAATTGTAGGATTTTCATCGTAATCATGATGTTGAATAATTTTATTGTACGCACTTGCCACATTATGATCGATATTTGTTGAATATTCACTCGTCAATTCAAAGCCTTTAAAAGGACGAAAGTCAACTTTGAACTGAGCAGATGCCCTAGTCGCAACGGATTCATTTTCGCCACCAGCTTCAGCATAGGCTATCGGATTCTGAAAACCTCCAAAGTTAAAGTAATTGCCTTCAGGCGTTCGTGGAAAATGAGTAGACCAAACACTTCCTGCTAAATCTACAGCAAGGTCATATCTTGATGGAAGTACAATTTTTTGCTTTTCAAGAGCCACATTGGTAGAAATGCTTAATTCATCGATTATATCAAACTTATACTTAAATCTCGAAAAATAACGTTTATTATAATTTGAACCATGCGCCATCATACCTGGTTGATCAAGCATACCAGCCGAGACATAGTAATTCGATTTATCAGACTTACCAGATACAGATAACTGATGTGTCTGTTGAAACGAGGGATCAAACATTATATCCATCCAGTCGTAATAACCAGACCACATTTTAGGTACATCTGGGAAAGGACCTTTTATCACTTGCGGGTTATTTGGATCAATTGTTGGTAATAGTTCGTCTAAATAAGTATAAGCATGTTGAGTAATTCCATCATTTCCAAATGCCTCGTTATAATAATCTGATTGATCATAAATATTAGCTTTTGGAGCATAAATATCTGGTACATTGTAAGCAAAGTTACCAGAGTATTTAATTACAGGTTTATCGGTTTTACCTTTTTTAGTTGTGATTAAAATAACACCTCCTGCAGCTCGCGAACCATAAATAGCTGCCTGAGCATCTTTTAGTACAGTTAGGTTTTCAATATCCTGTGGGTTAATATCATTTAGTGCTTGTGCACTATTCTCAGGCTGCGGAATACCATCGATAACAACCAATACTCCGGCACCTGATCTTGAAGCTCTTCCTCGAATTTGGAGAAAAGCATCTTCACCACCGGGTTTACCACTTCCTCTTGTTACAAGCAGACCTGGTATTGCTCCTTGAATAGATTGTGCAACGTCAACTTGAGGTCTACTTTCAAATTGTAATTCAGAAACACTTTCAACAGCGCCTGTTAAAGTAGCTTTTGATTTTGTACCATAACCAATTACCACAACCTCATCTAAGTCCTCGGTATCAGAAAGGAGCACAATATTTAAATTTGTTCGACCATTTACATTTACTTCTTGATCTTTAAAACCAATGAAGGAATATATCACTACAGCATCTGATGCGATAGATATTGAATAGGTTCCATCAATACCGGTAATAACACCATTGGTAACATTTCCTTTCTCGTATACATTAACACCTGGCAATGGCTCTCCGGATGCATCCTGAACCACACCTTTTACAGTAATGCTCTGGGCTTGTTGATTATTGTGCTGTGCTGCTTGCTCCGGTTTTGTCAGAAGAATTAACTCATCATCAAAATAACGGTATTGCACATCAGTACCTTCAAATAGTTGTTCCAGCACCTGTTCTACTTCGGCATCTTTGGCCTGAATACTAACGGTGCGTTGGTCGTTAATCAGCGTTTCGTTGTAAAAAAAACGCAGGTTCGTTTCAGTCTCAATTTGTTTGAGTACTTCTGCAACTTTCTTATTGCTTGCCTTCAGGGACACCTTGTTCTGTGAACTGACAGAAGCGGATACCTGCAACATTCCAATAAGCATTAGAACTATCGATAATTTCATAATTCTTAATAGTTTACGCCACCTATCCTTATGGCAGCATTCTGTACCACTTTTTTTCATAAATTTGTATTGTATTTATTTAACATGTTGGTGTTAGCGCACCAATTGAATTTTTTATAGCGGAAAGTGTTAGCGCACTTTCCGTTATTTTATTGTAGCCTGATTGCTTATATCATATATGTCCTCCTTATAATTTACGTACGATTATATTTTGACCTTTGATGGAATAAGTTATCGGGTAAGTAAACCTGATAATTTCCATCACTTCCTCTATTGTTTCATCTTTTAAGGTTCCGGTAAAAGACTCTTCTAATAGTGAGCTATCAACAACTTTTATATTAACATTATACCTCACTTCAAGCAGGTCAACCAATTCGCCAAATGCCACTTTGTTAAATTCAAGCTCATTATGGCGCCATGAACAATAAGCACTTGTATTTACTTCGGTTACATGAACATGAGCATCCGTTTTATGATAGATTAATTGCTCACCGGGCTTAAGAATTACTTCATCGGCTTTCGTGTCATTTGCAAATGAATTTATCAGCACCTTCCCCTCTGCTAATGTTGTTACCACCGCATGTTCATGAGCATAGGCATTTACATTAAATTTAGTTCCCAACACATTTACATCGTAATACTCGGTGTGAACCACAAAAGGCCTTTCTTTATCGGAGCTAACATGAAACCAAGCCTCACCATTTACGGATAACTCCCGATTATTAAGGAAGGTTTGTGCATTGTACCTGATCTCCGTCTCCGAGTTTAGAATCAATTCGGTTCCATCGGGTAATAAGGTTTTGGCCACAGAACCTTTAGGTGCCACAATGGTGGTATATAGATTCAATTCTGAATTAATCAAACCATTATTGACTGTCCAAAATGAAATGCCTCCTGCCAAAAACGCCAGAATCAGTATAGCTGCATATTTTAAGAATGTGGCCAGAGAACGGCCTCTGTTCTGTAAAAATAGCCGGGAATCCTCAGAACTATTTATGTCATCGTAATTTTTGAAATCGGAGATTGCCCAAAGATTCTTCAAACGAACATATTCCTTTTTGTTATCTTCTGAAGCATCGATCCAATCAAGCACCTCCTTAATGATGGAGGCATCACTGATCTGATTTAAGGTAAACTTATTTAGTGTTTTCTTATCCATATTTTTCAGGCTTTCTAATAAGAAGTACGGCAAGGCAGCAGATACCCTATGAGATTTTTATATTTTTCTCATATTTCTCTAACAAATTAGGTCAAACCACAAGAGAGAACAGACTCTAATTGCTGATCTAGCGATCATTACAGTCTTTAGTTTCTAATTCTAAAAACTTAAAATAAAATTACTGAAAGGTAACTTTTGAGTGCAGGTCGTAATTGTTTTATCGATTTGGTGATGGCAGCTTCAACGGTTTTCACCGAAATTCCAAGCTGCTCGGCTATTTCTTTATTTTTCTTATTATCGAAACGGCTCATCACAAAAATTTTCCTGGTTTGGATAGGGAGTTTTGATAATGTTTGATCGAGAATTGTTTTGATCTCATCGAAAACAAGCGGAGAGGTATCCAATTGTTTCAAGGCGCTTTGAGTTAATTCCAGCTGCCGGTATTTAAGATTATCCTCGTACTTTCGCTTTACTTTAATTCGATCAATTTTTTTCAGGCATTGATACTTTGTCATTGTGTAAAGCCAGGATGATAGATTTTTAACTTCAGTAAGTTTGTGATGTTCCTCCCATAAGTTTGAAAAAACATCCTGAACAATGTCTTTGGATTGTTCTGTGTCATTTAGATAATACTCAGCGAACTGAATTAAGCGATCTTTATAGGCCACCACCAAATCATTAAATGCTAAAGCATTTCCTTTAGACAACTCAGTTAATAATTCCAATTCATTCAAAATATATCCCGATTTATATTTTCCTGAAAGCTATCTATTTTCGATACTTACACTCGTTTAACAACATTCATAAAAACCATTTGCAATGAATCAATTTACACCGGAAGCATTGCTTTATCCTGTGTATTTCGGCCTGTCAAATAGCTTATAATGAACCCATTTCCTTATATTAAAATGAACAGGCAAGAAAACTATTATTGATAAACCTGAACGGGTTCAAATCGTGCCAGAAGGTATCCAAATCTTGAAGTGCATGTAAAATGGGCACAGCCTCAAAAAGAGAATGTGCCCATTCGCTTACTGTATCTATTTTAGGTACTAATTCTAAAAGTCAGGCTTCAATATTCATATTATATAAGCCAATTTACTTCCACTCAAGTGGAGCTATATACACACCCTTTTTATCCCATCCTGTATCCGATAAATACCATTCATCTTCGGATATTTTAATAACTTCTGAGGCATGTGTTGGTAACTCGCAAACGAAATTCTCGATTGGGAAATCCAATGGATTATCAGACCAGTACACATGGGTTTGATTGTATTCCGTCATGGCACGACAAACAAACAGGTAGAACAAACCGTCTTTTTTAACCACGAAGGGTGATTCAGCATCGCCGCCCCAATTACATTTCAGGGCTTGTGTGTGCACAATCTTGGGTCCGCTCCAATGCTTTAAATCAGGACTCGTGCGCACCGCAACGCATGAACGTAAATCCACCTCATCAAAGGTTCGGGTGTAATAAAAATAGTATAAATCACCCTCCTTCAAAATATATGAATCCCTTGCATGACCCGGGTCGCTAAACATAGGATTCAAGGCATGTCGGTCCCAATTAAACATGTCTTTCGAATCGGCACGACATAATTGCCCCCAACTGGCTGTGTGCGGCGCACTTTCCTGCCTGTTGCCAATATTGTAGAACATGTGCCACTCATCACTGCCCGCTTCATGAAACACATGGGGAGCCCACAATACTCTTTCTACCCCAGGTTTGCAACGTAAGGCATAATCATGATCTTCCCATTTATCCTGATTAAACTGATCAGCTGAGATATGAAAGAACTTTGTTTCACCAACCCATGGATTAATCGGTTTATGACCAATAATACCATAGGCATGCCATTTTCCATCCGGTCCTTTCGCAAAACAATGATCATTGGTGTACCAGGTTGTATCTTCCTCGTAACGTGTATCATTCGGATTAAAGATGTGCTTCCACTCCCCGGCAATGGTTGGCGTCAGTACTTTTCCAACTGGCTTTGTTTGTTTCTTACCAGGTGGATTGCTGCATCCCAACAAAATCAATGCAATAACAAGTATATTTATAGTCAGTTTCATTTTTGTACTTTTTTAAAAGATTACTTCAACCTTAATTTTATCATCAGCCTTTAACGTTGTTTTATCAAGACTGATTGCGCATTCCTCATTTTTAACCTTATGACTGGCTTTAACTGCCTTTCCGTTGATTGTGACAATTAATTGAGAAGCCTTTTTATTTTCTGGTAAAGTTAACTTAATGGTTTTTAAGCTTAGTGTTCCGAATGCCATGTTAAATCGACACGCCTGCTTTTGTTCGGTAATGGTTTGCTCAAAGCTACCCCATCCATTGGCAGTAATAAAAGCCGACTTAAAGTTATTAGCATTCATTTTCGGACTGAAACCAATCAGTCCTTGCGGGCCGTGATAGGTAAAACCACCTGCGCTAACGAAAGGAGCATAACTACTCATTGCCCTGGTATAATGATTACCATATTCCACCTCATTATAAGGGTTTCTTCTCTCGGCTGCATAACGCTCATGAATGGCTTTTTCAACCTTCATTGCTTCATCAATTAAACCTTCTGTAATAAGAGCCGCTGCGAATTGATGTTCCTGTCCGGTCCACACCTCACTGAAGTACCCTACAACCAGCTTTTCCCAATCGTTGTTAATTTTACCAGGTGCTTTATCAGCTCCTCCTTTGGGGAAGCTACACATGATAACTCCTTGCTCGTCTTCGTCGGCATACCAGCGACTGATTGGAATATCGGCCGAAGCCAGGTAATCACCATAGTGCTCTACGTAATTGTATTTCATGATCGACTTAAGTGCTGTTTTCACCTGATCATTTGGAACGATATCGCCTAAGCCGACCTGAGTAGACCAATACTGTCCCAACAGTTGATCGATATGACAACCAATATTCGTATTAGGTGCATCCAGATGTTCCGGATCTAACTTCTGTATAAAATACTCACCATTGTACAATTCTTTCGAGATGTTTTTAAAAGATAAACGGACGATTTTATCACATTCCTTTGCAAATTTTTCATCCCCCACTTCATTGGCCATTGCCGATCCGGCCTTAAGAGAAGCCGCATACAAACCACTGATCCAGGCTATTTTTCCATACCACATACGATCTAGTGTATTGTATTGAATACCTTCCAGTATGCCATCTGCTTTACCCGTTTTTTCCTTATCGTGATTAATCATGTAGCGAATACTATTTTTAATCTTGGGCCAGTTGTTCCTTAAAAAGGTCATATCCGGTGCCATGGTATGCTCACGGTAAATACGCATCACTGTACCGGCGTGTCCATCGATGGCATAATCACGACCATCTTGTTGTCCATAATTTGAGTATTCTGCACTGCGGTATTGAATGATGCCGTCTTTTTTATAAGAAAGACCTAAGTCTATTTGCTCCCTCAACTGGCGGGTTAAGTTAGGAAACACACGCCCCATTCCTTGTTCATAATGAAACACATGTGTACAGGTGCCATGCCCCAGGTAAAGACCTTCCATGGCATAAAAGCGTCCTTCATTATCCGGGTCATCAGTTAAGTCGTTGAAACGAACACAAACATTTGTAGCAAGCGTACTTACATTCAAAAAGGTACGATCCAGAAACCATTTCGGCAGGTTCGATTGATACCAGGTTTTATTCCAATCTTTAGTGCTCGTTCTTAACCATTCGTTGTTCATCACATAATCACCAACTTCAGTTGCATGATTAAATTTAGCAGAGTAATAATGACGAAGGTTCTTTATATTTTTCCAGTGATGGGCTTCATTCCATAAGTGAACATTCGGGAAATACCAACTGATCAGGTAGGTAAAGGTTTTTTCTTCACCTGCTTTAAGTTTGGTGCTGCCAGTAACATTACCAACTAATGGCTGACCACAAGCTGCTTCCGCCTTATGCACCTTAGTATCGCCACTATAATAAGGTAAGCTCAGAAGCTCACCAGCAGTAGCTGCTCCCTGCCCATTTTCCAGCAGTGTCAGACACATATTTCCCCAATCTGCAACATGATCTTTATCCAGACCCTTACTTTCACAAACCAATCGTGTATAACCCTCACCTTTTTCGATACGGTTAATGTGTTGTCCTTCTTTCTTCGTTAAAAACCCGGCCATATTTTGCAGCCAGCCATTCATGGTGACATCCATTTCACTGTTACTTTCATTCTTTACAGTGTATTCAAGAACTGTAACAGGCAAACCCGAGTTATCAGCATCGGTTGGTATAAATGGCGAATAAGCCTGTAAACGAGCTGAAAATGGTAAGGTAGGATCGTTATAACTTACTTTACCAATAGGATATTCGCCTTCGAAAGTAATATCTGAAAATCCATCTTTATTTAGCGACCGGAAATATTCGCGTCCATTGTACTTAACATGCAAAGCAAAACCATTTTTAAAGCGCTTTTGCTGTACTTGAGGATTTACATAGAATCGATGTCCTCCTTCATTACCGGCGTAAAGCCTCGAAACATTAAAAATATCCCAGTGCCACAACTGTCCGTCGCCACCCAAGTAAACCTGTCCGGTGCAGATTCCGCCTACCGGCATTCCTATGTATTTTAAATGATCTGTTTCAATTGCTCTAACGTATACTGTTAAGGCTAGCAAATAAAACAATAGCAATAATCTTTTCATATTCTGTCTGTTATAAATTAATAAAGTAGCTATATCGTTTTAGCTTATTTTTACATTCACAAAGGAAATGTGTTATAATAATTTAAACAGGTACAAAATCGTGAAAAAAGGTATCTAATTCATGAATTATTACTAAATCAATTCTAGACAAAATTTTACTGCAAAGGGGTATAATAAAGTTCTATTAATAAACATAGTTTTATTATACCCCACATACTTTAATAACCTTTATGACTTTATAATTTTCTGGGTATTACGACCTTTATTATTGTATATTTCCACGAGGTATACACCAGATTTAAAATATGATATATCTACTTCTTGAGTCCGATAGTTACCTTTTAATGTATAAATATTTTCACCTTTTAAATTGTAAATATTTAAACCATTCTGTTCATCTTCTGATTCAATCCAAATAATATCTTTTGAAGGCACCGGGTGTATTTTAAAGTTCTTAGCTCTAACATCATCAATCCCCGTTGAATTAAACGAAATCGTCAAACGATCGTCTTTTGCCATTCGAATGGAATCGAAACTAATCTGCAAATGATTCCCATCATTCTTCAGCTGAGTAGCAAGTACATTATTATTCAGTCTTACTTCTATTACTTTGTTTGCTACTACCGAAGCATCAATACCAATTTCATTTAAGTTTAGGTGGCCATACTTCAAATCAATTTGAGCTTGAAACATTTCTCCTTCTATTGATTGCGAATAGGTACCCCAGCCTTCAGCCACCGTAAACGGTGCTTTAAAGTCCTCGTTTGTTACCTTCGGATTGATGCTAATTGATCCTTTGGGACCGTGATAATCGAAGCCACACAATGCCAAAAACACACCATAGGATGCCATGGAACGACTGTAATGATCACCACACTCTATTTCATTATACGGGTTACGTTTTTTAGCACCATAACGGTCGTGTACTGCCTTGGTTAAGGCTAAACCATTCTGAATATCGCCCTCGTAAATCATGTGGGCTGCCACCTGGTATTCAAACCCATTCATACATTCATCAAAATAACCACCTGGCCCTAACCATGTTTCCGACTCATCGGGCCAGCTATCCATACCTGGAACAGCCTTCTCGGCTCCCCCTTTGGGCCAGGTACACATCAATGTACCTGCTTCGCCTTCGGTTGCATAGATACGGGCACCTTTAATTGGCAAATGCTTTTTTTGATACATAAAGGCATCGGGTGCAAAGTTGTACTTGTAAATTGATTCCAGAGCTGATTTACATTCTGCTTCGGGTATTACACGCCCCTGGTAACCGGCCTGAAAGGCCAGACTCTGCCCGAGAACCTGATCGATTAAACAACCATCGTTTGAGTTAATAATGTTCGGATGATTACGATCCGGCTTATGAATAAAGTATTCGCCGTTATAAAGTTCGCTGACAATGTTTTTCTGCCCCTTTTTTAATAATTCATCACATTCGCTGGCAAAAAAATTGTCGCCCATTTCAAGTGCCATTTCTTTACCAACAGCCAAAGCTCCCAGATACAAGGAACTGATCCAGCCCATTGGCCCATACCACGAAGCATCCAGTGTATTGGTTTGTTTTCCTTCCAGCAGTCCATCTCTGTCTTTATCTTCGTTGATAATAAACTTAACCGCCCGTCGGATGTTTTCGTAGTTACGCTCCAGGAAAGAGTTATCCGGGTAGTTTTTATGCTCGCGATAAGCCCTGATGATGGTTCCACAATGTCCGTCATGGGCCGGCACCCTTCCATGTCCGCCGGCCGTCTCATCGCGGTGACTCATACTGCCATCAGCATTCTGTCCTGAGCCCAGATCAATCTCCTGTCGCAGGTAACGTTCAATCTCAGGGAAAATACGCGACATGCCCTGAGCATAATGCCAAACATGCTGGCAGGTTCCCGGACAACATTCAACACCTTCCCAACCCCAAAAACGACCGTTATCGAACCACACAACCGTATTACTTGCCAGACAATCAATTGGTATAAATGTGCGATCGAGTAACCAAAAAGGTAAGGTAGAATCGTACCATGTTTTATTCCATAACTTTGTTGTATCAATTAAAAAACCGGAGTTTAACTGAATATAATCGGCCACCTGAGTGGCTGAATTAAAGCGGTTAAAATAATGGCGTTTTAACTTTTGTATATCTTTTAGAGCCAGTAACTGGCCTGTTTCAATATCCTGCTGATTCAGATAAGGGAAAAACCAGGTTACCAAAAAACGAACGGTCTTCGATTGACCGGCTTCCAGTGTAAATGATTGCCCAAGTGCACCGGTTGATTTCTCTGCCAACGACTTTGTAATGTTAGTCGATTCATGACTGCTGATTAATTTTGTACTTGCCAGGGCCGTTGCCAAATCATTGGTATCAAAATCGAGTGAAGCCAGGGCTTCGTCGTCACTATCAATAATCGAAAGTGCCATTGACCCATAGCCGTGCTGCTGCGTCATGTCATTGTTGCCTGCGCGTGAATCAGAAAAAACGATGTGATCAACCGTTATGTGTCCCCAACCACCGGAATGATTATCAATGATTTTTAGTTGGGCTTTTTGACCGGCGAACTCCTGAACATCGAAATGCGCCGAACGCATAACGCTTCCGTTAGTGCCCGATGCCGTTCTGACAATATTGCCATCAACAACAAGGTTAATAGATGTAGAAGCATGTGCTCCACCACCAATTAAGAAGTTGATATACTTGCGTTCAATGGTAAATTCCTGACTCGTTAAAGTACCTATCATGGCATCAGCTGCCACCGACCAGGCCGAGCTTGAACCCTGACTTTCAGAGCCTACATCACGTGTATTATGAGTATTTAAAAAGAAGTTACCTTCATAATTACTAACTGGTTGCCACGGTTTCAGTTGATCTTTTTTAAACGGAGCTACACCAAATGATTCACCTTCAAACGACCATCTTTCATAACTACCACTCTCGAAATCTTCAAAAACAATATCCTCGCGAAGATCACCTGATTGTTCTACTTCTTCAGGCGTGAAAAATAAGGTTTTTCTATTGGCGCTTTCAATAATACTTGTCCGGCGCTTGCCCGGGAAGTTTTGATCAACATAAGGCAATACCGCATTTTCGAGCCAACTGCACAAATCCACACTCACCTTTTGTTCGCTGGTGTTGCTTACCTTGTATTCCAGCACCGTTGCCGGTAAAGCTGATTCTTCAACATTGTTTGGTATAAAAGGCGAAAAAGCTTCCAGATTTATTTTAACCGGTAACTCCGGATCATTGTATTCAACTTTACCAATCGGGTATTCACCTCTGAATGTTATATCTGAAAAATCGCGGGCATCCAGGCGCTTAATCCAGCTTTTCCCATTGCTTTTTACTTTAATAACCGTGCCCTGATCAACCGGACGGGTTTCACGTTCGAATTGTTTCTCAGGCTTGGCATAATGCCCCCCCAAAGTCATGGCGTCAAATCGCTGTCCATGATCCTTTTCGCGGCTATAGGTTACTTTAAAAATATGCCATAGACGTAACCGTCCGTCTCCGGCCAGATAGAGCTGACCACAGGCAATTCCGCCTACCGGCATGCCAATGTACTGCAGTTCATTCTGGTTCAGTTTGAATAGCTCGGGATGACCTCTTTCGAATAAGGCTTTTACCCATTCGGCAGACAATTTTTTATCTTCCGGAATAAGAAATCCGGACTCTTTGTACTCGAATGGACCCGCAAAAACTTTGGCGCCCACAAATGTTAATGCACCAGTACCCAGTGCGGCTGATTTTAGGAAATCACGTCGGTTATAATTAGTTGTTGAATTTTTCTTTTTCATATACTCTAATTTTCTTTCAGTTGTCACATGGAACTCTCAAGAAATTTTAATCATTACCCTGTGTGTAATATTTTTGATTAAAATTTACATGTTCGTTTCATCTTTAAATCTTTAGGGGGATTATTGTTTTAGCTCGACTTCAAACAGAGGGTATAATTTTTGATCTGAAGCCATTTTAGTTTTACTGACTTATCTAAATGCGATCAGATACAGTCAGTTATTTGTTTTTTATTTTCATGGTTATTTGCATTTTGTTTTTAATCATCAATAAAGTAAGTCAAGATTTATCAGAGAAAAGTGCCGTTTTCATGCACAAATGTGTCCATATATTGAAATCCTCTACCAGCCAATTAATATCCTTAATCCTTTCGGTAAATCGTTCCCTTTTTTCGGCATATATCACCATCCAGAGTAATGCCTTCGATCACATAAGTATAATTAGCCTCCGGATCGGCGGTAAAAAACTTTAGATCGGCCCTGCCTGTTGAATCAATTTGAATATTGGGATTCCAATAAATGGTTGACCTTAAATCATATTGATGTGATTTTTTTATGGAATCCACTTCATACTTTGGAACATAAAACTCGCTGGCAGCCTGATAGCCAAGCGGTGTAATGGTTACGATTCCAGGCACTTCCCTTTTATCCTGATGTCCTATCTTAGTTTTAATCATTAAAACGCCGCCACCACCGCCTCTTCGACTATAGACGGCTGCCGCTGCCCCGGTAATTTTAATTACTGATTCAAGCTCATCAGAATAAATTTCGCTCAGTACACTAACATCCACCTCCATATTATCCAAAAGAATTTCTGCAGGACCTGAACAACCTGATAAATAGACATTATCATCAACCACCCTTGTGCCTCCTAATCTTTTAACAAGCTTATCAAGTGATAAAGTAATCGGAAACTTCTTTTCAATTTCATTCGCATCCATCACCGTTGAATAAACGCCATATTTTACTTCGTTGCTTATTACAGTTTTATCTTTGCCTTTAACCACAAATTCCTCCATTAATACATGACGTATTCCACCATCATACATCATTCGGTTTTCGTATTCGGATGCCTGACCAATCACAATTGAATTGGCTTTAAAGGGCCAGAATTCACCCCTTTCTGGAAAATAATCTTCATCGATTTTGATCGTTCCAGCAGGTTCAACACGTATGGCTGTATACTTTTGAGATTGAATTGTAAAGCTTGTACTATCTTTAAAATCCAAACCATTAAACACAAAATTTCCTTTATCATCGGATGTACATGTTTCGAAAATTGGCGGATGCGTAGACAAAGCTGTTATTTCGGTTGATACCGGCTGATGCAATATGCCCTTGGTATAGCTTCCGGATATGGACTGCCCTATCTCCAAATAGTGTTTTAAACGGATGTTTTCGTCGATTATAGCTTTAATATCAAATCGTCGCCACCCCTGTGTTAGCATCAATAAATCCAAATGCATCGATCTACACTGATCAGAGAAATAAAAATTTGGATCTTCGATGAAGCCTTTTAAATCAGATGTTAACAACAAACAACTTGCGATGGTATTGGCTAATGAGTCATGCCTTACAACACTATTGTCGGTAACCGCAATGGAAAAATTACCTCCCTCACTCAATGAATCAAGCATTAAGGACATTTCAACCGCTTCCCTGCTCATGT
The DNA here is from genome assembly GCA_025210475.1 of Carboxylicivirga sp. Classification (GTDB taxonomy): domain Bacteria; phylum Bacteroidota; class Bacteroidia; order Bacteroidales; family Marinilabiliaceae; genus Carboxylicivirga. The sequence goes on along the minus strand of JAOARW010000035.1, from coordinate 111,377 downwards.
ACATTTCCTTGTTTAAAAATGCCTGAAGCCGCTCTCTCTTTGCCACTTTATTAAACACCAACCTCGATGATAGTGCTTGGGTTGCATCGTCCAGCAATACAAAATTAATAAGCCCTTCGGGCAAGATGTTTTTGGGAATGCTATAGACTAAAGCATCAAGCTTCTTCTTAAACAACAAGTTTTCGCCTGAATGAGCAATCAAATACGATGGCTTTATTACTGAATTTTTGGGCGATTTTATGGCGATTTTATAATCATTGGCTCTTGGCACGATGGAAAGAGCTGCACCTGTTTTTTGAACTTTGGGCAAATCAAATTCTTTCCTGCTATCTTCATTTATCCATGCCAAAGCTTTAATGTCGGACAAAGTATCTGGAATTATAAAGAACAGGCCCATACCCTTGTGGGCAGAACTGAAGAATTGTATCGTATCATTTTCACTATTTAACAAACAACCTTTTACATCTCTATGCAAACCATCCGATCCTATTGCCTTAAAAGCCACCTTTGTTCCCTGTCCCTGAACTAAATCACCTCCTTCGGGAAAGAATTGCAGATCGAACTCATTCTGATTACCTGCCAGTTCAAATCGCTTTCGAAACTTCTTATCATCCTCCTTTACCTGCACATCAATGTGGCTGATATTTTTTAAGGTATCCGGATGAATTGAAAGACGAATTACTCCATTACCACCGGTGTATCTTTCAAAAGTCCTGGTCTGCCTGTTCTTCATTAAAAATGTGCACTCGATAAACTCGTTGTTGGCCGGCAAGTCATCTTTATTGGTAAAAGCAACTGTTGCAATGGCATTTTTATCATTTTTTCTTTCCCAGCCAATCGTAGCATTATAGTTACTTCGAATTACATTTTGCACTTTAATGGTTTTGCGAAACAAATAATCATCGCCTTGATTCAGCATCCACGTTGTATAGGCCTTAAGAAGGTATTCTCCTTCCTGCAAGTCTTGAGGCAGTTTAATATGACCGGCAAAAACCCCTTCATTCTTTTTAATTTTTATCCTCTTAATCAGCCTATTACTTTTATCAAACAATTCTACATAGACAAATTGACTCCCTTCAAAAAGCAGGTGTCCGGTTACCGAAACCAGGTAGGGTTTTAACCAGATTGTACTGCCTGATGCATACATATTCTTGTCGGTATGAACATAGATTTTCTCCATCGGAGGCAATTGATTTAATTTTATAAATGCCGAATCGATGGCGTCGTGATTTTGACACCGGGCATAATGGCCAATAAAACAGATAAAAGCCAAGGCCAGAATCTGGCTTAATTTTCTCATTATTTATAGTTAGGGTTAGGTAATGGCTATCTAGTATCTAAACAGAAGGTTAATAATAAAAAGGCACCCAAATCAGTGCCTTTTTATTATTTAATCAGATCATTGCCTGCACCGAATTATTTAATACCGCGTGCATTCATTTCATAGATAATACAGTCTGGATTAGCATGCCAGGTGCCCTTAATCAAAATTCGAACATACCTAAAGGCTAAATCGTTATTAAATACCGATGTAACATTACCAGCATCTTCGGGCGCCGGACTTGAAATGGCCAGGTTCGTCCATCCTTTTGCCACCATTTCATCTTTCCAATCACCTAAGTTTTCAGCCGTCACATTCATCGAAGTAGCCACATCGTTAATGTCGTCCACATCATGAATGGCCCATATTTCATAATCCTTAGGTCCCCATGGTGCAGCCCAACCCGGGCTTTGAATGTTCCACTCTTTTAAAACTTTTTCAAGACCAATGTCAATGGTTACAACGGCCGGTCGTGGGTTATTGGCTCCTAACCAGGCATAACCTGTGCCTATATCACCATCCCAAGTATTCGACCAAGGCCCCCATCCGGAAGTCGGATCCGATTCAGGCAAATCGTGTGGCAAGCCAACATATTGCCATAAAGACTTATCCAAATCGGCCACAATGCCAGGGTATGAATAATCAAGTGGCATACTTGTAAACTCGTCAAGTGCATCCGGTTCGGGTAAAAATTTACTCACTACCGTAATTTTTGAATCAGCACCATAACCAACCAACTCAGTCGTCTTTGTTGAATTGTCGATCATGATGGTAGTTGTTTCGCCTGCCGTATTCGTCCAGCTCATGGTCGTTTCCAACACTTCGTTACTGGCTGCCGCCCAAGTTACATTGGCCGTATTCACTTCCGGATCATCTGTCTCAGCAGTAATGATTTCTGAGATACGTCGGGGTACCAACAAGGATTCATAATTTGGTCCATAGATGAACGCCACTGTTCTTAACGCTTCACTGGCATCCTCTACTTCATCAAAAAGTGTTAACTCAAAGGTTTTAACGCCCTCTCCAATGGCATCAATGCTGATATTAAATGTATCTACTGCGGGTACTTCCCTATTGATATCAATTACTCTTTCAACATCTTCACCTTCATCTTTCCAGGATATCAGGGCTTTTGTAATACGAGGATCAGCTGATATTACAAACTCCAGTTCAGCTTTACGATCTCCTGTTTTTGCAGTCATACTGATTGGTGCACCAACCACATACTTGTTCTGCATATTAACGTACTTTTCGAACGTACTTAGTTGATCTTTACACGACAATAATCCAATACAAATTATTATCGGCATCAAATATTTTAAATGTTTCATCATTGCACTTTTAGTTTTCAACCTTTACTTCTTCTTCCTCCTCTTCCTCTACTTCTTCGACCACACTGCCATAAAAAGCGATTTCGGAGGCATTAAAACTTAATAAGGTGGTATAATTTGCATAAAAAGCAAAGCGAACGTAACGCACTTCCTGTGAAGTAAGAAAATCAAAATTTAGTCCTTGCGTGATTATTTCATTCTTACGCTCCTGATGATTTTCAGGCGTTTCAACTTCTGTTCTGTCAAGCAGTTTGAACCAACCATCCATTGATCCATCGGGATCCGGATCGGTGCTGCCATAAACCTCGAAAATACGCCATCCACCAAGGGCAAAATAACCTGAGTGTAATGGGTGATAAGTAAAGCGACTCAATTGACAAACGGCACCTAAATCAAGCGTAAATAACTGAGCTGTTACACGGGTAGGGTCGAAAGGATCCTGAAACTCAGGAAGCGGATCTGGATCGTATGCATTGGAACCGGCACCATCGAGGGTTCTAAAACCTTTAACATGAGTATAAGATACTTCTCCATCCCAGCCAAACACATCGTTCCAGAGCCCATGGCTAGGATCATCCCCTTCCATGTTTCCACCAAAAATAGGCACATCGTGTGGCAGGCGATGACGTTTAAAGTTCTTATAAGGAATCTGAATTTCATAGATCGGTTCAATAATTTCTTTAATGGTATCCGAGAAGTTGTTCCATCGATCTTTAAACATCAAAAAGAATTCTTTTTCATTGGTATCAAAACCACGCTCTTTTACGGGTTTTACTTCTTCGCTAGTGTAGGCATAGGTATTCAGTAAAGTAGTTGAATCAACTCCTGTTTCAGGATCCCATTCGCGCACGAAAAGAAACATATTGAGCGATGAACCGCTTGGGTTATCAAATGTTACCTGGCAGCCTCCAAATGTTGGCTCAATCTTAGTACTTTCAGCGGCATAATCAACGGGTGCCAACAATGGTGTAAACGACACCGAGTTGGGTTCACTTTGGTTACCCCCCTTATCGATGGCGTACACCAAAACTTTTGTTTCTTCGTAATCCACCAATCCATCGATAATCAATTCATTGGTATAGATAGATGAAAGGAAATTTCGTTCGATGCCATTTTTATCCACCAGGGTTGCTTTAGCTCCCATGATGTCATCATCATCAGGAAGTTTATAGCTGATAATGGCTCCTCCACTAACAGCTTTTACTTCTACTTCGGTTAACTTCCCCGGCGGCACACCATCATCGTTTCTTACTCCAACCAGTCCTTCTTCTTTACAGCTCTGAAGTACTGCAAATACCAATACAGAACAAAGTAAAATTTTAACTATCAAATTTTTCATAACTTGTATTTTTTACCAACCAGGATTTTGTTTCAAATTATCGTTTGCCAATATCACTGTTAATGGTATTGGGTATAAATAATCTTTCTCTTCAAAAACTTGCTGTGCGATCTTTTTACGGGTATAATAGTTTTCAACTACCCCAGATTGTACATTCCATGCCATAATCGGCTGGTTATCCATCATCGACTTTGCCCGTTTCCATCTTCTCAAATCCCAAAAACGGTGTCCTTCAAAAGCCAGCTCAATCATTCGTTCGTGTTGGATAGCTTCGCGCAAACCGTCCTTGTTCCTTACCTTTTGGGGCTCAAAAGCATAGGCATCCCATGCTGCTAATAAACCATCCAAACCGGCACGCTCTCTTACTTTATCGATGTATTCATAACACTCGGCTGTTGGACCATCCACTTCATTGATTGTTTCGGCGTACATTAAGTACAAATCGGCCAATCGAATTACCGGATGGTTGTAATCTACCGTGTAAAAATTTACCCCGGAGGTGCGTAATTCACTTTTTACGTGTATCAACTTTCGAACCAGGTAACCCGTTGCCGAATATTCATGATTATCGCCACCTTTGTATCCGGTAGAACGACCGGCACGCATTTCGGCAATGTAAGGTGCACTTTCTGAGAAACGGCCATAACCTAAATATCTGGCACCATCAAAACCTAAATTCGCATAAAAACGAGGTTCCCTTTTTGTATGTAATACAGCGGTTTGATAGCCATATGGTATATGATCCACCTCTTCGGTACCGGTAACAGTCAGATTAAATCTTTCTTCGTAAGGATAAGTTCGATCCTGATCAATCGGCACACCATTTTCACTATAAAACAACTCCGCCATGCGCATAGGTGGTGAATAGATCTGCGCCACTGCTGTTAGCATAAAATCAGAAATGATAGCTAATGGATCGCTCATCTTTGCCATGTAATGGGCCTGATTAACACTGCCTCGTGTTTCCCATATTTTTTCAGTACTGGCTATATCTTCGGTAACAGAACCAATAATCGAATATTTCAATTTGGTCATATCACTTAAGACCTGAGAATTAATTACATCCTCATGATAGGTATATAATTCATGCCTCTCTTCCTCTGTTCTTTCAACCGCAGCCTTACAAGCCTCTTTGGCCAAAACCCATTTCTCAGAATCGTAGTTTGTATTGATTAAATCTCTTCCATCTTCGTCCTTAAAACCTGCATAATACTCATTGCCGTTAAACAAAGGGCTTGCAGCTGTTACTAATATTTTGGCTTTAAGCGATAAAGCAGCAACCACAGTAACCTTTTGAGCTAAAACAGAGGAACCAATCAGGTTTGAGGGTAGATCAGGCAGCGCCTCATCGATTAGCTTTACGCAATAACTAACCACCTCATCAACCGGTTCACGTCGTTTCTTGGCCACTTCAATATCCGATCCTACAGGTAGGTTTTCCCTGACAATAACTATCGGTCCGTACTGGCGCATTAAAAGAAAGTGATAGTAGGCTTTTAATACTTTTACCTGTGCCGTCCATTCTTTCTTTTCAGTTTCAGTCATGTCGTAAGGAGCATGTATGTGTTCCATAAAGGTATTGCAGTCACGTATGCCCGTATACATGCTTCGCCAAATGTCATTAAGTGAATTATTTGGAGAGGATAAGCCTTTTGCCACCTGAAAGGATTGATTGGGATATCTGGAATCTAATAAATCATTTAACCACAATTCATCGCCTGCCAAAAAATCGGGTACAGAACTCGTACTATGATAAGGTAAGTAGGAATAACAGGTAGCCAAAAATGTTTCGGCTGAGGTTCGCGTTTCAAAAACGATATCCACTGTTGGGCTATCATCCGGCACTACCTCCAAAAAGTCAGAACATCCTGCCAAAGCAATTATGGCGATAATACCGCTCAGTAATTTTATATATATTTTTTTCATCATTGTTATTGATTTACAAGTTCACAGACAAACCTAGATTAAACACTCGCTGTACCGGATACTGCATACCATTACCTCCCAATTCAGGATCCCATAGTTTGAACTTCGACCAGGTAAACAAGTTGGTACCTGATGCATAAATCCGGATATTACTGATGCCTTTGATGTTGCGTATGTTATACCCCAGCTCTAACTGTTTCAAACGTACAAAAGAACCGTCTCTCATCCAGTAACTACTTGTTTGCATATTATTGGCGTTGATACCGGGTGACAACCTTGGAAACTCTGCGTAAGGATTGGCATTATCTTCCGACCAGTGATTATCCGCAAACTCCTGTAAAAGTGCACGTTCATACATATATGTTTTACCAGGATTTCCTCTATTTACCAGATCCTTATCGTATCCTTCAATAAATGGCATCATCGTCCCAGGATTAATAAACATGCTAACATTGGCGTTGCCCTGGAAAAAGATTGAAAAATCGAAGTCTTTGTATCCGGCTGAAAAACCAGCTCCGAAAGTCATCTGAGGTGATTGCGGATGACCAATGGGCACCATATCAAGCGTGTTAATTTCGCCATCCCCATTGATATCCTTGTATTTAATATCACCGGCACTTGGCAAGGAAGTACCAAACACCTGTCTTGGCGAGTTAATCACTTCCTGATCATCCAAAAACAAACGTTCAGCAACGTATCCATATGCCTGCCCTATTTTACTACCTGTAATGGCACGATAAGGAGAATTTTGCAGGGCGTAATTGGGCTCTTCGAAGTTGGTGATTTCACTATTCGAGTAGGTAAAAGTACCTCTTACACTTAACCACATTCCGTTCATCCACGACTTATTACCATCGAGTGATAAATCAACACCGTTAATTCTGGCTGATCCCACATTATCGCGAACAGATGAACCATCATCTGCTGTAACGCGCAGTCCCATTGAGTAGGGCAACAGGCGGCTTTGTAAAATATTGCTTCGATCCTGAATAAAATATTCAGCCCGTAACTGGAAGGCACTCTGCATAAAGTCCAATTCCAGACCAAAGTTGGTTGTTTCGGCTATTTCCCAGGTAATTTCGTCATTCGCATAATTAAGTATGCTCACACCATTTACATAGTCATAACTTTCCCGATCGCCAAACATATAACCCTGGCCAACACCTACTTGTGAACGATAGAAGAATCGATCGTTTTTAGCACCAATCTGATCGTTACCAACCAAACCATAGGATGCTTTTAGCTTAACTTTATTGATGAAGTTAGGATTAACATTTTCGAAAAACTTCTCCTTACTTACCAACCATCCCACACCAACAGACGGGAAGAAGCCAAAACGATTGTTTTCTGCAAAGCGTTCGGAACCATTATAACCAAAGTTGAACTCGGCAAAATATTTGGTTTTATAATCATAGGTAAAACGTCCTGATACCCCTAAATTACGGTATGGTAAAGAAGCGATGAGGCTTTCGGCTGCCGAATTATTTGATTCCCGTATAATACCTACTAACATGGCATTAATGGTATGATCTCCGAAATTTCGGTGATAATCTGCTGCTAATTCGCCATAAAGAACATTGACAACATTCGAGTCACCTCCACCGAATGATAAGGCCCGGTTACCATCTTCGTTTAATCGCGTTAAAACATAGGAGTTTTCAATGGGGTCATAATCCACTAATTTAGCTTCATAGAAGAATGGTGAATTGCTTCGTGATAAACCATAAAATGAAGTACGGTTGTTATTTCCCAGGAATCGAACACTTAAACCTTCCGTAATAAAGTCTAATTTTTGACGCATTTCGAACTGCACCAGGTTTAAGGAACGACTGTTCTGTGTATAACCACTCAATAGCTGTTGATATGGGTTAATGTAGAACTCACCTTCACCACGCAACTGATTACCAAATAATATATGTGGGGTATTTACATTATTCTCATCCGGATCATACACGGCAGGAAAACGCACAGGACTTGTCAATAAGGTTTGTGCAAACAAAGCTCCTCCTCCAATAACTGGTCCCTTGTATTCATCAAATGTAGAATGCAAACGAACAATTGCTGTAGTTGTTGGTGTTAAGTCAATATCAATATTTGAACGAACCGAATATTTACGCAGCTTAATGTTACTCTCGATGTACCCCAGTGGATCGTCTTTTAAAATTCCATTGTCCTGGGCAAAACTGGTCGCCAGGTAATAACGAATCTTTTTTCCACCACCACTTAAACTTGCATTGAAACGTCTGTTGTGCGTCCAATCTTTTATCATCTCATCCTGCCAATCCACATTTGGAAAAACATTGGGATTTACATTGTGAATGGTGTTATAAATTTTCTCCTCACTAAAAGGAGCCAATGCGCCTGGAATCCTGGTTTTTACTGCCTCATTTTTCTTCTGCATATAGGTAACACCATCGGCAATATCCGGCAACATGGTGTTGGTACTAAATGAACTTTCGTAGCGGATATTTAATTTAGGCTTTCCTTCCACACCTTTTTTAGTGGTAACATAGATAACACCGTTTGCACCACGAGCACCATAAACCGCTGTTGAAGTGGCATCTTTCATCACCGAGAAGCTTTCAATATCATCCGGATTTAAGCGGGCAAGATCATCGGAGGTTAATTCCACACCGTCAATCAGAATTAAAGGTTGTGTTCCCTGGGCAAAAGATGTAATACCACGGATAAAGAATTGTGCATTATCTTGTCCGGGCTCACCACTTGTTTGGTAAGAAATTACCCCTGAAATACGACCGGCCAGCGCTGTTGTTAAGTTACTTGACGGTACCTTTAGTTCGGCCGGTTTTACAGTTGACATGGATCCTACCACGGCATCTTTCTTTTGTGTACCAAAACCTACAACCGTGATATCCTCCAGCTCGCTGACCGCACTCTTTAGCACCCAGTCAATGGTTGTTTGCCCGTTAACTGGTAACTCCTGATCGGCAAAACCAATAAATGAACACTTCAGGACGGCATCGACAGGAACATTCGGAAAATGATAATCACCATTGATGCCGGTGATCACACCTTGTGTAGTACCTTGTATAATAATGGTAGCTCCCGGCAGCAACTCTCCCTTTTCATCCTTTACTATACCTTTAACTGTTATGGTTTTAAGCTCCTCCTGAATAACCGGCTGCTTCACTGCAGGTAGTAAGAGGATTACTTTATCAACAATTTTATAATTCAGGTTCGTTTCTTTTAAGCACTCATTCAGAATTTCCTCAACTCCTGCATTCTTTGCATTGATTGAAACTGCCCTGGTGTTTTCGATTAAATCATAATCAAATACGAAATCGAACTCACTTTTCTGTTTTATTTCCTTAATAACCTGCTCAATGGTCGCATTCTGCATTTTTAGTGTCAGCTTTGTATCCTGCGAATACACGCTGGCCGAAACCTGAACCATTGTCATAAAAAGAAAAACAAAAGCTGTCTTCATAATTAACCACAGTTTTCTAAGCCATGCCCGCTCCAGGTATGGCTTCTGTTTCCAATTTTTTTTCATATTTTTGCATTTACGTTAATTTATAGGTATCTCACATACCGTTAATTAAATGTGGAAGATTGTGGCGATTTTCCACATTTTTATTTTATGTTAGCTATTGATATTTATTGTTTCATATTTCCTTCTTTAATTAAAATAGTTCGTCCGTCTACTTCGAAATAGATGGAAGAAGCCTGTTCGAATAATTCTAAAATTGAGTAGATGGAATCGTAACGTTTAAGGTTAGCTGACAGGCGTTTCTTTTTAATGCTTTCGTTCTGATAGAATATATCAACGTCATACCAACGGGAAAGGGTTGTCATGATGCTTTGCAATTCGGCCTGCTCGAAGGCAAATCGGCCATTTTTCCAGGCAATATATGCATCAACATCCACCTGACTTACCTTAATCTGCATATCCGATTTATCAAAGCTAGCCTGCTCGCCCGGCTTAATGCGTACTTTTTGCTGATTCGTTAAGCTAAGCTCTACAGATCCTTCGACCAAAGTGGTTTGAATCTCTCCTTCATTGCCATAAGCCATCATGTTGAAGGACGTACCTAGCACCTCCAGTTGCATGCCTTTGCCAGTGGCTACAATAAACGGATGACTGGCATCGTGGGCCACTTCAAAATAGGCTTCACCTTCATCCAGATATACTTTACGTTCATCTCCTGTAAAAGCCACAGGATATCTTAATTTCGTTAATGAATTTAACCACACCTTTGTTCCATCGGCCAGCTGCAGTTGATATTCGCCGCCCCTTGGTATCTGCAGCGTATTAATCATTGGCGAAAGCTTACTGCTTGCCTGCTGCTTGTATTTAAGTTTACCGGTCACATTCTCCAGACGAATTCCTTTTTGTTCAATCACTTTTTCTTCATCCGTCAGGCCCACTTTGGTTCCATCGGCCAAAATCAGTTCCGCTTTGGCTGTGCCAGGTGCAATGGTAGTTACCGAAGCAAGTTTATTCTCAACACCTGCATTATTTGGCAACAGAAAATACAATAAAGTTCCTGTGGTGAGAATCATTGTCATAATAGCAGCAACCTTCATGAAGCGCCTGATGCTTATTCGTCTGAACTGCTGTTCCAAGTCTTGTTTCCAATTCTCGTCTATTTGAAGTTGGTCATACTGATGCTTATATGCCCCCTTTAGGATATCTTGTCGGATGGAGTGGTACAAAGCCTTATTGCTTTCATCGCACATCCATGCGTCCACTGTATTTCTTTCAGATTCAGAAAGTTCACCAAGCAATTGTTTACTTAACAATTCTGCAATCTGTATATCTTTATCAACCTTCATTCAATTTGATTTTCCCATAAGACACAAGGAAATCAAAAACGGGTAGTGTGATTTTTGTTTTTTTTAAGATTCGTGTTAATTTTTGTTTACATCAGGAAAGTGAGGATGTAGTAATGATGCTGCAATTGCTTACGTAACTTAATAACTGACTGCTTTTTGTGGTACTTAACAGCATCAATTCCAATGCTTAATTTTTCGGCTATTTCTTCCCTTGCATAACCTTCGAGCGTTAATAAAATTACCTTTTTCGCATTCTCATTTAATTCATCCAATGCCTGATAAAAAAGCCGAAGGGTTTCTTCCTTTATGATCGCTTTACTAAGGTTGTCTTCCGATTGCAACTGAATCAGTTCATCATCACCATTACCCGGTCGACTATCGCGCAGAAAATTCAAAGATTTATTTCGAACTGTGGAATACAAATAACTTTTAATGCATGCTTCTGATTTAATATTGATGCGATTATCCCACAGAGCTATAAAAGAATCCTGCACAACGTCCTTTGCATCATCCACATCCTTGATGTAGTTTGACGCAAACATAACCATCGTACGATAGTATGTATCAACTACCTTTTGGTAAGATGCCTTACTTGTAATCCCGGTTATTTCCTTGGATCTTAAATACATAGTTAACCCCGATCAATATGTCACTTGCACTAAATTGCTATGCAACGTGACCCTATTATACACCTATTACACCCTCTCGAAAAAAGAGTGCTTTTACGCCGTATTCAAAGTAAAACTTGAGGTCTTTTAATTTGTATTAGGTTAAGGATGCCTACTTCACTATTACGGCTAATTAAATCAAAATAGTCATCTATTAACCGCAAAATTAAATCGCACTATGCGTTTTCAAGGGGTTCAAATCCTTACTTAAAGTATATAAATCGAGCTTAAATACATACTTCTGCTCCCCTTTACCTGCAATTCCACAGCACTTTAAGTTTTCTGCCCGATAAAACATCACGTTATATGACATTCAGATTTCATCTAAACAACCAGGGGCAAATACATACTTAAAAAAGGCACCCTGTTTCCTAGATACCTTTTTCATGACGATAAATATGTAGCATTGATAAATGCTTGTTATTTTTAGATTTTAAGGATCTTTCAATAATGTCCTTTGTTTACAACTTAATAATCTGTTGAAACTATAGTCATACATTTTCATCGGGCCACGGCACAGTCTTGCCTGTCTCAGCGTTTATTGCCTGTTGTGCCTGTCGTTTTCTTAGTTCATGGCTTAAACGCTTTGCAAGTTCCCTAACTTTATCCGGATAGTCTTTAACCAGATTGTTTGACTCTCCAAGGTCCTTGTCCAGATTGTATAATTCAAAGGTTTCTGTTTCCATAAAATAGATCAGCTTCCAATCTCCCATGCGAATAGCACTATAAGGTGTAGCACCTTCAATGTGGTAATGGGGATAATGCCATAGCAGAAATTCACGGCCAAATTCGGTTTCACCATTTAGTAATGGTACCAAACTACAACCATCCCATCCGGACTTAACCGATGCAGGAACATCAATCTGAGCCAATTCAACCAATGTTGGGTAAAAATCCATTGTAATCATTGGCTTATCAACTGTGCTTCCATTGACCAAAGCATTGGGTGCCGAAATAATATTAGGTACCCGAATACCCCCTTCATACATATGCCCCTTACCCAATCGCAAGGGTGTATTGTTAGTAAATTTATAATTTCCACGACCAATCAACCCGCCATTGTCGGATGTAAAAACAATAATGGTATTTTCCAGCAGCCTGTGGTTATCTAATTGTCCAATAACACGGCCCACCGCCTCGTCAACATGTTCAACCATGGCCGCATAAGTCGGATTCATCTGATTTTTTGAAGAATCGGCCAATGCTTTGTATTTCTCAACTTTTTCGGCTTTGGCCTGCAAGGGCGTGTGAACATTGTAAAAGCAGAAGTTCAGAAAGAAAGGCTTAGAAGCATTGTTAGCTATAAAATCGCAGGCCTCGCTTGCCAGGCGCTCGGTTAGGTATTCACCATCTGAACCATCGCTCAGTTTTGGATTTCCATAAGGCGAAAAGTATCCTTTATATCCTTTTGACGGATTCAGATTTGGTGCTCCCCAGGTCCAGCCTCCTTTGTTCACATCGAACCCCTGATTCCCGGGCCAGTATATTTCATTTTCTCCAAGGTGCCATTTACCAAAATGCCCGGTTACATAACCTGCATCCTTAAAAGCCTCAGCCAATGTATATTCAGCTGTATCTAGATACATGGTCCAGTCCGGCACTTTAAGCGGGGCATCCGATCGTTTATGTCCTTCAATCCAATCGGTACAATTTAAAGTTGCCGGATACTTGCCAGACATATACGAGGCCCGTGAGGGTGAACAAACGGTGCAGGATGAATAACCATTGGTGAAGCGTACTCCCTTACTGGCTAAGCGATCGATGTTAGGAGTTTGATAAAAATCACTGCCATAACATGTTAAATCTGTCCATCCCAAATCATCAACAAGAAATACCACCACATTGGGTTGCTTGTTCGAATTATCCTTACCATAGGAATGACAAGCTGTTAATCCACCGATAATTAACAATACTAAATAAAATACTTGCTTCATTATTTTTCAATTACTTCAAAGCGAATTAAATAAGCCTCAGTCCCATTATGCACCATGCCAATTCCCCATTTTAAACCTTCTCCCACAACAGTTGGATTGGTCAGATCAGGACGATAGGCACCTGGTGCGTCCGGTCTTTTTTCTACTTTCACCCCTAATTTATCGGTGTAAAAATCGATGCCATCAGCCGCATATTCAATGGTGCTGCTAAAAGATGCCAGCGTGGCGACTCCCGTTTTGTGTGGCCAAATCATTACCTCGTGGTTTTCTGCCATCAATGGTTGATCCAATTTAATAAACGGGCCTTGCGGATTTTTTGAAAAAGCAACTCCCATGCGGGTAAAGCGGGGCCCCTGATTTCCGTGGATCCGACTGCGTCCTTTATAATACAACCAATATAATCCGTTACGATACAACAAAGAGGCATCATCGATGCGATAACTATCGAACTTATCAGGCTCGGCACTCACTTTTAATACCGGCTGATTACTTAGCCGTTTAAAAGGACCATACGGCGAATCTGAAACAGCCAAGCCAATGGCCGTAATATCAGTGGTTGAATTATTTTCAAATTTTCCTTCTTTGTTTCCTGGTGTTGGCTTAACTCCGGTATAATAGAGCCAGTATTTTCCTTCGGCAAAAATAATATTGGGTGTAAAAGTGGCCTGAGAGTCGAAAGTCCCTTTTTCACCAAGCCCCAATACCTCACCCTGTTCTTTCCAGGTAAAGCCATTATCAACAGAAGTGGCATACCATAGGGTTCCCCAATAACCTGGCGATCTTCCATAAACCTTCGTGTAATAGACATAGCAGGTATTACCAACTTTTATAACATCGCTGGGATCGCGGCGTGTACAGCCCTGCTCATGTCCGATACCTTTTACCTTATCGTATTTAAACTGCCAGCCAGAGAAATCCTTCTTCAAATCAGTTTTTTGAGCTGATAGATGAGTGGTCATAATGGTTAATACCAGAAGTAATAAAATTTTAGCTTTCATGTGTTTAAATTTTCTTTCAGTTGTCAAACCATCCTGTTAAAACCAAGTGAAACACCCAGGTCCGTCTGAAGCCAACTTTTAAGAGTCGAAACTTCAAATTTACCCAGGTGATTCAATTCAGCCTAACAAAAACAATCTAATTATTTTATTTCTAAACTCATGCCTTCCTTTAATACAGATTGACCACGAACAGAAACAGCATTTACAACTTCGTTATTTCTATTAAGAAAACTTAATTTCCTAAGATCCAGATCACCGGCATCAACCGTCAGTTTGGCTTTGAATTTATCGCCTTGCTTAATTACCTCAATTGATCCATAAGCATAACCATTTGACCAGTAATAAGAGCCTTCTTCAGCACGAATGGTCATTGTCTTTTCTGCCTTATTATAATGATAACGCGAATAGGCGATTAATGGACTCCATGATGACATGGCACGAGCATAGCGATGTCCGAACTCGCCTTCGTTAAAAGGGTTACGGTTAGAACCATCGTAACGCCCACGTGTCGATCGTACTACCTTTTCACCTTCTGTTTCCATGTTTTCGAAAATCATACCTGCCGCAGTATGGTACTCTAAACCGGTCCATGGCTCTGAGAAATACGGGAAAGGACGTGCCTCTCTTTTTCCTTCGGGATAATAAGCATTCATTAAACCAGCTTCGTCACGTGTAATGTAACAACGAAATGTGCTCAGGTGCTGATCCCAGTTTGTGCGATAGTTGTACTTCATCACCGATTTTAATGCTTTTTTCACATTTTCAGGCTTAAGTAAATAACCCAAATCACAAATATGGGCCATTTGCTGCCCTACCATTTGGTGTACCAACACCGCTTCACCAACCTGGAAATTACGTGGTTCCGGAAGTAACTGAATGTAGTATTCGCCATTGAACATGTTCTCATCCATCCAGGCGCTTCCTGTTTCAAATAACTGACGACATTCCTTCGCGAAAGCTTTATCTTTCACCACCTTGGCCATTTCTTCACCGGCACGCAAAGCACACAGGTACCAGGTACCCATCTCCGGGTTAGGCCCAATGTAATTTACATCCATGGTGTTGTGATGCACACCTTCGATTACTCCATTTTTATCAGCATCCCATTTACTGTCCTGCCAAACAAACTCCAATGATCTTTTTACATATGGATATAGTTCTTTCAATTTTTCTGTGTCTCCTGATAACTGCCATTCACGATACATACGAATAATACAGCCTAACTGTCCATCGGCAGCAGGACCAATTGTTTGGTTTCTCGTAATCGGTAAGAATACCCGGTGAGCCATTTTTCCTGATTTTAAATCAGTAGCCTTCGCAAACTCTACTTCGCGCATCGACATGGCGATATCACCAAAAGTAAAAGGAATGGTTGATTCGTAATTCCAAACGTGGTTACAGGTACCAGGTCCCCAGCCACCGCGGATTCCTTTCGGATTCTGTGCAGTACCGTAAACACTTCCCTGACCTTCCCAACCATAACTTAATCCATCGGCAGTACGAAATAAGGTTTGGCTACGCATGTTCACCAAATTAGAAAGTGCTGCCTCTTTTATTGACTGAGGCACATCCTGACTAACGAAAGTATTAACAAATTTCTCGGTTCCACCTTTCAATTCATCAAAACGATCAGCCACCTTCTCGGCTACATTCCAGGCATCCGAATAATGTTTTGCATAGTAATTATCCAATGGCTCTTGTGGCCACCCTGGCTGACCTTCCCAGCTAATTCGCTTAGGAAAATACCAGGTCAACATAAATGGAATATGTTTGGTTTCACCTGGCTTTAGTTTCACTTTTACAGCTAATGAAGCAGGCACCGATTGATCCTTGGTTTCGCCTTCAAATTCTTTCAACATATTATAATCGGTGTATTCTTTTGCTTTTGCACCAAGGTGCTGCTTCAGTTTCCCATCATCTTTCAGGTCGTCCCAAAATTCAATAACCGATCCGTTCCAAACCAGATCGGGATGCCAGCTGGTACGGTAACTTACCTCGCCATCACTACTCATGGTTGTTAATGCCATCGAACCCCAACGACTATCCAATGAATCGGCTGATGAGGTTGTCATGTAGACACCCTTAAGTTGTCCTTTATTTAAATAGGTATTTTTATTTTGCTTGATGCGATTTTTAAAACCATCAAATCCAATATAATTGGGAACCGTTCCACTAATGGTTACTTCAAGCGCCGAGTTACCAGGGTTGGTAACTGCATATTCCAAAATTGCTACCGGAATACTACTGTCATCAGTTTTTCCGGGAATTAAAGGGTTAAATGCCTTGAAAGATACATTCACCGGCATTGATTGATCGATTAAATCAACTTTTGCAATGGGATAAGCCGTTTGCATTTTACTGCTATTAAAACGGGGAAATGTACTGTTAAGCTCATCACAACCCCAATCTCCTTCCAGCTTTGTTTTGGGAATAGCGCCTTCCAGCATGCGGGCATCAATGGTTCCATCCGCCGTTTTTGTGCGAATGGCAAAAAACGGTGCTACACGGGTTGCCAGATAATGCTCATTAAAGAAAGGAAGAAAACCAATGGCTCCCTGGTTCATTATTTCCCAATCTACCAGTTTCCCTCGACTATCAATAGATACGGTTCCGGTACCAATACCACCAATTGGCATGGCCACATGATCGAGGCTGCTACCTTCGTAACTTTGCAGGTACTTCACCCCATTTGTTAACGTTTGTGCATTAATTACGCCCGTTAATACAATCATCAGAATGACTGAATGAATAAACTTCATAGCTTTCATTTATACTTTAATTAATTACCAGTTTCTTTATTTATCAAGTTCTTTAATTCGCTTAAACGTTTTAGCGTTTGTACTAAAAAAATATGCTACAAAGAAAGTGGCCAATCGGGTTTATTAATGGGTAATATTCGTGACAAAAAGTACACATATCGTGAAGATCGACGAACACTATCTCGTTCAAAACGATGCAGAAAGGAACCAGCATTCATTCTGAAGTTCAGGAAGTATAATTCTTAATTGGAAATCGCTAAAAAAATGTCAACAAGCAAAATAAAAACTCCAGCTCAATTAAAAACTTCTTACACCAAACGTATTACAAAACGCGCCTTTAACTATAAAAAACCGGAAGGGCCTTAAAATAGAACCCTTCCGGTAACATACAAACAATTTTAAGAGACTATGTTTTTAATTTTCCGGATCAAATATGACTGTCCAATCACGAACCGTCCCGTCAGCCGATCTTAACTGATATTTGAACGGTCCATTACTAAAATCATTAATATAACCAGCCTTTGGAGAATTGCCCATTGGTGCAACGGTTTGGCATTGGTGCTTAAAAGCTATACCAACTTTTGTTAAATCAATATCGCCAGCCAATGAAATGGTTGCTTCGGCTGCTAAACTGTCAATGGTTATTTCGTGTGTAATCCATACTCTCCGAATACCGGTTGTGGTAGTTGTTGAATCAACATACCATTCGGCCAAAGTGTGTTCGTCTTCCTCTAAAACAAATGGTAATACATCATCAATGTAAGCCGTATCGCCCCATTGCGACATGTCCATATCAACTCTTGGCTCACATGCGATAAATCCGAGAGCCATCAAAAAACCATATAAAATTACTTTCTTCATGATTCAAATATTTTAATTCCAACCTGGATTTTGCGTTAATATTACGCCTGCTTTTTGTTTATACAATTCGATTTCATTAAATGGCACTGCCTTCAGATAATCTCTCCCTTCGACCACCTGACAGCCTTCTGCACCATCCTCAAAATAAGGTAGTTTACATAATGCATTAAAGTTACCATTGGGGAGAACTTTACAATTATTGCCATCTTCGAGGGCATTGGATAACCATTCAGCTTCGGTATATCCATCCGGTCTGTTATCCGGATCGTTGAAATAATCAAAAAACTCAGCTGCATTAGCACCTTCTGGTCTCCAGCCATTGTAGGCTTCGCTCAACAAGGCCCATCGTTTTATATCATCGCCACGAAAACCCTCTGCAGCTAGTTCAATACATCGTTCGCGTCGAATTTCATTAACGATGTTGGCAGCGGTATTGTCAAAACCCTTATTCTCGGAGTAATCAATATCCCAGCCGTTAACTTCGGATAAAAGCATGGGCGTTGCCCCAATTCTGCTTCTTAAAAGATTTACAGTTTTATCGATATCTCCCTGAATGATGGTGCCTAAAATGGCTTTTGCTTCTGCATAAGCTAGAAGGCCTTCGGCATAACGAATATGTATATGATCTGTCTCTCCATCGCGATACTGCGACTCGTCAAAGATGGCACCTTTCCAATTTCTAAATCCTGTTGCTCCTGCGTAATAGCCAGTAGTTTGAATTTGAGGGTATAGAAAATCTCCACTTCTTCTACCAGGCATTTCAACAATTGGCCCACGGTTAGGAGTGTAAATCGTTTGTTTGAAACGTGGCTCAAGATTTTCACTCATTTCATTTAAGGTTGTTAATGGATGTGCCGACAACTCACGTGGCTTTCCATCCTTGTCTAGATACATATCAACAAATCGGCGTGTATAACAGAATCCATCGCCTGTGATTGCTTCATACATATTGTGCGATTTATTGAGCAGCTCCTGACTATAAACAGTGTAATAAAATACCCCCGCCACTTTCGACATATCATTTTGTGCCGATAACTGATTGTATGGCTCATCATAAATACCACCATCGGTAAAAATGTTGGTACCTTCGATTTCAATTAAATCGTCAACGGCTTCCACCACATCCTGAAGAAATGCTTTTCCATCTTTTCCTGCTACGGCATAATCTGTACCTTTTCGACCATGATAATATTCCCAGGAGCCTTCATATAAAGCGACACGTGCTTTCATCGTTAAAGCAGCCTGCTTATTGACACGACCCGGCTTGCATGCGCCTTTATTTTTTAAGTGCAGGTAATGAATGGCCGAATCCAGATCCTGAATGATGAACTTCGCAATTTCCTCGCGTGTAGATCGTTCTTTATACAATTCTTCGGATGATACGTTTAACACATCAGTGATTAATGGTACACCACCAAAATTCTTTAATAAGCCAAAATAGGCCTCTGCACGGAAAAAATAACCTTCTCCAATATAATGCTCTACATTAGGTGTTATGTTTGTTACACGATGGTAATTATTCAGAAAGTAATTGCATTTTCTAACGGCAGTATAACCATTGTTCCAGTCTTTTTGTGTTAAATCTGCTACAGAACTTTTTGTTGTAGTATACAGTGAACTCGCTAATCCCTGACCTTGAATCCAAATATCAGAACCAACATCAGCGTTAATCCAGTAGCCATTACCATCATATCGTTTCCTGCTTTTGGCGTATAATTGTGCCACATAATCTTTTAAATGCACCTCTTCGGTAAAAAATACCTCATCTGTTAAAACATCCTCCGGATATTTTTCCAAAAAATCGTCTGAACAAGCAAAATTACTTAACAGGAGTGCTATAATGAATATTCTATATATTGTCTTAATCATTATTAATCACTTTTAAAATTCAACATTTAAACCAAATGAAACACTGCTCATTGGCGGATATCCACCACCATTTGTTGCCGCCAGCATATAAGGATCATATTTGACATAGGCATTGTTGTAGATAAAGCCTAAATTCTCCATACTAACATAGGTATAGAGAGACTTGAAATAGTTTGACAACAAGTTGTTAAATCGATAACCGACTTTTAAATTTCGTATACGCAGATGCGACAAATCCAATGCATACTGGTCATTGTCCCATCCGGTATTTTTCTTGCCAGGCACTGCCCGTGGGAAAAATGCATCGGTATTATCCGGCATCCAATAACCTAAATCCATGTGTTCTCTGTAAAATGGCGACCAGAAATGATCACCTCCCATACCAAATACATAATGACTATTGGTGTATTTTTTCCATTTTAATACGCCATCGAGCATCAGCGATACATCAAAATTATTCCACTCAAGACCAAGGTTAATCCCGTAAGTTCCACGTGGGTAACTAAATCCGTTCTTTTTAACATCACCCATGCTTTGCCATTTGCCATTACTCCCTACAAAACCATCGCCATTGAGGTCGGCCAACATTAAATCACCGGCATAATACCATTTATTATCTTTAACTACGTTAGCATATACATCATCTGAATTTTGAGCAATACCTTTTGAAACGTAATGGTAGTTCTGCCCAATCATCATACCTGGTGTGTATTCATTCATTTTACCAGTTCCGGTATGGTCATAATCAACAATGTAACTAATGAAATCACTATAGTTGATCCCAACTTCATAATTTAAAGGCTTACCTGCCAGATTACCCATCTTATCTTTCCAATTGATAACAAATTCCCAACCCCGGGTTTCGGTGGTTGAATTATTGGCTTGCGGAGGTGCCGTTCCCAATACTTCGGGCAAAGTTTCGGCAGGACCAAAACCATCGTGGATGGTACGTTGGTACCAATCGTAAGTAAAACTTAAACGATTTTGAAGAGCCCATAAATCAAAGCCGAAATCGATGGTTTCAACCTTATTCCATGTTAACTCGTCAGACACCAAATCGGCCATTTCAACATAGGATGCCAGTTCATTATCAAGAATTACCGCATTACCACTATTGTTGTTATACACCTTTGTTTCCATTGAAGGATAGAATGGGTAGTAATTGCCATTAAACTGATTTACCCCGGCATCACCGGCATTGGACCAAGATCCCCTGATTTTAAATAAGGAAACCTGATCTGCCAAAGGCCAGAAGTTTTCTTTTGCAATGTTCCAGGCTGCCGATAAAGAAGGGAAAGTTGCCCATTGGTTGCTGGAATTGAATAAAGATGTGGCATCTTTTCGGTAATTGGCTTCTACAAAGTACTTTTCTTTATAGTTATAATTAACCCGGCCAAAATACCCCCGGGTCGACCAATTGTATAAATCATCAGATGCATGTCTTTCGCCCGATGTTGTTGAAATATGGGTTAACTCACTTGAATAATAGTCCTGAGCTTTACCATATAAGCGATTCCATGCTTTTTCCTCCTGTTGCATACCAATCATGAACTTAAAGTTGTTTTCGCCCAGTTTCAGATCGTATGATGTAAACAAATCCAATGTTCGATAATTACTTCTATCGTACCATTTTTGCACCATGTCACCACCCGATGTTCTTTGAGTTGCTTTAACACTTCCATCAGGTAAAATTTGAAGAGGTGTTATATTCACTCTGTTTTTACCCGACGAATTAGCTCTCCAAGTGTAACGTGCGTTTACTTTCCATCCTTTTGTTAATGTGGCTATTAATCCACCTGTAACAGTAATATCATCTTTTTCATAGGTTTCCCAACCGGCTTCTCCATTAAAGTTTGGCAAAACATTGAAACGATAATTTCCACCCATTGAAGTTTGATCGGCATGATTTGGCCATGCTTTGGATAATAGTGACCAGGCATTGCCATAATCGCGACCATTATTATAAACATTGGCACCAATCTCTTCAGCTCTTACATAGTTGGTTGACACGTTAAAGTTTAACCACTTAAATAGCTCCGTATCAATTTTTGTTAATACAGTATAACGATCACGACTATCTTCGATTCCATCAAAGATTCCGTTGCGCTCATTATAGTTAAAACTTACATAGTAGGATGTCTTCTTATTACCACCACTCAGGTTAACATTGTGCTGCTGGTTGATTGCATAATCCATGAAGGCCTTATCCATCCAATCGTTATTGGCATAGGAACCATTGTTACTGGCCCAGTTATTACCACGGGTATCAACGCCGGCAATTCGCTGATCCATGGGAATATCACCCCAAACTTCAGAGTCCCAATCCTGATCAATCCAAGCCTGCATCAAGTCGATGACATTCGGCTTGAAATAAGCTGTTCCGTTTCCTCCCGAATTATTTCTTCTGAATTGATTTATCTGGTGAGCAAATTCGACACTGGAAATTTTAGATGGCAGGTTTATCGGACGGTTAACACTAACGTTTCCTCCGTAATTAACTTTCATCTTCCCTTCTTTACCACTTTTGGTGGTGATGATGATGGCACCGTATGCTGCGCGCGAACCATAAATGGCTGTTGAACTACCATCTTTCAGTACACTAAATGATTCAATGTCATTCGGATTAATATCAGCTAAGCTTCGCTCAACACCATCAATCAAAACCAGAGGTTCAGATTTGGCAATCACTAAATCATCCGACCACGAATTTTTCTTCTTAATACCTGTAAAACCACGAATATTGAGCGATGGCGTTTGGTTGGGAGCACCTCCGGCAATGTCAACATTTAAACCGGCAATCTGTCCGGCTAAACCTTCTGCTGCATTCTGAATCGGACGGTTCATTACCACCTCTCCTTTGGCTTCTTGCACAGCCGCACTTAAGTGCGATTTTTTCTGTGTACCAAAAGCGACTACAACTACCTCATCCAGGCCAGTTACTTCCTCTACAAGAGTAATATCAATGCTCTTGCGATTAGCCACATTAATCTCCTGACTGGTAAATCCAATAAATGAGAATATAAGAACGTCATCGGGGTTATTCACTTTTATGGTATAAGAACCATCAACGCCAGTAATAACACCATTGGTTGTGCCCTTTTCAATCACATTAACACCCGGTAATGGATCGCCATTAACATCAGCTACCTTTCCTTTAATCAAAAACTCTTCCTGTGTCATTTTTTCGGCCAATACCCTTTTACCCGATTTAAAAAGCATCACTTTGTTTTCGATAATTTTAAAATCCAGATGCTGATCTGATAGAATATCCTCTAATACACTTTCTACCCGTGCATTTCGAACATCAATCGAAACCATTTCTGATTCGTTAACAACATCATGGTTGTAGATAAAGGTAAGCTCGGTTTGATTTTCAATTTCACTCAGCACCTCTTTAAGAGATCCTCCAATGCTTTTGATGTTTACCTTCTGATTTTGAGCATTTGTACTTGCATACAAGGGCATAAGCAATACAAACAATAGCAATAACGAAATTTTCATAATACGCATTACTTTTCTGAAACCATGGGAACAATCCCATGCTTTCCAATTACACGTTTTTTTCATAAATTTGAATTGTTTTAATAAAACATATATTGATGAGGGGCAGGTAATGTTGGTCGCATTTTAACCCCTCATTTTTTTTATTCTTTCTGCATAGTTATAACATTGTCATTAAGTTTGAATTTAAATGGTTTAGTAATAGCCAGGCATCCGAGAATTTCAAATACCGACTCGTCTTTAAATTTGCCTGTATATGTGTACTCCTTCAGCTCTTGATCGATAACGATAAAGTGTAAGCCAAATTTCCTTTCCAATTTTAAAATTATCTGTTCCAGTTTTTCTTCTTCAAAAACTAAATAACCATTGTCCCACGAGTCCTTTATTTGATAATCAGAAATCACCTTCATGTGCATAGTTTCTTTATCCACAATGGCTTTTTGACCAGGTGTCATCACATATTGATTTAGATTACTGAAATTGCCCTTTAACTTGACGCTTCCTTCCTCTAAAATTGTACTAATGTTTTTCTCATCGTGGTATGAGCTCATATAAAAACGGGTTCCCAACACTTCAACTTGCAGGTGAGATGTCTCTACACGGAATGGTCGCTGCCGATCTTTGCTGACTTCAAACAAAGCTTCTCCCATCAGCACTACATCCCTGTTTTGCTTCGAAAACTGTTCAGGAACAATTAAAGTTGAAGATGAATTCAGAATTACGGTGGACTTATCAGGCAAGCTTACTTCCTTTGTTTCACCAATTGATGTGGTATACCGTAAAGTATCTCCAACACTTCTTTCTCTTATTAAAAGATAACTTAATGAAATGGAAATAATCAACAGAATAGAAACTGCTACTTTTAACATTGGCTGTAATAGTACACGTTTGCTTTCCTGCTGTTCATAAACATGCCCCATAACACGGTTAAAAATGTTATTAATGGCCTGGGTATCCTTTGGTCGATCTTCTTCATTCCAGAAATACTTCAGCTTCTCGTACTTATTTCTAAGTATTGGATCTTCACTTAATTTTGAACTTAAGCTTAAACCTTCCTCCTCTGAAATCTCATCCGTTAGTTCACGTACGATGAGTAGATATAATTCATTGTTCTTTTCCATTGCACTTTCGTCTTCAATAGTAAAGACTACATAACAAATGCAAAAAGCCTAGGTGCCCAACTAAAAAAAATAAAATACAACCTTAACAAACTGATAATAGGATCGATAAAGCTTTAATAACATTTGGTGATGTGCCAGAATTATTTAGCTGAATGTGATCCAGAATTTTTGCGACAGCTGTTTTTAAATGGTACTCCACCGTCTTTTCAGATATATCCAATACCGACGCTATTTCTTTCCTTTTGAAACCTTGAATTTTTGCCATTGAAAACACCAACTTGCATTTAGGGGGCAAATACTCAATGGCTTCATATATCTGATCTACTATTGCTGAACTTATATGCTCTTCGGAATAGGCAGCATATTTTTCGATGTAATAATCAGGTAAAGTATCCAGACTTGATTCGTTCTTTTTTTTTCGATTCAAAAAAGTTAAACAACTATTTCTGACGGCGATAAATAAATAGTTTTTTAAATCTTTTATTTCAATTAACCGGGAGCGCGATTCCCATAATTTAATGAAAACATCACTAACAATTTCTTCGGCTTGTTCCCTGTTTTTAATAAATCCGGTGGCAAATGTGAATAAATCCTGACTATAATGGTTAACTATATGAGCAAACTCGGCCTGACTTCCCTTTTCTAAACGATCAATATTTAGATTGAAATATTTCAATTTCTATATTATAAAATTTAAATCATTCGTGTTCAAATGAACAACGCCCAAATTGATTGCAAGTGTAAAGAATTCGAGAGACGAAAGCTAATAATTTTGTTATTGTATGACAAATCTTTTCCCGGAAATAAAAACATCTTACGTTTGTCGTGCCTCTACAATTATGAGTTTAATCACGATAAAGGAATTAAATTTTGAGCCATCAAAACATTTCCATTAAAACCTATGTTGGTATAGATAAGGACCAAATAGAGTATTGTAGAATGAAAATCATCAGTTACAACGTTAAAAATTTCAGACAGATTGAATATATGAAGATGCTTCCCGAATCGGTGAAGCAGGAAATTGAAATTGTATCGAAGGTATTGCCGTTTAAAGCCAATAACTATGTGATCGATTATTTGATTGACTGGAGCAATTACGAAACCGATCCGTGTTACATTTTAACATTTCCCAACCGTCATATGTTGCCCGAAGCAGACTACGACAAGGCAAAATGGGCAGTGCAATCGGGGTTGGCGCCTCATGAAATAACCAAGATTGCCAATGAGATTCGATTAAGTCTTAATCCTCATCCGGCCCAGCAGCAATCCAATATTCCTCAACTGAACGGTGTGCCACTGCCTGGTGTTCAGCATAAATACCGGGATATTGCCTTGTTTTTCCCTACCCAGGGACAGACTTGCCACGCCAACTGTACTTTTTGCTTTCGCTGGCCCCAATTTGTGAAAGATTTGGATCTTCAGTTCTCCATGAAAGAAATTGATCAGGTTTGCGAGTATTTTAAGCAACACGAGCATCTGCACGAATTGCTGTTTACCGGTGGTGATCCGATGATTATGAGCCCTCGCACCATCAGTAAATACATCGATACCATTTTCAAGGCTGATTTGAAAAACCTAAAAACCATACGTTTTGGAACCAAATCCTTAACCTGGTGGCCTTTTGTCTTCTTGCCTCAGTACAACGAAGAAGCCAAGGAAATGCTGGACCTGTTTAAACGCATTACTGACAAAGGCATTCATTTGTCGATTATGGCGCATTTTAACCATTACCAGGAAATGTCGAACAGTGCCGTGGCTGAAGCCATTGATAACATACGGGCAACGGGTGCGGAAATCAGAACACAATCGCCATTATTAAATCACATTAATGCGGAGGCCGATATATGGGCTAAAATGTGGGATCAGCAGGTTAACATGGGAATGGTGCCTTATTACATGTTTATTGAACGCGAAACGGGACCTTATGGCTATTTCCAGGTTCCACTGGCCAAAGCCTATCAGATTTACACCGATGCCATACGGGTCACCTCCAGTCTGGCTAAAACGGTTACTGCCCCTTCAATGTCGGCAGCCAAAGGTAAGGCACAGGTGATGGGCATTATTGAAAATCCACTTAATGGTGAGAAATATTTCCAGATACAATACATTCGCCACCGGGATTATAAACAATCGTATAAACCCTTCCTGATGCATTACGATGAAAATGCCACGTGGATTGATCAGCTTAAACCGGTTGAAACGTTTGCCAAAGTATAAAATATAAATCGCCCGATTAATCAATTAATCGGGCGATACTTTTTTTACCTGTCAAAAGCGTATCCTTTAATACACTTCTTCCTGATATTGCTTTCTGGCTTTTAACTCTTCAAAGGTAGCCATGGCATCTTCGGCAGAACAGTTATTATAGCAGGCAATTACTTTCAGCAAACTCTCACGAACAGATACTGCCAGCTTATCTTTACTTCCACAAACATACAGAATGGCATCCTTTTCGATCCACTTCATAATTTGTTCGCCTTCTTTTTCGATCAAATGACTAACGTAACGCTTTTCCTCCTGATCGCGTGAAAATACTGTACTTAACTTCTGAAGCATACCCTTAGAATGAAAGGCTTCCAATTCATCCTGATACAAATAGTCCGATGCGCTGTTACGTTCACCAAAAATCAACCAGTTATTGCCTTTACTTTGCTGCGCATCCCGCTCCTGTAAGAAGGCTCTGAATGGCGCTATTCCGGTTCCTGCACTGATCATGATTATGTCTTTATCATCCGTTTCGGGCAATCGAAACTTAGCGATGGTTTCCAAAGTAACCGGTACCATATCCCCCACATCCAAACGGTTCCACAAAAAGGAAGAACAAACACCATTGCGCATCCGATCCTGATGAGAATTCTCAATAATTTTCACAGTGATATCGGCCTGATCGCCTACCACTTTTGAGCTCGATGCCAACGAATACAGACGTTGACTTAAAGATCGCAGAATACCCAGAAACTCTTCAACACTTAGCTGTCCCGGATAATCCATAACCAGATCCAGAATATCATTGGTTGCAGCATAGTTTTCCAGTTTTTGATCGTCAGCAATTAACTCATTCAGACTTTGATTATCGACGATGGCAGCATATTTCTTGATCACCACCGGTGTAATTAAGGTTAGCTCGTAATCATTAATAAGCAGTTCCTTTAATAAGCGGGTTTCCTCCTTCACCTTTACCGGATAAGCCTTATCAAAACCCAGGCTTAATAAAAGTTCATCGACCAGGGCACGCGAATTGGTACCATAAACGCCTAAAGCATCGCCCGGCTGATA
This sequence comes from Carboxylicivirga sp., assembly GCA_025210475.1. Classification (GTDB taxonomy): domain Bacteria; phylum Bacteroidota; class Bacteroidia; order Bacteroidales; family Marinilabiliaceae; genus Carboxylicivirga. Next base: position 83,676 of record JAOARW010000035.1, on the reverse strand, counting down.
ATCGATACCTGAATTTTTAAGGGATAAACTAACATGCAATACCTTTTTACTACTATCGTCTGAGGTTAAAAGACGCTTCTCCAATAATTGTGCTTTATAGGCAGAATGCGATTCGTTACCCAGTTTTAGCTCAAAGGTAAACCCCTCTTTTTGGGGATCATTTACCACCGGCAAAACATCTTTAAATGCGGCCATTACATCCAACACCCATTGCTTGGCAAGTTCTTCAAAATCGATGTCACATTTTACATTGTCCATCAATTGAGTACCTCCTAAGACACCTAAACGCTTATCAATGTCTTCTCCTGTTTGGCAAAAGTATCGATAACTGCTATCACCAAGTCCTAAAACGGCGTAATTGGCATTTGTGGCTTGGATGGCATCACTGTGCAGATATTCGTAAAAATCTTCGGCTTGCACTGGCGGTTCTCCTTCACCATGGGTACTCACAACCACCAATAGATTTTTAACTATTGTCAGATCGCTGTAATCCATTTCCTGCATATCCTGCAAGTGTGAAGCATAACCCAAACTTTGGGCATATTCGTGGGCCAATACAGCCACAGCTTTGGCATTTCCGGTTCGGCTCCCAAAAGCAATGTATAAACTATCTTTAAAATCCTTCATTATTAACTGACTTATAGTTTATGAAGGATTAAATGCTTTAATTGTTCAGTTCAATCAGATGGTTTCTTTGTGGCTATTTAATAACAGACTGTTAGTCTACAGACAAAAAACTTAAGAACGATCTGTAGAAGACTCAAAATCAATCAATCACAACTAAATACCAAACTTAGACAAACCTGAATAGTAAAGGTACAGAGATATGAGTATCAAGACTATTTACAGCTTACTTAAAATATCCTGCCAAAAGAAACACTAGTATCAGAGATAAGGCACTAATTTACTTACTATTAATCCAGGTGAGTTTATGCCACAGTTTTTCGAGTGGTCCCTGCTGATACCTTCTAATCCAGAACTTACAGAAGTAAAACTGTATGGCGAATAATAAGATCCCAATTCCTAATGCTACGGTATGGCGCACATGTGGCCCTACTCCCAAACCATATCCATAAAACACAAAACCACCAATTACCGACTGCATAACATAGGCCGTTAAACTCATCCGTCCCGGATATTTCAAGCCACATAGCAGCTTGTAAAAGAAAGGCGTTTTAAACAACAAAACAAAGCCAGAAATCATCATAAAGGTAAAGCCCAAATTGCGATACATCTCAATGATAGGCCTAACCAAACGCATGCTTTCTTTGCTATCGAAAAGCTGATCGGCATTTAAACGCAATAAATAAGTTGGTACAAATAGAAGTGTTGAAACAATTAATGTACGAATCCAAAACTTTCGATTATCGGAGTTATCACGAAACTTATCCGTCTTACCCAGACAGTAACCCAAAATAAACAATCCGGCCGTTTGAACCAGTCGTCCTACTTCATAGGCCCAAATCAAACTCACCTTATGACCATACAAAGTATTTGACTTAACAAGTCCCCAAAAAGAATCGCCCATTTGTCCCTCTTTAAGCAAGCGCCAGTATTGACCACCATTGCCACCCGGCATTTCAAAGCCGGCATCCGTCAGATAGCGAAAATAATGCCACCACTCAATGGGTTGCAGCAAAAAGAATGCTGCTACAAACAATAATAGTTGCAACTTAAAATTACGAACAACAAAAAGTACTATTCCCATAATGGCATAAAGCATGAGCACTTCGCCAGGAAAAAAAGCACCATTGACAATGGCAAAACCAACCAGCAGTAATAAACGCCAAAGAAAACGGTAGTCAAAGTCCTTACCTTCCTTTGCCTGTTTGGCCATCATCAAACTAAAGGTAAAACCAAACAAAACCGAGAATATCGCATAACCTTTACCGCCGAAAATAAAGAAAAACGAATCCCAAACCATTTGGTCCATGGTTGTCAGCCACGAAGGTTGACCATCAGGTGATGAAAAGACATAAAAATTAAAATGCTCAATGCTATGCAATAGCATAATTCCCAGTATTGCAAAACCTCTTAAGGCATCTACAACTTCAATTCTGTTTTTCTTGTGCATAAGGTTTAATCAATTGTGCCCGGCAAAGATTGTAATTGTTCGCGATTATGCGATTCTTTTTGTACTCTTTTTACAAATCCAATTGAAATAAACCCCAATGCGATTCTACCTGCAACAGCATACATCAAAGAGCGATTGAATTTATAATACTTATAAATAGTTTCAATTTTAATCAAGCTATCAGAAAATTAGTATTTTAGAAACGGAAAATGATTAGACCCGAATTTATGCTAAAACGATTTACTCTACTACCTGCGTTAATACTGATTTTTTCGCACATCATCATTGCCCAGGATATTCCCGAAAAAGTTCTGTTTATAGTTCGTCATCAATACGCCCAGGATCACCACAATACCGCTACCTTATTTCAAACTAATGAGATTAACACACACAAGTTTAAGCCCGGATCTGCCTTAAAAATACTTAATACTCAAACAAAAGAAGTCACCACCTTATTGGAATCAAAAACAGGAGTACTGCGCGATCCGGAGGTATCCTTCGATGGTAGCAAAATTATTTTTTCATACAGGAAAAGCATTGATGATGATTACCATATTTATGAAATTAATGCCGACGGCAGCAAACTCAAACAGCTGACTTTTGCCCGGGGAATTTCTGATATTGACCCCCTCTATCTCCCCAATGATCAAATTGTATTCAGCTCAACCCGCGAACCAAAATATTGCATGTGTAATCGTCACATCATGGCCAATTTATACCGCATGAATGCCGATGGTTCAAACATAATCCAGGTGGGTAAAAGCACCTTGTTTGAAGGTCATTCGGCATTGATGAACGATGGCCGTATTATCTATGATCGCTGGGAATATGTGGATCGCAATTTTGGTGACGCACAAGGGCTTTGGACCGTTAATCCTGACGGTACCAAACATGCCATCTTCTATGGCAATAACATGAACTCGCCGGGTGGAATAATCGATCCGCGCCCCCTTCCCAATAGCAATCTGATGCTTTGCATTTTCGGCTCATGTCATGATCGTCCGTGGGGAGCACTGGCACTAATAGACCGTTCACTTGGTGTTGATGGCGAGCAATCGGTTGTTAAAATTTGGCCCGAACAGGCGCGCGAGCTCATTGGCAAGGGTAATTGGGATACTTTTATGCAACTGGATGAACGCTACGAAGATCCTTTCCCTATATCACAAAATCAGTTTTTGGTCTCCAAATCCGTTGGACAAAATACCAAGAACCGAAAAATGGGCTTATACCTAACGGGTATGGATGGTAATGAAACTTTGTTGTATGAAGATTTAAAACTAGGATGTTTTGATCCCATGCCATTGGCACCACGCTACAGACCAATTGATATACCTGATGCTCGTCGCTACGATGGGTCTTCAGGCTACTTTTATGTGCAGAATGTATATGAGGGGACACACATGAAAGGTATCGAGCAAGGCGAAATAAAATACCTGCGTGTGGTTGAATCACCCGAAAAAAGAACCTATACCTCATCGGGCTGGAATGGTCAGGGGCAACAGGCTCCGGGAGTTAACTGGCACAGTTTTGAAAACAAACGCCTCCTTGGAACTGTACCGGTTGAAGAAGATGGCTCCGTTTATTTTGAAGCGCCATCGAATCGTTACATGTATTTTCAATTATTGGATAAGGATAAAAAGATGGTGCAGTCGATGCGCAGCGGGGTGATGGTACAAGCAGGTGAGACAAATGGCTGTATTGGTTGCCACGAAGACCGATTAAAAGTGCCACCTGTTGCCCGAAAAATGCCATTAGCTTTAAGCCGAAAGCCGGCTCAATTGCGTCACGCAAATGATACTGTTCTATACAGCTATGTGCGTAATCTTCAACCTGTATTTGATAAACACTGTGTTCGTTGTCATGATTTTGGAAAAGGCGCCGGTAACACTCTTATCCTCGCAGGGGATCGTAATCCGTATTTCAACGCTTCTTATATCGATCTGCATTTTAAGCACATGATCAGAACAGTTGGTGGCGGCCCTGCTGAAATAAAACAAGCCAAATCATGGGGTTCACACGCCAGCCATATTATCGAAGTGCTGGAAGAAGGTCATCATGGTATCACACTTACAAAAGGCGAAATGCGAAAATTATATACCTGGGTGGATCTCAATGGCGTTTACTACCCTTATTATGAATCGGCCTATCCCGACAATCCGGTTGGCAGGAGTCCTCTTGATGCAGAAGAGTTATCAGAACTCACTCAACTAACAGGTGTGAATTTTAATGAACTTGCTAGTCACAACCGCAAAATGGGACCACAAATTGCCTTTGAGCGTCCCCATTTAAGTCCTTGCCTCAAGCATTTTACAGATACAACAAGCACCAACTACCAAAAGGCTCTTGCCATCATTAAAAAAGGAAAAAAGCGCTTATTGGCAACACCACGGGCGGATATGCCGGGCTTTAAACCGAGTGAAAAACAAAAGGCACAACTAGATAAATACATGCAACGACTTAATATTGAAGCGAACAACCAAAAAGCGATTAATGAAGGGAATCTTGTTTATGATGAGGAAAAAGTAGAGCAAGCATTATAGGGTTTTGGTTCAGTTTGTAGAAAAGGGAGATCTTATATCTATTTACCTCTGGTACTAAAAGGATTACAAACAGAGCCACTTTCAATTGAAAGTGGCTTTTCCATGTTATATCGGCATTAACCAACCTCATCAGCAAAAAGGCTTTCAGCTCATTTGGTAATTCATTTGGTATTATAATTCTTCTTGCTTACGCTTCCATTTATATCGAAAATACAAAACTAAACTAATTAGTGAGGCCGATACCCCGGCGATTGTACCGTATTGTTTTTCCAGACCAAAACCTTCCGGGGCCACCAATATATAGCTCACTACAACAGCTGTCATAAAGGCGGCTGGTAAAGCAATAAAAGTACTCTTTTTCTTATGCTGCAACATATAAACCGCTGCAGTCCATAACACAATAGTTGCCAAAGTTTGGTTTGCCCAACCAAAATAACGCCAGATAATTCCAAAGTCGGTTTGGGTTAAAATAAGACCAATCACAAATAAAGGAATCGTCACCAATAAGCGTCTCTTTAATGTATCCTGAGGAAGCTTAAATGAATCGGCAATTGTTAACCGGGCACTGCGGAAAGCTGTATCGCCGGATGTAATAGGTGCAGCCACAACTCCAATTAAGGCCAGTAAGCCACCTATTTTGCCAAGCATCGTGTTACAAATCTCATTGACTATCCAGGCGGCATTTTTACCAGAAAGAGATACTTCATTGAGTTCCTTTACTCCACCGAAAAAGGCCATGGCTGCTGCAGCCCAAATTAAGGCAACAATACCTTCGGCAATCATCGCTCCAAAAAAGATCTTGCGCCCCATGGATTCATTTGGCAAGCAACGTGCCATTAAAGGCGATTGGGTACTGTGAAATCCGGAAATAGCACCACAGGCAATCGTGATAAATAGTAATGGGAATATGGGATAATTATCCGGAGAATAATGCATATTACTTATGGATTCGGGAACGAGGTCTGGTAAAGTATAATTACCAAATAACAATACTGCTAAAATACCAAAGGCCATTACTAGCAAGGACACCCCAAAAACCGGGTAAACCTTACCAATCAGTTTATCAACAGGAACCATGGTGGCCAGCAGGTAATAGGCAAAAATAATTAGTAAAAGCGTATTAACATTTACACCCGTTATTCCATTCAGTATGGTAGCTGGCCCTTTCATAAAAACAGCTCCAACCAAAACCAGCAAAACAACAGCAAATAAACGCATAAAGTACTGGGCCGGAATTCCCAGGTACTTGCCCACCACCTCAGGTATACTGGCACCACCATGACGAACAGATAGCATGCCTGAAAAATAATCGTGAACCGAGCCCATGAAGATACACCCGATTACAATCCAGATAAAAGCGACTGGCCCCCAAAGTGCGCCCGCAATTGCTCCGAAAATAGGACCTAAACCAGCAATATTAAGAAATTGTATAAGAAAGATTTTACCGGGTTTGAGTGGTACAAAATCCACACCATCGTTTTTTGAATAGGCCGGTGTTTCTCTATTGGGATCGACACCAAACTTTTTTTCAACGTATCGCCCATAGATAAAATAGGCGGCCACTAACACACTAATCGAGATTATAAAAGTGATCATGATTTATTTAATTTTTTTATTATTACACCCTCCCAGGCATATTCAATACAACATTCTGCTAATATAATAATTAGATAATACAATCAAGGATCAATTCCAATGCCTCACGACAGGAAGTCATACAACTTTATTTATAACGGAAAAATCTGTTCAAAATTTACCCATTGAAAACACGCGAGAATGCCAACAAAAACGGCTTTGTCGTCAGTAGGCTAAATCTAAAACATATGATTTAATGACTGATTTGTTGACAGAATTTATTTGACTTCTCCACTCAACTCTATTGCTTCCTCCGGTGCTTCTACACGAACAACTTTAAACACATCGTACACCAAGGTGGCATGTGGAGGAATGACATCTCCTGCTCCTTTAGCTCCATAAGCCAAAGAATCGGGAAGTATAGCTACAATTTCGTCCCCTTCCCTTAACAACAAACTAACTTCGGTAAAGCCCTTAATAAGTCTGGTTGAGTCGGCGATAAAAGAAAACAAAGAATCGGGCAATTCATTAGTGTTCCAAACAACACTATCCTTTACTTTTAAACTAAGGTAAGTACCAACTTTACAGCCACGTTCGATCTTCAAGCCATCGCCTCTTTTGATATAAAGATATTTCAGCCCACTCGCTGTTTGAATGGTATCGCCCGGCGCAACTTCGTTCGATGCGTTGTTGGTAAAATAACAAGATGATAAGGTTAAAACGATGGCAATCAAAACGAAGCTTAATACTTTCATGATTTACTGGGTTTAGGTTTTATTTTTTATAGTAATCTGCTTAATCCTCTTTTAGCTCCGTAATCTCAACCAGCCGTCGTACAAAAGAATCCTCGTATTTACCCATCTTCATAATCTCTTTTCGCCGTTCTTTGGCTTCGATTCTACTATGAAATGCACCATACAAATACCTTGTATAACCGTCTTTGCATTTGACTACCTGAAGTGCTTTAATATCCAACCCTTTTAAATAATGAGAAGCAAATAAGGGTCTTCGTTTCAAGGCCAGCACCTGAATTGTATAAAACGGCGCAAAGTCAATGTGTTTTATTTCTTCTTCAATTTCGGCAATAACCTGTTCATTCTGCTCCTCCAGCGTCAATTGTTTTATTAAACGTTTTAAAGGAGGCGTCATTTTTACTTCGTCAAAAGATATGACTTTATCCGTTTTACTATAGGCCATGGCCGGTTTAACGCTTAATACCGATTCATCGACGGTTTTATTTAGCTGCTGCTCTTTGATGGCGTAGTCGTGACCGGTTTCGAGAAACATTGTATACTTACCTGTACGGTGATCGGGTCGATAATCACCCACCAATTGCCTATCGGTCATCCGCGTAACCATAATGCGCGTCGTACCTTTAATGTAGTCACCATCTTCAACTTCTCCTTCAATAATGGCCAGTTCGCCGGAGAAATCTTCATCAAAATCGACCCGGTAAATATCCGACCCACCCATGTTATCATTAAACCTGGCTGAAGCATAATAAGCATGACTCTTATCCAATGTCGGAAGGAAAAAGAAGTCATCATCTGGTGTATTGATCGGATAGCCAAGGTTAACGGGGAACGTCCACGTACTATCGTTATTCATCTGCGTATAAAACACATCCATTCGTCCCATGGAGTGATGCCCTTCTGATGCAAAATACAAAGTATGCCCATCGGGATGTATCATGGCCGTTTCTTCATCGTAACTGGTATTTACTCTCGATCCGAGGTTGCGCGCTGTTCCCCACTGGCCATAAGCATCTTTCTTGCACATATAAATATCAATCCCACCATGCCCTCCTTCGCGATCACTGGTAAAAAACAAGGTACTGCGGTCGCTGGAAAGTGAAGCATGTGTTTCGTTGGCAGAAGAGTTAATTGGATAAGGCAACTTTATTGGGGTTGTCCAGCCTTCGCTTTCAAGATAACTGATGTAAATATTACTACCCGCATGATCGCTTCGAAATAAAAACAAGCTTTTACCATCGTGCGACAAGGAAAGAGCCGATTCATGTTCCGGATTCTTAAAGAAGACATTTAACAGCCTGGCTTTATTCCAGCGACTGCTATCACCCTTTGTGTAATATACCTTCTCAGGATATTGTCCATCGGTTAATAAGGGCAATTTATTTTGCTTTCTGCGCGAGGTAAATAACAATAAATCTTCATAGGCATTCACCAGCGGACTATGATCATCAAATCGACTGTTCACCTTCTTACCTAAATTGGTAATGGTTAAATCGATTGGATTGGCCAGAAATACTTTGGCATTCTCGCAATTCTGAATTTCATGTTCAATTGATCTGATGTATTCTTCCTCTTCAATTGGTAAGCGTAACAATAACTCATCATAAACCATAATGGCCGAATCGGGTTGTAAAGTAACCTGGTAGGCTTTACCCAGTGCTATAAAAAAATCCCAACCCTTTTGAGTCGACTGTTCATTGGCGCTTAACTTCATCAAGCCTTCCTGCAAAACCACAATGGCCGTATCGGCACCTTTGTTGGTATTCAGATAACACAAACCCAATTGATAATGTGCATCAATAAAGTCAGGCGAATTCACAACAATTTGTTTCAGAGACGCAATTGCTTTTTCATAATCTTCAGATTCAGCATAATCTAAAGCTCTGTCAAATGCTTTGTTCTCCTGACGGATTTGTCGTTTCTGCTGGCCTTCCGCAATTATACTAATTAAGATAAGACTACAAAAGACAATTATTCTGTGCCTAAAATTTATCATATAGGTACCCCAAAACTCTATTCCAAGCACAAAATAAGTCAAATTTTACTAATTAACTCAATATCAAGTGTAAAAATGTTAATTTTTGTTTACATCAAAAATCCACAATTCCCATCCCCATATCTACAATATTGATTCAATGACTTTTAAACAGATTTATCGACTCGTATTTTTTTTCGACCAAAACACAGGTATAATAATCAGATACCGTCCAATACATATGTTATACTAAAAAGATGAACAAAATGAGCAATAAATTGGTTGTATTTGCAGTTATTGTATTAAGCTTATCTGCTTGTAATTTAAATGGTCAAAAGCGTGGACAATGGTCGCCTAAAGATATGGCCAAGCGACAAACAGAAATGATGAGCAAAAGTCTTGATCTGACCGAAGAACAGAAAGAATCGGTCTTCGCCATTAACCTCAAATACGCTGAGGAAATGAAAAAATCAATGGCCGACAATAAAGGAGATCGAGAAAATATGCGTACATTGAGGAATCAATTAAATGAGAAGAAAAACACTGACCTGAAGGAAACACTTAGTTCAGAGCAGTTTGAAAAATACATTAAGCTCTTAGAAGAGAGAGCAGAAGAAATGAGAAATGGGCGAAAAAAAAGGAAGAGGCGAAAGATAGCCCATGTTTTTTCATAATTGGTAAAAGTTTTGGTTTGAGAGACCTGCAATTCAAAGGAGTTGCAGGTTTTTTTAATGGTATTCGGCTCATTAATTTTCAGAATCATCAGGTCACTTTTAATTATCCATCGAAAAAGCGTATTTTCGCCAATTAAAACGGAAATGAAAGTCCGTTTTTATTTTTACATCAGATAAGAGGTAGAAAAACATGGATTCAACAAGACAGAAAAAAATATCAAGACTTCTGCAAAAGGAGATTAGCGAAATATTTCAGCGTGAGATGCGACAGGTGTGTATGGGAACAATGGTAACCGTAACTGTGGTACGAATATCACCCGACCTGGGACAGGCCAAAGCTTTCTTAAGTATTTTCCCGACAGGAAACATTGAAGAGGTGATGAAAGAAATCAATGCACAAACATCGCAAATACGTTTTGCTTTGGGTAAAAGAGTAGGACAGCAAATGCGCATCATTCCTGAGCTTCGATTTTTTGTTGATGACAGCCTGGATTACCTCGATAACATTGACCGATTACTAAAAAAGTAAGCATGCATTACGATCCGATAAAACGCTCGCTGGGAAAAGTATTTAATCAAACACCAGCACTTCGGGTACTCTTTTATAAATTACTGGACTTATTACTGCTACGTGCCTGGTACATTCGTCGTAAATTAAGATCGATTAAAAAAGATAAGCCGGCAGAATTAAACATTCTGGATGCAGGAAGTGGTTTTGGGCAGTACGATTATTACATGTCATCACTTGGTAAAAAGTGGAGCATTACCGGCGTTGATGTCAAAGAAGAACAAATTGCCGATTGCAATCAATTTTTCAATAAAATCAATCGGGGCAATCGTGTCAGGTTTGAATATGCCGATCTGACCAAATTTGTGCGACCTGATTCGTACGACATCATCTTATCGGTGGATGTAATGGAGCATATACTGGAAGATGAACTGGTATTTGCCAACTTTTTTCAATCGATGAAAAAAGATGGTCACCTCATTATCTCAACACCATCTGATCAAGGTGGGTCTGACACCCATCATCATCACGAAGAAGACGGAGTACATGGCTTTATTGACGAACACGTAAGAGATGGTTACAATGCGGAAGATATAAAAGCGAAATTGGAAAAAGCAGGATTCAAAAACATCGAAACTTCCTACACCTATGGAAAAGCTGGTAATCTGTCGTGGCGTTTGTCCATGAAATTCCCGATTCAGGCTTTAAATGCCACCAAGCTATTCTTCATAGTATTGCCGTTTTATTACCTATTGACATACCCTTTTGCCTACCTGTTAAACTGGCTGGACATCAGCAGAAAACACACTAAAGGAACCGGTCTGATGGTAGTTGCACAAAAATAACCGACAAATGAAACGAACATGTAAATTTTAATCATACAAATTACACACAGGCTAATGATTAAAATTTCTTGAGAGTTCCATCTGACAACTGAAAAAAATTTAAACAGATGAAATTAGCCTTTGACATTGCCAAGCGTTACTTATACGCTAAAAAATCGCAAAACATTATCAACTTAATTTCCATGATATCTGTTTTTGGGGTTTTAACGGGCAGTATGGCATTGGTTATTGTATTATCGGTGTTTAATGGGGTTCATGGTTTTATGGGCGAACTATACACCGCCTTCGATCCCAACCTGAAGGTAATTCCTGCATCGGGCAAAGTTATTTCAACCGATTCAATTAATTACGAGCAATTAAAACAGCATAAAGACATCGAATGCATTTCGGAAGTTTTTGAACACCAAGCCTTGCTAAAGTTCAGGCAACGAAAAATTCCCGGAATAATCATGGGCGTTGATTCTGCATTTAATAAAGTAAGCAGCATCGACTCCATTATAATCGATGGAAAATACGAATTGAAATACAAATCTGAATACCGTGGTGTTATTGGCAGACGCCTGGCCGATCAACTGGCCATCCGGCTTAATTTTGTAACACCACTAAGCATGTATGTCCCCAAGCGCCTAGGCAACGTTAACCTGATGACGCCACAAAACTCTTTTAAACAGGATTACATTAATCCTACCGGCATGTTTGCAGTTAATCAGGAGGAATATGACGGACAGTATTTAATTATCGATATCGATAAGGCCCGAAGACTATTGCAATATGATAACACCATCATTACATCGCTGGCCATAAAAATCAAAGAAGGCGTCGATATTGCAAGAGCAGAAAAAGCGATACAAAGCATTGTGGGCGATCAAATGGATGTGCTCAATCAGCAAGAACAGCATGCCGCTTTCTACAAGGTTATGAAGGTTGAAAAACTGATGGCTTACCTTATTTTAAGTTTTATCATCGCCATAGCTGCTTTTAACATCGTGGCCAATCTGGCCATGCTCATCTACGAAAAAAAGGACAGCATCTTTACCCTTAAAAGCATGGGCGCCGATAAGCAACTGATCACCCGCATATTTATGACCGAAGGCTGGCTTATTTCACTGGTTGGCATTATAATTGGCTCCTTATTAGGCGTTGCATTGGTATTAATACAACAGCATTTTGGCATTGTTAAATTTATGGGCGACGGCAATTATATAACCGATGCCTATCCTGTAATCCTGAAATGGTTTGATGTGGTAATTGTGATCATTACCGTATCCATCATCAGCGCTCTGGCTGCCTGGTATCCGGTTCGGGTAATTGTAGGTAAATATTATTCTGAACCATCAGCGGGATAATCGGCATATTTCTGACCAATTTGCATCAGTGTATCCGAGATGCCGCTCACTGTTTTCTCACGTAATAATTGAATTCTTAATGGCCGGATTCCGGGTAGATTTTTAAAAGGAATGGCCAAGTGACGACGCGCGTGCAAAATCCCCCTTCGCTCACCAATCATGTCACACGATTTTTTTACGATATCGTCCATCATCAACGCCTGTTCCTTAATGGTCAGTTTAGGCAATAGCTCGCCTGTTTCCAGGTAATGTTTAATCTCACGGAAAATCCATGGTTTGCCAATACTGGCTCGCCCAATCATCAGGGCATCCACCCCATATCGATCGAAATACATTTTGCCTTTTTCAGGCCCATCAACATCGCCATTACCAATAATCGGAATGGTCATTCTGGGATTATTCTTCACCTTCCCAATCAAGGTCCAGTCAGCCGTACCATTATACATCTGCTCACGCGTACGACCATGAATACACAAGGCTTGAATGCCCACATCCTGTAACTGTTCCGCCACGCTTTCAATCACCAGCGAATCATTATCCCATCCCAGACGTGTTTTCACGGTCACGGGAATACTAACGGCCTTCACTACAGCTTCTGTTATGGCCAGCATCTTAGGTATATCAAGCAACAAGCCCGAACCACTTCCTTTCCCTGCAATCTTTTTAACAGGACATCCGAAATTTAAGTCGATCAACTCCGGCCTGGCTGCCTCTGCCATTTGGGCGGCAACCACCATCTTATCCACATCCTTGCCATAAATCTGAATGCCTACCGGACGCTCGTTATCTGCCAGCTCCAATTTACGTAACGAACGATTAACATTACGCACCAAAGCATCGGCCGAAACAAACTCGGTATACATCATATCGGCACCTTGCTCTTTACAAAATACCCTAAAAGAAGGATCGGTAACATCCTCCATCGGTGCCAGTAACAATGGCTTCTCCCCTAAATCCAGCTCTCCAATCTTCACTGATCGTTTTTATTACATTAGGCCGCAAATATACTGTTTTATAAATATCTGCCCGCTGGCCTGTTCATAACTTAGTTAATAACTTTCTGAACAATTTCCGACATCACTAGTTTTTATTTCATAATTTGTAAATGGGATATTCGAAAGATAAATCTTAACAACTAGTGTGGTGAAGAAAGCATTTGTAGTTTTCGTTATAGGAATACTGATATTAGCCTGCTCGCAGAATAACGAGCGGCCTGCCGAGCTTATTACAAAACCTATTGCCCAAAGCGAAGATTCCCTGATGGTTGAACAACTCATAATTCAATCAAAAGAATCCTATTCTGATAAACTTAGCATCTTGTCGCCTTTCGATAATTATTTAAAGGAGGCCGAAGACATGGCGCTTAAAAGCAATAACCAAAGTCAGTTATTTGCCATTTACAGCCTGGTGGGGCAGCGCTATCGAAACAAATCCTATTATCCCGAAGCCATGCAAATGCTGCAAAAAGCACTGGCAATTTCGGAAGAAACCAATAACATACATTTTCAAACTCAGGCTTACAATCAAATTGGGGTCATTTATCGTCGGATTGATGAAAATCCACAGGCACTGGATATGCACATGAAAGCCTTGCAGCTGGCAGAGGAGATTAATGATTCATTAGGGATCAGCAAAGCCATTAATGGCATGGGAAATGTTAGCATCGCCATGGAACGGTACCACTCGGCCATTGAATATTTTCAGCGTGGCCTGCACATTTCCGAAGACATGGATAATGTATTGGGCATGGCCATTAACACCAACAACATTGGTGAAGCATACATGAAACTTAATCAGCTTGATTCGGCCATGCATTACTATTTCCAGTCGCTCGAATACAACACACAGATAAACAGCCGAGTAGGTCAATCCATTTGCTACAACAGCATTGGTAGTGCCTACATTGAAAAGAATCAGAACCGCCTGGCGCTTGACTACCTACTGAAAGCCCTGGAGATTAACCAGGAACTGGAAGATCGCATGCTCACATCGGTAAGTTACACCCAAATAGGCAAGACTTATTTAAACGACAACTTGCCAACCCAAGCCATCTTTTATCTTAATAAAGGGTTGGAGATTGCCACCAGCATCGGTTCAAATTATTCGGCCGAAGAAGCAGCCCGTCTCCTTTCGGAAGCCTACGAACGACAACAGCAATTTAATCGCTCATTAACCTACTATAAGCTGGCCGCCAGTTACAAGGACAGTATCTTAAATGAAAAAAATATTTTCCACATTGCTTCGGTGGAAGCCAAATACAACAATACTTTACAACAATTACAAATAGAAGAGCTTAACAAAGAGGCACTACTGCAAAAAACCTTACTTTCGAAACAAAGGTCACTGCTTGCCGCCACCATCATTTTAATCATTGTGATTGCCATTACCGCTGTTCTATTCTTCTTCCAGGGACGACTAAGAAGCCGCTACCGGACCTTACGATTCCAGCAGCGTTTGTTGCGCTCTCAAATGAATCCGCATTTTATATTTAATGCCTTAAGTGCCATTCAGGTATTCATTCTTGAAAACGACATGGATAAATCCAGTCAGTTTCTGGCACATTTTGCCAAGCTGATGCGACATGTACTGCGCAGTAGTAATTACGAGTATATTTCCATTCATGAGGAAGTGGAAATGCTGCAGTATTACTTAAAAATTCAGCAACTTCGATTCTCGCCACCATTTTCGTTTAACATCATCATTAGCGATGAAATTAAAAACAATAAGGTAGTCATTCCGCCTATGCTCATACAGCCTTTTGTAGAAAACGCCATCGAACACGGGATTAAGCCATTGGGTGAAGAGGGGAAATTAACCATACGCATCCTTAAGCGCGATAACAACATGTTATTGGAGGTAGACGACAATGGCCTCGGCATCGATTATAAAGATCAAATCAGCAGAAGCGAGAAGAAACACGAATCGATGGCCATTAAGATTACTGAAGAGCGATTAAGCATTCTGGAAAAAGATGCCAAAGGGAAAACACAATTTGAGATATTTGATAAGAAGACGAAAGATCCATTTGAACGAGGCACCATAGCACGACTCGTTTTGCCATTAATGATGCAAAAAACCTCAGCCAAGCAAAAAGATGAAAACCATTAAAACCATTATAGTTGAAGATGACCAATTCGATGCCGTGGCTGTAACTCGGATCATCGAGAAGCATTTTCCTGAAATTGAAATCACAAATACAGCTGCCGCAGTAGAAGAAGCCGTTGATAAAATCAAGGAACTTCGCCCCCAGCTAGTCATAATGGACATCCATTTAATTGGCGGAACGGCTTTTGAAGTTATTAAAGCCTGTCGCGATATTGATTTTAAAATCATCTTTATGTCCGCCTATCACGAATACATCATTAAAGCTATGGAGTATGCCGCAGTCGACTTCATTTTTAAACCTTTCGACATCAACGAAATGGTTGTGGCACTCGATAAAGTCATCGATCAGATCCAGGACTCCAACTACGACATCAAAATCAATACCTTATTTAACAACATTGAAAGCAACAAAAACCAAATCATCCTGCAAGGCAAAAACAAATTTAAAGTTTGTAACGTCGATGACCTGGTTTGGGGAAAAGCTATTCCCGGTGGTGCCAACTTCTACCTAACTGACAACAGCTACTTTTTTGTTGCTAAACCTCTGCGACGATACGAAGCCATCTTATCCGAACACGTGTTCTTTCGTTGCCACCCGCATTACCTCATTAACCTCTTACATGTTAAAGAAATAAACTCCGACCTGCTGCGAATAAAAATGAACACCGGCGATGAGGTAATTTACGAAAACCGTAAGTTTGATCAACTTTGGGAACGCCTGCAACGCAATGCTACTTTCATAGAATCAGTCTAATCTGCAACTTTCCATCAAATAAAATTGATTAAAACTATAACCTTTTTGACTTAACACAGTATTACCTCTTGAGTGTTTTAGTTTGGGAAATCAATTAATCAGAATGTGTCATGAGTCGATGGGTTGTGCTGTGTTGCATAAGCTTGTGCTGTTTTTTAAGTTACTCTCAGGTGGATCAAACCTGGCGTTACTATTATCCGGAATTCAAAGATCGGGCAAGCAACAACCTGTACTTCAGATTAGAAAACAACAACTTTGTTAAAAACAATGAGTACTTTGGTGATTACATCGAAGGATATACCTTTATGGGCTACACCGCCCAGCCATCCTTTGTTTATTATGCCGGATCAAGACTTCGCCTCAAAGCTGGTGTTCATATAATACAACTAAGCGGCATGGATGAATTAACTGAGGTAATACCTACGTTTTCCATTCATACCCGCCTGACCGATAAGTTGGATTTAATAATGGGGGGATTGAAAGGCGATGTTCACCACCGCTTGATCGAACCATTGTTTAATCCCGAAAACCAATACAACCGACCCATTGAAAATGGATTCCAGTTCATCTACACCAGTGATAAACTTTGGTGGGACTCATGGGTCGACTGGGAACAATTTATTTATTTAGGCGACACCAAGCCTGAAAAATTTACTGCCGGTATGAGCACTGAATACCGCTTCACCAATACAACATCCAACTTTCATATTTCGATACCGGGACAAATGATTGCCACTCACGTAGGAGGGCAAATCAGTAATTACTCCGAGCGCATGCAAACATTAGCCAACCTCGCAACGGGAGTTAAACTGAACTACAAGATAGGCGATGGCTTTATCAAAAATGTGGGATTAGCAACTTATGTTGCCACCTATCACGATTTAACAGGTAATTCAGGCTGGAGCTTCAGATCCGGAAGAGCCATTTATCCGGTAGCACAAGTCGATTATAAATACGGTACTTTTATGACTGGTTATTGGAATGCCCACAACTTTTTGGCACCCAAAGGAAGTTCCCTGTTTCAATCAACATCCAATTACAAGCCCGGCTATTACACGGAGAACCGAACGCTTTTAAATTCAAAATTAAGTTTTGCCAAAACCTTTATGAAGCAAATCAAATTTAGCGTGATGCTGGAAACCTATTTCGATATTCCGGCCAAACAGTTTGAATACGCGTATGGCTTTAACTTATTATTCACACCAAACTTTTACATCTCAAAAATCTCATTCGATTAATCTCCTTTAGTCGGCTAAAAAATTGCATGATTAATCCTTTAGGATAAAACGCCATTTTTTATCTCGCCATTCTTCTGAAGCATAATCAATTCCAATCCGCGCACTTGTTTCAATTTCGGCCTGAAAATCCGAATCCGAATTTTCCTCCACCCAAATTCGTTGGGATTCATTCAGCTTTTCACCATAGAAGCTTTTATCCAATTTTAAATAGCGCCCCAATCGTCCCGGCCCATTAATCTCACGAACACCACGAATTAAAACAGCTTGCGGCTCATCGGCTGTACCGGTCACAAAGTTTAGCATCCAGTACATCCCATATATCAGATACACATACACCAGGCCTCCATCGTGGTGCATCACTTCCGTTCGTTTGGTGCGCCCCTTAAAAGCATGGCAGGCTTCATCCTCCTCTCCCCGATAAGCCTCAGTTTCGCTAATAACAAAACGCTCAATGCTCCCATCATCGTATCGAAGAACCAGCACCTTCCCCATTAAGCACCTTGCAACAGTGAGTACATCCTGATTAAAAAAACTACTCTTTAATCGTATCGTATTTATAAAGTCGGAATTGTTTTGAGTCATTATTCTTTGTTGATCGGGTAAAAATTGAGGTCATGAATTTTCAAAAATTAATTGGCTCTGCCAATCCTCAGTACTTTTTTAATCAAATAATTAGCACATTCAAAATAAATGCAGTACTTTTGCGGCCGATTATTATCCGAGCCGAAAGGTAGATGCGTCTGTTTCAAAGCAATCGGGGTGGGACCTGATCGTAGCGAAGTAGATGTTTTGTGCCTTTGCAAACTGTTTATTAATAAGTCGAATTTTAAAAAGGAAGACTGTGGATACGTTAAGTTACAAAACGATTTCAGCCAATCAGGCAACTGCCAACAAAGAGTGGGTTGTGGTAGATGCGGCTGATATGGTATTGGGTCGTTTAGCTTCGAAAGTAGCTAAATTACTCAGAGGAAAGTATAAGCCAAATTATACACCTCACGTGGATTGCGGAGATAACGTGATTATCTTAAACGCAGACAAAATTAAAATGACCGGTAACAAGTGGGACCAGCGTTTATTTTTCTACCATAGTGGTTACCCAGGAGGTCGTCGCGATGTGACACCTGCGGAAATGTTCGCTAAAAAACCGGAGAGATTAGTTGAAAGAGCTATCAAAGGTATGTTACCTAAGAACCGCCTTGGACGTCAGCTTTTCAGAAACTTGTATGTTTATACTGGAACTGAACACAAGCACGAAGCTCAACAACCTAAAGTAATTGATATTAACGCCATTAAATAAGTATTATGGAAGTAATTAATGCTATTGGTAGAAGAAAAGCAGCCGTTGCTCGTATCTATTTGAGCGAAGGAAGTGGTAACATCACAATTAACAAGCGTGAGTTGGCTACATATTTCCCAGCTGCAACATTACAGTACATTGTAAAACAACCTTTAAACACTATCGGTGTTGCTGACAACTACGACATTAAAGTAAACCTTTATGGTGGTGGTTTCAAGGGTCAGGCTGAAGCCGTTCGCTTAGCTATTGCCCGTGCACTTGTGAAAATTGATGCTGAAAACAAGCCGGCTCTTAAGGCTGAAGGATTCATGACTCGTGACTCACGCGTTGTGGAACGTAAGAAGCCAGGTCGTCCGAAAGCACGTAAGAGATTCCAGTTCTCTAAACGTTAATATTTATCAAGTGTGTTTAGTATCTAAATCTTTAAGACTCTTTCTAGACATTAGATTAAAGACAAAAGATATAAGACTAATAGAATCGTCTAACAGTCTGGCATCTTAGGTCTAACATCTAAATTAGGACTACTTAAAGATTGGTTTAAACAGAAAGTAAACAACTTAAAGAAAAACAAAATGCCAAGAGTTAATTTCGAGGAATTATTGGAAGCAGGTGTACACTTTGGTCACCTGAAAAGAAAGTGGAACCCAGCCATGGCACCATATATTTTTATGGAACGCAATGGAATCCACATATTAGACCTTCACAAAACTGCTGTGAAGATTGACGAGGCTGCTGATGCACTTAAACAGATTGCAAAATCGGGTCGGAAAGTGTTATTCGTAGCAACGAAGAAGCAAGCTAAAGAAATCATCGCTGACAAAGTTGGTGGTGTAAACATGCCTTATGTTACTGAGCGTTGGCCAGGTGGTATGTTAACCAACTTCCCCACTATTCGTAAAGCGGTGAAGAAGATGACTTCTATTGATAAGATGATGGCTGACCCAAGCCAGTGGAAAAACTTATCTAAGCGTGAGCGTCTTCAAATTACTCGTCAGCGTGCTAAGCTTGACAAAACATTAGGTTCTATCGCTGACTTAACACGTCTTCCTGCAGCTATGTTTGTTGTTGACGTAATGAAAGAACACATTGCTGTTAAAGAAGCTATCCGTTTGAATATCCCTGTATTTGGTATTGTTGATACCAACTCAGATCCATCACCAATCAACTACGTAATTCCTGCTAACGACGACGCAACTAAGTCGATCGAGCTGATTACTGACGTGATGACAAAAGCTATTCAGGAAGGCTTAAACGAGCGTAAGGCTGAGAAAGACAACGAAGGATCGAAAGAAAAGAAAGCTCGCGCTAAAAAAGCTGAACCTGCAAAGGAAGCAGCTAAAAAAGAAGAAGCACCAACTGAAGAAAACAAATCAGAAGGCGCTTCAAAAGAGTAATTCGATTATTTTTGTCTAACAACTTTAAAAAATTATATCATGGCTATTACTGCTGCTGACGTAAGCAAACTAAGAAAAAGTACCGGTGCCGGTATGATGGATTGTAAAAAGGCACTAACAGAAGCTGAAGGCGATTTCGACAAAGCGGTTGATATCATCCGTAAAAAAGGTCAGGCGATTGCTAACAAGCGTGCTGATCGCGAAGCGACTGAAGGTGTTGTTTTAGCTAAAGTAACTGCAGACAAGAAAAGAGGTGCATTAATCGTATTGAACTGCGAAACTGATTTCGTAGCGAAAAACGAAAGCTATGTAGACTTTGCAATGTCTATCCTTGACTTGGCAGTAGCTGAAAATCCTGCTGACTTAGAAGCTTTAAAAGCGTTAGAATTAAACGGACGTCCAGTTTCTGAAGTAGTTGCTGAGCAGAGTGGTGTAATTGGTGAAAAGCTTGACTTAGCTGCTTACGAAGCATTAAGTGCTGAATCAGTGATCGCTTACATCCACGCTGGTAACAAATTAGCTACTTTGGTTGGTTTCAACCAGGAAGGTATCGATGAGCAAGTTGCAAAAGACGTAGCTATGCAAACTGCTGCTATGGCTCCTGTAGCTGTTGATGCTGATAGCGTACCTGCTGACATCAAAGCAAAAGAGCTTGAAATTGGTAAAGAAAAAGCACGCGAAGAAGGTAAGCCTGAAGCAATGTTGGAAAAAATTGCTATGGGTCGCTTAAACAAATTCTTCAAAGAAAGCACGCTTATGGAACAAGCTTTTGTGAAAGACAACAAAATGTCTATCAAGCAGTACCTTGACGGTGCTAGCAAAGGTTTGAAAGCTGTTGACTTCAAGCGTTACACATTAAGCTAGTAGATATTCTACTTTATATAGAAAAGGGAGCCGTTTGGCTCCCCTTTTTTTTTGTACCCCACACGACCTGAAATCAAATCGACAACTACTTATTTACAACCCCTGTAAATCCAACTATTTAGAGCTAATAATATCCTCAGACACCATCCCAATTCGCAAAGCAGAATACCTCCTAATTCGAGGCGACACCATCCTGTCAATTCGGCTAATTACAGATTGTGCAGATCAACACACAACTCAGCCAGAGCGCATCCTGTTATATGCTGAGCAACATATAAATCACCCGGAGCGATCCCATTTTTATATCGAGCAACATACGAATCATTAAGAGCACCATTACATTGGCCTTGAGCAGACCTTAAAACAAGCAGAGTAAGCTCAGTTTGCTGCTAAGCAGTATATATTTTGGCCAAATGATGTGTCAGATGTGAGGAATTTCCTTTACCGCTTGTGTAAAACTCATGCCTAGACCCAGAATTTGTATATGATCCGTAATCCCGGATTCCAAAAAAAATCTATAAAAACAAAAACGCTCCCCAATTTATTGAGAAGCGCTTAATCTGTTGTCTCACAAGGATTCGAACCCTGACTAACTGGACCAAAACCAGTTGTGCTACCATTACACCATGAGACAAGCAAGACAAAAATAAACCTCCTGCTTTAAGGAGGTTAAGTCGTTGTCTCACAAGGATTCGAACCCTGACTAACTGGACCAAAACCAGTTGTGCTACCATTACACCATGAGACAATTCCCATGCTTTTATTTCAAAAGCGATGCAAAGATAGAGAGTTTTTCTTTCAATGCAAGAGTTTCGACTAAAAAAAATCACCTTTTAGTCCTTACACAGTCAATGCCAGCACTTTTCATTCGAAAGAATTATTTAAAGCCAAAGCTTCTTTTTCAATCGATGATAAAAACTATCTTTAAAAACTCAATAACGAATACATTATGGCGTCGATTAAACGAATTAATACCATTGTTAGCTGGTCAATATTCTTTCTTTCATTTCTTCTTTACTGGAGCACCATGGCTCCCACGGTTAGTTTATGGGACTGTGGCGAATTTATTGCCTGCATGGCCAAGATGGAAGTTGGTCACCCGCCCGGTGCACCTTTTTACCTGATCATCGGCAAGCTGTTTAACCTGTTCACCTCCGACCCGGCAAAAATTGCCTATACCGCCAACATGGTATCGGTGGTTTCATCGGCAGCAACGGTGATGTTGCTCTATTTGTCGGCCGAGCATATTTTGCGCCGTGTGATGCCTCAATATACCCAAAAGCTAAAATCCTACCTTATTATCAGCGCAGCAGCAGCCATTGGCGCTTTAGCATTTGCTGTTTCTGATACTTTTTGGTTTTCGGCGGTTGAAGCCGAGGTATATGCCCTATCGGTATTTTTTACAGCTTTGTGCTTTTGGCTATCACTCAAATGGGAGGAATCAGCCGACACAGGTGGTTCGAATGTCAAATGGATCGTACTTATCGCCTATTTAACTGGTCTTTCAGTAGGTGTTCACTTGCTTAATCTATTAATCATACCGGTATTTATTCTTCTGGTACTATTACGCACCAATTCATTATCCATAAAAATACTGGCAAAAGCCCTTCTGATTGGTGGTGCCATTTTGGGTATCCTCTTGTTTGGCGTCATCCAAAACGGCCTGTGGCTGGCTGGCGTCCTTGAACTATTATTGGTCAACAGCTGGGGACTCCCCTTCAATTCCGGTCTGGTATTATTTGCCTTGATCGTTTTTGGGGCTTTGTTTGCCCTGGTATTTATCACCCGTCGAAAAAATAACTGGCAACATCTGGCGGCCGTAGTATCCTTGGTTTTTATGATTGGTTATTCATCCTATACAATGATTATCATTCGGGCGGACGCCAACACCCCCATCAACCTGAACGATCCTTCAGACGTATTTTCACTCGATGGCTTTTTAAACCGTGAACAATATGCTCAAAACCCCATTCTGTATGGTCAGTATTACAACACGCAGGTTGGCGAACTGAAGTACAAAGAATCATATCGACGTGCAGGAGATACCTATGAAACGTACCAAAAATCGGATGCCTATAAATACGATGAAGAAGGATGTGGTTTCTTCCCGCGCATGCACAGCAATAACCCGACGCATAAGATGGGCTACCAAATGTGGGCCGGAGCGGATCTCGAAAGAAAAACCAAACCATCTTTTGTAACTAACCTGCGCTACTTTTTCCGTTACCAGGTTGGCCATATGTATTTCCGATATTTTATGTGGAATTTCTCGGGCCGACAGAACGATGAGCAAGGGCATGGCGAAATGCATAAAGGTAACTGGATTACGGGTATTCCCTTTCTGGACAAACATACCGAAGGCAATCAAGCTCATAGTTTCTCCATCAACAACCCTTCCCGTAACCGCTATTTTCTGTTACCGTTGATCCTTGGCCTTGTTGGCATCATTTCGTTAATCAGCGCCGGCAAACATGGCAACAAATACCTGGCAGTTACCGGACTACTATTTTTAATGACGGGCCCGGTTATTATCCTTTATCTGAACCAGACACCTTTTGAACCACGCGAAAGGGATTATGCTTTTGCCGGTTCGTTCTATGCCTTTGCACTTTTCATCGCCTTTGGTGCTTTTTACCTGGCTCATTTAATTTATCAAACATCAAAGAATTACCTGACAACCGGCCTGTCCATGGTACTTATAACTTTTGCGGTGCCCTTGCTCATGTTATCGCAAAACCTGGATGACCATAACCGATCAGATCGTTACTTCGCCCTCAACCAGGCACGCAGTTACCTTAACTCATGTGAGCCCAACGCCATTTTATTTACCTATGGCGATAACGACACCTATCCCCTATGGTATGTGCAGGAAGTAGAAGGCTATCGTACCGATATTCGTGTGATTAATTATGGCCTGATGGGCGCCGATTGGTGTGTGAAACAACTATCAAATGCTGTTAATCAAACACCGGGCATTCCTTTATCCATTTCGCAGGAACGCTATAAAACAGGCAATCTGGATTACGCCCTGCTACTCGATCAAAATAAAGAGTATGCGCCGCTTCCGGCCATTGTCGATTTCATCGGCAGTGATAAACAAAGCTCCAAGCTGCCTTTGCAGAATGGTGAAAAGGTCGATTTTTCGCCGGTTAACCGTTTTCTTCTCCCATTTGATGATATGGATACATTAAAGTGGCAGTGCCCCAAAAGGGTGCTCTATAAAAATGACATTGCCTTACTCGACTTACTGGCCAATAATAATTGGGAGCGTCCGGTGTATTTCACCATTGGCGCCAATCCTGAAATATTCCTGGGCATGAAGAACTTCTTACGTTACGACGGTCTGGTTTATAAACTAATGCCTAAAGCCAAGGAAAAAGACCAGTCCATTTCATACGATCTTGATACATTACTGGATATCTTTATGAACAAAGTAGATTTGGGTGATGGTTCAACGGCTTATTACGATCATTATTGCCGTCGAACATTTGAGGTTATGAAATATCGCCAGATAGGTAATTTACTGGCTGCCGACTTATTGGAGCAAAACCGAAGCGAAGAAGCCAAAAATGTTATTCAGAAAAGCCTCAAAGAATTGCCCATTGAAGCGTCGCCGGATGACAGCGGCAATATTCCTTTATTGCATTTGGCCTATGAATGTGGATTAAAAGAGGAGCTCGCGAAATATTCAAGCTACCTATTAGATCGCCACCTAAGCAACCTTATGTGGTTTGCTTCCCTGTCGCAATCGAATCAACAGATGAACCAGGGCACTTTCCAGCAGGAAATCGAAAAGGGTCAAAACATTAAAATGATGCTTGAAATGACGAAGGATGCCGTATTGCTTGAGCAACTATCGCTTACTTATAAGGAAATCGGGCTCAAACTATAAAGCATTAAGAGGATCATTTTTGGAAGGAGATTTTGGTTTTGCATGGCATTACAATGCTTTATCTGTATTACCAACTCCTAGTGTCAAGTCATGTGTGAAAAGACGGGTAAGTCGCCATTGCCTTTTGAATTTTTCGATATTGGAAAAAGTAAGCATAGCCTAAGCTATGTGAGTCTTTTTATAATGAGAAAAAACAAAAATGAATAAGACTTGGCGCCTGAGAGCACGCTTGACTTGACACTAGCCAATAGCAATAATTTAGTCCGCATTCCATCCAATGCTACTGGCATTATCAGAATGGTTTCAAATAGTATTCTGATTAATACAACTATTGTAAAGGTCAAACAAACAAAAAATTGTATTTTTGGAACTTGTCGAAAAAAGGCCTTAATACCAAGCTGCCCTCGGCAAAGCTATCTTATTGAAATTAAGTAACTATGAAGCAATATACGCGATTAAACCTAATACTCGGTTGGTTAACATTCTTCATCTCAGCCACCGTTTATGCAATGACTATCGAACCAACGGCCTCTTTTTGGGATTGTGGTGAGTTTATTTCCACATCTTATAAGTTATTAGTTGGTCACCCTCCGGGAGCACCGTTTTTTATGATTATGGGACGATTCTTCTCCTTATTTGCTCCCGACGAAGCGTCTGTTGCTTTAATGATTAATATGATGTCGGCTCTCGCCAGTGCTTTAACCATCATGTTCCTTTTCTGGACCATCACGCACTTAGCGAAGAAAATATTTATCAGCGAAGAAGAACCACCAGTATGGCGCACCTGGGCTGTAATGGGTGCAGGATTGGTTGGTGCTTTAGCTTATACTTTTTCAGATACTTTCTGGTTTTCAGCCGTTGAAGGCGAAGTATATGCCATGTCATCCCTTTTTACCGCAGTTGTTTTCTGGGCCATTCTAAAATGGGAAAATGTGGCCGGTCAAGCCTATTCTAACCGATGGTTGATTCTTATCGCATACCTAATGGGTTTATCCATAGGGGTTCACCTGTTAAACCTGTTAGCAATTCCGGCCATTGTAATGGTTTATTACTTCAAAATGTACGAAGTTAACCGTAACAACACCATCAAGGCCTTAGCTATTTCAGCAGTTATTCTGGGAGGAATTCTTTATGGTATCATCCCGGGAGTAGTAAAAATTGCCAGCTGGTTTGAATTGGCCTTTGTCAATGGAATGGGATTACCATTTAACTCGGGTGCCATTTTCTATATGGTGCTTTTATTGGTAGTACTTGTTTTTAGTATTTGGGTAACTTACAAGAAGAAAATGGTCATTGCCAATACAGTTATTCTTGCAGTAACAGTAATCATGATTGGTTATTCTTCTTTTGCAATGATCGTTATCCGTTCGTTTGCCAACCCTCCAATGGATCAAAACTCACCGGAAGATGTATTCTCACTCATGTCGTACCTGAACCGCGAGCAATATGGCGATCGTCCATTATTCTTTGGACAAAACTACAATTCGCCACTTGACCGCGAAGCCATGCGAGACAAAAAAGGCGCTCCGGTTCGCATCAAAAAAGATGGTGAATACAAAACGGTTGATAACCGTCCAAAATACGAATTTGACAGTCGTACCACCACGATGTTCCCTCGAATGTATAGTCGCGATGCCAGACATATTCAAGAGTACAAAGGCTGGGCCAACATCAAAGGCCGTCGTGTCAAAATAGACGATGATTCGGGCAGGCCATCTTCACTTACGGTTCCAACCTTTTGGGAAAACTTTAAGTTCTTTATCAACTACCAGGTAAACCACATGTATTTCCGCTATTTTATGTGGAACTTCTCTGGCCGACAGAATGATATTCAGGGCCATGGCGAACCGCATAAAGGGAACTGGATTACAGGGATTAAATTCTTTGACGAATCCCGACTTGGTAACGACGAATTAATGCCGGATATTTATGCCAATAACCCGGCCCGTAATAAATATTACATGCTACCGCTGATTTTAGGATTGGCTGGTTTATTCTTCCAATACAATGCCGGCAAAAATGGTAAACAAGGCTTCTGGATTGTTATGTTGCTGTTCTTCCTTACCGGACTGGCCATTGTGCTTTATCTAAACCAAACACCATTCCAGCCACGTGAGCGTGATTATGCCTATGCAGGTTCCTTCTATGCTTTCTCCATCTGGATTGGCTTAGGTGTATTGTCCATTGTTAATGGTATCAAACGTTTTGTGCCTGGTTCGGTAGCTGCCAGCCTGGCAACCGGCTTATGCCTGGTTCTCGTACCGGGTATTATGGCTAACCAAAACTGGGACGATCACAACCGTTCAGACAGATACATTGCACGCGATCTGGCCCACAACTACCTGAATAGTTGTGCCGACAATGCCATTCTGTTTACCAACGGCGATAACGATACCTTCCCGCTGTGGTATGCACAGGAAGTAGAAGGCATTCGTACTGATGTGCGTGTGTGTAACCTAAGTTACCTGCAAACGGACTGGTACATCGACCAAATGAAGCGCAAAGCGTATAAGTCGGATCCGATGCCATTCTCTTTGGAGCACGATCAGTATGTTACCGGAACCCGCGACGTTGTTTATCTGCTCGACCGTATTAAAGGATCGGTTGATTTAAAAGAAGCTATTAATTTTGTGGGCAGCGACAATCCCAAAACCAAACAGGTACCTGAATATGCAGGATACCTTGAATATTTGCCATCGAAGCAGTTTAAAATGCCTGCTGATAGCTTAAAAGTATTACAACGTGGCATTGTATCCGAAAAAGCAGCTCACCTCATTACCGATAATATTGAAATCAACCTTCAGAAGGATATGATTCTGAAAAATGAATTAATGATTCTTGATCTGATTTCGAACAATGACTGGGAACGTCCGATTTATTTCGCCGTAACGGTAGGAACAGATAACTACGTAAGCCTACAGGATTATTTCCAGCTAGAAGGATTTGCTTATCAGATTGTACCTATCAAAACCGTTAATAACGATGGTCAGTACGGTCGCGTTGACACCGAGCGCATGTATAATAATGTAATGAACGATTTTAAATGGGGTGGATTTGATAATCCAAACGTTTACCTGGATGAGAATCACTTGCGCATGGCGACTAATATTCGCAATAACTTATCGCGCCTGGCATTGTCATTAATTGATGAAGGCAAAGAAGAAAAAGCCAGAAACGTACTGGATAAGAGCATGGAAGTATTAAGCGGAGATCGTGTACCTCACAATTACTTTAGCATCTTCCTGGCTGAGGCTTACTTCAAAATTGGTGAATTTGAAAAAGGAGAAACCATCCTGAAAGAATTAGCCACTGATCGTTTGAAGGAGATGGATTATTACAATTCATTAGCACCTGCAAAACGCAAAGCGGCAAGACGTGATCCGGAAACAGCCATGGCTATTTACATGGAAATTGTAAAAATGGCGCAACAATATAATCGCGAGGACTTAATGAAGTTCCTCGAGAAAGATTACGAAAAGAATGTAAGACGCATGGGCTTCTTTGGTGAGTAATGAAGAATTGGAAGGTTCAACCGCCTGCCGCATTAAGGCTTCTTTTTCCCAATACGCGATGGCGATTCAACAAAAGTAAAAAAACACTTTACCTCACTTTTGATGATGGCCCGGTGGAAAAAGAAACAACGTGGGTAATGAACCTTCTGGATGAATACCAGATTAAAGCCAGCTTTTTTTGCGTAGGTGAAAATGCACACAACAATGCTCACCTACTGCAGGAATTGATTAACAGAGGCCATAGTGTCGGTAACCATGCCTATAACCATTTGCCTGCGTGGAAATGTTCGCGACAGGAGTATTTTGACAATATAATTAAAGCAAGACCGTATATCCCGGGAGCTTTGTTTCGTCCACCGCACGGACAACTCTACCCCTGGTATATGAAGGAGCTTAACAGCCTGTTTAAAAAGGTGGTTATGTGGGATGTATTATCAATGGATTACGATAATCGCCTGTCGCAGCAAGATGTTTTACAAAACGTGATGCGTTATACCCGCAATGGCTCCATATTGCTTTTTCACGATTCAAAAAAGGCCTGGAAACGGATGCACTATGCGCTTCCTTCTGCTTTGGATCAATTGTTGAAACAAGGCTATCAGTTTAAAAACATTGAAATGGATTAGTTATCTGCTTCTATTATTAGGATGTAAGAAAACGAACTAATCCCGGGAAACAAAAATATAGCAATACATAAACCGGATATGGAGCCAATAAACTCTTTATCCAGATATTAACAGAAAAGACATGAACATTTTACTATTAGGTTCTGGAGGACGCGAACATGCTTTGGCCTGGAAAATGACCCAGAGTGATAAATTAAGCAAATTATTTATTGCACCGGGAAATGCAGGAACGGCTCAGGTAGGAACAAATGTAAATATCAATCCAAATGATTTTGAAGCAGTCAAAGCATTTGTGTTGGATAATGACATTAACATGATTGTGGTTGGTCCTGAAGAACCATTGGTAAGAGGCGTTAAAGATTTTGTTTTAAACGATCCTCAAATTGCTCATGTCCCAGTTATTGGGCCGGGTAAAGAAGGCGCCAAACTGGAAGGTAGTAAAGAGTTTGCCAAAGATTTTATGATGCGTCATAAGATACCAACGGCCGGATACCTTTCAGTTACAACAAGCAATCTTGATGAAGGCCTTGCTTTTCTGAAAACACTGAAAGCCCCATACGTACTTAAGGCCGATGGATTGGCAGCCGGTAAAGGCGTTTTAATTCTTGATGATCTGGCCGAGGCCGAAACAGAATTAAAAGAAATGCTAAGTGGTAAGTTCGGTGATGCTTCAAGCAAGGTTGTTATCGAAGAGTTCTTAAGTGGTATTGAACTGTCGGTTTTTGTTCTGACCGACGGCCATGGCTATGTTGTTTTGCCTGAGGCAAAAGACTACAAACGTATTGGCGAAGGCGACACAGGCCTTAACACCGGAGGAATGGGTGCCGTTTCACCAGTACCTTTTGCCGATGATGTATTCATGAAAAAAGTACACGATCGCATTGTAAAACCAACAGTAGAAGGTTTAGCAACCGACAACATTCCATACAAAGGCTTTGTTTTTATTGGCTTAATGAGTGTCGAAGGCGAACCATTTGTGATCGAATACAACGTGCGCATGGGCGATCCGGAAACCGAAGTGGTTATTCCACGTTTGAAATCTGACTTGGTGGATTTATTTGAAGCTGTTGCTGCCGGTGAATTACGCAAAAAAGTAATTGAGGTGGATGAAAGAAGCGCCACAACAGTAATGTGTGTTTCGGGTGGCTACCCTGGTTCTTACGAAAAAGGCAAAGCCATTAGCGGCCTTGAAAACATTAAAGACGGTCTTGTATTCCATGCGGGCACCACAGATAAAGATGGTGAAGTGGTAACTGCCGGCGGACGCGTAATTGCATTAACAGCATACGGCTCCAATAAAGATGAAGCGTTAAAGAAGTCATTCGAAAATGCTCAGTTAATTAATTTTGAAGGTAAATATTTCCGTTCTGATATCGGATTCGATTTGTAGATAATATGCTGTTCAGAACCGCAAATAGAAATGACATTGTTGCCCTGGCCTTGATGCCCCTGATGCTGATAGGCTTTTGGGTTAACACACTTCTGTTTGACCAGTCGCCAAGTTTTCCATACGACAATAATCCAATGCCTTTATGGGATTTGGTGATTACAGCTTTAAAAGGTCGCCATTTGGTAGCTTCTCTAATCAGTTTGTTTATCGCACTGATTATGATGTTTAGCGTCAACCGGATTACCAATCGTTATACATTGTTTTCCGGGCAAACCAACATACCCGGTTTTATCTACATGCTGCTGATAAGCGGCTACCTGATGGCCCAAAAGCTGCATCCGGTATGGATGTTCACACCCTTACTGATGCTGGCCACAGAACGCTTATTTCTGGCATCGGGAGAGCGTAAACCCATGACCTGGTGTTTCGAAGCCTCATTTTGGCTATCGCTGGGCACGTTGTTCTATGCCAAAGGCATTTATTTTATTGTATTTCTGTGGATGATCATGTTCATCCTTCGTCTGATGAACCTGAGGAGCTTATTGGCTTCCATAATTGGCATCGTCCTACCCTATTTATTTGCTTTTGGCTATTACTTCTGGACGGACCAATCTCTTGGATTTCTCGAAACGATTTTTGAAAACTTTGTTTCGCCAATTGCCTTTTACAAGCATACCATGTATTCACAGGTTTACAATGGCATCCTGATATTCCTGGTGTTTATCTCCATTTTATCAGTCGTCAGAACCTTGCCAGCCATTAAAATCATTACCCGGAAACATTACCGGATTTTTATATGGCTGATCGTCCTGTGTGTGGTCGCATCCATTACTCCTTACTTCTCACTTGAAGTAACACCAGTTTTAGCCATTGGAGCTTCCATTATTGTAGGTCGGTTCTTTGCTTTAATTCGCCGACGCTTTCTACAGGAATTGTTTCTGTACATATTAGTTGCATGCACCATAGCTGCCCAGTTTCTTATTTAAACTTCAATGAACGTTTCAAAGCCGACATTAGCGATATACGGTATACAGGATCGTATTAATAGCGATACGCCCTTTTATGTGCACGACCATGCCTTAACATTAATGCACCAGGGAAAAGTGATACAACATCTCACACTAGAGCGCCTGAGTCGACGTAAGCACGACAATAAACTCCATGAGTCAATTTATTCCATACTAAAGGATAACGGACTTTTGAAAAATACCGATTACGATTTGGTGTTTGTAGACAATGTGGTGGGCCGAAGTTTCATCTCATCCTGTGGTCGCTTTCGCTTCGAAGGGCCTTTAAACAATAGCCTTGGTACTATGCCGGAAAAGGGACGTTGCTGGTGGCTCGACCATGAAAAAGAAGCTTATGCTCTTAATCATGAGTTGGCCCATATTGGTGCATGCTTACCATTTTATGGCTCGTTTAAAGACGATAGTCTTTTGGTACATTTTGATGGTGGTGGCAGCCTGAGTAATTTTTCGGCCTTTAGCTATAAAAACAAACAACTTAAAGCCATTGAACACCATTGGGACTTTAAATATTTATCAGGATTATTTAATGCCAACGCACTGGTTTTTGGAATTATTGGCGCCAAGTACAAAGACCAAAACAGTGTCCCGGGCAAAATGATGGGTCTGGCAGCTTTTGGCCATTACCGTGCTGAGATTGAGCAATGGCTGATTAAGCACAATTACTTTTCAGAAATCTGGGGAAGTAAAGCCTGCTTTTTTGAGGCCGCAAAAAAAGATTTCGATCAGGATATTCGTCACCTTAATCAGGATAATTCCTTTTTGCAGGATATTGTAGCCACCATGCAAGGTATTTTTCATCGTGAGCTGCTCAACAAGCTAAAGGTTTTACAAGCCGATCACAATGCTCAATACCTCTATTATTCGGGTGGTTCTGCGCTAAATATTGTTGCCAATACACAAATTGTGGAATCCGGTCTGTTTAAAGATGTATTTATTCCGCCGTGTACCGAAGACAGTGGCCTGTCACTGGGAGCCGCAGCATTTGTTGAATGGCAGAAACACGGTGCAATCGCCAATCATTCTCCGTACCTGAATAACTGGCAACTATCAACAGACAGCTGTCTATTCACCGATAAAGATATTGAAGAATGTGCCAAGGCATTATCAGAAAAAAAAGTTGTTGCGATTTGTAATAATGCCGGCGAGATAGGCCCGCGAGCCCTGGGTAATCGTTCCATTCTAGCTTTGGCGAACTCCAAAACATTAGCCGATAAAGTGAGCATGATCCACAAAAAACGTGAATGGTACCGCCCGGTTGCACCCGTTATGCTTGAAAAAAATGCCCGATATTTTACCGATCAGAATCAACTCCACCACTTGGCCAAATACATGTTGCTGGATTTCGATATCGCAAAAGAAAAGCAAAAGGAAATTGAGGGTGTGGTTCATGTGGATGGTACATCTCGCATTCAAACCGTGAGTAAGGAAGACAATGCTTACCTCTATGCCCTACTCTACCATTTAGATGAGAAATATGGTATTAAAGCACTAATCAATACTTCCTTTAATGTTCGGGGCGAACCCATTGTACACAATGAAGAAGGGGCCATAAAATCGGCTAAAAACATGAAACTGGATGCTGTGGTTCTAAATGGTAAACTTCAGGCATTATAGCCATTTGTCGATTATATTTTCCAGGTCATCCATTTTAACGGGTTTACCTATGTAATCGTTCATTCCGGCTTCAATACAGATTTCACGGTCACCCTTAAGCGCATTGGCCGTCATGGCAATGATGGGAATTTCAAGCTTTTCCTCTCGTAGCTTCTTCGTGGCATCTAATCCATTTAAAACCGGCATCTGAACATCCATAAACACCAGGTCAATGTTATCCTTGCCTTCACCAATCAGGACATCAACAGCTTCTTGTCCATTATTGGCTATTGATGTCTTTAATCCCAGGCGTGACAACATTTTCTGGGCTATCTTTTGATTGATGATATTATCCTCTACCAAAAGTATTTGCTTGTTCTTGATACGTTCCTTTAATTCAGCTGCCTGCGACTCCGCCGTAGTCACATCACTCTTACCATCTACCAGCAATTTCTCAATGGCATTAAACAAATCAGTGTGCTTAACCGGTTTTTGTAATACGATATCAACCCCCTTAAAGTACTCCGGATTCTTCCATCTGTTTTCCGATGAGAAAAGAATAATCCGGATGGCCTTTTGCTTACGTTTCACCATCTTAAGGAAATTATCATCAGCCTTACTAAAAACATGACTGTCAATAATCATCAGGTTATAATCCGGGTTTTCTTCCAAACGATTAAGTGCCGATTTCTCATCATTAACCGTCTCTGATTTAATCCGCCAGTTATTGAGTGTCTTTTTCAGCAGTAATAAGTTGGTTTTATGGTTGTCGACAATAAGCGTATTTACATGTGCGAACTGCTCGGTATTAAGTTCTAAAGTTTTATGGTTTTTATCAATCACAAACGGCAGTGTAAAATGGAACACAGACCCCGGATTTTCTTTCGACCACATAAAATTG
This sequence comes from Carboxylicivirga sp., assembly GCA_025210475.1. GTDB lineage: Bacteria > Bacteroidota > Bacteroidia > Bacteroidales > Marinilabiliaceae > Carboxylicivirga. The sequence continues at coordinate 49,793 of JAOARW010000035.1, read as the reverse complement.
GGGTTCGGACTTTCAACCCAAATCTTACCTCCCATCAGTTCCACCAACATTTTGGAAATACTGGTTCCCAAACCTGTTCCTCCAAATTTGCGGGTGGTTGAACCATCGGCTTGCGTAAAGGACTCAAAAATCTTTTCCAGCTTATTTTTTGGTATGCCAATACCCGAATCTTCAACTGAGAAATGCAGCACCAAATGGGTTCCCTTTTGCTGCTCAATCTCTACCTTAAGAACCACTTCTCCCTCCGATGTAAACTTCACAGCATTACCCATCAGGTTAACCAAGACCTGTATCAGGCGACTTTCGTCTCCAATCAAAAATGGGGGAATGGTATCTTCTATATCGTTTAAAATCTCAATTCCTTTCTCCAATGAGCGGAAAGACATCTGATCCATCAGATAATCAACAGTCGACCGCAAATTAAAAGCATAGGATTCAATCTTCATCTTACCCGCTTCAATCTTAGAGAAATCGAGAATATCGTTGATAATATTAAGCAGGTTATCACACGAACGGCCAATAATCGACACAACGTTCTTCTGCTCTTTGCTCATGCGTGTTTTTGCCAACAATTCCGTTGCCCCGATGATCCCATTCATTGGGGTTCTGATTTCGTGACTCATGTTCGCTAAAAACTCCGATTTAGCTTTATTCGACTCCGCTTCCTTTTTCTGTATTTCCTTTTGGGCGCTAATATCCATAAATGCCTCGAGGAACACTTCTTTCTGATCCAGTGATATAGGAATAATGTTTTTTAATATCTCGCGAGAAATATTGTTTTCCTTTATTTCCAGTCGCTCTTCCAGCGATGCCACATTAACTCCGGTTTGTTCGTCCTTATATTCTTCTTTTTTATTGGTACTAAACAAATCATCGTACGAGCTATTCTTTAAGTGAGCCAAGGCCGAATCACTATTGCCAAAGCCCATAATCTTCGAGGCTGTTTTGTTGATCTGGATAATTTGTTTCTCGTTATCCACAATCATAACCCCCACTGGTAAATTATCTGTGATGGTTGATAAAGCTTTATTAGATTCTTTAAGCGACTCGGTCAATAATTTCTTCTCGGTGGTATCCTCCTTAATCGCCACATAGTTCGATATGGTTTTGTCTTTGCTTAATACAGGCGAGATTAATACCTTTTCCCAATAAACACTTCCATCATCTTTAGTACTTGATATTTCACCCTGCCAAACCTGGCCTTCCTGTATCGTTTGCCAAAGCACATCGGCTAATTCATTTTTCTTATTCTGAAGCTTAAAAAAGTTGGTATTACCACTTTCTAACTCACTCTTCGAATAACTATCAAGCGATTTAAAACCCTTATTAACGTACTCCACATTTCCTTGCGTATCGGTTATCATTATGGAAATAGGGCTTTGCTCTACTGCCTGAATAAGCTTCTTGTTATTATCCTCGGCTTTCTTTCTGAAAATTATAACGCTTCGTATCTGCGACAATAAGAAATACGACAACAATATGACAAACACGGTAAAGAAAATCAATGAAGTGAATTTCAACTTACTGTATCTATCTGAAACACTTATTGATTTATTCCTCAGGCTATCTAACCGTTTATTAATTTCAAAAGCCACTTCATTCTCAATTTCCAGTAATCGAACAAACTCAGGATTTGCACTTTTAATCAGTTGCTCAACACTGCTTTTCAGATGTTCATTACCACCTCCATGAATTGAAATATTTTTTAAAACCTGGTCTGAAATTCGGGTCGATTGACTGTATAAATCATCAATTATTGGAATCAGCACATTTACTTGCGAGATAAGCCCGGTATATTCATCGGCTTTGTAATTTATTCGTTTAGTAATTACCTCATTTGAGATATCATTAATCGCTCTTTCATCTACTATATCGCCACCCCGATCTATTACATTAAGTATCGCCTTACTTTTTTGGGTCAACTCTTCTATCTCCTTGTTGTTGTTTTCAAGAGCCTTAATGATTGTAATTGATGAATAGGATTGAAAGGCAAGATTAAGTTTAAGCAGGCTTTGATTAAGCAGATTTTCTAATTTCAGAAGCTGCTCCTGGTTATCAATCGTATTGGTATATTTTGATTTGTATGAACGATCGAAATAATTTTCAATAATCAATATTGTGCCAATAGTCAAAAGAAATATAGCCAACAATAGATACAACTTATTTATAATTGGCTCTTTGAAATAGGACAGTTTATTTCTTTTCTTGCTCTTACTCACAGACACGATTTTTCCTAAAAATAAAATTTTAGCACTAATTTAAAAAATAATGGTGGGTCTTTTCGAGAATCCATACCGACTTAATGTTGATTCATTCAATTCTTTTGATGCCAACTCGAGAAATGCCCTTGCTAAAACAGGTTCTGTACTACAAGACATTAGCGCCGCATAAATGGGGAAAGCATTATTATATGGCGATTTTGGATTAACTATATCAATGTGCTTTACACTTCCGTTAACATTGATATTACTTTTCCAGTTTAGTGTAACATCGGCCTGATTTTCTTTTAAGCCTTTTACAAGGCCTTTTGAATCAGAGGTTAAGGAAACCACACTCTCCAAAACGGCTTCGTAGGCTTTTTGCTTCTTCAAAAAGCGCTTGGTTTCATATCCTAAAGAACTGGTTTCTGGATTAGCAATGATGATGGCATAATCCCCCTTTTTCAACAACGGAGCCACATCTCCTTTAAACTTCTTGGGGTTTCCTTTTTTTACCATGTAAACTAAATGATTATAGCCCAGAAACAATGAATCAGTCAGGCGGAACCCGGTATTTTCCTCAAAAGAATTAAAACTATGCGTGGTTGAAGCAATGTAAATATCACCCTTGGATGAGTAACTAACAATGCCCATCAAATTTTTAGAACAGTCGTTTTGGATTTTTATCTGGCAATTATATTGTGCTTCAAATTTACTTTTTAGTTCCGTCACCATGTTTAACATGGTATTTTCGCAATAAATAACTAGTTCTTTATTTGGCTTGCTGGCTTGCTTTATACGCTGTTGTCTTTTTTGACGACACCCGCCTATAATTAACGCAATCAGCATTAAAGTGATTATATATTTTATATGAGGCATTTTTATACTTTTAACACACAGCAAGTTAGTGAATCACCATTTGGATAAACAATCGTTTATCACTAAAATTCACATGTTTATCAAAACGAACTATGTATTAATGAAGTGTTTTCGTATCCATTTGGGCACAACAAAGGCTCCAATGACCAAATATGGATAGTAGCTAACCAGCCGCCACATAAAGGCCATGGCCATTCCCGTACCAAGTGGAACCATATTGGACAGGAATTCTTTAAACACCCACTCGGCAAAACCACTTCCTCCAGGCGTTGGGCTGACTAACATCATAATCCACATTACGAGTTGTTTCCCAAAAATCAGGATGTGATCATCCCACCCCAGTAATTGAAAACCAAAAAAGGCAAGTATCAGTGTGTTTACAATCCAGTATCTGGCCGTCCAGCTTAGGGCAGTTGCGGCAAATGCTTTTAACCAATTGATGAATGGCCAGCGTTTAAATTCATCAGATGTGGCAATCAGATCTGAACCAGACTCATTGGCCTGTGGTCGCCAGCGACGAATAATAGGTAATTTAAATATCCAAAGTAACAGCCATTTTAAACCACGTGGATTTATAAATAAGCCATAACTGATTACAATAGTGTATGCCAGCTTCAGAAAATAACCAATTAGGGCAAACATAAAAAACTGGTTTTTATACCAGGGTAATCCTTCAAATACACTATCGCCAAAAGCAAAAATATCGGTTCGCCCAATAAACAAGAGGATTAGAGGAAAGGTGAGAATAAAATACAATTCATCCAAAAAGGAAGTAACCATCACCACGGCCGTACTTCGCCCCAGCTTAACGCCTTCCTTATTAATAAAGAAAATAGCTACACTCGTTCCACCGATTGCTGAAGGTGTTATGGCCGAAGTAAACTCCCACAGCATAATTGTATTAAAAGCCTTTCGCCAGTTCAATTGATTATTGGTTAGCAAACGAATCCTGATCATGTAACCTAAATCCCGGATGGCCATCATCAGAAAAGAGATAAAAAACCAAAATAAAGATTGAAGGGTAAATGAAAAATAATCCAGTACAGAAGGATCGAATTCTTTATATAAAAAGTAGCCGGTAACTCCCAAGCCAATGATGATTGGAAAGGTGATTCGTCCCGGGCGAATGCTTTTAAGTATTTTGCCAGAATTATCTGCCATAGTTTACAAAGGTATAGTAATCCGTTCAGCCGAAAAAATACTCGAAACAATTAATTGGTAAGCCATTCAAAATTTTACAAAGATTTAATCTTTCAATAAAGCTGAACCAAACAATACGCCTGATGTTATAAAGAGACACATAAAATAGAAATACAGATGAAAGATATTCCCTCTCCATGCATCAGCGTGTGCCAGTACGATAGCAAAGGCGTTTGTTTCGGCTGCCGAAGAACTGTTGACGAAGCTGGTAACTGGTCAAAATATTCCAATGAAGAAAAGGAAGCCATTATAAAAAACCTTTCACTCAGAAGAAACGTAGAAGACGAAGAGCCCACCATTTTTCTGCGTTAAACGTTCAAACACCCCACTCGATCACATAAATGACTCTGGATCTATACATTAATCAGCATTGAAGCATAACCATTTTACATTTTGTGCGTATTCAACAACAAGTGGGACGCAACACCTTTAAATACAACGAAAATTAAAGAAAGACAAATAGCATTGTTTGTTACACAATAACTTATACTTTTGTCGCTTAAATTTTCTGTAAAGGTTTTAGATGATCTGTTGTTGAATTAATGTGCTGTTTGAATGATCTATACTTTTATTATCCTTTTTTGGTCGCTTTCAATTCCGGCCGACAAGAAAGAAAAAGAAGTTGAAGTGATTAATCTTCCCTTACAACTTTACAAAGAAATAGGCAATCCTTCTATGTCCTATGAAGCTTTTGACATGGCTTATCATGGATGGATCAAATTAAAAGATTCCCTTGCCTTAAATACCAGCATTATTACTCTGGTTGATTTTAGTCAGCCATCAACCGAGAAACGTTTTTACCTGATCGACATCCATAACCGCAAAGTGATTTACCAAAACTATGTTGCCCATGGTAAAAACAGCGGCACATTAAAAGCTTGTAAATTCTCCAATATCATTCAAAGCTATCAAAGCAGCCTGGGTTTTTATAAAACAGGCGAAACCTATCATGGTAAACACGGCTTATCTTTAAAACTCGATGGACTGGAAAAAGGAATTAACGATATGGCCCGCAAACGCCACATCGTGATTCATCAGGCCAATTATGCCGAAGAAGCCTTTATCAAAAAACATGGCCGACTGGGACGAAGCTTTGGATGCCCGGCTATTCCGGCTGCCAACTACAGTTTTGTCATTAATAAAATTAAAGACGGTAGTTTGTTGTTTATCTACTATCCTACTAAAACTTACTTTGAAAATTCTTCAGTATTAAATTAAAAAAATCACTAAATTAATATCTCAAGTAATTCTTGAGGTATGCAAAAATTAATTGTTGGCATTGGTTTATTGGTTGTCTGTGCAGGATTTGCAAAAAGCGAGTCTTCACCCACCCATGAACTGTTCTTAAAGCACAACAATATAATCCACAATACCTCAAGCAATAAGTACTTATTTCGAATTATTGATGACCTTAATGAAAACGCCAGTCTTAAATTAAAAGGACAGAAAATTTATTCCAACAAAAACCTTATTGAGGTATATCAACATAACAACTACCAACTACTGTGGCAAAGCCAACAAAACAGACATACTTTACTCTCAATTATTGAAGCAGTCTATTTTGAGGGTTTAAATCCATTGGATTACCACCTTGATTTTATTCGCAACCATGTAACACGATACAGAAGCAAACCAACACGCTCGCATAGTTTAGCAGTATCAGATATTATTATGACCGATGCTTTGCTCACTTGTGCCCATCACCTTGCTTATGGTAAAGTTCATGCCGAAAGTAAATCTCCTAGATGGCACGATAGCCTGACCGTAAAAACAGATACACTGCATTTATCACTTTCAAAATACCTCTCCGGCGATTCTTTAAAGCAGTGGTTTCAAGCCTTCCCTCCCAAACAGCTAATCTACCGGGAGTTCAAAGAGCTTTTTGCCCGATACGACTCCATCCATAAGAAAGGCGGACAACTTGACGAATTGGTTTATCCTGGCTTTGCTTTAAAAATAGGCGATACGATTACCGAAGTAAGTGCCCTAAAAACACACCTGGTAGCCAATGCCTATTCCTCCTTAGAAATAAACGAGGCATTTGATCTGCAATTGGAAGAAGCAGTTAAAGATTTTCAATTATTAAATGGCATTGAGGCCGATGGCATTGTTGGCGAAAAAACTTACAAGGCCCTAAACATCACCATTGCCGAACGTTTGGATATCCTCCGGGTAAATATGGAACGTATGCGCTGGCTAATTAAAAAATTACCCTCTGAGTATATTTTGGTTAACATCGCCAGCTTTTACCTTCATCTCGTCAACAACGACAGCATCAACTATTATTGTCGCGTGGTGGTGGGTAAAGACCACAAGCAAACTCCTACCTTTAGTTCACAAATCAGTTACCTGGTTTTTAACCCCAACTGGCACATTCCACGATCCATTGTGATGGAAGAAATTCTTCCTAAACTACCTGACGATAAAAATTATCTTCAGGACCGAAACATGATCTTATGGCGAGGAACGAGTCCTGTTGATCCTACTAATATCAACTTTTCTAAATACTCGACCAATAATTTTCCATTTACCATCACCCAGAAGCCCGGAATCCGAAATGCCCTGGGCAAAGTGAAATTTATGTTCCCTAACCCTTATATGGTTTATCTGCACGATACACCTTCGAAATCATTATTTAACCGAAGCGAAAGAGCTTTTAGCCATGGCTGTATTCGAGTAGAAAACCCGCTTTACCTGGCTCAGCTTCTGATCAACGATGAACAAAACTATAACATGGAAAAAATTGTCGAAATAGTAGCCACCAAGGAAACTAAAACAGTTTTTCTACAACAACGAATGCCGCTTATTATCATTTACATGACCTGTGATGACAACAAAGCCGATGGGCGCATAAGCTTTTATAAAGATATCTATGGAAAAGATCAGCTTGTATTGGAGGCTTTATACAATGGCAGGTAAAAAAAAATCTCGCATCTTCTGACACGAGATTTCTGTGGAGAATAGCGGAATCGAACCGCTGACCTTTTGACTGCCAGTTAAATTTATGAATCTTACCAAAAATTACCACCACTTATAAAATGTCACTTTTTCAATTAGTTACAAACATTTGGATTTCTGGGTTTTGTTGAAAATTACCAAATCTTACTACATTTGTATGTTAATATGTATGTTACTTTTTAGACATGAACAAAAATGTATCAACAGCGATTATCTTAGACACTCGAAAAAAACGTAAGGATGACAGGCACATCGTTAGGTTAAGGGTGACTTATCAGCGAAAACAAAAGTATTACTCAACAAAGTATGTGTTAACACTTGATGAGTATAAGGCAGTAATGTCTCCTAATAGTAAAAGAGACAATAAAAAAACCAAATTAAACCTTCAAGCTCTTGAGAAAACTGCAAATGATATCATCAATCACCTTCCTGAGTTTGATTTTGATACCTTTGAAAAATACCTAAAATCGCCCAAAGGAAGACCGTCAATTAACAGTTACTATAAGACCTATATCAAAGTACTAAACTCAGAAGATAGAGTAAATACGGCGATAGGATACAAAGCCAGCTTAACCTCTTTATTATCCTTTAGAGAAAGCGACCAAATATACTTCAATGAAATCGATATATCATTTTTAAGAAGATACGAAAACTGGATACTCAAATCAGGTAAATCTATATCTACAATTGGATTCTATCTAAGACCTTTAAAGGCGATTTTCAACCTAGCCATAAGAGATAAAGTAATTTCAGAACTAAGTTATCCCTTCGGTAAAGGAAAATATCAAATACCAGCTAGTAGCAATACAAAGAAAGCATTGAGTAAGCATGATTTGAAAAGATTGTACAGATACTCAACTCTTGAAGGAACGGCTGAGGATAAAGCAAAAGACTATTGGTTTTTCAGTTATCTATGTAACGGCATCAACATGAAAGACATGTTTAGGCTAAAATATAAAAACATAGACTTCAAGGCTGAAACGATTACATTTATTAGAGCCAAAACAGAAAAAACAAACAGGCAAAATCTGAAACCGATTACAGCTGTTTTGACACCCGAGATTAAAACCATAATCCAAAAATGGGGTAATACACCAACCAAGACAAACACCTACGTATTTCCTGTGTTATCAGAAGATCTAACTCCTACTGATGAGTTAAAGAAGATAACTCAAGGTATAAAGACGACAAATAAATACATGAAAAGAATCGGAATAGAGCTAGGTTTTAACCTCAAATTAACTACTTATACAGCAAGACACACCTACTCAACAATTCTTAAAAACTCGGGATTTGCAGTTTCATTTATATCGGAAAGCTTAGGGCATAGCAGTTTGAAAACCACTCAGAACTACCTCGATAGTTTCGATACAGAAAGCAAAAAAGAGGCGGCAAATAAGTTACTTGACTTTTAATCCCCTAAAAATAGGTACAGTAAACTGCACTATACCGGACTTGATCTGACAAATTGAACTGTTAGTTAGATCAAGTCTTATCTAGTACAAATAAGGTAATGCTAAAAACATACTAATCTACATTTACCAGTATGGGGATCACATTTGTAATAACACTCTTTCTCATCATGTCTTAGGTTACCATTATTTATAGCCTCACTAATATTATCCTCAGTTTCTTTTACCGAAAAATCGATAACATTAAATGGTAAGTTGTTATTCTTTAATATAACATCAAATTCTTTTTTAATGTCCTTCATTTTGTCCTTTAACAGCTGTCTGTTTTCAATTAAGTGTCTATTCATACTTATTCTTCTTTAGGTTTAATATATATTTTAATTTCCTCTGCCACATCGACATAACCAGGAATCGATGCCTCTAATAAAATATTTTGATAAGCATCAACTAATCCAGGTGTATATATGAATGATATTTTTCCATTTTTTGTTTTTAATTGACCATCTCTAATTAAACCATTAATTTGATCTCCATTTTCAAGTGTATCTGTAATAACTACTCCAAATCCGTCTGATGATTTAGCTCCATTAGAATTAAACACATTTCCAGTTATAAGAACTTCACTTCCATAATCCTCAATTACTGTAAACGAATTTGAACTTAAACTAATCGAATGAGGTTTTGAAATTATTGAATTTAACGTATCAATACGTTTGTAATTTTCAAGCTCTATAGATACAACAGGATTGCTATACTTTGTAGTTGAAACCAATACGGCTTTAGCTTTCTGATTTCCATCTGGAAACACTTCTGTTTTTACAGTAACTTTATTTTCTGCAGACTCTTCGAAAACTCCATTTGTGGTTACAAGTTCAATCTCCCAATTTTTAGTAGCTGCTTTTTTATTTAGAAATATTTCTATTTCAACTTTATCATATCCATTAGCGATAATGGTATCAGAGCTATAAGACACCTTACTTATAAGTTGATCTATTTCCAATTTCTTTTCTTCGCAAGAAAGTAGAAGTAAAAACATGAGCAATATAGAAACATGCTTATCCATATTTAATCATTTATAAATTTTACCGTAAAATTTCTGCACATTATTAGACACATCCAAATCGAAGGATATGGAAACAAAAGGTGCAATTTCCAATGTTGATTCAGAAATTAAAGGATTAATATCTTTTTCTTTAAACAAAGAAAACCCTGGAGTAACTCTTATAAAACGATGTACACGAATTCCAACACCAGTTACGAATGTCATACCACCAAACAAATCATCAAATTCTTCATTTTCAATGGAACCTAGAGTTAAACCTAATGTCCATGATAAACTGTGCCAAATAGTTCTATTTTGTATCTGGGAAATTCTCTGATTCTTATTTATTGGACGAAAGCTAATATTTACCCCAAGATATGGTCTCAAAAAGTAAGTCATATCAGAATTACCAAAGGCAAAAATATTTACTAGCCCAAAATCAGGAAGCACTGTGTTACCAGAACTAGTTTTTATATCCTGAGTAAACGTATTAACTCCAATTATTCTATTATAAGAAACATCGCTGATAGGTTGATATATAGAATCTTTAATACTTTTTAATTCTTCTTGATTATTTCTCAATGAGTCACGGATTGTTCTAATTTTACGTCCAAATTCATAAGTAACTCCACTTGATTTAATATTTAAGCGAGTACAACTTTCAAGTAATGAATCAATTGATTTTGATGTAACTTCTAAGTTTCTTATCCTACCATTGATGTCTAATGGGTCTAATAGACCATTAGTTTGATCATCAAGGCTAATTCTTCCTCTTAGAATAGGATTCCAATTATTTACATCAAGTTGTGTACTTAAATAAAGATTGTTTAGAGTTTTGGTATCAAATTTATACTTACTAAAAATACTGTCAATAGCTACCCAATTTAAATTGTTAAAATCAGAAAGAATAACATTGTTCCATGTTGTATTATTATTTATCGAATCAAAAATTGCTTTTGCATGCGACTCATAATATTTACTCTCAAAATTATAAAAAGAGCTAAAATAAGATTTGAAAACAGATAGAGGAAATATATTATACACTGTGTCAGGTTCTAGGCATTTAACCAAATCAGTGTATTTTTTCTTAGCAACTGCTTCTTTTCCTTCATAAATAAATCTTGTAACTTTCACAAGTGTATTGCGATGCTCTTCAGTAAGCCTTTTTGTAAGTGAGATATCAAAAAGAAAATTTGGAGGTAGCGGTGGGACTATTAGGTGAATTAGTTCTTGCGAAATCGTATCTACGGTTAAAGTTAGAAAAGGTTCAATTGTTGAATATTTTTGATCAATAAGCTTTCCATTTTTAATATTGTTCTCAATCAAATCATATTCTTTAGAATTGAACTTATTTAGATCCTTAATCAACCTAACGTCTCTTACTTGTATTGAATCTTCACTATATCTTCTATTGATTACATTACTCTTTGTATATCTATTTGAACGATCTTTTTTATGTATAACAGTAGGCTCAAATAACTTTCGATTTAAATATACTTTATACATAAATGCACTAACTATTACATCATTCTTTCTAATTGGGATTTCAATCCTAAAACCTTTATCAAAAGGAGGAAGCCTATCCAATTGTCGTGTAATTGTGTCGAATTTTATTACATCTTCTTTATACAATAAAGTTTCGGCTGATGCTTGAGAATTAATTTTAATTAATCCATTTGATAGAAATGAAATTAAAAGTATTATTCTTATAAAATAATGCTTTGTCAAACAACTCATAATTATTCAGTTAAACTTGGTTTAGTATGAGCAAATCTATCTAGTTTAGAATTAAATGTCAACAATATATGCTCAATAAACCGATTAGGTAATATAAAATGTATAAATCAACAATGAAAATATAAGACCTATTTTTATGACTATAATTCTCTCACTATCCTCATTAATTTCCTTTATTAATTCCAATTGTTTCTTGTTTATTATTTGTAATACTGATAAATCACTTAACAAATACTCATAAAACAAATAGACAGAAACTTTTCAGAAATTTAATGAGCCAATTTTTTTGAAACTCTTAATTCAGTAGGTAAAGCAAAAATAGCAGTTTGAAAACCACCTAAATCTACCTCAATAGTTTTTATACAGAAAGTAAAAAGGAAGCAACAAATAAGCTACTTGATTTTTAATTTATTTATGAAATTATGGAATACATATTCTTAATGTGCATGGGCGGGGACATCCCTAACATAATTTAATTATCGAGTTTAACATGGTGCAGCTGCGTATCGCATAATAGTACTTGGAGAAGTGAAATGTACCAAAAATGATTTCAGAGTCGCCTCTTCTTAATACGGATTACAATATTATTAGACTCTTTCCAGAATAAATTACTATTAGAGATAATTAATCTTGTCTTGCTTCCATTTCTTTTAATCTTATAACTATTTTCTGGATGATTAGATAAGATTTCTACATCTTTAAATCTATAATCAAAAGAAACATAATCTTGTGTGACTTCTTGTACTTTACATTCTTTTGCGGAAACTAACAAATAGTATTTCTTGTTTAACTGAGTGTTAATACAATCTAATTCATTATTAAGATCTCTTACTTCTTCCCTTTTATTGTTAAGTTCATGAGAAATTTTCCGATTTCGCTCTTTAATCCTTTCATTTTCATTACTTAAGCTGCTTATTATATGTTCTTTGTAAGAAATCTCTTCCTTCATATTTGTTATTAAGGTATTTAATCCACTATATTTTAGCTTTTCGCTTTCTAATTCTAGTTCCTTGGAATGAATTAACCTTTTTATTTTTTTAATCTTTCTTAAAGCAATCTGTTTATCGTTCAAACGTTCTTTATCAAAAAGTGATTCATTACTTCTATATTCCAACAAGATAATCTCCTCTGTATTTATAGAGTTTAATTCCAATTGCAAATCAGAAAACTCCCTGAACCAATTATCTAGTAATTTTTGATTCCTTGATGCATCACTTCTTAAGTTCCTTATTTCATTTTGGAGAAGGTTTATTTCATTTTTATACACTTCAACCTCCTTTGAATTGATATTACTTTCACAGCTTGCTATAGTAAAAAAAAATAGCGCTACAATCTTAAAAAGTCCTTTTTGAACATCCATTTCTCATCAAATGATTCAATAATTAAATAATCGTTCTCTTTTTTCACCCATCCTCTTCCCAGCTTATTAATATCCAAAATATGTTTTTCATTAGTGAAATACCCAACTTCCATAAAACTATATTGATTCTTAAAGAAGAACTTTATCACCCCCGTAACCTCGTTTATTTCAATTTTTAAATAAGTAGGAATCTTGCTATTTAAATCATCGATAAAATAACCTGAATAACTTCCTGCTATTTCATAATTCTCTATTCGAGAATTCTCCTCATTACTTTTTACTCGACTTAGCAATGAATCCTTAGGGAGTACACTTAATGATTGCCTTGATAACTTATCTTTAAGTGCAATATTTTCAGATTTTATCTTCTCAATTTCATTTGATAATAAAGTTTTCTCCTGTAAAAGATGAGTTGTTAATGAAAACCCACTATCCAGAATCATCCCATATATAAAAAGGGATATAACAATGAAAACTATAAACAAATACCAAAACCTTGGTTTATCCAAAATAGAATTCATTCAATATTTATATTTATCACTATACATAACACTAGATAAACCAATAGGAGCACTTGATACAAATAAGGTTAATCCAATTGCCATAATTGTCTTTTGAATACCTTCAACGGTACCTAGAATTAAATCAAAATTACCAGTGAAGGATGTGAATAAATCATATAAAATAGCTAAAAACCATAAAACCTTTCCACCTACAACAATTATATCGTCATTATCTGGGTTTTTTATTATTGGTAATGTTCTAATTAAAAATGCAGCCAACAATAATCCAAATAAAACGGATAACATCATTTGTATACCTCCATTTCCAATTATTGTTGATGTTCCATACACAGTGGTTGCTGCATCCCATATGGTTACTAATCCTAACCCAATCATTAGTAAGTTTCTATTCATAATATCTCATTTCTTTAATTCTATTAAATAAATAGCTATCGCAATACCTATAATGGTGAATAAAGGAATTAACACCCTCATAATTAATATTGAGGATTTACTATTTCCTTTGTCTTTGAAATTATTTATCATTTTCTCATATTCAACTTTCTTTAAACTCTTTTCCGTTTGATTGTTCTCTTTAAGAACCTCCTTCTTTTCACACCTTATCTCTTCTAAAAGAATCTTCTTATCGCTAATTTGATTTTTGATTTCGGCAATTTCCTTATCAACAGATGAAATATCACTTTCTAATAGTTTTAGGTTATTATCGAAAGTTTTTCTTCTTTCTTCTAAATTACCTAATTCCTTTTTCTTTTTAATATTAAACTCTTCTTCCTGTCTTATCAATCTTTTATTCTCTGTCTCAATAGTCCTTCTTAACTCTTCCTCTTTTTCTTTTAATTCAACTAGGTTGTTTTCTATTGACCCTAGTTTTATCTGATTGGGCTCAATTCTTTCAGAGAAAACCCGATTAAGATCAGTTAAAATCAAATACCAAAATGTTGATTCTTCCGTACCTAATTCTTTTGCAAATTGAGAGACTAGTCGTTCGACTTTCTTTTTATTCTTCTTTCTCATAAATATGTATTAAATATCTGATCAAATGAATTTAGATAATATCTCTACTCTGCCTTCTACCTTAATAGTTATCATATTTTGATAAGATTAGAAAAGTACATTTTAGGTTTTTCACTTCTAAACAAATCAAAGCCAAGTAAAGTATTCCATTATTACCTAAATGTCAATAAGCATGGCTTTGTTTATATTTAATCTTCATAAACACAAACACATTTAATACACCATTCACAAAACATCAGTAAAATTTTTAGATCATTTTACGAATAAACGATCCACATTAGAAGAATCGTTTTTTCTGTAATAGCGGAATACCAGAAAATTACATTAACTAAAAACATTTGAACATTAACTTCTTAACCTTACATATAGTAGGAATACTCTTTCCTGTTACCTCCGCCGTTTTCTGAAGACTCATATTTACATTCAAACAATGAACAATGGCCTTATTCTTCTCCAATAATTCATCATCAGATAGCTTTTTCCGATTTCTTGATTTTGAATATACTCCGTTAGCTTTAGCTATGGCTATACCTTCCGCCTGTCTTTTTCTAATACTATCACGTTCCATTTGTGCAACATTTGCAAGTAAATCTGTGATAAGCTTAAACATCGGATTTAAAGTTCCATCTCCTGACAAAGCATTCATTCCTAAATCCTCAACTAAGATGTTAATTTCTTTTGATGTTATTGACTCAATAGTCTTTTGAATATCCATTGCGTTTCGCCCCATCCTATCAATCGAATGAACCCTAACTGCCTTCACTTTACCCTTGCCAATATCATTAAGAAGCTTTTTACCTTCTTTCCTTTCTTCAAATGGTATAGTACCACTACATCTATCAATATACAGTTTAAAGTTGCTGTTTTCCTGACGAGCTGTATTCTGTTCTACTGTCGAAACTCTAATATACTTTACTTCTTCCATATGACAATACATTTATCATAAAGATAAAACTAAAGTTTTAAAGCAACATGTGTTTAAGTACAAAAAACAACCGAAATACTATGATATTCTGCCTCTTACTACTTAAAAGTTAAAATACACCTTAAAAAACCTACCTACCACTATAAGGTCCGATAAGAAGTGATTATTGTTCATAGATGATATCTTTAAGGTAAAAATCCAAAGCACATTATATTCAGTGCTATTTATTGCAGGTATTGTAACATTTCAATGTTTAGTTTACTGTCCAGTGTTTTGTTGAAAATCCAGTAACAGTTCCAATGAGTTGGGATATTTGTAATAAGACTACCTTTTTTTTATAGAATTCTTATTCATAAATTCAACTTTGTGAACATACCTTTTTAGTCCATCGATCTGAGCTTGTGTTTTCCCCTCTGTTTGTGCTAATTTTTTAGTTATTTCAGATGGTACTTTAATACCGTTCTGGGCTGATATGACTCCTGTTACAATAGGTTGATTAGTCTTGTAGAAAGTCTTTTTGTGATTTATTGTAAAGCCATCCTCTTTGATTATATCAATGACATGAGGTACTATATCCTTAAAGCATTTTGAAGACGACAAAGTTAAGTCATCAATAAAGGTTGTCATTGTTATATTATGCTCCTCTGCAAATTTCATTAGTTTGTCACCAGTTTTTACAAATACTAAATTTGCGATTGATGATGAGGTGGGCGCACCTTGAGGTAGGTGTCCCTTGTATGTAGTTAATCGTGTTAGCGTTTTCGCGACAATCGGAGAAAATCCATTTCTCCTAAACATCTCAAAAACCATTTTATTAGTAATGAGAGGGAAAAAATTGCGCATGTCAGTTAAAAACTTGTACTTTTTTCCTTGATGCCGCTTAGCATTTTTAACATTATCCTTGTTTTTTGTAGCCCCATAACAATAGTCTGGGAGCTCAATATCCTGTAATATAATGCTATGTATATTCTTCTGAATCCGTTTTAAGGTGTTCTTACTGGGATTAATTACCCTTTTGACTGGTTGGTTATTCTTGTCTAATTTAACTACTCCATTAGTTTTTTTGTCTGTCGCAAACTCATCATAGAATTTGCCAATATTTGAATCGTTACAAATATATTCAAGCTCATTCAGCCGAACTTTCAAAACAACAGAAAGATGCTTAATCGTGTTGATTATCATTTGGGAGGAAAAATTTAGAAATGAGAGACTTGACCGATAATTCAATCATTTTAAACGCCTCTTGCTTCTCAGGTGTAATGTCTTCTTTATCAATTGCTAGAAAGAATAAAACGGGCAAAGGTATTTCCAGACTATTTGCAATCTTCTTTACCGTTGAAATATTTGGTTCTTTAACATTGCCTTCAATTTGAGACAGATAGGTTTGTGTTATCCCGCACGCCTCAGCTAGAAAGATTTGGGTCAAACCCTTTTCTTTTCTAATTCTCTTTATTGCATTTCCTAAATCCATGGGATATAATTTTTTTAAAAAAAATGGGGTGTCGAGGTTAAGAGGATATTAATCCAAAAAATGTAGCTAATATTTCAACTACCTTTAGAATTAACTCAAGGTTAATTTCTAATTTCTTGTCTTTCGTCTCTTGCAATTTAAGCATGCAATTAACCAAAAGCTCTCTTTCTTCACTCGAATACGAACAACGGTTGTCTGAAAGGATGGCCTTGATACCTTGTACCAGGTCATCAATGTCTTGATAATCTTTAATCATTTTTTATCGAATTTAAATTGCTGGCAATATTGCCCTGCTACTTTCCAATATTGATGCAACAAATTCATACTCGTTGTTCGTAAAATTTCACCCCTTAATTCCTGCTACATGTTTTGTTAAAAACATTAGCTTTTTCCCTTATGCCTTATAGTTATAACCATTGAATAGGCTTGAAGAATCTAAGATTGGTCAGTGGATTGAGGCCATGACTTCACAGATTGACTCCTAACCGGGTTAGAACTGTTGTGCCCAAAGAATACCATTAGTGGTTATGTAACTTAATACACTTTAAGAATTGAACCGCTGCATTCTCAATTATCAAAACTATTTCAAAGAACTACATTGCAAATATAAGCAAAATATTAAATCTCAGTTAATAAAATGGGGCAAATTATTAAATTAACTTTGTGCTTCATGTTTATAAGCCTGATTAACTGGGAGATAGGAGAGTTATTTTTTTCGTTAAATATTTTTCTATTCTGTTGGTAAGTAAAAAACCCCATCCGAACAAATCGGGCAGGGCTTAAAAATAACATATAATATTAGAGTAGCATGTTGATATTTAGCTGTCCAATAGCAGGATTATAAGCATCTGAGTACTGGAATTTCTCTAGGGATAATTCACGAAGTTTTTTATGCTCCTTATTGATCTTATTTGATTGATCAGAAATTGTAAGTTACTCCGGATCTCTTATGTAATTAGTAAAATACTCTTTTACCTTTCTTAGCTCACCCTTTGAAACTCCGCACTGTTGCGTTTTACGATTGAACGATATTCATTTCAAAACAGTAAAATAAGCGTCAACACTCAAATTTCCAGATTTAAAATTACAACCTTTACATCCCTTGCGATCTTCATATCCTTATAATCCGTGCGGCCCCATATTACCACATCCATTTAATCCTCTTCTAACTGATCGCGTTTGTATTCGAGCTCAGTAATACAAGCCATAATATCATCAATACGTGGATTTCTTAATACTCGAGATCAGATAAATAATCTCTGATATAATACCTCAATTCATCATGATCTAACATTCTTTCTTCCATGGCATAAATTAGGCTTTTGTTGGATTATTACCTACAATATTTTTAGTCAATTCAAACATACCTGAATTAACTGTCTGATTCTTCTCACTAATAAAGCCAGTAGGTTGGTGGTCATATATTGTTTTTGCAATATGACCTAATAATTCATCTTTAGTATCTTCACTAACATTTGATGACATTGATACTTTGTATAGGTCGTATGAGTTTAATGTATCAGCTCTATGCTGATTAACTGTTTGTAAATGCCTCTGTATACTGAACTGTTTTAAACAAAAAGTTATCGAAAATATGCAGATTGCAACTATCATCGCCTTATTAAAAAGATTACCATAGATATATCTACTATTTTCTTCACTATATGAAGGAAACCACTCAAAAACTGTTGATAGTGTTAAAAACAATATAAATAAAGCAATAGAACCTATACCAAACCCTAACCATAGATTTGAGTTTTCTTTATGTCCATTCGCTTTACTACCATAAACCTGTGCATAATCTGATATATTCTTTTCTTTACCCTTATTTTTCAGGGATTCGTAAAGCTTATCCGCATTATTACTTTTAGTTGTAATATTATCAATTGCTGTTCTATACTCTTGTTTTAGTTTTTGTAACTCCTCCGAGCCGGTCTTCTCTTC
The DNA here is from genome assembly GCA_025210475.1 of Carboxylicivirga sp. Classification (GTDB taxonomy): domain Bacteria; phylum Bacteroidota; class Bacteroidia; order Bacteroidales; family Marinilabiliaceae; genus Carboxylicivirga. The sequence goes on along the minus strand of JAOARW010000035.1, from coordinate 31,129 downwards.
GTTAATATTCGATTTAATAAATGCATAGAAAAAGACTAGCCTATCAGATTGAGTACTGCCATATAATGGAGAGCAATGCTTATCATAAAACTGCTTTATATCTCTTGCTATTTTATTCAAAGCTTCATTTGTACCCTGCTTCTTTACTGTTTCATCGTATGCCGATATTATGCCCATTAGTTGGGTGTCATAGCTATTGATTAGGCTTTGATACTCTTCTATTATACTATCACGATAAGAATCTATAATGTTTAATAATTCCGTGACTAATCCAATACAATAAAGGTATTGGTCAATAAATAATGTACTACGTTTATCTGGTATATCACCAATTATTTGAAGTAATATATCTCTATCAATATCCTTAACAGATGATATAGTAGCCCTTTTATATCCCATAAGCTTTATTGCCATAGTTTAATGTTTAATTTGGTACTGTTCATATCAAAGATAACGAAAATAAAAGACAATAAGTAAGTAGGATATATACTATGTATCATTAATTATTAACCATATTTCTCAATGGATACTCACGAACCCCCAAACAGTGAAACCAATTTATGAAACTGTCAATAACCATTGAGATTATAGAAGGCAAATCGGATCAGAAATCGGTCATTTCAAAGGAACTCATCGAGGCCAGCAATTCTTTTCTTTTATAAAAAAAGTTTCTAATGAAGAATACTACAACTTTTCAAACACTTTATTTCTACGCTTTTATTTCTAAACTCACCCCACTACCATATAAGACCGTATCTGTCAGGCACGTAAGATCAAAGAAAAACTTTACAGAAACTTTGACTCAACCTTAATATTCACTCACTCCCATGTTTGTCAAACCTTTTACAACCTAATGTACAGACAACCAAAAAAAGTTTGATTCCTTCCTTCACTTGTTATACGTGATTTTGATACGGTTTTTTGTGAAACAACCACACTTAATAATATGCTTGCTGGGCTTGATATAGCAACCCAATAACAACACATTATTCATCTATTAACCAATACCACTTTATAGAGGGGATACTACAAAGGTCAACTTTATTTGAAGTATTTCGATAACCTATCGTAATAACTCCATAAAAAGTCACGAAGGAAGTTCTTCACTAGAACAATATATCTTTTGCATTATGACTAAGCAGATGGTATAAACATAGGGCCATAGAGGTGAGTTTTGTCAACCTGTCTTCTTTGGAGAGTAAAACCCTTATGGAGATTCAATTGGGTGAAATGTCGACCTTAATTTTACTAATCGTTCAAAAAATGAGATACCACCTACATCAAAGGTAGATGCAAGTGGTATCTCTGTTATATATATCCCGATATTATATCGAAGGTGAGTTTGTGCCAATCGCCATCTCAACATTAGATGATCTATGATAATTTTAGAACTTTTCCCTTAGATTAGGATATTGATGTAGTTATATACTTCTCAATTGATCCCACTACCATATAACTGGTATCAGTCAGGTACGTATGTTCTGTTCATTTGTTTACTACCACTCTAATTCAAATATGATTATTTAAATTTCCTCATTTGAGTGACCCCTTATATAGCGTACTTGTTAGAAGAATAAAAAAAATTTTATTCCTTCCTTCATTTGAAATCATTTAAATTGCGTTCTGCTAAACGTATATAATTCATGATGGTTTGTTACATTTTTTGCAAGGTAAAATACCAATTACTCTTGGTAAGCATTAATTGAATTTATGCACTCATAGGTAAATAACACCTATAATTTGTAATAAATATCTACTCAGAGGTGTTTTAAGAGACTATAGGTAATATGGAGGATAACTTTTGGAGACATAGAGACCATATTTGTCGATTTATCTTCCTTTTTCAATATAAAACCTTGTGGATATTATTTATAGTAAAATGTCGACTTTTTTAATTAAACATTCCAAAACAAAATACCGCCTGCATCAATGAAAGATGCAAGCGGAGCTGTTACAATGTATCCCGATATTGATGTTTTATAACAATTGGACGTGATTTGTCAATATTATTATAAGGAACAATACAAACACACTTAATAATAATATTTAACAAAATGTCAACCTTTATTTTACATTGTCATTAATGTCAAACAAATTTAAGTCAATTAAAACTAAAGTCTCATTGCCTAAACATTCTTTTTGGATGTGTTTATCCAGAAAGAGATAATAATAAGTAATAAACCTAACAAACTTGCAATACCTGTAATCGCCAAAAACAAATCCAATCCTTCTAACTTTGATAATGCACATAGAAAGTAGCTCCTATTAGAGCTTCCAACCTCAATCTTATTCAAACCTGTATAGGTAATTAACTTATAGATCACAGAAGAACCTAAAAATAAAATGATTCCTAATGCTATTGAAATTATAACCTTCTCTTTTGATTTCATTTATTTATCCGTTAAAACAAGTTGATTTTTTATAATCACATTTATATTGATACCTGATAATCATTCATTTACTATTACAACAAACAAAAATAGTAAAAATATCAAATCAGGAATTATATACCCTGCTTTTCTGTTAAATAATTCAAGATTTTTATAGGCATCCATTTTAAGATAAATGAAAGTCGAAGAGTTAAACGAATTACAAATAATATTAGGTACTCGTATTGTACAGCTTCGTATACAAAAGAAGATGAAGCAAAAAGAATTGGCTGACAGAATGGATATTGATGATGCTACTTTAAGAAAGATTGAAAAAGGTAAACTTAATCTAACTCTTAAGACCTTATTGAGAATTAGTTCAGCTTTTGAATTATCTCTATCTGAATTGTTTGACTTTAATTTTTCAGACTAAGAAAAGACGGATACACAAACCTTGTATATCCGTTTAACTCAAAATTAAAACATTTAATAAGTTTATTCACTCACTTAAACATTCACTGCATTTAAGTAAATATAATAGAGGTAAAAACAACCGTTGACATCCTCTGCGACTCGTCATTTTTAACCCAATACTTATACAGTTAAAATTTTTAATAATTAGTATTTCAACATATTTCTAAAGTCTTCTTCAAAGAATGCTAATATATCTTTTTTAACTGAATCAAACTCATACTTCTTAATTAAACTCTTGAAACTATTCCTTTTCCGATAATAAACTTTCCGATGATCATCTAGCTCCTTTCCTTGTTTATAGGCTCTAATTGGCTTAAATTTTATCCAATACTGTTGATTTGTGTATGTTCTATACATCTTTTTTTCATCCTCTGTAAGCATTTCAAAATATTCATTAATTGTACATATTAGTATGTTATCAAATGTCTTCAGTAGCAATTTCTGCAACGATTCCCACTTATCATCATCATTAATGTCTTGAAGTGTAACTATCTTTAATTTTTTTATATGAGTCATTTTCTTTACCCTAATTTCATATCGCAATAAATTCAAATCACTATTACATTGTTTACCTTTATCGTAAAGTTTAACTACATAATTATTTAAAGGAAATAAAACGGTATACCCCTTTCCTCCATGCGTACGAATTTCTTTGGTCGTTGTTTTATAATCAATCACTGAATTAGCTAGAAAAAATGCTGGATTTATCCCTCCAATATTGCTACAAACGCCAAACTCAAGATTTTGAAGTTTTAAATCCTTAGCTTCAATTCCAAATAGAAACTCTATTTTATCAAGAGCTTTTTTAAAACTAAATCTATCAAGGTTCTCCTTATTGTTCCCATTAAGAAATTTAGGCAAACTTCCTTGGATAAAAAGCTTTCTGTCGTCAATAATAGTAAAATACAGTCCATCGAAATATGCATTACTTTTTCTTTCATTTAATTCACCAGTCAACCTATCAATCTTATTCTTGAATGATAGATTTTGATTATTAATTATTTTCTCAATATATGGATTGAGTACCTCACATTTAATAAAGTCTATCATCTTGCTATTTCTTTTTATTAATATTTCTCCATCTTTTAAATCGAGCACCAGTATTCCCTGCTAATGAGGCCTTTTCAAAATACCAAGTAAAGAAAGCAGACCGCTCACTTCTAGTTTTAGGATAAAACCCCTCAAAAAAATGAAGCTCAATTGAGTCCTTATTTCTATATTTTGCAATGAAAAGCGACTTTTGTTCACCTTTTAAAAACCTATCACCATAGTAAATTTCACTTCTAACCTTTCGAAATCCAGATGGAAAATTGATACCATTCAAATCAATAGCACGTAATATTTTTCCAGCCTTTATTCTTTCATTTTCATTCTTCATAATAACAAAGTAACGAGGCACCTTCTTACTTTCGAAATTACTATCATTACCAAGTTCGAAACGATTATGAACATCGTGATAATGATAAACTCCTATATCTACCTTCATAGTCTCATTTTAAAATATTAATAACTCCACCCTGTTGACCTGCTTCATGTCTTCCTGATTTAATAAATGAAAGAAGATCTGAACGGCTAAAATATAGGCGGCCATGTTTTCGGAAGTATGGTATTTTATTACCAGATACCATATTATATATTGTTGACTTAGCATACCCTGTAACTTCCATAGCTAAATCAATTCCACCTATATCGGAATCACGAACAGTACTATTTGATTTACTTTTATTTGAATTATGAATTATATATTCTGCAAACAATAAAAGATCATCTATTGTCACCTCAATCTTCACCTGACTACCTAATTTCAATAACTCATCCAACTTCATGGTATATTCTTTAAATCAATATAAAGAGAAGTCTAAGTTTTTTCGGAAAACACAGATGTCCTTATCCTACTGGCACTTACAAATCTAACAACACTAAGATCTTTGATATATTGTAATTACTAGATATAGCTTTTTCAGTTTTTACTATAGTTTTTGCTATATTGCATTCAATCAATTACAGCATATGCCAAATTGTACGAGATGTGGAAGCGATAAGTATATACTTGATGGAGAAGTTTTAAACAAGCAACGGTACTTATGCAAAGACTGTTTTTATCACTATACTCTACCATCAGAGTCTGACTTTAAGAAAAAGGATATGAAGCTTAATGCTGACAAAAAGGTCATGCAACTTCTTCTCGATGGTATTCCGCAAAAAAGAATATCAGATTATTCTTGCGGTAGAATAATATCTGACAGGGTAGGTCACTTGTCTAAACAGATAAAGAAAATTTCAGCTAAGTTCCACCTTAAACAAACTCGTAGAATTTATTCTGTAGCTGAGTCAGAGGAACTTGACATGGAAGTATTAAAAGTTCTAAGACACAATAGAAATGCAATAAAATCTGGGGTTTTGATTATTGGATTAGATGCTAGTATTCCATTCTCTGCAGAAGTGTCTGTTGTTCAAAAAAAGAAAGAGAAAAAGGAAGATTCTGATGAAGAAACTGATTATCTGACTTAATTGTATGTTAATATGTATGTTATAAAATAAAAAAGCACTTACATAAAATACTGTAAGTGCTTGATATTCTTTGTGGAGAATAGCGGAATCGAACCGCTGACCTTTTGACTGCCAGTCAAACGCTCTAGCCAACTGAGCTAATCCCCCATCATGTTTTAATTATTGACCCTTGTCAATTGCGATGCAAATATAGATGTTTTTTTATTCCTGACAATACTTATGGATAAAATGACGAGTATGATATTCATCATAAATAAGAAATTTATCGTGCATCACTTGACACTTACTTTAAAAACTACGGAAATTTGAATGGAATTTGATTTTAAAATTCTATTTTTATGCACTCAAAATTTGGGTTGGGACTGTATAGGTTCTGTTTAAATTGAGAAAAACTGGTAATAATAGCTATCTTTAGGCACCAAAACTTTGATCTATTATGGAAGTAAAAAAGTCGCCGAAGGCAGATCTTGAGAACAAGAAAAGCGTCTTTATGCAGATCGGGTTAGTTGTTACATTAGCAATTGTATTAATTGCTTTTGAATGGACAACAACCGATGTGGATGCCAATCAGTTTGAATTGGTAGAAGAGCTTGAAGCCGAGGAAGAAATCATGCCGATCACAAGGCAAGAAGAAGTAAAACCACCGCCACCGCCGCCACCACCAAAGGTTGCTGATGTATTAAACATCGTTGAGGATGATGTGGAGTTGGAAGAAGAATTAGACATCGAAGACACTGAAATGGATGAAGATACTGAGATTGATTTCTCAGACTTAGCCATGGAAGAAGAAGAGTCTGACGATGCACCGGTCTTCTTTATTGTAGAAGACATGCCTGAGTTCCCTGGTGGAGAAGAGGCTTTACGTAAGTACATTGCGCAGTCGGTAAAGTATCCTGTAATTGCTCAGGAAAACGGTATCCAAGGTCGTGTTTATGTATCTTTCGTTGTTAACACTAAAGGTAAAGTAACTGATGTTAAAATTGCCCGTGGTGTTGACCCTAACCTGGATAAAGAAGCAATCCGTGTGGTAAATGCCATGCCAGCTTGGAAACCAGGTAAACAAAGGGGTAAAGCAGTAAAAGTATCTTATACTGTACCTATCAACTTTGTATTGCAGTAGTAAGCACTACCGTAACAATATAAAAAACCCCGCTGATGCGGGGTTTTTTGTTGCCCTAAAATTGAATTATATTTGCGTTCTGCAAAAAGCTTATAAAGAATAATCAATGATTGAAAGTCCCTCATCAAATAAAGAATTAGAGAAAGTTGTATTAGTCGCGGTCAAAACACCGGAAGTATCGATGCAGCAAGTAGAGGAGTATCTGGATGAGTTGGCCTTCCTGGCCGAAACTGCCGGAGCGATCCCTTTTGAGCGCTTTACTCAAAACCTGACAATGCCCGATCCGAAAACATTTGTTGGTCGTGGTAAGCTGCAGGAGATTATTGATTTTATGAAAGTGCATGAGGTAAAAACCATCATTTTCGATGATGAATTATCCCCCTCTCAATTGCGTAACCTCGAACGCGAATTAAAAGTTCTGGTACTCGATCGTACCAATCTTATTCTGGATATTTTTGCCCGCCGGGCACAAACAGCCCACGCCAAAACACAGGTTGAACTGGCTCAATACCAATACCTACTGCCACGTCTTACCCGTATGTGGACACACCTCGAGCGTCAACGAGGCGGAATTGGCATGAGGGGTCCGGGTGAGAAAGAAATAGAAACCGACCGTCGTATTATTCGCGATAAGATTGCCAAATTAAAAACTGATCTGAAAAAGATAGATCGACAAATGGCAACCCAGCGCCAAAATCGTGGCAAACTGGTTCGCGTGGCTTTGGTAGGTTATACCAACGTGGGCAAAAGCACCTTGATGAATGTTTTGAGTAAATCAGAAGTATTTGCTGAGAATAAGCTCTTTGCAACCCTCGATACCACCGTTCGCAAAGTGGTGGTCGACAACATTCCATTTTTATTAGCCGATACGGTTGGATTTATTCGGAAGCTCCCCCACCATTTGGTTGAATCCTTCAAATCAACCCTGGACGAGGTGCGCGAAGCAGATATCCTATTGCACGTTGTGGATGTTTCACATCCTGGCTTTGAACAGCAAATTGATGTGGTAAATAAAACGCTGAGCGAGATTGACAAGCGTGTAAAACCAAACATCTTGGTATTTAATAAGGTGGATGCTTATGAGTATACCCCAAAAGACGAAGACGATCTGACTCCGAAAAAGCGAGAAAATTACTCACTGGATGATCTGAAAGAAACCTGGATGGGACAACAAAAGGACTGCATCTTTATTTCGGCCAAGAATAAAGTAAACTTCGTAGAATTTAAGAATTTAATCTACGATACTGTTAAGGAAATACATGCCCAGCGTTTCCCTTTCAACGATTATCTCTACAACTCATATAACGACGAGGGTCAGAAGGAGTAACAATACAAAAGAACTAAAACAGATTATGGTTGGTAAGAATAATTGCCAACCATTTTTTGTTGCCTTCAACAGATTGTTAATAAGTTTTCAAAATACGATGTAACCATTCATTTTTAAGTATAGTACAAACTAGATGATTTAAACGCTGGTTAATGTATTTCTTAGAAAAACCTCAAATATGGTTGAATAATTTCATCCGTTCTTTATTTTTCCACTTCATTTTCTGGGGATTTGCCTTTTCGTTTTTCCTCTTTCTAACCGGCTACTCCAAAGTATTTGTGAACTATTTCGGCTTATTACTTAAAGATGATGCCTACGGCAATGTACTTTTTGCAACCGTTGTTACCGCCATTATCTTTACGATTGTTGATATCCTGTTTGCCGACATTCTTATGCGCAGGCTGCCCATTAAAGCCCTGATGTTGATACGAACACTTATTCACTTGTTGCTGGGCTACCTCATGCTGATATTTTCGGTATTCAAAATCAATTCACCCGAGGATTTATTAAATTATAAACAATTTGTAGCCCTTGCCTCCGATCTAAATATCGCCCAATGGCGTTTTCTAACATTCTTTTTTGTTAGCAGTGTATTAAACATCACCCTCAAAGGCATTCTTCGAAAAATTGGTTTGAGCCGATTTAAAGACTGGTTTGTTGGCAACCTCAATAAACCGAAAGAGGAAAACCGGATTTTTATGTTTGTGGATATGAAATCATCGGTTACTATCGCCGAAAAATTAGGCCACAAACGCTTTAGTTACCTGGTGCAGGATGTTTTTAATGACCTGTCGATGGTTGATAATTACGGTGGCGAGATATACCAATACTTAGGCGATGGTGCCATTATCTCCTGGAGCTTACGCAAAGGCTTAAGAAAAAATAACTGCTTAAGAGCTTTTTATGCCTTTTTGAAAGTCATTAACCGACGACGACTGTATTACGATAAATCATATGGCATGATACCCGAGTTTAAAGCCGGCCTGCATATCGGTAAAATAATGGTTCTGCAAGTGGGAAGTATTCGTCGCGATATTTCTTTTAATGGCGATACTTTAAACACCACTGCCCGTATCGAATCGCAATGCAACGAATACAAAACCAATCTGCTTATTTCCGGTGTTCTCTACGAAAAAATCGATAACAAATCGGATTTTACATTTTCTGAAGTGGGCAACATTAAACTGAAAGGCAAACACAAGGGCATTCAGATTTATAAGGTTAATCCCAAGGCAAAAAAGAAAAAGAAGCGCAAATAAAAAGGGGTATCAACAATGAATGCATCAACCCCTCAATAAATATTTCTGAAGATTAAACTTACTTGATTAAGCCTTCTTTAATCATATACTCGGCAATCTGAACGGCATTTAAGGCCGCTCCTTTTTTGATCTGATCCGATACACACCAGAATGTTAATCCATTAGGATTGGCTAAATCCTGACGAACACGCCCAACAAAAACCTCATCTTTACCAGCTAAAAACAGCGGCATTGGGTATTCTTTCTTTGCAGGTTCATCCATTAACACAACACCTTCGGCTTTTGCAAATGCTTCTTTTGCCTGTTGCGGTGTTACCGGCTCTTCAGTCTCCACCCATACCGACTCGGAATGAGCACGAAGAATTGGTACACGAACACACATTGCACTCACAGAGATGTCACTATGCATAATTTTTCGCGTTTCGTTAAACATCTTCATTTCCTCTTTGGTATAATCATTGTCGGTAAATACATCCACCTGAGGAATCAGGTTCATGGCTAACTGATACTGGAAAGCCTCTACTTTTGTATCCTCTCCTTTTACAATTGCTTCGGTTTGATCTTCCAACTCCTGCATGCCGCTTGCTCCTGCACCACTCGAGGCCTGATAAGTAGAAACATGAACGCGTTTAATATGTGATATCGTTTCTATTGGTTTTAAAGCTACAACCATCTGTATGGTAGTACAATTGGGATTCGCAATGATATTACGTGGGGCATTTTTACAATCTTCGGCATTTACTTCAGGCACAACCAATGGCACATCCTCGTCCATTCTAAAAGCACTTGAGTTGTCAATCATCATCGCTCCGTGCTTGGTTATCGTTTCTGCAAACGCTTTGGAAGTTCCTCCACCAGCAGAAGTCAGCGCAATATCAATGTCTTTAAAATCATCGTTATGCTGAAGTTCTTTTACGGTAAGTTCCTGATTTTTAAACTGAATCTTTTTACCTGCACTTCTTTTTGAACCAAACAACACCAACTCGTCCATCGGAAAATTTCGTTCTTCCAGAACCTTCAAAAATTCTTGTCCTACAGCGCCACTAGCACCAACGATTGCTACTTTCATTATCCAAAAATTTAAAATTTTAAGCTGAGTTTTTTCCTTAAAACATGAAAAAAAACACGAACTCAAGTGTGAAACTACTTTACTTAGTAAGCAAATTGTGTTAAATTGTTTGTTGTTGGTGGATTATTCAAATGCTTACACTTCAATGCAAAAATAGAAATATTTACTTTAACCCTTAACCACATGAGAGTTATTTTTATTCTTTTGATAGTGATTTCAGTTAATGGTTTTTCGCAAATTAATGAATCCTTTACTGATGGTGATTTTAGTAATAATCCAACATGGGAGGGGCACACAAACTCTTTTCTAATTAATGATGAACAGGAGCTTCAGCTTAATGCCGGATCAGCCGGTATCCCTTATCTGGCAACACCCAGCAAAGCCGTTCTCAATGCCTCGTGGCAAATCGATGTTAAAATGACTTTTAATCCATCATCGAGTAACCTGACACGGATATACCTCATCAGTGATAATAAAGAACTGGACAGTTCTGAAAATGCGGTATACATCGAGCTCGGTTCGCAAGATGACAACATCTGCTTATACAAAGTGGAAGGTGGCCAATTGCAAAAGATGATTGAGGGCAGCGCAGGGCGGCTTAATGTCTCCAATGTTGAAGTCACCGTTAAAGTAACACGAGAAGCAAATAGCTGGGTTCTTAGTTCCAGGTCAGGCGATGAATGGACATTGGAAGGGGTAGCGGAATTTGATTTCCTTCATGCTTCAGAATATTTCGGCGTTATGTGCAAAAACACTAAAACCAGAGTCGATAAGTTCTTCTTCGATAATATTGAGGTTGCAGGAGAAGCATGGGTTGATCAAACTCCGCCACTAGTCAGTCAGTTAACAGTGATTAATGGCTCTACCATACGTGTAAATTTTAATGAAGACATCGATGAATCCAGCATTGCCAATAACAACTTCAGCCTGACGACTATGCAACGCCACCCAAATTCGGTGGATTACAATACAAATGATCATTCCTTTAATCTCACTTTTGAGCCAACACTAAGCGATGTTAAAGATGAAGAGATTCTGATAACTAAGTTTAAAGATCAGGCCGGTAATCAAATGCGCGATACAAGCATTTTATTTAGTTACCAAGGTATAAAACTTAAAAAGATCAGACTGATTGAGGAAAATGCTCTTGCACTGACACTATCGAAACTAACTCCTATTGAAAATTTCAACGCCGCTAAATTGCATATCAACGCTAAGGAAACTGCAATAATGGAGGTTAAATCGGAAGATCAACTGACCTTCCTGCTCAAGTTCGATGCACAGCTTAGCGAAGGCGTTCATCACACTGTAGAAATCAGTGAACTGATTGATGCCATAGGAGATGAAGTACCTTTTATAAATGAGCAAGTGCTTTATTACATTCCTAAACGCTTCGACATTGTCTTTAACGAATGGATGACAGATCCCACACCCTCCATGGGCTTACCCGAGGTGGAGTATATTGAAATTAAGAATAACTCTGACTTTGACCTTCCTCTTCAGAGCTACCGACTTAGCATTGATGATAATTCTGTTATTCTCCCCGATTCCATCCTAAAAGCCAATGGCTACATTTGTTTGATCGCTGAAAAACACAACAATCTCTGGCCCAGTTCAGAAACCAGCTGCTTTGTCCAGGATTTCCCAACACTAAATAATGGTGGCTTTAACCTGGTTCTTTACAACTCCCATCAGGATGTTTTGGATGCCTATTCTTATCAGCCCAATAAAACGATGGGTGAAGATTTTAAGCGAGATGGCGGTTGGTCGGTGGAACGGATTGATCCATTAAACCTCAGCGGGGAAACAACAAATTTTAATTGGAGCCTGAATCTCGAAGGCGGTACACCAGGCAATCAAAATTCGGTTTATGAAATTAACCCGGATAACGATGCTCCCTACATTACCAAAATCCAACTAGTGGATAAACATCAATTGCAACTTCATTTTAACGAAACCATGCGCTTTGACGCGGCTATTGATTTTCAACTTAATCCGGATTTGACCATTCATCAATTTTCATACGATACTACATTTCTGAATTATCTAAACCTGCATTTTAGCGAAGCATTGGCTGTAAATGAATTGATTGAACTGACAAACATTACTATTCAGGATATTGGCGGACACTCGCTTATTATGTCATCGCCTTTGCATTTTGGTATTGCAGATAGCCTGAAATACAACGATATTTTAATAAATGAAATCCTGTTCAATCCGTTTCCGGGTGGCGAGGATTTTGTAGAATTGTACAACAACTCCGATAAAATTATCAAACTATCCGATATTTGTTTGGCCAAACTTAACCAGCAGGGCATTGAAAAACTTTATGAGCTTTCATCTGATTATTCAATCATTGCTCCTCACTCCTACCTGGCAATAACCAGCAATAAATCGGAATTGCTCAGCACTTACAATTGTCCTGATGCTTATCGGATTTTTGAAACGCCCTCCTTACCCTCCTACCCCGATGATGAAGGTCATGTTGTTATAACCAACCGCAAAGGCACTATAATCGATGAATTTAAGTATGAAGAAAAAATGCACTTTTCATTGTTAAAGAATAAGGAAGGTGTTTCACTCGAACGATTATCATGGACATTGCCTGCAACGGATGATCAAAACTGGAGTTCAGCGGCATCGACGGCAGGATACGCCACGCCAGGCTATGTCAATTCGCAGCAACTCAACAAACCCTCTGATACCAATCATAGCGTTTTTGTTGAACCGGAAGTCTTTACTCCCAATGGGGATGGATCCGACGACAGGATGCACATCTACTACGCCACAAAAACTCCAGGCACAACAGCCAGCATCCGCATCTTCGACTCCAATGGAATTGAAGTCAGGCACCTGGCCAATAATCAAACCATTTCCAGCGATGGATTTTTTAGCTGGGATGGATTAAGGGATGATCGCTCCAGATTAAAACCGGGTATTTACATTATTTATGTGCAAATGGTTCAACCCAATGGAAAGGTTAATGAGAATAAGCTAAGTTGTGTCATTAGCCCCGCTGGCATTAATTAAAAAATGTCACTCAATCGTTTAAATAAATCGTTTTCCCTAATTTCGCAGATTGAAAACAATACACAATGAACAGGGAAGAAAGATTGAGATTCTGCCGTATTTGCACACGTCAGCGATTGGACAGTGAAAAAGGAATTGTATGTAGTTTAACCAATGCGCCGGCAAGTTTCGAAGTGTCGTGCACCATGTTTAGTGAAGATACAGAGCTAAAACATAAAGCCGAAATGCAATCGATTCTTAATTCGATTCACCTGAATGAAGCCAGCAAAGGCAAACGATTTTTAAACAATCTTCTTGATGGCCTTTTTGCCTATCTCTTCACAATAATATTAATGGTTTTCGTCGGTATGTTCATTGGCCTTATCAAACCTGATTTAGTCAACTCAATCTCGACAAACGAAACATTTGGCTACCTGATTATTATTATTTCAACCTTTATCTATTATTTATTCTTCGAATCACTTACCGGACGAACGCCTGGTAAAATGATAACCAAAACAATCGTGATTGATCAAAATGGCCATAAACCTAACTTTACTACGATCCTCCTCAGAACTCTCTGCCGTTTTATCCCTTTCAATGCCTTCTCTTTTCTGATTGCTGAAAATGGCTGGCACGATGCGTTTAGCAAGACGAAAGTTGTGGATGTGATTTAATCAACAAGCTAAGCTCTTTTTAAATTGTCAGAAGATGTGATTTTGTTTTTTGACTCTTCGAAACAAAGGCCTGTATGGATTGATACCAATACATGCCTAAAAAATGCAATAACTCCTTAAAAAATCAGGTAAAATAACAATCGGTATAATACTTATTAACACATTATCAAATCCTTTAAATCATAGAATCCACCCCCTTTTTAGCAAAATAACCCACTCAAACAACGGGTATATAATTGTATATTAATAAATTTGATTGATGTTTCATAACTATATTTTTTATAACTTGCATAGAATTAGAGCCCACATTATGAAACATAAACGAAACCTATTAGTATTTTTACTGTTGGCTATCGCCATCACCTCATTTGGCTATATTGTAGACACCGACTTGACTTACCAGGAATGGTCTAAAACCTTTACTGAATTTTCAATCTTTACCATTATTATTTTCTCAATTCAATGTGCTGCTTACGGATTGTTTCTTACTTTTAAGACGATCATTTCAAGCAAAAACTAAATATGCACATCCATATTATTATGCATGAGGCCTTCGAAAGTCCGGGGGCGATATTACAATGGATTGAATCCAGAGGAATAAACCATAGCTATAGTAGATTATACGAGGGAGATAAACTTCCAGTCAATGCCGATTCCTTTGATGTTTTACTGGTAATGGGAGGCCCACAATCACCAGACACAACTCTTGAAGAATGTCCCTATTTTGATTCTGAAGCAGAACAAAAATTAATCCGTACTTCAGTCAACAAGGGAAAAATAGTATTGGGCATTTGCCTGGGTGCACAAATGATTAGCAATGCATTGGGCGGTCAAACTCAGGCAAGTCCGGAAAAAGAAATAGGTTTATTTGAAATTAAGCTGACTGACGAAGGAAAAAAAGATGCTTTTTTAACGCACCTGCCTAACCACTTTAAATGTGGTCACTGGCATGGCGATATGCCTGGATTAACAAATGATGCCGTAGTATTGGCACACAGTGAAGGCTGCCCCCGTCAAATTATTCGCTTTGCTCCTAAAGTTTACGCCTTTCAGTGTCACTTTGAGTTTACTCCTTCGACCATTGAGGATATGATCAAAAATAGCCTCGAAGAACTGGAAAGAGAAAAAGACAAACCCTTTGTTCAAGCTCCAGCTCAGCTGCGAACTAATGATTACAGTATAGCCAATCAATTGCTTTTTGAGTTTCTGGATCGATTAGTTAAACAATGACCTTAAGGCAAAAGCCCCAAGGTCATTCCATTTCTATTCGGCAATTGGATTTGTATTGATGGCATGCACAACCTTCCAGGTGTCTTTCTCTTTTCGCCACACAGTAGTGAAACTGCCTTTCATTTCCAGTTTTTCACCTTCTTTAGGTGTACCTTTGTAAGCAAATATTTGCGTAACCGTCGCAATATTTTCAGATGGTACTTCAATGGTTTCTTTTAATATATCCACCTTCCAATCGATAAACATTTCATGCGACTTGTTGACCCGCTTTACAAACTCATAATAAGAATTAACGGCATCGCCATTAACTACAAAACAAAAATCGGGTGCGTTCATATAATGTTTGGTGTATTTAGACATATCACGGGAATTATAGTCGGCCACTAACTGGTCACAGTGTTTCTTTACCTTCATGGCTATTTTTTCTCTTTTAGCCATCCATTTAGCATCTTTATACTTTACTTTCGAAAAGCTAAAATCACCATTCATCTCATAGGCCTTTTTGTATTGCATCGCAGCATCCTTGTAGGCTTTAACAGCCATATAATAATCGCCCTTCGAATCATATGGATTTGGCTTATCAGATGCCATTGAAATATATTTATCAAATGCTTGTTCTGCCTTCTCAAACTCATCCTGCGATAAATGCAAATAACCCAATGAATTATAAACCGAGGCCAAATCTGGTTTTAATTGAATGCATTGGTTTAATACATCCATTGCTTCTTGTCTTGTTTCATCCTTAGCTCCCAAATTATAGGCCAACATCGTTTTGGCAAAAATATTCTTCGGATACATTTTAACAAGCTGACGTCCTTCGGCAATACCATCGTATTTAGGATCATCTTTCATTTTTATCGCCCACTGTTGAAGCACTTTCTCGCCCTTATTCATCTTTCCCGAATAACTAGCCATCTTACCAATGGCTTCGTCTCTCCTACTTTTATCATTACTGAAAGATTGCAGAAACAAGCCCATAAATAGGTTCGGATCAGCAGCCAATGCCTGTTTGTTGATTTTTTCCATGCGGATAAATTCAACATCATAGACTGCATCCATAGCTTGTTTGTAAAGGGCTTTAGCTTCTTTCGATCTGGTAGTAGCAGGCAGATACATCTCTTGGGCTAGCATGGGTAGCACCATTCCAAATAACAATCCCAATAACAGAAATTGTTTTAAACCATTTCCTTTTTTCATGA
The DNA here is from genome assembly GCA_025210475.1 of Carboxylicivirga sp. Lineage (GTDB taxonomy): Bacteria > Bacteroidota > Bacteroidia > Bacteroidales > Marinilabiliaceae > Carboxylicivirga. The sequence continues at coordinate 14,885 of JAOARW010000035.1, read as the reverse complement.
CAAGTGTTTTTAGATTCGTGTAATTTATAGACCTTAAATCCTCAGCAGATTAGTTGATTAACATCATATAATACACCCATATTAAAAATATGTCAATAGTTTAATTCTCAGGGAAATAAAAAATGGGAAGAAACAATAAAGCTTCTTCCCATTTCAAACACATATTTTATCTAAACTTAATTGCTCATTGATGGTGGCAAATCAGTTGCTCCCCACTCTTTATTTGGAGCATTGCCCATCGTAATTTTCAGCTCTCCACCTTTCATCAATTCTTTGTGTGTAAACCACGAACGATTTAAAGGTTTGCCATTAAGGGTTGCACTCTGAATATAAATATTATCCGGCGCATTATTTTCGGTAACAATGGTAAATGACTGACCGTTGGCCAATGTCATTCTAGCCTCATCAAACAATGGCGATCCAAGAATGTAGTTACCATCAGCCGGGTTAACAGGATAGAATCCCATGGAACTTAATACGTACCAGGCTGACATCTGACCACAGTCTTCATTTCCGCAAAGGCCATCTACTTCAGTCGTGTACATCGTACGGTGGATTTCGTTAACACGCTCAGCCGTTTTCCATGGTTTACCCACATAGTTATAAGCATAAGCCACATGGTGACTAGGCTCGTTGCCATGCGCATACTGACCAATCAAACCACTGATATCAGGTGATGCATGGGCTCCTTTTACCTGCTCATCGATGGTGAAAAGTGAATCCAGTTTAATAACGAAGTTTTCAGTTCCGCCCTGCAGGTTCACCAAACCCTGAATATCGTGAGGTGCGAACCATGAATACTGCCAGGCATTTCCTTCTACATATTCATCATCGCGGTGTGATGAAAACAATGGATCAAACTCTTGCTTCCATTCGCCATTGGCTAGTTTACCACGCATAAAACCGGTTGATGCATCGAAATGATTCTGATAATAGGCTGCTCTCTCGATAAAGGTTTGATATACCTCATCATTGCCTACAGACTTTGCCACCTGGGCAATACACCAGTCATCGTAGGCGTATTCCAGAGCTTTTGATACGGATTCGTTTTCCAGATCAGCTGGAATATATTTGTAATCGCGGTAAAATTTTAAACCTTCAATATCGGTCATGGCACTGGCTACCAACGCCTCCAGCAACTCATTACCGTCAATATCTTTTATCATGCCTTTTAACCAGGCATCGGCAATAACCGGTATGGCATGGTAACCAATCATACAACCGGTTTCATTACCAACCAGCTCCCACACAGGCAATAATCCGCCTTCGCGATAGATGGCCATAAACGAATGGATAAAGTCATGTACTTTATCTTCCTGTGTAATGGTAAATAAAGGATGACTCGCTCTGAAAGTATCCCATAGAGAGAACACGGTATAACGATCAAATCCTTCGGTCTTATTGATTTCACCATTCAAACCTTTATACTCGTTGTTGTAATCGGAGTGAATATATGGTGCAATCATACTGTGATAAAGAGCTGTATAGAAGATTGTTTTAACATCCTCTTCCGGTGTTTTCACCTTTATCTTTTCCAATTCTGCTTCCCAAATATCTGAAGCTTTTTTGCGCTGAGCATCAAAATCCCACCCCGGCATTTCTATCTCAATGCTTTTAATGGCACCATCAATACTGGCCGATGAAAGTCCGACTTTTACCAACAATGGCTTTGTTTCGGCGGCATCGAAACTTAGTATAGCTCGTCCCTGCTTCGTTTTTAATTCTGTCGCTTCTTTCAACTCACCGCCTTCAGCCACATTGAAATTGGCAACAGGCTGATTGGTTTCAATAACAAAATACAACCACTGCTCGCTGGCCCATCCTGTTGATTTGCGATAACCCACAAAACGGGTATCAGTCTCTTTTTTAATATAGGTATCGGTGGTTTTATCCCAGTTAATGGCATGTCCCAGGTCGATAATCAAGGAACGCTCACCTCCACTAAAAGTATACTTATGCAAGCCGACACGTTTTGAGGCAGTTAACTCGGCTTTAATTCCGCTGTTTAGTAAATCAACGGTGTAGTAACCTGGTTCAGCCGCTTCCTTCTCGTGCTGATAGCTTGCTTTATATTTTTGCAGGAAATTTTTCCCCTGAGCGGTGGTATCCGATACCACCTTCTGATTAGTTGGCAATATCAGTAAATCAGCTAAATCTCCAATTCCTGTTCCGCTAAGACACATGTGAGCAAAACCAACCAACTCAGATGATGAGGTATGATAACCGGATACCCAGTCCCAGCCATTAACTCCATTAACCGGACTTAACTGAACCATACCAAATGGTGTTGTAGCACCCGGGAAAACATGGCCGTGGCCGCCCGTTCCGATAAACGGATCAACGTACTTTGTCAACCGTGGTTCTTTTTCTGTTTGCTGACATGCCAAAACACCCAGCATAAGCAACAATGTGAATAAAATTTTAGACTTCATGTTTATTTATTTAATCGTAATCGTTTCTATTCAAACAGAAATTGAAGTAAGAGCCTGAGATCGTTATCGTATTTCGAACCCAGGCAACTTAATCGTAAATTATAAGACTAAAGTAGAAGCGTACTATTGTTCTACTTCTTCCAGTTCTTTCCAAACCACTGCACTGGCGCCTAATACAGCAATCTTAGCTCCATCAAGCTCCGATGGCAACAACTTCACCTTATCACTGTACAAGAAACACATGTTTTTCTCCATATGCTCTTTGGTTGGTTTAAAAATGTAATCGCCTGCCTGTGCCAGTCCTCCAAACAAGAAAACGGCTTCCGGACTTGAGAAAGCAACAAAATCAGCGATGGCACGTCCGAGCATCTCACCTGTTCTTTCAAAAGCTTCCAGTGCCAGCTCATCACCTTTAACAGCTGCATCATAAATCATTTTGGAAGTAAACTGACCCGATGGAACTGTACGTAGATCGCTCGGGATATTCGTCGTTGCGTTTAGCTCCGATACAGTTCGGCAAATACCTGTTGCTGATGCATAAGTTTCCAAACAACCTTTACGGCCACAACCACATTCGCGGCCATTGCGCTCGGTAATAACATGCCCTAACTCACCGGCAAATCCATCATGCCCCATTACCAGTTCATTGTTAATAACAATACCGCTACCAACACCAGTTCCCAATGTCATCATAATGAAATTGCTCATGCCTTTTGCACCGCCATACATCATTTCGCCAACAGCTGCCGAGTTGGCATCATTGGTTAAGGCAATTGCCGGGTAATCGAAATATTCGCGCAATAATTTTACAAATGGTACTACTTCGCCCCATCCAAGGTTAGATGCTCCTACAATCTCGCCAGTATAGTAGTTACTGCTTGGTGCTCCAACACCAATGCCCATTACTTCAACTTCTTCATCAAGCTCATAAACCGTTTCATTGATTTTGGCGCTAAGTACATCCAGGTAATTTTTAACGTCGGTATTGGTTAAAGTGGGAGTTGACGATTCGGCTAATAAGTTACCTTTTCGATCAACAATTCCGATTACGGTATTTGTTCCTCCAATGTCAATACCAACAGCTACTTCTTTTTTCATTTTAATGTATTTAGATTTATCTCAACATTTGTGGCACCTCATCCGAAATGCCCAATAATTTGATGTAATTAAAATTTGCTCTTAAAGATATATTTTAATCTACAGTAATAACAAATGCCCGAATCTACTTAACGATACTCAATAAACCAATTCCACTGAGATGATGAGCGTTTCTCCAAAATTAGGTAAATAAGCCTAAGTGCCACGATGCTGACACGGCTAATAGAAAGTATTGATTACAAGTGCGCACAATTTGAACAAACGACCACCTGTTGGAAGGCAGTCTCATGTTCATCGTCAATATTTAAATCGAACTCAGGATTGCATGCCTCATGCCGCAATATCGGATAATCTAAGCTAAATAAGCCAGAAAAGTATCAAGTATCAAGATTCTATTTACAGCTTACTTAAAATATTAATACATTTTTCGGCCAAACAGCCCTTTTTGTCGTCCTTGCCGCCTTCCAAAATAGTAGGTCAGGTCAAAAAACGGAATAAAGCCAAGTGTACTTGTATCGGTATAATTGGCAACAGATAGCACATACCCCAATGAAACAGAAAACTTGGGGAATATCATAGCCTGTAACTCCGCCTGATGCTCCAAAGCACCACTGCCAGAAAAGTCACCGCGAAAATATTTAAAGCCCCCACCAAGCATCAACGTTTTGCTCATCTGCCAATCGGCTCTAAGCTTAGCATAGGCTGTGTATCCTGAACCTATCAAAGCCGGACTGCGATTAGCAAAGAAGTGCCCCTTTAATTCATTTAAATCAGAATCGCCAAATGGTACACCAAAATCAACACCTATGCCACCGGTAAGAATAATATATGGTTTATCTCTTCCGCAGCGATCATTATTAACAATCAGCCTTGAAACAATTAATTCGTTCTTCATTGAAAGAATAAACGGTATGTCCTCCGCTTTATCGATGATGGAATTGTAATTTCCATCATTTAACCAGTTTAAACCCAAAGTTGCCGAATAGAAACCATGCTTACTGGCAACGTACCACTGGTCATTTTGCCAACGCTTTTTTATATAAACATTGGGCACCCAATAACTGATAAAAACATTTGAAGATAGCTCAAGCCCTGGTTTAAGACCATAACGCGATGGCGATACCAAACTCAGGTTTCCTGCTCCGTCATAAACTGTATTAGCCGTTTCACTATGCCAAAGTAAATCATCACGGCTATCATTTTGTTTGGCCCCCATGGGCTGCTTGGGATTAAAAGCATTTGTATCATCCTTGTCAAAGGCTTCTTGTTGCCGCTTTCTGATCTCACGTTTTGAAGTACCTTTTTTGCTTTTAAACTTCTTTTTTCTCTGTGCCTCGGCACCATCGAGCGAGAGTCCGATTAGAACAATTAATATACAAATAAACTTTAGCATGGCGTGTTTTCAATGATAAACGCGAAATAACAATAATTAGTCTATTTCCAGCAGATAAAAGGATGAGTTGTAACTATTTGTTGACTAAGGCGTCCTTCATAAAGGATTTTAACAGAGCAATAACAAAAACTTTGGAAACTTTTAACACCTTTTAAGTTTCCGCAGGTTAGAAAGTTTATATATTTGCAAAATGGAATCTAAACGTACAGAAATTACCGAAAGTGCCTTGAAGCTTTTCTGCCAGTATGGTATTAAAAGTGTCAGCATGGATGATATCGCCCGGGAATTGGGTATGTCGAAGAAAACACTCTACCAGTATATTAATGACAAAAACAAACTGGTTGAGGAGGCCATGAACATCGCACGGGAACATGATATTAAAGTCTTGTCCGTTTTTAAACGCCAGGATCTTAATGCCATTGAGCAGTTTTTTGAATTTAAAACCATTATGGAACCTCACATTGGCCAATATCAGCCAACCATCATGTTTGATTTAAAAAAATACTATCCGGCTTTATTAAACGACTTTAAAGAAAAGCAAAAGGAGTTTATTCTGGATGCCTATGTAAGTAATTTAAAGCAAGGCAAAAAAGAAGGCTTTTATCACGAAGATATTAATGAAAGTATTGTTGCCCGCCTGTTACTGGCGCATCATATTTTCACCTTCGACGACTCCAACGGGCTATTCTCTGTTAACGAATTAAGAAGCATTGAACTCTTTTCGGAGGTATTTAAATACCACTTCAGAGGTACCTGTACCAACGAAGGAATGGAAGAAGTTGAACGATTATTTTGCCAAGACAATGAGAAATAAATATAAACACACAACTATGAGAAACATCTTTATGATGATATTGATGCTACTACCCCTTGGTGCATCGGTACTGAAAGCTCAATCGAATGGTGACTCCTTAGCTTTTTCGTTGCAAAAAGCCATGGATTATGCCACAGAAAACGCTTTTCAGAGTAAGAGTGCTGGCTACGACATTGATGCCGCAGAAAAAAGGGTTTGGGAGTACATTGCCATTGGTTTACCCCAGGTAACGGGTGAAGCCCAGCTAACCGACAATTTATCAATTCAGGAGAACGTAATTACAATGACACCTGAAGATGGTTCTGATCCTATTAATTTAAAAACGAAGTTTGGCCAGCAATACAACTGGAATGCAACAGGTAAGGTTAATCAATTGATTTTTGATGGTTCTTATCTTTTAGGAATAAAAGCGAGCCGGATATATGTTAACATCAGTGAAAAGAATAAAACAAAGACCGAAATTGATGTCCGTCAGTCTGTAGCAGAGGCATATTATGTTGCTCTTATTGCCAATAAGAATCTGGAAACATTCAAGAAAAACCTTGAAGTTAACCTTCAAACTCTTAAAGAAACCGAAGCCTATTATAACAATGGCTTCCGCGAATTAACAGATGTTGATCAACTAAAGCTGATGGTCAACAATTCGCGTAACATGGTGCTGGATGCAGAAAGGCAATTGTTAATATCTGAAGCTGTTTTGAAATACTCGATGGGGATCAGCATTGATCAGCCAATTATCCTAACTGATCAAATTGATTTTTTGCTTACACCTGTGGAAGCTTACATTCCAAAATCTGATAATTTTGATGTGACTACACATATTGATTATTCAATTCTGGAAACGCAGGAAGAAGCACAAAAAACACTCATCAAAAATGAGCAGGTTCAATATTTACCAAAGATTAACGCCTTTTACAATATTAGCTATATTGAATTTGGTGATGATTTCAAAAAAATGGATAACACCAATTCTCAGATTTTAGGTTTATCCTTAACCATGCCTATTTTTCAATCAGGCCGACAGAATGCAAAAGTCAAGCAAGAAAAGATCAATTATCTGAAGCTTCAAAATGAAATGCGGCAGATGGAAGAAGGACTTAAGCAACAATTAATGGTAGCTGAATCCAATTTTAAAAATGCGCAAGCTACCTTCCTGAATGATAAAGAGGGTGAAGCAATTGCTTTTCGAATTTATGATCGTACCCGAATTAAGTTTACAAAAGGACTGGCTTCGAGTGTTGAATTATCTCAAAACGAAGGGCAATACATTCAGTCGCAATTAAGCTTTATTCAATCAACACTCAACTTATTAGATACACATATTAAATACAAGAAAGCGATCAACGAACTTTAATTAGCTCATCACTTTCACCTAAAAGTCAAACACAATGAAAAAGTTATTTATATTTTCCCTTATCGCACTCATGGTTGCTTGCGCTCCCAAAGGCGATGACGACAGAAAAGCCAAAGAAGAACAATTGGCCAACTATAAAAAAGAATTAAGCGAACTTAAAAAGAACATTGCCAAGCTTGAAAAGGACCTATCCAATGGTAATTCGTTAAGTGCCATTAATGTGGTTGCGAGTCAGATTGAACCCCGTTTGTATGAGCACTTTGTTGATGTAACCGGTAAGGTACAGGCCGATCAGAATATTGTGGTTAGTCCCGAAGCGGCCGGGAAAATTATTTCCATCGATGTAAAAGAAGGTGACAAGGTTCGTATGGGCGATGTATTAGCACGACTAAACACCGAGATGATTCAGCGCTCCTTGGCCCAGGCCGAGATTAATCTGCAACTGGCAACAACAACTTTTAACCGTCAGGCCGATTTATGGGAACAGAATATTGGCTCTGAAATGGAGTACCTGCAAGCTAAGTCGAACAAAGAAGCTTTGGAGCAGCAAAAAGAAGGATTGATGGCCCAATTGGATCAGGCCATTGTTCGTGCACCAATCGACGGTGTGGTGGATGAAGTTATTCAGAAGCAAGGTGAGATGGCCGGACCACAGATGCCTTTTGCCCGCCTGGTAAATATCAACAAGGTTTATATTACGGCCGATGTTTCGGAGTTATACCTGCAGGATGTTAAGGCCGGTGATAAGGTGGCTTTGGAATTTCCGGTTATCGACAAAAGTATGGATGCCACTATCTTCCGTTCATCATCGGTGATCGATCCGGGTAGTCGTACCTTCCGCGTCAGAATTGATTTGGACAATAAAGCCAATGACATCAAACCGAATATGCTGGCTATTTTAAAGCTGCGCACTTTTGCTGCCGAAAACGCCATTATCGTTCCTTCCATCCTGGTGAAGAAAGATTTTAGCGGTGAGTTTGTGTTCGTAGCCGAAAAGTCGGAAGGCAAAATGCTGGCTAAAAAACGCTACATCAAAACAGGCATTAAAGATAACAACAATACACTTGTTATTGAAGGAATTAACCCGGGTGACAAAGTGATTACCAAAGGTTATGCACAAGTAGTCGATGGCTCGGCCATTTCTATTTAGAAACTGTTAAAGTTTTTATCCTTCGCCTAAATCATAATAAAGATGCAAGAAGAAAACATTAAATATAAAGAGAAAGTGTCGACCCGGAAGTTTAAACCAACTTTCATGGCACTGGCTAACAAAAACACCATCTACATCCTTACTCTCTTTTTGATTGTAGCCGGTTGGATGGGTTATACAACGATGCAAAGGGAGCAGTTTCCCGAAATTGTTATTCCATACATTTCGGTAAGTACGCCCCACCCGGGTAACAGTCCACTGGACATTGAGAACCTGATTACACGTCCCCTGGAAAAAGAACTGAAAGATTTGAACGGCGTTAAAAAAATGTCGTCCAACTCGTTCCAGGACATGAGTTTAATTATTGTGGAGTTTGAGGCTGATGTAACGGTTGATCAGGCCAAACTGGATGTGAAAGACAAGGTGGATAAGGCCATTAGTGAGTTACCCGATGACTTAATGGATGATCCCATTGTGGATGACATCGATTTTTCGGAGTTTCCGGTGCTGAACATTAACCTTTCGGGTGATTACAGTATCTACGAACTAAAGAAATTTGCAGAAGGGCTTCAGGATGAATTCGAGACTTTACGCGAGGTACGTGAAGCGGATATTCGTGGTGTTGACGAACGTGAGATTAAAATTCATGCTAACCCACACCGCATGGCAGCCTACGATCTTACTTTCGACGATATTGAATTTGCTATTAAAACAGAGAATTTTACGGTTGGTGCCGGTGAAGTAAAAGTGGATGGTACACGTCGTTCCATTCGTGTGCAGGCCGATTACACCAACATGGATGAAATCCGAAATACCATTGTTAAAGAGATTGATGGCCGTGCCATTTACATTAAAGATGTGGCCGAAGTGATTGATGGTTTCGAAGAGCAGAGTACCATTTCGCGCCTCGATCATAAATCGGTGGTAACTTTATCCATCGTTAAAAAGAGTGGACAAAATCTGTTGGATGCCACCGATAAAATATTGGGCATCATCAAGCAAAAGCAAGAAAGCGAAACACTGCCTAAGGATTTAACGGTAACCGTAACCGACGACCAGTCGGTGTTTGTGCGCGACCAGATTAGCAACCTCGAAAACAGTATCCTACTGGGGATGATCTTTGTGATGATCATTTTATACTTGTTCCTGGGCTTGCGCAACGCTATTTTCTCGGGTCTGGCCATTCCAATGTCGATGATTATATCGATGATGATTCTTAAGCAAATTGGCTATACCATCAACACCATGGTATTATTCAGTCTGGTGCTGGCACTCGGTATGCTGGTTGATAATGCCATTGTGGTAATCGAAAACGTTTACCGGATGATGGAGCACGGGGTTAAACCCGAAAAGGCCGTTCGAAATGGTACCAGTGAAATTGCCATTCCCATTATTTCGTCCACAGCCACTACGCTGGCAGCCTTTTTCCCATTGGTATTCTGGCCGGGCATTGTGGGTAAGTTTATGAGTTACCTGCCCATTACCCTGATTATCGTATTGGCTTCATCCCTGTTTGTGGCATTGGTGCTTAACCCGGTATTTGCTTCTCAGTTTATGAAACTGGAAGATGTGCGCGAAAAGAAAAGCTTCCGCAAATATTTTATTGCCACGGGTATTCTTGCTGCTATTGGCCTTGTTGCCTATTTAGCTGGCAGTATTCTTTGGGGTAACATTTTAGTATTGCCACTTATAATCACCACCCTTAATAAGTTTGTACTAAAACCATCCGCCATTTGGTTCCAACATAAATTCCTGCCGATGCTGGAAAATATGTATGAAGCCACTTTACGTATGGCTTTAGGTCGAAAAACGAGTAAAGCATTGCTCTTTGGTTCCATTGGTCTGTTCCTGTTCTCCATTTTCTTTTTCGGCGCCATGAAACCCAATGTGTATTTCTTCCCCGAAAATGAACCGCGAACCATCTACGTAACCATGGAACTGCCATTGGGTACCGACATCGAAGTAACGGATCAGCTTACGGTTAGTGCCGAAGAAATACTATACAGTACACTGGAGCCTTACATGGACATTGTTAAATCGGTTGGAGTAAGTGTGGGAACCGGTAAAGGCGGTTTATTTGAATCGGGCCGATCGCCCAATAAATCTCTTACAACCATCACTTTCCTCGATTACCAGTTCCGTCAAGGACACAGCACACGCGATATTATGTCGAAGCTGTCGCAGGCCTTCGAAGGCTTTGTTGGAGCCAAGATATTTATCGAAAAAGAGCAAAACGGACCTCCGGTTGGTAAACCTATTAACATCGAAATTGCCGGTGATGATTATGAGCGCTTAATTGACCTGACAGAGGACATTAAGCAAACCATTAACGACGACCACATTGGCGGTATTGAGAACCTGGAAATGGACCTCAACACCAGCAAGCCCGAAATGCAGTTGTTTATCGATCGTGATAAGGTGCGTCGCATGGGCTTATCAACGCAACAGGTAGCCATGGCTGTTCGTACGTCATTATATGGTAAAGAAATCAGCAAATACAAAGATGGTGAGGATGAATTCGACATTATGCTGCGTTTGCAGGATCAGTACCGTTATGATGTATCAACGCTGATGAATCAGAAAATGAAGGTAGATAAAAATGGTAAGATCAGTCTGATTCCGATCTCGGCCGTGGCGCATTACGAATATGCTTCGACCTACGAAAAGATTACGCGAATCGACAATACCCGCGTTATCACTTTAGGTTCAAACGTGGTGGAAGGCTACAATGCCAATACCATTAATGCCCGCATCAAGCAGGTGTTATCCGATTATCAGATGCCGGCCAATTACAGCTGGAAAATGACCGGTGAGCAGGAAAGCCAGCAGGAAACATCCGACTTCCTTGTGGGCGCTTTATTATTGGCCATTGCATTAATTGCCATGATTCTGATAACCCAGTTTAACTCGGGCGCCAAGCCTGCCATTATTATTGGTACGGTAGGCTTAAGTACCATTGGTGTGTTTATGGGACTGGGTACTTTCCAAATGGATTTTATCATTCTGATGACCGGTGTAGGTATTGTGTCGCTGGCTGGTATTGTGGTAAATAATGGTATTGTACTTATTGACTACATCGACTTGGTACGCGGCCAGGTAAAAGAAAAGAAAGGCCTGGGCGAAAAAGGCCGACTATCGCGCGAAGACGAAGTCAACAGTATTGTTCGTGCCGGTAAAACCCGTTTGCGTCCGGTATTGTTAACAGCCATCACAACTGTATTGGGACTGATTCCAATGGCCGTTGGGTTAAACTTCGATTTCTTCAGCCTCTTTTCTGAACTGGATCCAAAGATTTACTTTGGTGGCGATAATGCCGATTTTTGGGCACCAATGGCCTGGACCGTTATTTTCGGATTAAGTACCTCAACCGTACTTACCTTAATAATGGCACCGGTTATGTATAACCTTGCTGTTAGAGTTCGTAATCGATTCTCACCACAAAAAGCCGACAGTGGCCTGGTTGATAAAATCGATAACATCAAGTAAGCATTTAATAAACTCAAAATACAAACGGCGCTCTTCGGAGGGCCGTTTTTTGTTTGTTGGAAAATAGCCAATGATGATCAAATTGGAGCTTTGAGCTGCAAAAAGGTAGTTCCGAGCTAGAAAATCGGAGCTCAGAGATACAAAAAAGTAGCTCCGAGCCAGAAAATTGGAGCTCTGAGCTACAAAATTAAATCTATAAGCCGACGGCTGATGACCATTGGCTTTTTTCTAAAACTCAGACTTCGGACTAAGGGCTTCGGACTTAATTATTATAGTTCTAAATTTAATAATGCAGTATAGTACGACAATACTTTAAGTTCAATACTTATATTTCTCAATTAATGCTAAAAGCCAAAGCCCTGGATTCAGCTTTTTAATCCCAAATCAATCTATTTTTTTCTCTATCTTAAAGCAAATTTTGCAGCAATGGGAAAACAGGAAACATTAATCGATTGGTTCAGACAGCATACGGAAGGTTACCTTCTGTTTTCGGGAGGCTTTGACAGCAGCGCTGTATTGGGCGCCGCCATGAAAGCCAAGGCAGATATCACGTCCATTTGGGTAAACAATGGTTTTAATCGTGCCAATGCCGACGACATGATTATTCAGGCCCGTAACCTGGGGGCTCCCGAATTGAAAATCATCGAGGTAACTCCCAATGAGGTGGTACATGCCAACCCGGAACGACGCTGTTACCATTGCAAACACCACATACTATCCTTAGTGCCCAATGATGGCAAAGCCATTTTTGATGGCACCACAGCCAGTGATTTGGGCAATTACCGTCCGGGCAAACAGGCACTGGATGAGTTTAAGGTATTATCGCCCCTGGCCGAGCTGGGCATTACCTCCTGGGAAACCAAAGATATTGCCATTGCCTTTGGGGCCGATCCCTTATTTGCCGAGCATGAAAGTTGCCTGGCAACACGCATCAACTACCATCATTTATTAACACCCGAGCGCATACGGGCTATCTACAATATTGAGAACTACATCATTGATAAAACCAACGACTTCGATGTGAGATGCCGCATTGATGACGAAGACCACCTGCGTATCGAATTATCAAAACCAGAGAGCTATGCTCTTCTGGCTGATGAAAAGGTCAGGCAGGAATTATTTGATTTGGGCGGTAAAGTGTGTTTGTTTGTAACGATCGATGTTAAACGTTCGCGACCAAATGAGTATGATAAAAGAATAAAATGAGAAAGAAGACGAAAGATGGCGGATGGACGAAAGAAAACAGTTCTCAAACCGGAAACCTCAAACCCAAAATAGTATTACATGACTTTCGACGAATTATTTGATCAGATACAAAACGGCAGCATCAGCAAGGAAGAGGCACAGCGTCATTTTTCACTCGATTGGATGGAAACCGCCAGCCGATATATTTTAGATGTCAACCAGGGGATGCGAACCAATATTCCCGAAATCATTTATGGTGAATACAAGACCCTGGAGCAAACCATCGAATTAACAAGCCAGCTTTTGGAGAAACATCCGCGGGTGGTTGTTTCGCGCAGTCCGTTTTACAAAGAATTAAACGCACATTTTAAGGATCAGTTCCCGGTTCTCTGGTCGGTTAATGCCACGATAATTGGTTCGATGCCCGAGGCCAAAGGCAGTGTGTTGGTCATCAGTGCCGGTTCGGCTGATCACCCGGTTACCTACGAGTGCGAAGTTATTTTAAAGGCGGTTGGCGTAACGCCCATCGTGTTTGAAGACCGCGGAATTGCTCACCCGACCCGTGTGTTGGAGGCCATCAAACATGGCATTGAACAAGATGCTTCGGCCGTTATAGTGGTGGCAGGCATGGAAGGTGCCCTGGCTCCTTTTGTGGCCTCATTGGTTCCGCTTCCGGTTATTGGCGTACCAACATCGGTGGGCTATGGATTCAGAGCCAAAGAAGCAGCCTTAACCAGCATGCTGGCCAGCTGTGCGCCTAACTTAACCGTTGTGAATATTGATGGTGGCTTAAGGGCAGCCGTTGTTGCAGCTTTGATAGCGAAGAACAGAAGCTAGTAATAACTTTGATTTGGCAATACCGACCTAAGCATCATCAAATCTTTCTTATGTCTTTTGTCTAATTTCTAACGATCTATCGGTAGATAAAACAAGTTATTTATTGCTCACACTTGCCTTCTTACCAAATGTATCATCCAGCAATTTATTAAACTCCTTGTACTGAAACAAAATCAGAATCAGCCCGATATTTACCAATACATCGGCCACATTAAATACATAAAAGTTGTATTGAAGATGGTAATGTACATGCAGAAAATCGGTGACATAACCATTCATGGCGCGATCAATAATATTACCATAAGCCCCTCCCAGTATAATAAATATTGGCAGCAATAAGCGAAACTTGCTTTTTCTTAATCGCCAGATCAGGTAAAAACCAAACAGGGTTACCAACACAGGCAGGATAAAAATGATGGGCATACGAATATCGCGATCGATTCCGTTAAACATACCAAAAGCAATGGCATGGTTCTCAACATATGTGAAGTTTAGGAAGTTATCAATCACCGCCACCGACTGCTCCTTTAACTGATTATTAATAATCTCCTTGATTTTTAAATCGCTTGTGCAACCCGAAATTAGTATGGCTATTAGTACTATAAACTTGATTAGTTGTTGTTTCATTGCGTCTGCTTTGATAAAATCGTGTTAACTGCAATGTTACTTATTAATTGGTATACACCCAATGCCTAATCAATAATTTAATGGCACGACAAAAAATCTCATTCGTCGCATCCTGATTAATCCAATGTTAAAAGACATTTGAAAAAACATATCCTTTCACCTGAATAATATTTTCTCCTTTATTTTAAGCAATCGAGAATTAGATTTATTTTAGCAGGATAGGCATAGAATTGAGTAAAAATCAATTCATGAATCGAAATTAATATGAAATCAACATACACCTGTATAATCATAGATGATGAGCGTTTTGCCCGTGAACTGATTGCCGATTATCTAAAGGATTATCCGGAGTTTGTAATAGTTGGTAAACAATAGCGTCCTAAATAATCATTACAATTAAAATACATTCAATAACCATGCGGCTTAGGTGAGTTTAAAACCCATATTTTAAAACAAAGTCCCTTGTATTACTTTGAGGTTGTTATTTGGGGGTTCTTCAAATGGGTGGT
>JAOARW010000034.1 GCA_025210475.1 Carboxylicivirga sp. | reverse complement strand
CAACCGTAACAACCTGACCATCTGTTAATCCAGCTGCTACATATACATCTTCAGCACCAGGTCCCTGAACGGACGCTCCATCTACGAAAAATTCATAACTAACACCACCAGTAGCCGTAAAGGTTACATCCTCGCCGGCACAAATTGTAGTATTATCAGCTCCCAATCCAGCAGTTGCAGGATCAAAAGTTATATTAACAGGTGTACTTGTTGCAATACAACCATTTCCATCAGTCACTATAACCGTTACATTATATGCTGTATTTGTTGGGTGAATATATTTAAACTCACTTGCCGCACCAGCAGCTCCCTGAGAAATTCCATCGACGAAAAATTCATATAAATCACCACCGCCGGCTGTAAAGGTTACTTCCTCAGCTGGACAAGCAATGTTACCTGCTTGGTCACTGACTAAAGTTGGACTTGGTAAATCATTTACAGTCATCACAATAGGAGGAACAGATGAACCACTACAAGCTCCTTGTGTTGCTTCAACAAAAACCTGATCTCCTGTTGATAAGGTATTATTAGAATATGTGTTTGACGCACCACTCTGAACAGAGACACCATTTAGGTAAAACTCATAATTATCATAGGTTCCTGATGCCGTAAATACAACATTAGTACCGGTACAAACCGTAGAGCTTCCACTCGCCGGATTTGTTATGTTTAGTGAAACTACCGGATTGGCATTTACAGTCATTGTAATATTTACAGACTGATCAATACAAGTATTGGTGATATCTGTAACTACTACATAAATAATATCTCCATCCTGTAAGGCACCATCGGAATATGTTGGCGTCGTTGAATTTTGAACTGACACATCGGCTGCTCCTCTCACGCGGTGGAAATCATAATTGTAATTTCCTGAACCTCCAACTCCTGCAGCATTAAATGTAACGGTTGTTCCGGCACAAATTTCTGTACCTCCTACAACCGGCGCACTAATACTTATATTAGCAGTTACATTATTAACGTTTACAATAACTTCGTCATTGGCCTCACAACCTGTTGCCGGATTTGTTACTGTAACACTATAAGTTGTGGTTGTTGCAGGTGAAACATTAATAGTTTGAGTGGTTTCACCAGTACTCCAAAGGAAAGTAGCTCCACCCACTGATGTTGTTGCTGTTAATGCAACAGCCGGATCTCCCAAACAAATTGTTTGATCTACACCAGCATTCACATCTGGTAATGGATTTACAGTAACAATTACATCGTCACTATCTTCACATCCTGTTGAAGTATTAGTAATGGTAACTGTATAGGTTGTAGTTGCAGCAGGTGCAACATCAATACTCTGAGTTGTTTCGCCCGTACTCCATAAATACGAAACTGTCGGCACACTGGTTGTGGCAGTCAATGTTACAGCAGGATCGCCGGCACACATCGCAACATCTGCGCCTGCATTAACATCTGGTAAGGCATTAACATTAATCGTAACATTATCACTGGCTTCACATCCTGTAGCTGGATTAGTTACCGTAACAGTATAAATCGTTGTTGCGGCAGGTGATACGTTTATGGTTTGTGTTGTTTCACCGGTACTCCATAAAAATGTGGCACCCCCCACTGATGTTGTCGCTGTGAGCGCAACCGCAGGATCACCAAAACAAATGGTTTGATCTAAACCTGCATCTACATCTGGCAGAGGATCTACATTGACAGTAACAATATCACTTGCTTCACAACCGGTAGCTGGATTGGTAACAGTAACAGTATAAATCGTTGTTACTGCAGGGGATACATTTATCGTTTGAGTGGTTTCACCACTACTCCATAAGAAAGTAGCTCCACCAACTGAGGTAGTTGCTGTTAATGCAACAGCCGGATCACCAAAACAAATCGTTTGATCTAAACCCGCATCTACATCTGGTAAAGGATTAACAGTAACAATCACATCATCACTATCAGAACAACCTGTTGCAGTGTTAGTAATGGTTACTGTATAGGTAGTTGTTGCAGCAGGTGCAACATCAATACTCTGAGTTGTTTCGCCTGTACTCCATAAGTACGACACTGTCGGCACACTGGTTGTTGCAGTCAATGTTACGGCCGGATCGCCAGCACAAATCGCAACATCTGCTCCTGCATTAACATCGGGCAAGTCGTTAACATTAACAGTTACGTTATCATTTGCGTCACAACCTGTAGCCGGATTAGTTACAGTAACAGTATAAACAGTTGTAGCAGCAGGAGACACATTAATAGTCTGAGTTGTTTCGCCGGTACTCCATAAGAATGTTGCACCTCCAACACTGGTTGTTGCTGTTAGAGCAACAGCCGGATCACCAAAACAAATCGTTTGATCTAAACCGGCATCCACATCTGGCAGAGGATCTACATTAACCGTAACATTATCGACACCTTCACATCCGGTTGCTGGATTTGTTACAGTTACAGTGTACGTTGTTGTAGCGGCAGGCGATACATTAATAGTCTGAGTTGTTTCGCCTGTACTCCACAAGTACGTAGCTCCACCCACAGAAGTTGTAGCTGTTAATGCAACAGTCGGATCACCAAAACAGATCGTTTGATCTAAGCCGGCATCTACATCCGGTAGAGGATTAACAGTAACAGTAACATCATCACTTGCTTCACAGGACGTTGCGGCATTGGTTATTGTTACGGTATATGTTGTTGTAGCAGCCGGTGCTACATTAATACTTTGTGTTGTTTCGCCGGTACTCCATAAGAAAGTAGCACCACCAATTGAAGTGGTAGCTGTTAATGTAACAGCAGGATCTCCGGCACACATATCTACATCTGCACCTGCGTCAAGATCTGGCAATTCATTAACTATAACTGATGGACGTGCCACGGGCATTTCAGATGAACAGAAACCATCGTCGGCAACTACATAAAATGTATAAGTATTTGGTGTAGGAATTGATAAATTGAAATCAATAGCGCCATTTTGTCCACCTGAAACTCCTTTAGGTGATCCGGAATCTTCAGAGAACAAACGGTAAGTTGTCGTTACCCCTGCTGAATTCGCCAACTGCATCGTGAAAGGCTCACCCTGGCAAACATCTGCTGGTCCGGATAAATCATATAAACTTGGTGCTTGTCGAACCCGTACACTTTTCCAAAGCTGCCCCTGACGATTTGTCGGCGTACCTCTTACACAAACCACATAAAGTTCAACTCCAATATAACCATTCGGTACGTTACTGGGAGTAAAATAGTAATCTGTGCCATCAACTCTGATTAGTTCGGGGATAACTGTTCCAGGATTACCTGTACCATTAATCTCTGTTACCTCCCAAAAATACTCCGTCCAGGTAGGAACGTCCGGACAGTTTAGTAATAAATCAGTATCATTATCACAATAGTTATCATTAACACAAGATTGTCCAGAAACCAATTGGTTACTGAACGTGAAAAGCGAAAGCAATAGAAAACAATTAAGTAAAAGTCTTTTCATCTTCCTGGTTTGTTTAGACATTAACATTATTGATTATCGATTACTTTAATAAGGAAGTGTATGCTATACCCTCGCCCATCATTAGTGTATTGCGAATACTCGATGGCAACTTCCTTATCCCCCATTTTCTTATATATCTCACCAGGGAGTAAATAAAACCTACCCCTCTTCTTTTTAATACATCCTTTTATCTCATCCACTGTGAGCCCATTACCTTTCACCTTTTTAACGGTCCAAGTGAAGCGATCAAAAGGAATATACTTGCTATCCTCTGGTTTACAATCAAGTAAAATCTCAGAATCACTAGCTAAATAAACCTTTTTCAAACAAGGTAAATGCATTTCATCGCCTTGTGCGAAAACACTTGTCATACCACCTAGACTAAGCATGATAATGACTACAAACAAATTCTTAACAAATTGTACTCTCTTCATAAACGTGTGTTTATTTCTATCCCCAACTTCACGAAACCCACTACACAGCATTAAAAATATAATTTCATTACTTAACTACAGGACTATTGCACCCAATTCTTTTCAGGTTTTTATCAACAGCCTATAAACACTGACGAACAACCATATTATAGCCATCTAGTTACATCAGTTTTGTAGTTAACAGAAAACGCTCATTTCTGCATAATTAAAATTTGTACGTTAATACTGCATAGATGTTACACCACACCTGGTGCCATTAATAATTTTATAACTTATTAAACTTCAAATTATATTCAACAACTACCCCTTAGCTTTTATCCCCAAACTAACAAGCAGTCCTGGTTTTTCTTCAAAAGCAATGCGCACCACCTTAACGTAGTCACTCACATAGCCTTGTATATCCACCAGCTTCTTCTTCTTTAAACTGGTTATACGTCTCACCTCCCCTTGTGCCTCCAGGCACTTATCCGACAGGTGACTCAATTCTTTTAACCGATCATTTAATTGCTCAATATCCTCCCTTTGGATACTGTAGACATTCAATGCATTGAGCCAATCTTTATTTTTCAGAAGGTTAGACACAAACACAGTCATCTGAAGAACAAATTCATTGATTGTTCGCGCCCTGGCTCCATTTAAAATCAATGCTTCACCCGCCTTTACATCATCAGCCAAAGCGATACGCGTCAGCTTTAAGTAACGCATATAATCCTTTTTAATACGTGCCAACAACACACTCTTATCGTGATAAACGATACGTTTGCGGTTCTTCGCCGCTTCACTTGCATCTACCAAATCAGTCAGTTCCTTATTCAGACCATAGATGTAATTCAATTCTTTCTCATCGTAGCCATAACGAACCACCGTCTGCTTTATGGAATCCTTATGCAAACTATTTCGCAACAGCAACTCCACGCCTGATTGATATGTCAATATGCTATTCTTTGTATAATGCATTCGTCATTAGTTCATGATTAATCATATTCTAACTCATTATCATCTGTATACAATAAGCAGGATAAAGATTTATAAATATTTTTAAATTTTACAACTTTTTTAAGTCTTTTTTACATTTGCATCTTTCTTTTTTTAATTTGCTTCTTAAATTTTAGACTTTAGCTATTCACATTTATTAAAAAGGTAAACATTTTAATTTATCAGAACTCATTAATATCTTTCTAGATTAATTAGATCAGGCTATAGAATACTACAGATTATATATAGAAATCGGACTGATAGCCTTAGTTTTATAAATTTATAAAATAGAATATTGAAATATTGTTCAGGAGAGTTGATTTAGCGCAACTTTTATTGACAAGGACTATTAATCATTCCGAAATTGATGACAAGGAGGCCTCATCGACTGACATCGCCATTGAAAGATGAATAAAGGCGATTGCAGCATTTAAGAAACTGTTTAAGTTTTATCCTTTGGTTTATTTTGGTGAATTAACCTCTCATGCTGCTGCAAAAATTCTTTAAATAGCGATGCTATTCGCATCATTTTTCCCTTGCCTGAGAACTTAATTCATTCAAAATAATTAGCTACGCTGAACGTTGTTTCACAAAAACAAAATTTAAACAGTTTCTAAGAATTGAAAAAATGAGCTTGTTCTTTTAATTAAGAATCTTATGAGGAAGTATAATGTCGTACTACGGCTTAAAAACAAATAGCCCAACTGCAGTGTACAGTCGGGCCATCAAACAATAAACCTCTAAATTACATTATGCCTATTAACACAATGTTCAAAACACCTTAATCATTGTTAAGGCTTAACTTTTAACATAGATACCAAGCGACTCCAACAACTGAGGCTTGTCTTCCAGGGCAATTTTAGCAATCGCATAAAAATCACGCATCCAATCGTCCAAGCGAAGCATGGCTTCATCTTTTACTTTGGTGGCATGTTGCGACTCACCCTTTTCTTTTAGATAGCCGGATCTCAATTCATCCAACTGATTACAGTCACTTAGCAAAGCTTCGATGTTTTCCCTGGTCACCTTAAGAGGTTCGAGCTTTACGAGGTACTCACTTTTCTGCAATAAACCATTGCAACACGTTCGAACGCCATCGAGCCAACGCAAATAGGTGCGTGGTTTTTCGGAAGATACCGCCAGGATGTCGAGGACCAAAGGCTCCTTTCGGAATGCCACCTTGATCTTTTTACGCATCAGGGTATACCGCGCATCCACCCCTTTCCGAAACTTATCAAAAGCTTCGTGGGCCAGGATTGCTTCTGTGGACTCAACCCGGCTGTTTTCGACGGCCGCCCAGGCGGCATCCCAGTAACTCCGACCCTCCTGTAAATTATCAGGTCCGACACCTAACTCAGCCAAACTACCGGCAATTTCTGCTTGATTTTCAGCATTGGATAATGCTGTTCTGTCTCGCTCCAGAATAGCGAGATGGGAATTTGAAAGATTTTCAGCAATAATGCTTCATGTTAAAATAATTAAACAATAACACTCGCCTGTATCGACAGGAAAGCTGAAACTCACACTTCTCAAGCTAAAAGTAATAAATTATTGTTTACTTACAAAACACCATCAGAATTGGCTTACACCCTGATTTTAAAAGCCGAAGGCCATAAAAACAGCCACAAAAATGAGTTAATAAAGGTATTCTTGATTATCCAATTGACCGATAAATCGGCCATACCCCTTTAATCCAAGGGAGAAGTTAGTTTTGCCATGTACGTGCATAATTTCTTCCATTCCCTTCGGCTTAGCTCAAGGAGCTATTCAGTTGACAGATGCTTACAGCCCCTCAACTCATTATCTATTTTCAATTATTAATGTGAATCAAGGATTGAAATCCTATTGCTTAGTTAATTTACCCTCTAAATCTCCGTCCTGAGGGAGATTTGAATAGTGTTGATTTGCAACGTGTGAATCAACACTATTTACATCCCTTATAATAGGGTATTTACAGGGGTGAAAATGCACTATGAAATAATCTATATTCGTGCATTTGAATGAAAACTTTAACCCTTGATTCAATTATTATATGATCACCATGGTGGCACCATATCCGTACTCCTGAAAAGAAGCATCCTGGTAGACATGTTTTTTATACTGACGATCGAGCAACTTACGCACTTCAGTCTTCAGCTTACCATTACCAACTCCATGAATAAAGACCACTTTACGACCTTTGTTCTTTTCGTTGTCTTTCATTACCTGCTTAAATTTATCCAATTGCAGGTTAATTATTTCACCCTTGCTTAATCCCGCTGTTGTATCAATCAATTCATCAATGTGCAAATCCACTTCCAGCAAGGCCGGCTCGTCGCGACGCGCATATTTCTTGCGCTTAGGCTGGCTCTCCTTTTCACGGATCACCTTGTTGATCTCCTTGTCGCTTAAGGCTTCCAATTTACGTTCAAACTCGCCCTTAATAACCGGCATCAGAACGGCCTTCTCGTGGTAATAAGCATTATCAGCAAAAACATTATCTTTCAAAAAGCGGGGTGCTTTAATCTTGATCACTTCCGACACCGGTGCCAGATTCGCATAAGTCTTACCCTTTTTAAACAAGGTCAGGTTAATTTGCCACTTGCGATCGTCGAGCTGATTAACCGCCAGCTTATCCAGCGCCACCTTTGTATTAGGCTCAACGGTGCCATGATAAAACAAATCCAGATCCCCATCTTTACGAAGATTGCTAATGGTATAAAACACAAAATAGTTACTATCGTTGATGGCCTGAATGCGCAAATTACCCGATGCCTGCCCAGGTTTATCGCCCGACAGAAAAGCAATGTAGAACTGCGGTGACGAATCATCGCCCAGCTCCTCGGTAAACTCATAATCCTCTTCTTCCTCCACAACTTCCTCTTGCGAAGCACCTGAACTCTTAGGCTGTTCGTTTTTAATTACCACACATTCGTTGGTTAGCACGGGTACTTCGAAACCATCTTCATCCTCAACATAAGCCAACCTACCATCAACACGAACAACCGTTCCACCGCCATTACTATCTAAAAACCTAACTATATCGCCTGCCTTAACTGCCATATCATCTATTTTAATATTCTAAAACTAACTTTTACGCCCGTATTGGCGCAGGTGAGCAAAGTTAATTAAATTTGTCGCGCCAAAAATGAGAATCATGATAAAGCCACAGATATCAATCAGCAATTATACATATGAGTTACCGGATGATCGCATCGCTAAATACCCTTTGGGAGAAAGAGATGCATCCAAACTACTCATTTACAAAAACAACAGCATTCGCGAAAGAGTTTTTCCGGATATTATCGAAGAACTGCCTGCCAATGCCATGCTGGCTTTTAATAATACAAAGGTTATCAGGGCCCGCCTGAAGGTTCAGAAACCCACAGGGGCCGAAATTGAGATTTTTTGCCTGGAGCCACTCGCGCCTGCCGAAGTACAAATGGCCTTTGACAGTCGCTCTTGTACAACCTGGAAATGCATCGTGGGCAATGCCCGCAAATGGAAAGATGCTCCCCTTTCGAAAACCATCGCCATTGATGACCATCCGTTTGAACTAAGCATAAGCAAGGGTGAGCGAATGGGCGATGCTTATTCCATCGAATTTAAATGGAATAATAATCATTATTCTTTTGCCGAAATAATTGAAGCCATTGGCTTAACGCCTATCCCCCCTTACCTGAATCGCGAAACGGAAGCAATCGACAAAGATCGCTACCAAACAGTTTATTCGGAACACCAGGGCTCGGTGGCAGCACCCACAGCTGGCCTTCACTTTACCGATTCCATATTGCAAAAACTAAGCAACAAAGGGCATCAGTTACTTAATGTGACTTTGCACGTGGGAGCCGGCACCTTTAAACCGGTTAAATCGGAAGAAATAGCCGGGCACGAAATGCATACGGAGCATTTTGTTATTGAGCGAACAGCCTTGCAATCGCTTATCGACAACAAACATGATTTAATTGCGGTTGGAACCACATCGGTACGTACACTTGAAAGTTTATACTGGTATGGTGTTCGTTTGCTATCGGGGCACAGCATTGATGCGGGTATCCAGCAATGGGATCCTTATAACCTGTCCGCTCAATACACCCCAATGGAGGCCTTTCAGGCGCTTTTAAGCTATATGGAAGAGCGAAAGCTGAGCTACCTGGCCGGTAAAACAGCCATCATCATTGTTCCGGGATATAAATTCAAAGTCATTAAGGGATTGGTTACCAACTTCCATCAGCCACAAAGCACGTTACTGTTATTAATTGGAGCCATTGTTGGTGATAAATGGAAAGACCTGTACAATTATGCACTGCAGAATGACTTCCGTTTCTTAAGCTACGGTGATAGCTCTTTACTGATGATCGAGGATTAGATTAAGGTTCTTAGGTAAAAGACAATAAAAACTATAGGAGATGAATCGGTCATCTCCCCTGAGATCCGGAGAGAAAAAAGCTACCACTTAGACAAGCCTTTGTGCATTTTATTAATTAACGCAAGTACGTTATTTTTAATGGTTCGATAGTATTTCGAACAGTAGTCAGAAGTGAGGCCTACAACATGGTTTATTATTGCCACACATGCATTAAAAGGCTTATAAAGATTGTAAAGCACTGACGAAACATTCAAAGATCCATGAACGTTTTAACAAAAAGTGAAACTGAATTAATAACTGTCAATAAGCATACTGAAGGTCTTATTAATAGTTAATAATCCATCACCAGAACTTCATTATAGCATCCACACAAACCAACTTAAAATCAATCGCTTTTACTTGCTTATTTTTGATGATTTTTTCCAAATAAGATTTAATCATTTTTTATTGCCTATAATTACAACTTTAAATTATTGATGCCGTATAGACATTTTTGTATTGCCAATCGACAATACCGGAAGGGAAATCAACGACGGAGTCTGCTGAAAGAAAATGGTCAAAAAACTTATATTAATAACATATACACTCTTTATCCTCTCTTGCCTGTTGGCACAGGATAATCAGGCGACTTTTCAGCGCCTGAACTCCGGTAGCGGTCTGGCTCATAACCGAATTAACACCATTATTAAAGACAGCACCGGTTATCTTTGGTTCGGCACCTTAAATGGCTTAAGCAGGTACGATGGTTATAACTATAAAAACTTCTTTCACGACAATATCGATTCCACTTCCATAACAGAGAACTACATCGAAAAACTATTTATCGATGATGAAAATATTTTATGGGTTGGCACCAACATGAATGGGCTTAACAAGTACATTGCCGATCAGGAATCCTTTATTAGTTACAAATTTAAGAGTCCAAAAAATGGTCTTGCAGGCACCTCTGTCGTTGCCATTGATCAATTACAAAATGGATTACTCATTACTGGCACCACCAATGGCATATTTCTATTCAATAAAAAAACACTCGCTTATACAAATCTGCAACACAACACCAATGACACACATAGCCTGGTGCACAATGATGTAAAGAGCATTCACGTTGATCATACCGGCACAGCCTGGATTGGCACTGTCGGCGGCTTATCTAAAATGAGCCCAGACCAACAAACCTTCACCAACTATAAACACCTGCCAGATGATACCAATAGCCTTGGACATGATTGCGTAATGAGCATAGCCCAAACAGCAGACTCTATATTGTGGTTCGGCACAACGAATGGTTTAAACAGGCTAAATATCAATAACAACCAAATCATCCGCTATCATCACGAGCTTAATAACACTAACTCTATAATCGATGACGTTATCCATTCGATGGAAACGGACCGTAATGGTGACTTGTGGGTTGGAACAACCAAAGGCATTACAAAAATTGTAGACCCTAATGCCCGGCATCACCAGTACATACATTATTATAACGATCCCTCTGATTTAAATTCCTTGAGTGGCAATAAAGTCAAGGATTTATACCTGGATCAGGAAAATATTATGTGGGCCGGAACAATTAATGATGGTGTCAGTCAGTGCTACCTTGGTCAGTATATGTTTAACAACGAGAAGCACTCTTCTCTTAAGCCCGGAACATTATCGCACGATGAAATACGCTGCTTGTTTGAAGACAGTCAACAAAACCTTTGGGTTGGAACCGATGGTGGCGGACTTAATTTTAAGGCCCATAACAAACAAGAATATATCCGATTTGATGAGTTGAATAATGGAATAACTGTATTTGGAGATAAGCGGATACTAGATGTTTTCGAAAGTAAATCAGGTGATATATGGGTTGGCACCTGGGGTGGCGGAGCATCTAAATTTAGCATGAATGATATTCATTTGTTGCATAAAGGAATACTTCCCACGATTCAACATTTTAACTTCGACAATGCCAACACCGATGGTATATCAGGCGATGTGGTGCAAGATATTTTTCAGGATAGCTATAATAATATCTGGCTGGGAACCGTGAATGGCATTAGCATATATAATCCGCTCACCCATAAGTTTACAACCATCGCTCACAAGCCCGATAAGCCAATGAGTTTGTGTGACAATCGCATTCAATCCGGCTGCATAATTGAGGATAAAGAGCATAACATTTGGATTGGAACATGGAATGGCATTAGCATACTCAGAAGGAAAAACATTCCCTTTAGAAATGGAATTTTGCTCGATGATGCTAGTGTTGAAGACATGCAATTTGAGCACTTTTTATATAAAGCAGATGAGCAATACAGCTTTGGTGACAATCGAATTATCTCACTTTTAGAGGACAAAGATGGTACGATGTGGGTTGGCACATTTGGCGGTGGCTTAAGTAAGATTAAATTACAAAATGGGAGGTTTATTGTTGAGAACTATACTGTTGATGATGGATTGCCGGATAATGTTATTTATGGCATTGAAAAAGGAGGAGATAACCAAATTTGGCTGAGTTCAAACAATGGGTTATCGTGCTTTAACCATCGCGATAATACATTTACCAATTTTGGGAAAGGTGACGGCGTACAAGGTGACGAATTTTATTGGGGAGCCCATTTATCAAGAGTCAATGGACAACTCGTTTTTGGTGGAATTAATGGCTTTACATCTTTTTATCCAGATAGCATTTTTTCACGACAAATTAGCAAACCGGTTATTTCGGGCATGAGTATATTTAATGTTCCTGTGAATTTCAAGAATCGGAATACGCCATTAGAAAAGCCCATGGAACTGACTAAAGAAATTGTTCTTTCACACAAAGACAAAGTTGTCTCCTTTGACTATACCAGTCTGGATTTCCATCATGGCAAAGACATACACTTCTCCTACATTTTGGAAGGTTTTGAGGATTCGTGGAATCATGTCGGAACCCGTCGGACAGCCATTTATACCAATCTCGAGCCTGGCAATTATGTATTTAAAGTAAAAATTGGTGATAATTCAGAAGAAGATCCGGATGCGATCACAAGCTTAAATATCAAAATCAAAACCCCTTATTACAAAACCCTATGGTTCCGATTCAGCTTAGTCTTTCTCTTAACATCTATTATTTTTCTTATATACCGGTTAAAACTAAGACAGGTAGAACGCCAGAAGAAACAGCTCGAAGCAAAAGTTAATGAGCGAACAAAAGAATTAAGTGAAACGAATCGATTACTAGTTTATAAAAACGAAGAAATCGTTATTCAACGGGATCGAATCATCACGCAAAATAAAGAATTACAACAACACCGGGAGGGTTTGGAACAACTGGTTCAGGCCAGAACCAAAGAACTTGTTTTAGCCAAAAACAAAGCAGAAGAATCAGACCAGCTTAAGTCCGCCTTTTTAGCTAACATGTCGCACGAAATACGAACCCCATTAAATGCCGTTGTTGGCTTTTCAAACTTACTAAACGACAAAGATATTGATGATAAAAACCGGGAACAATTTGTCAAACAGATCAATCAGAACACCGACGATCTATTGGTTTTGATCGATGACATCCTGGATCTTTCGCACATTGAAGCCAAGCAATTAACCATCCGCTCCAAGGTGGTTGAACTTAATTCATTCTTTAAAAGCATTAGCGAAATATATACCGATAAAAGTCCAAATCTGAATTTCAAGGTATTGAACAATTGCAGTGACCAAAACCTTGTCGTTAAAACAGATCCTCAGCGCGTCAGACAGATTTTAATTAATCTATTAAACAATGCTTTTAAATTCACTGAAGAAGGCTTTATCGAGTTTGCGCTTACAAAACAAGAAAATCACATATTGTTTTATGTAAAAGACTCGGGAATTGGTATTTCTGAAGAGAATCAGGAGTTTATATTTGATCGTTTCCGAAAGCTTCAGGCTAATGCCAGCAAACTATACAGGGGCACAGGCCTGGGATTAACGATCTCTAAAAAACTAGCCGAATTGTTAAATGCGGATTTATACCTCGAATCGGTTCTGGGCGAAGGGGCAACATTTTACCTGAAATTACCCCTTAACCCAAAACAATAATTTAAAGATTGGTTAAAAAATTGCATGAGCTATTATAGCTCACGCTTTGCAATTTCATCTTCCAGAATTTCTTCAATGTCAGCCACACAGCTTCCACAAATGGTAGCCACATCCGTTTCGTCCTGAAGGGCTTCAAAAGAAGTAATATTTTTCTCCTTAATTACTTTTATAATATCAGCCTTGGTCATTTGCATATGGCGGCAAACAAAATCATTATCGTCAAACATATTTATTTAATTTTATATTCTTTTCAACTATTAACCACTCCACCTTCCCATCGACTTCGCTCAGGGAACTATTGCTTATTGTATTTTTGGACACCTTTAATCATTCGGTATAACATCATTGATGGGAATTTGTTTCCACGATTTTCCTTCAAAAAAACTTAGCGAAGGACATCCGGCCTTTTTAAGCATTGTAAGCGCCTCATCAAAACCAGCATTTAGTTCATCAGGGTGATGCGCATCCACCGATATCGTTAACGGAATATTAAGTTCGATGCATCGACTTATAACCTGCTCATTGGGGAACCAGGTATGGTATTTACCACGGTAAACGCCTCGTGTATTCACCTCAATAATAACACCTGCTTTTGCAATTATCTGAAGGGTTTCTTCCATTATGGATTGATACCACTCCTCCTCTTCCGAAAAGAATCGTCCTTTGTTATTCATCACCACCTTATCCATGTGTGCAATAAGATCTGGCTTTTGCGTTAAAACCATTTCCTGAATTTGCCGGTAGTATTGCGTAACCGCTTTTTTAATATCGCCATCGAAACAAGCCTTGAGTCCCTTTTCGTAATTCTCAACCGGACCATCCAGAAACCACAAATCACCGTTTTTCTCAGGGTTATTAACCAAATGAACCGAACCAATAATATAATCCAGTTGTCCTAAATTTCGGTAGGTACTGAAGGGAATGCTGCGTGTTTGTGAAACAAAATCTGTTTCAAGCGAACGATAAATATTCAATTGCCCCCGGTACTTTAACCGGCAACGGTTCACCTCCTTAATATACGATTCCAAATTTTGGAATTGCATGGCCCAGGTGGTATCAAAAGCTACAGGTGCATGACTTGAAAATCCAACAGCCGAAAATCCCAGCTCAAGCGCCTTCTGGCACACCTCTTCAACACTGGCCTTTCCGTCGCAAAAATCGGAATGGGTATGGAAACTAAAATATGGCATTCTTAACATTTATAATTAACAGCTCAAAAGTGTTAATATTTCCTTAAAGCAACAATGATTTTCAAAAGCTTCATTCAACATTATTTTAAGACATGATTTTTTATGTGGATAGTCACAAAAATCCTGTTATTTTTGCGTTTGGCCTGCATAAAGCATCACCAATTAGCCTTTTCCACTGCGAAAAAAGCATACGTTAAAGGATAGTTAAAATTGCCTGGGCTTAACAAAAATTAACGAAACGAAAATAATTCAATAGACGAACTTTGTGTTTATTTGAATATAAGACACGAAAATTTAAAAAATAACAAATAGATAAAATACCAATCATGGAACAATCCGTAGATATTAAAGCCATAAACGAACGCATTAAAGAAGAAAGTTCTTTTGTCGATTTACTGACAATGGAAATGAATAAAGTAATTGTTGGTCAAAAACATTTGGTTGAAGGTCTGTTAATCGGACTTTTATCAGATGGTCACATTCTTCTGGAAAGTGTTCCCGGATTAGCAAAAACCTTAGCCATTAATACCCTGGCAACAATTGTTGACGCGAAATTTTCGCGAATTCAGTTTACCCCGGATTTATTGCCTGCCGACCTTTTGGGCACAATGATCTACAGCCAGAAGAAAGAAGAGTTCATCGTCAAACAAGGACCAATCTTCACCAATTTTGTATTGGCCGATGAGATTAACCGTGCCCCGGCCAAAGTGCAGAGTGCTTTGCTTGAAGCGATGCAGGAAAGACAAGTAACCATTGGTGAAACCACATATCCTTTGGAAGAGCCGTTCCTGGTAATGGCAACGCAAAACCCGGTTGAACAGGAAGGAACTTACCCATTGCCTGAAGCACAGGTTGACCGTTTTATGCTTAAGCTGGTATTGGATTACCCTAAGAAAGACGAAGAGCAGATGATTATTCGTCATAACCTGGCTAAAACATTCCCTAAAGCATCCACAATCTTAAAGCCGGAAGATATTATCCGCGCCCGCCAGGTAGTGAAAGATGTTTACATGGATGAAAAAATTGAGAAGTACATTGTTGATATAACCTTTGCTACCCGTTACCCTGAACAGTACGGACTGGAGAAATTCAAAGACATGATTTCTTTTGGAGCATCACCACGTGCCAGTATCAGCTTGTCGATGGCTGCCAAAGCATTCGCCTTTATCAAGCGTCGTGGTTATGTAATTCCTGAAGATGTAAGAGCTATTTGTCATGATGTTTTACGTCACCGTATTGGCTTATCCTACGAGGCTGAAGCTAATAATGTAACATCTGAAGAAATCATCAGCGAGATCTTAAATCAGGTTGAAGTACCTTAAATCAAGCTGACAGCTATTAGCACAGTGATTTGAGTTGCATAAACTGGTTAAACATTAAATTAACCATCCTGATTAGACAATTGATAAGAACAATAAACTGTTAAGCTAGCGGCTTACAGCTAAAACTCAAAGATTGGAAGCAACAGATTTATTAAAAAAAGTACGCCAGATTGAAATTAAAACGCGTGGTTTGTCGGCAAATATTTTTGCCGGCGAATACCACTCGGCTTTTAAAGGCCGGGGTATGACCTTTAGTGAGGTACGCGAATACCAATATGGTGATGATATACGTAACATTGACTGGAATGTAACAGCTCGATTTAATCATCCCTACATCAAAATATTTGAAGAAGAACGGGAAATGACTGTTCTATTAATGATTGATGTATCAGGCTCGCGGGAATTTGGTACCGATTTCAAATACAAAAAGAACGTCATCACAGAAATTGCTGCTGTATTGGCTTTTTCGGCCATTCAGAACAACGATAAAATTGGTGTTATATTTTTCAGTGATCGAATTGAAAAGTTTATTCCGCCAAAGAAAGGCCGTAAACACATTCTACATATTATACGCGAGTTTATCACCTTCACCCCCGAACATCGACAAACAAATATTTCAGAAGCACTAAAATATTTAACCAACGCCATTAAAAAGCGATGCACCACTTTTGTCATCTCCGATTTTATCGATAATAACTTTGAAGATGCGCTAAAAATTGCCAATCAAAAACACGATGTGGTTGCGCTAAAGGTATACGATAAGCGCGAAACAGAAATTCCATCAATTGGAATGATTAAGCTGAAAGATGCAGAAACAGGGCAATACCAGTGGGCTGACACTTCAAACAAAGCTGTGCGCGAAGCTTACAGCAAATGGTGGAGAGATACGGAAGAAGCTACACGACGCTTATTTAGTAAGTGCGGAGTGGATAACGTATCGGTACGCACCGATGAAGACTATGTGAAAGCGTTGATATCCTTGTTTAAAAAACGTATTTAAATGAAATTACTAAAATCAACATACAAAAATACAGTATTGCTTTTGCTCTTAGTATTTTGTGCATTTCCACAGCTCGAAGCACAGAATGTAACGGCATCGGCTAAACTGGATTCAACAGTCATATTTATTGGCGGCCAAATCGACCTGAAGCTTCAGTTAAGCCATCCCGACAATATGGATTTGGCTTTGCCCTTGGTCACAGATACGATTACCAAAAACATTGAAATCGTTCGGTTTAGTGAACCCGACACTCTTAGCCGGGAAAACAACCGACTGTTAATTGAACAAAGCTTTAGAATCACCTCATTCGACAGCGGTTTGCATTACATTCCGCCAATTGTGTTTGAAGAAGCCAGTAGAAAATTAGGTAAGCCTGTTCAAACCGAAGCAATGGCTTTAATGGTAGCCAATCCCTTTGCAGAGGTCGATCCGCAAAAAGGTATTTTCGACATTAAAACGCCGGTAGCTACACCGTTTCATCTTTCTGAAATTTACAAGTATCTGCCTTGGGTTTTCGGAATTATTCTGTTAGCAGGGATTATCACTTTTATAATTTTAAGATTTTACGGACAAGAGGTACCTGTTAAGATATTTAAGAAAGAAGTACCGAAAACACCTGCCCACGTGCGTGCATTGGAATCGCTGAATCAAATTAAGAGTGAGAAACTTTGGCAACACAATCGTGTGAAAGAATATTACTCTGGTGTAACGGATACTCTCCGTCACTACATTGAGGAACGTTTCAAGATCAGAGCCATGGAGCAAACCACTGATGAAATAATGGATTCATTCAAAGGCGTGGAAGTTAACGATGCCAAATCAATTGATAATTTAAAGCAGATATTATTAACAGCTGACCTGGTAAAATTTGCTAAACACGAGCCCCTTCCTGATGAAAATGACTTAAGCATGATTAATGCCTACTTTTTTGTTAATCAAACAAAAATAGAAGAATTAAAAACGCTTGAAGAAGAAAAAGCAGAAATGCTAAAGAAAGAAGAGGCGGTTAACGACTAATAACGGAAGTAAAAAATGATGAACGATATAATATTCTCACATCCTTATTTTTTCTGGCTTTTAATAATATTGCCGGCTTATATAGGGTGGTATGTCTGGAAGCAAAAAGGCATGCAGGCTTCCCTGCAAATTTCGACATTAAAAGGTTTCGAAAAAGCTCCTGTTTCCAAAAAGGTTTACCTCCGTCACCTCTTATTTGCTTTTCGGGTTATAAGCATTATACTTTTAGTTACTGTATTGGCCAGACCCCAATCAAGCAACAACTTCCGTGACGAAAAAACGGAAGGAATTGACATAATGGTATCGTTGGATATCTCCGGCAGTATGGCAGCTGAAGATTTAAAGCCAAACCGTTTGGAGGCAGCGAAGCAAGTGGCCATTGATTTTATTAACGGGCGCACAAGCGATAAGATCGGATTGGTTATTTATGCCGCCAATGCCTTCACCCAATGTCCGCTCACAACCGATTACAATGTACTGACCAACCTCTTTCGTGATTTGGATCAGATAGCTCTTGATAACACAGGAACGGCAATTGGGATGGGTCTGGCAACTGCCGTGCAACGCATTAAAGACAGTGATGCAAAAAGTAAAGTCATCATCCTGTTGACAGATGGAGAAAACAATGCTGGTGAAATTGCCCCCTTAACGGCAGCAGAAATAGCGAAAACATTTGATGTAAGAGTTTATACCATTGGTGTTGGAACCAACGGCATGGCCCCCTATCCTGTTCAAACGGCAAGAGGTAAAGAATACATTCAACAGGAAGTGAAGATTGATGAGGAGCTATTGCAAAATATCTCTGACATGACGGGAGGGAAATACTTCAGGGCAACTGACAATCAGAAGCTGGAAGAGATTTATCAGGAAATAGATCAATTGGAAAAAACAAAGATTGAAGTTCGCGAATACACGAAACGAAGTGAAGAATACTGGTGGTTCGCAGCTATGGCTTGTTTATTTCTTTTATTGGAAATATTCCTGCGAAGTACGGTATTCAGAAATTTACCTTAAAGGAATAACACTCAACTTCGTTTAAAATTTTAGAAACAAGAAACTAATAACATGAATATATTCAGGTTTGAACATCCACAGGCGTTGTACCTGCTGCTTTTAATACCTCTTTTGGCCTTCATACATTTGTACCTGGCAAGAAGAAGAAAAAAGGCTCTGGAAGAATTTGGCAATACCGAATTACTTAATGATTTGATGCCTAATGTTTCATTCAAACGCCCTACCATAAAGTTTTACATTCTATTATGGGCCTTTATAACATTAATCATCACCATCGCCGGACCACAATATGGAACCAAACTGGAAACAGTTAAACGAAAGGGAATAGAGATTATAGTGGCCCTTGACGTTTCAAATAGCATGATGGCACAGGACATTGAGCCCAATCGCCTTGAACGCGCCAAGCGTGCTATCTCGCGTTTGATCGATAAATTGCAGAACGACCGGGTGGGATTAATTGTGTTTGCCGGCGAGGCTTTTGTACAATTACCAATAACGACTGATTATCCCTCTGCCAAAATGTTCCTTAATTCCATTGATACAGATATCGTGTCAACCCAGGGAACAGCCATTGGCGCTGCCTTGCAAAAAGGAATAAGCAGTTTTACCAGTCAGGAAGATGTAAACCGGGCCATAATAGTTATTACAGATGGTGAAAACCATGAAGATGATCCGGTTGCTGTTGCTGCAGCGGCTGCCGAAAAAGGCATTAAGGTATATACCGTTGGAATGGGCTTACCCAAAGGGGCGCCAATCCCGGTGAAGGGTGGCAGAAGCAACGACTTTATGAAAGACCTTAATAACAACGTGGTTATTTCTAAGTTGGACGAGGAAACACTACAGAAAATTGCCATTACAGGAAATGGAGCTTACATTCCGGCCAATAATATTCGTAATGGAATCAATAACCTGGTAGATGAATTAAGTCAACTTGAAAAGTCGGAACTGGAAGCAAAAGTCTACACCGATTACGACGACCAGTTTCAATATTTTGCAGCTTTTGCTCTGTTACTGATCATCCTGGAATTTTTAATTCTTGAGCGTAAAAACCGAAGATTAAAGCACATTAATATCTTCGAAGTAAAGCAAAACAAAGAATAATATTTTAAGTGATTATGATGAAGTTAAAATACATATTTCTTTTTTCAGTGCTATTATTCTGTTCAGCCAAGTCACAGGCACAGGAAGAGCGTAGATTTATTCGCAGTGGCAACAGCCATTTTGCCGACTCGGCCTACCTCGAATCTGAAATAGAATACCGTAAAGCCATTGAAAAATCAGGCGATTCGTTTGCTGCTAAATTCAATTTGGCCGATGCCCTTTTCAAGCAGGAACGCTTTAACGAGGCTTTGGACCAATTCCAGATTTTGGCAGGTACCGAAACAGATCCGGTTCGATTAGGTCAGGTTTACCACAACATCGGCAACTCCTATTTTGCCATGCAAAAGCTACAGGAGAGTATCGAGGCCTATAAAAATGCCTTGCGCAATAATCCCCTTGATCATGATACCCGCTACAACCTGATTGCTGTACAAAAAATGCTGGAACAACAGCAACAACAACAGCAAAATCAAGATCAGAATAAGGATCAGAACCAACAAAATCAGGATCAAAATCAAAACCAGGATAACAAGCCTCAGGATTCTGACAAGGATGGTATTCCTGATGAAAAAGAGAAGCAGGATAACCAGGGCCGACCAAACGAGAACCAGGACACAGATGGTGACGGACAGCCCGATTATAAAGATCAGGATTCAGATAATGATGGTCGCCCGGATAGTCAGGAAGCTGGCGATGATCCTGCCAACCCGAAGGATACCGACGGCGATGGAACGCCTGATTACCGCGATTTAGATTCTGATAACGACGGAACGCCTGACAAAGATGAAAAGCAGGAACAACCGCCAAAGCAGAATCAACAAAATCAACAAACGCCTCCTGGACAAATGTCGAAGGAAGATGCGCAACGTCTACTGAATGCTATACAGCAGGATGAAAGCGAATTACAGAAAGAATTGAGAAAAGCGAAAGCAACTCAGAAAACAAAAACAGAAAAAAACTGGTAGTTTACTATTTTTGCAAAAATCATTTATTAAAAATATGCGACTAAGCTTACTAACCATATTACTTTTTGCAACAAGTCTCGTTTGGGTCAATGCTCAGGATGTGAAGTTTACGGCACGCTCCCAATCAGCTGTTGTGGCAGGTGATAAGTTTCAATTGGTATACACTTTAAATAAGGAAGGTAGTGACATACGGCTGCCTTCGCTTCAGGATTTTCAGATTTTAATGGGACCAAGTACATCCTATTCCAATCAAACGTCAATCATTAACGGCAAGGTTTCACGCGAAACCAACTATACCTATACTTATATTCTAAAGGCAGGTAAAGAAGGTGATCATACAATACCTCCGGCTACCATTAAGGTGGATGGTGAAAAAGTATCATCCAATGCTGTAAAAATAAAAGTACTTAAAGCCGGTAGTAAACCTCAAAATAATGCGCAGGGTGCCAGAGCAACAGGAAGTACTCCGAGTAAAGAGCAATTATTTATCACAGTTAAGGCTTCAAAATCGAATGTTTACCAAGGTGAAGCATTTATGTTGACTACAAAGATATACACTCAAGTCAACCTAGAAAGTGCCGATCAGGATGCTCCAAAACTATCTGAATTTACAGTAAAAGATTTGCGTGATAGAACCAAGGACTATCCTTCGACTATGGAAACTGTAAATGGAAGAAATTATCGTGTTATAACTTTTGATCAAAAACTTTTGTTTCCTCAAAAAACCGGAAAAATTATTATTGATCCAACAGAAATTGAATTTGAAATTCAACAACGAGTGGCACCTAGCCGATCAAGAAGTATTTTTGATGATTTCTTTGAATCTAGATATCGCACAGTTAAAAAGCGGGTTAAATCAAAACCCATCACCATCAATGTTAAACCATTACCGGCAACTCGTCCTGAAGGTTTTACAGGGGGTGTCGGGCAGCTCAACATGAGCGCAAGTATTAATAAAACCAATGTTAAGGTAAACGACGGTATCACATTAACCATCAATATCAGTGGTATGGGTAACCATAAAACGATTGATAATCCTGAAATTAAATTACCTGCTGATTTTGATCTATTTGATCCTAACATATCAAATTCAGATTTATCTGGATCAAGTAAAGGTTTTAGAGGTGTAAAAACTTATGAATACCTAATGATTCCGCGATACGCTGGTAATTATACAATTCCACCATTCAAATTTGCGTATTTCGATCCAGCAAAAGGTAAATATCAAACCATCAGTTCTAAGGCCATTACCATTAATGTAGAAAAAGGCGAAGGTGATGAAACAGCAGGTGGAGGTATCGTACGTTCTAATGTCAACAAGGAAAACGTGAAGTTTTTAGGTAAGGACATTCGTTACATCAAAACCAATGCTCCTAAACTAAAACCAACCGAAACCTTCTTTATTGGCAGCCTAATATTCTATGTTTCATTATTGTTGCCCTTCTCATTATTTATCCTTCTTTTTATCATCAACCAGAAACGAATTAGAGAAAATGCCAACGTTACATTGATGAAGACAAAAAAGGCTAATAAAGTTGCTATTAAGCGTCTTAAAAAGTCTGCACAATTACTTAAAACAGGCGAAAAGGAAGCATTCTATGAAGAAGTATTGCGCGCCTTATGGGGCTATTTGAGTGACCGCTTAAGCATTCCATTAAGTGAATTATCGAAAGAGAATGCTGGGGAAATTTTAAAGCAATCAAATGTATCCACCGAAGTGATTCAGGAAATAATGGAAATCCTTGATACATGTGAGTTTGCACGCTATGCACCAGCTTCAGGTACGGGTGAAATGGATAAATTATATAATCAAACAATTGCTACTATCAGCAAGCTTGAAAATCAAATAAAACGCTAAGAATGAAGTACTATATATTATTATTTACATTATTCCTGTCGATATTCAGCTTAAAGGCACAAGGTGAGCGCTTTGATGAAGGTAATCAGCTATACAGCGATGGAAAATATCAGGAAGCCATTGATACCTACTCTGCTATTCTGACTACCGGCGTTGAAAGTGGCGATTTGTATTTTAACTTGGCCAATGCTTATTATAAAAATGGTGAATTAGCCAATGCGATTCTTAACTACGAACGGGCTGTTTTACTAAAGCCGCACGACAAGGATATTAAATACAACCTGGAGTTGGCTTATTCGCAAACCACTGATAAGATTGAATCAGTTGATGAGTTTTTCATTAGCAAATGGGTGCAGGATTTACGCAATAAAGCAACATCTGACACCTGGGCATACATTGGTATTGCCTGCTTTCTCTTTACAATGATTTGTGCATCATTATTTTTCTTTGTAAACTCTGTTATCCTGAAAAAAGCCGGATTTTATCTGGGTATCGGATTTATAATAGCTACTGGCGTTACGCTTACTTTCAGCAACAGTCAGAAGAATAAACTCATGATCCGTAATCATGCCATTGTTTTTAGTCCTTCGCTGACGGTAAAAAGTTCGCCAAATACTAATGGTACCGAAATATTTATTTTGCATGAAGGCACCAAGGTTGAAATTATCAGCTCATTGGGTCAGTGGAAAGAAATTCAAATTGCAGATGGCACAGTAGGCTGGGTTGAAGAATCATCAATAACAGTGATCTAAATACTACAAAATATGCATGAAAAAAGCTCCTTGTTCGTTAACAAGGAGCTTTTTTATTATAAACACCCAAACTACTGATTGGCTCAACTTTGTATTTATACCAAAGCACCAATCAAATATGTTTTAGAAACCATTATCTTTTGCAATCAAATATTTGTTGACGACAAACCACCCGTAGGTTAAAATTATTGTCGCTCCTATTATTTCTATAACTATCATATGCTTTGTTTTCGCGATATTGAATTACAACAGCCTTGCCAAAAAACCTTTTAGCCTGATATTCAATATACTTACCAATTTACCACTTAAAGAATTATCCAGATTATAGAGCGCATTCCACATTATGGAATACCTAAACACAAAAAAACACCTACATTAAAATGCAGGTGCTTTCTTTTGCTCAAATTTCAGTTCTATAAAACTACTTTACGACCGAAAAATTGATTATTCTTAGATAATATTAAATAATAAGGAGCTTCTTCTTCTTTTAACTCAAACTCTTGCTTCATCGAGCCTGCTTTTATATTCTTCTCTTCTTTCACCAATTTCCCATCTTCGTTAAAAAACTCCAAATGATAATCTCCTTCGGGTAAATCACACTCAATTTGCATCAAGGTTTGTAATTTTTCCTCCTCAAGAATCTTCTCGATTTTAACCTTTATTCCTTTTATATCAATTTGTTCGTTTAAAAGTTTCTTTGCAGAAACACCGAATTTCTTTAAAACAGCAATATCTTCAATTGGTATGGACTCAACCTTAACTGTTGCCTTATGTGCATGTTTGCCTTTCCAGTGGTAGGGTTGACCATGCGAATCGGAAGCTATAACGATCGTCTTCACTTCATGTTTACCATCCTTATCTCCTTTTATTTCCTTTTTAATGATCTTAACCTTATCGCCATCACCATCAATGAATTCTTCAATAACTTCACCATCACCATCTTTTATAATCATTATGCGGTTCTTATGGGCTTCCTTCAAATGTTCAAGCTCCTCAAGATGAATGCCCTTTTCTTTTAAAACTTTTTCCAGTTCGAGATGAATTTCTTCCATCTCCCCATCCATTTTAAAATTAAATTCTTTTAAAGAATCCATTTTTATGGCGAACACCTTCATGTGCTTTTCAATTTCTTCTTCATGCTCTTTCATAAAGCTATCCAACTCGATAAACTTGCATTCTTTATCCGAATCAAACACAAATACATCATGATTAATAGTTGTATCCATTTCGATCACCTTTTTACCATCATCAGATATTACTTTTACCTTAACATGGCTTTTCTTTTTATTTTGCGCTTCAGTATTAAAGCCAAAACCTGCAAAAACTAATCCCGCCAGGATTATGCCAAATGCCGTTCTCATTTTTTTCATCGCTATTGTTTTTGAATTAGTATTGTATCTTCTTTGGGTATAATTCATTTTATCACATTACAAAAATACGAACCAACTGATTTCAAATCGGTTAAGGTGCAGTTAAAAACCGTTAAGGAAAAGTTAATGTGTTTCAGCACTTTAATTCAAAGAATTATCTTTACGATGTAATTAAATAACTATGAAACGCAAATCGATTCTTTGGCTAATACTATTAATGAGTCTTTCTCTATTGGGCATTATTGCGGCTCAGTATTTATGGATTCAGCAATCGGTAAAAGTTCAGAAAGAGAAGTTCCATGCTTCGGTTTACCGAGCACTTGATAATACTGTCCATCGTTTGGAAAAAGAACAAAGTGTCGAATTTATCTTCAAGGAGTTTTTTAATCATCCCAGTAGAATAAACTCTCAAAAATCAACTGGGAATCAGTCGGATAATCTAAGAATTATCCAATCAAAACCCACTAATAAAAATTCTAAAAAAGTCATCTATAAAAAAGATACAGTTATTAATCAAGGTGGCACACACATCGAAGTACGTACTCAAATTAATGGTACCAGCAGTCAGCACGAAGTTTGGATTGATGCCACCGGGGAATCTATGAATATTATTGAACTGGAAGAACAGCTGTTACACTTCGAGGATTCCATCGAAATCGCAATGGAAGCCTTAAAACACAAAAACAACGAAGTAAAGGAAGTTTATGAACAGATGAAGCGGGAAATGGAGTTCAGGCACAATCCTCTTCAGCAACGGGTGAATCTCGACCATTTAAATGACGTATTAAAAGAAGAATTAAAACAAATTGGTATTGATACCCGCTTTGAATTTGGTGTTTTCAATCAATACACCCGACAGCTATCTGATTACAAATCGAATAATTTCAATGTTCAGGATGCATCGCTCAACACGCCGATAAGGGTGAATATGTTTCCGCGAGATATTTTAAGAGGTATATCACCCTATGAACTGATGATATACTTTCCGGATATGGCCACCTATCTAATTAAATCTCAGGGTTGGATGGTGTCGTTATCTACAATTTTTACCTTATTCATCCTCATTACCTTCTTTATAACCATTCGTACCATATTAAATCAAAAGAAAGTATCGCAAATCAAGACGGACTTTATCAATAATATGACGCATGAGTTTAAAACACCAATCGCAACAATTAGTCTGGCTACCGACAGCATTTTAACTCCTACAATTATCAACAATCAGGAACACGTTAAAAACTTTCTTAAAATCATCAAAGAAGAAAACAGTCGAATGAACAGCCATGTGGAGCGGGTTCTGCAGATGTCGCAGATTGAGAAAAAAGATTTCTCGGTTATTAAAGCATCCAAAGATATTCATGAATTAATATTCACGGCGGTAGATAATATGCAGTTGCTCGCCAACGAAACTGGTGGTCATATCAGCACTTCTCTAAAAGCCGAATTAAGTGTATTTTTAGTAGATGAGATTCATTTTACCAATGTTATCGTAAATTTGCTTGAAAACGCTCTTAAATACGCTAAAGAAAAACCCGAAGTTAAAATATCGACCGTTAATACAAGTGGTGGTATTCAGATAAAGATTTCGGATAATGGAATTGGCATGACCCGTGAGCAACAGAATAAAATATTTGAGAAATTTTATCGTGCTTCGGGCGGCAATGTGCATAACGTTAAGGGATTCGGATTAGGGTTAAGTTATGTGAAAGCTGTTATCGATGCCCATCATGGCAATATTAGCGTTAAGAGCAAGATTAATAATGGAACTGAATTTATAATACAACTACCTTATAAGTAGAAGATGACTGAGAATAACAAAGTATTTATGGTAGAAGATGACCGGAATTTTGGTACGGTCATGAAAGCCTATCTTGAAATAAATAAGTTTGATGTAACCTGGGTAAAAGATGGCATGCTGGCCTTTAAGCGTTTTAAGGAAGGTAATTTCGATATTTGTATACTTGATGTGATGCTGCCCAATGTTGATGGATTTACAATCGCTCGTGAGATCAAGGAATCGAACCCGGATATACCAATCATTTTCCTGACAGCTAAAGTGATGAAGGAAGATGTATTGGAAGGTTTTAGCACCGGTGCCGATGATTACATTACTAAACCATTCGACTCTGAAATACTGATTTGTAAGCTTAATGCGATACTGAACCGGAATAAACGTCAGCAAAAAGAAGACACGCAAAGCGAGTACCTGATTGGTGATGCTAATTTTAATCACGAATTCAGAACCATACATTACAAGGATCAGGAATTTAAGCTATCGCCCAAAGAAGCAGATTTGTTGCTATTGCTGTGCCAAACACAAAACAAAGTATTACCACGCGATAAAGCGCTGAAAGAAGTATGGGGCGAAACGGGCTATTTCACCACCCGAAGCATGGATGTGTATATTACAAAACTTCGTAAATACCTGCGCGATGTAAGTGGCGTTGAAATTGTTAATATCCATGGTAGTGGCTATCAGTTGCGGGTCGATTAAGTCCTCACAAATTAAATCAACAGCTTGCAATAGATCCAAATCTCCAGACTGATTATTTATTTCAAATTGTTTGTAACTAATAAGTAGTTGTAAGCGTCGTATTAGTATTATTCACTAAGACGATAAAGACATGAGACAGCTGTTATTATTTATAGGATTTTTATGCCTGACCGCTACCCTATCAGCACAGAACAAAAAAGTAGAAGTTGATAAGAAGTTTGACAATATTACAGAGGTGGAAATCAACGTTGTTTTCAGCGATGTCGTAATCGAGGCCACTGATGGCAATAAGGTTCATGTTACCGGTTCGATTACCTGGGATCGCGAGAAAGACAAATATGAAATTACAACGCGTAAATCAGGCACTAAGCTGATTGTTGAAGTGGAACATCCACGAAATACACGAGGCAGTGCCAGAGGAAAGTTTTACATTACTATGCCGTCGATGACAGATGCAGCCGTCAACAGTGTTAGCGGCAATATAAAAGTAACAGGTATTGGCCAACGCAAAGTAAAATGCAATACCGTATCGGGCGATATAATGGCCATTAAAATTGGCAGTGACATTTCGGCCAATACCGTTTCGGGCGACATTTCATTAAATGACATAAAAGGAAATGCAAAATCAAATACAGTTTCCGGCGATGCCGAATTAAGCAATGTTGATGGTAATTTCAAAGGCAATTCAGTATCGGGTGATTTCCGAATAACAAACCTCAAGGGCAACCGCGAAATAAGCACACTATCTGGTAGTGTTCGATAATAATATTAAAAAAAAGAAAAGCGAGTGAACAACAAATTCACTCGCTTTTCTTTTTTATATAAACTCATTCTCTGGAATAATACCGATTATACATTAAAATGAGCCATATTTCACTCTGGTTACAAAGCTCAAGTAATGTTATACCGGCTTTAACAAATCTTATTAGCCAAATTGTTTATTCTCATTTGGTATAGCATTGGGCATAATTCGATCTGATAAAACTTTAAATCGCCAACGGTATTTAAATGCTAAAGTTGCAATAAAAATAAGGCTGGCAATAATCAAAGTTCCAAACTCTCTCCATGGATTAAT
This sequence comes from Carboxylicivirga sp., assembly GCA_025210475.1. GTDB lineage: Bacteria > Bacteroidota > Bacteroidia > Bacteroidales > Marinilabiliaceae > Carboxylicivirga. The sequence continues at coordinate 12,954 of JAOARW010000034.1, read as the reverse complement.
TTCATTGGCTTTTAAAAGAGCATCGGTTTGTAAGGCACTCCCATCGGCCGTTACGAAAATACTCAGGAAAGTATTATTGGCAGCGTGTGCTCCCATGGCAATCTCAATACCATCATCAAGAACTGAAACAAGTGCGTATACTGCTCCAATCATAAAATACTGAGGCATCATATTCCAAAAACCATATTTATCGATTTCAGGATTCACCCCATGCATCAGGGCAAAAAAGATAGATGGGATAATGATTGCCAACCAACGATTTTTTGTCAGTCGACCAATACCCTGGGCAAAATATCCCCTGAAGAACACTTCTTCGCAAAAGGATTGCAAAGGAATCAGCAGGAACGATACAATTGCTAAAGGAATTAATGCATTTAGATTAAACCTCACCTCGTAATTATCAGCATTCAGATAATAGTCGATAACCGTTGCAGATGCCAAAATTAATGCCCACAAACCAAAACCACTGAATACTCTACTCCATCGAACCTTATTTCGACCATTAATGATCATTTGCCAGGGCTTCTGGTGTAAGGGCTTAATTAATACGATAAATAAAATCAAACTAACTACAAAAGGCAATAACATTAAAGCTAATCCAAATGTGGAATTCATACCCATGGCCTCAAAATCAATACCACTGGCAGGATCCATCATACCTCCATTTTTGTAACTATAAAACAAGATGGCAACAAAAATTGGGATGCCCCCAATAAATTGTCCTCCAACGAACGACACGGCAATAATTACAAGGTATTTCCACCATTCATTTTTACCGATATAAGCACTTTCTAAATATTTCATAAATATCTGTGTATGTTTCTCGTTACTAAAATAGTGTTTTCATAAAAAACAGAAGTTGTTATCGAAAATATTTAATATCGATAATTAATGAGCATTTTTAAAGTCACAAATCGGTTAATCTTACATCATTATTCAAAGGATTATCTAGTTTATTCAGGCAATTACATCTATCCACTTGATATACTTAATATTCCAGACACTTTAAACCTTAACATTTTCCACACACCATGGATCTTTTTACCACCATATCTTATTTCTTTATAAAAAAGTTTTGGGGATATATGTTAAAATGTGTTACATTGCCATTACAATGAGTGCATCAGGAAAGTTCGATATTGCTAAAATTAAAGGAGGTGATCGTAATGAATTTGCAATACTCTATCGCGAATTTTACGACATGCTTTTCAATATTGCGTATCAATATTTATTAAATAAAGATGATGCACATGGTACAGTTCAGGAAGCTTTTATAAAACTCTGGGAATCGAGAAAAAAACTACTTGAAAATTCAAATCTCAAAAACTACCTCTTTACCATTGTTAAGAACAAGAGTCTGAATATTCTGCGCGAAAGACACATTCAAGTTTCGCTATCCGGAAAAGAGAACGAATTGGAATCTGAATTTAATTACGAAGCATTAAGCATTCTGGCCGATTCAGTTATGGATTTTGAAAAACTGAAGGCCGACGTAGATATCGCCATCGAAGAATTACCTGAAGATTTAAAACTGGTTTTTAAAATGAATCGATACGATGGCCTGCGTTATAAAGACATAGCGGAAGAACTAAAATTATCACAAAAGGCAATTGAAGCGCGTATGTCAAAAGCATTAAAGTTAATTCGTTTGCGAGTACAACCACATTCCGAAAGTTTACAAGTATTATATACCGCTATTATACTGTTTGTTACAACTCCTCTTTAAACTTTTTGTAAAAAAATATTAATTTTCAGTTAGGGTAAGCCTCAACTTTGTGTTTAGTAAATAGAACGATCACAATAATCCACCGATCGCCATTTAATTATTGAAAACACAAAGAATGAATAATTCGATTATCATATCCATCTTAAAAGGTGAAGCAAGCACTGAACAGAAACAGCAGTTTTTCGAAAATTGTAAAAAAGATCAGGCTCTAAAAGATGAATATTTGCGACTGAAGAACTTATGGGTATTGGCTCAGAACTCACCTCCTGAATTTCAGGAAAAACATTTAGATGAGCTATGGACTCAGATTGATAAGCAAAAGGGAAAAGAAAAACAAAAACTATGGTTCGTTTTAGCACGTTATGCAGCAGTTGTTGCTATAGCTTTTGGCATATTTAATATCATCCATAAGATAAGCATAGATAATAACCCTATAACAGTTCAGAATTTTGATTGCCCGCCCGGAAGCATCAACAATATCCGCTTAAATGACGGCTCTACCATAAAGCTTAATTCTGATACTAAAATAGAACTAAAGCAGTTTAAAAATGGGAACGTTATTGCGAGCTTAAAAGGTGAAGCGTACTTTAATGTTATTCATAATGAAAAACGAAGCTTTATTGTTGATACAGATGGCTATCAGATTCGAGACCTGGGAACCATATTCAACATTAAAGCACGCCCTGCTTCTAATCACATAGTGGCTACCTTAATTGATGGAGCAATTGATATTCTTAATAAAGATGGGGATTTACTAAAGGTGATGTCGCCCGACGAACAATGCATCATTAATCGATCCAATGGCAGTGTTTCTATTTCACAAATAACTGATAAAAGTAATACTGACTGGGTAGACGGCAAGCTTGTATTTGTGGCAGCCGATATTACGCAGGTGGTAGAAAAACTACATAATAAGTTTGGAACAGATATTCAAGTAGTTCCTTCTGATTTGTGGTCTGATTTTCAATTAACAGCAACCTTCACTAACGAATCATTGGTTCAAATACTCGATATAATGGGGTATCTGAACGAAGTAAAATACCAAATCGATCAAGGTCAACAAGTGAACAATCAAGTTCATATAAAATTGTATAAAAACTAAATGCCTATGTAAATATGACACCAAAAGAAATGGGAGATGTTGGAGCATCCCCCATTCAAAAATTATTCAATGACCTTTGGAGAGGTCAAAGTATTAATGTATTAGTCTAACAAAATTATGAAAAAAAAGTCAAACCTAGGCTCATCCAATACTAATTGGTTGAGTAAAAAGTGCAATCGTATAATGAAGCTATCTGCATTGCTATTTTTTGTTGTCGCTTTTACAGGATTTGCCAATGACGCCATGTCACAGAAAGAAAACATTAAGGTGGCGGGTAAAAATAATACGGTAAAGAATGTATTGGAAGAAATTGAACAACAATCGGGTTATCATTTTGTGTATAACCCTAAGGCTGTTGAAACCACACGAGTGGTGACAATGGAAATTACTGAAGGTAAGGTAATGGAAATTTTAGATCAGTTGTTTTCGAAGACTGATGTGATGTACCGCATGGTTGGTGATAATATTATTTTAACTGGAAAAAGTAAAAATGTCTACAACTCAGGTGTTCAACAAAACCTGACTGTAACCGGAACTGTAACAGACGTTCAAGGTGATCCACTACCTGGTGTTAATGTTTATGATAAAGCCAACCCAACCAATGGTGTTATAACGGGTATTAATGGTAATTACACCATTAAGCTAACTAACGCTGAGGCCACTTTGGTTTACTCATTTATTGGTTATACCACACAGGAAGTTATTGTGGCCGGCAGGTCAACTGTCGACATTACCCTTGTTGAAGAATCGACCGGATTGAGTGAAGTGGTAGTGACAAGTGCACTTGGTTTTAAACGCCAGAAGCGCTCTTTGGGATATTCAACTCAAAAAATAAAAGGGGCTGAAATTACAAAGCTTCAAGCACCTTCTTTGGTAACTGGTTTGGCAGGTAAGGCAGCCGGTGTTAATGTAACTATTCCTAACGGTGTTGAAGGTAGCTCACAAAGGATAATAATACGTGGTAACAGCAGTATTCAGGGGGATAACCAGCCTTTATTTATTGTTGATGGTATTCCTATTGAAAACAAATCTTTGGTTAGTGATATTGGCTCCGGTGGTGGAGTTGACTGGGGTTCAAACCTAAACAACATTAACCCTTATGACATTGAAGAATTTAACATTCTTAAAGGCCCTACTGCTGCAGCATTATACGGAGCACGCGGCGCCAATGGTGTGGTAATCATTAATACCAAAAAAGGTCGCATGGTTGAGAAAGGTATTGGTATTGAATATTCTTTAAACCATCGATGGAACAAGGTATATAAATATCAGGATTTTCAGAACGAATACGGTTTTGGGGGACCTCCGGGAGCTCTTTGGGAAATACCAAAGCTGTATAAAAACGATGCCGGTGAATATTACTACCCAATTCCTTGGGGTGGCGATCGTCCAGTTTATGGAAGTATTCCTGGTGGTTACAATTCATGGGATCTATTCTCATGGTATGGTAGTGCCGCATCTTGGGGACCTCGAATGGAAGGCCAGGACATGAGATGGTGGGACGGCGAAATGCGTAAGTACAGTCCACAACCTGATAACCAGAAAGCTTTCTTTAAAGACGGACATACAACCACGCACAACGTAGCATTCTCTGGTGGTGGTGAAATGGGTAATGTACGCTTCTCCCTAACACGAACAAGTAACGATGCAGTTGTTTACAACAGTAATTTTGAGCAAACAACAGCTAACCTTGGAAGTAGCATCAATCTTTCGAAGCGTTTAAAGGCTAAAATTTCGGCTACCTATACAGATTATTATCGTAAAAATGCTCCTGAACTTGGAACAGGTGGTTCCAGTTACACTAAAGGACCTGCCTACAGTTACCCAAGAAGTTGGAACCCGGAGATTGTTAAATATGGCTATAAAAACGAAGATGGTTCTCGTAATAGCTTGAATGGCTATCCTTATAGTAGTATTGATAAAAACATTTGGTGGAAGACCTTTGAAAATAATACTGAATTGGATCGCAAACAATTATTAGGATCGACTGAGCTTATTTTTAATGCTACCAGTTGGTTAGACTTCCTAGGTCGTGCAGGTATAGATTACAGCACTGTAGAACTTGAAACGAAGAATAATCCGACTGATAATATCGGTATTAAAGATGGTTATTACGAACATCGGTTACATAAGTATTATGTGGAGAACTTCGATGCCATTGTTACCGCACATAAGGATGGTATAATTGAAGGGATTAATGCAAGTTTATCTGTTGGTGCTACTTCATGGTATAAAAGGGATTATGGTATAATTGGTAAAAGTTTAGGTGAATTTAAAGACCCTTATCTGTTTACCTTCCAAAACTATAGTAGTACTGTAAATACAGGTCGTTTGCCTAAGGAAGAAAAATTTGAAAAACGAATTAATTCTGTTTATAGTTTCCTTAATTTATCTTACCGAAATTTCTTATTCCTGGATATTACGGGTCGTAACGACTGGTCATCAACTTTGCCTGAGAAAAATAATTCGTACTTCTATCCTTCATTTTCATCGAGTTTTGTTTTCTCAGAAGTAACTAATCTACCAAGTTGGATTAGTTATGGTAAGGTTCGAATTGCCTACGCAAAAGCAGCAACGGATGCTGAGCCTTACAGAGTTTATCCAACATACAGTACCGGTAGCTGGGGAGGGAAGCCAACTTCTTCTATGCCTGATAAGTTACCTGCTGTTGAACTTAAACCTCAGATTTCCGAAACCATCGATTATGGATTGGAATTTGAATTATTTGATAGCCGCTTAAATTTTGATTTCACTTATTATGATATCCGAACAAAAAACCAAATTTTGGATGCGCCAATTTCCTGGACATCTGGCTTTAGCGGAGTGACTATTAATAGTGGTAAAATGCAGAACCGTGGTATTGAACTAACATTAACCGGAGTTATTGTTGATCGAGGCGACTTTGGATGGACAGCTACACTTAATGCAGCAAAGAACAAAAATAAACTATTAGCTTTAGATGAAGGCGTAGAGGAGTTACCTATTAAAAATGGATCAATTTGGGGCAGTCATCATGGTGTAGATATGGCCGTAAAAGTTGGTGACGAGTATGGTGTAATCCGAGGCAAAAATAAAGTTTATAACGAAGATGGTCGTCCGATTGTTGACCTATACTATGCCAAAGGAGATGATAGTCAGATTATCGGAGCCGGTTATCGATCGTCACAAGATGCTGAAATTATAGGTAATGCAGCTCCAAAGCTGACTGGTGGATTATCAAATATGATTCATTATAAAAACTTTAGTTTCTCTGCACTGGTTGATTTTAAATGGGGTGGCGATATTTGGGCCGGAGATTATGCAACAGCAAGAATGGGTGGATTAAGTCCTTCAACTCTTAAAGAAAGAAATGGTGGAGGTTTACCTTATACCTATCCTTCTGGTGAAACAGCCAATCATGGTGTCATTATCGATGGAGTAATTGACGTACAAGACTATACCGCTAATCCGGATGGTGAACCAATCTGGCAGGAGAATGATAAAGTAGTTAACTACTTATGGAAATATGGTCGAAATGGTTGGAGTATGGGTTTGTTCCCTCAAACAGATGGTATTGTTGAAAACACCTGGGTGAAACTTCGTGAAGTATCCTTAACCTATGATGTACCAAGAAGTTTGATTGAGAAAACAAATATCTTCCAGGGACTGACACTTTCAGTAATCGGACGCGATCTCTTCTACTTTTATACGACCATTCCGGATAATATCAATCCAGAAGGAGTTAATGGTACCGGTAATGCACAGGGCTTAATGTTTGGTGCCACTCCTGGTCAGCGCTCATTTGGATTTTCTGTTCGTGCAATCTTTTAATTTGGAGGACCTATCTAATGAAAAATATAATAGTTAATAAACTAAAGAACTCAGCTACTTTTGCATTAATCATCCTTCTTACAATATTTAGCGCTTGTACGGATGATTTTGAGGAAATGAACAAACATCCCTTTGAACCAACTGAGACAAGTATTCCACCAGTTTTCAATCGAATTACGCAGAGCTTAATGCTCGAATGGCAGGAACGAGCAGGCCTACACAATACCTATTATTACTATTACAGTCAACAGGCCGGTCGCTTTGGTATTTCAGGATATCTTTTGGACGCAAGTATCAATGATGTATGGCAAGATTATTATAAATCCATGGGTAATTACCGTTTATTGGAGCAATTATTTGAGGATTTTGATAAAGATCTGGATCTAACCAATGTGCAGGCCATGTCTAAAATTTTAATAGCCTACAATACCCTTAGAATGGTGGAGATGTTTGGTGACTTACCATTTGAAAATGCCGGATATGGAAAACAAGGCGCTGAATATTTCAGAGCCCCTTATGACAATGATGTAGAGATACATAAACAATGTTTAACAGATTTAAAATGGGCATCTGATAATTTAACTGAACATGACGATACAAAGTATTCGATAGGAGATTATGACGTATTGTTTAAAAGTGATCATGTAAAATGGAAAAAATGGGCAAATTCTCTGATTTTAAGGTATTCACTACACATATATGATCAGGAAAATCAGTTTGCCGGAGATTTAATCAATACCATTTTAAGTAGTCCGGGCAACTATCCTTTAATAGAAGCTGAAGGTGATGTCTGTCTATGGCCTGAGGAATTAGATTTAAATCTGGAAGGAAGAGGCTGGTCGTTTTGGAGTGAGAATATGTTACGCATGGGAACAGCTATGTGGAGCATTATGTCGGATAACGACGATACAGATGGTAATGGAATTTTTGATCCAAGATGCTATGTTTTCTTTGAACCAAATGATAACGATGAATGGGTTGCCTATCCACAGAATCCGTCTGCATCCACGCCAGTTGAAATTGTAGGAAAAGCTTATCACCGAGACAGAGATGACGACTGGAATGACAAAGGAGGTATCAATTACAGCCCGTTTAACTACTTTTTGGTTCGCGACCAATACGACGTGCCAGAGATTATACAAACAGCTGCCGAAGTTAAGCTACTAAAAGCTGAAGCTTATGCCAAAGGAACAGGTGTAGGCGTTGACTTAACTAAAGCTCAACAAGAATATGAGGCAGCGCTTCGTACATCAATCGATTTTTGGTACTACGTTGTAAGCATAACCGACATTTGGACGGTTAACGTGCCAACAGAACCAACAGAAGCCGAAGTTGATGCATTTATCGCCCATCCAAAAATTGCCTGGGATAATTCCAAAGCCATGGAATTAGTTTATACCCAACGTTGGGTAGATGCATTCCGTCAGCCATGGGAAGGATTTAACCTTTGGAACTATACCAATCTAACTCCAAGAGATATGAGTGGTAATTATAATGCTTCTGATTATGAATTTTACCGCATCCATTATCCATTGGATGAGCGTAAGTATAACAAAGAGTACTGGTCAGATGCAACAAATAATGGTGCAGATGATCGCGAAGATGTCAAATTATTCTGGCATAAATAAGAATATATAGAAATACCAGGATACGTAACCCTTTTCCTGCTTGCAAGTTAACGATTGGCTTTCAAGTTTAACAAAAACGCCCGGAGTGAACTCCGGGCGTTTTCATATATATTTGCTCAGTACTAAAATATTCCTTTTACGCCAGGTAGTTGACCTACAAGAGCTAAGGCTACCACACATACAATAAACATTACACTGGGAATAACCAATTTCTCACTCCACTTTAATTGAGCGGCTCTTTCTCGATCGCCAATTAATCCCATATTGTCTAACAACATTGTTAAGGCCCATCCAAATACAGGATTAACAAGTGCACTTGCAAAAATACATGTTCCTGCACTTAAAGAATCTTGCTGTTTCTGAATCATTTGCATACCTGCTTCAAGCAATGGTAAAAACACACCAACTATTAAGGCAATACGTAATACAGGCTCCCACATGGCTAAATCCATTGGGTAACCTAAAACACCAGCTAAAATACATAAGATACCAGTTAATATGGCACCGGCAGGAATCGGACGTTTGGCAATGGCCGCTGGAATCATATATGTTCCCCACGAAGAGGCAATATTACCACCACGAAGGAATGAACCAATTGCCTGGCGTATAGAAGCAACAGTCATTGTATCATCAACATCCATTAATACATTCTTAGCTTTTTTAGGGTAATTCAATTCCTGAAAAACGCGGTGTCCTAAATAATCGGGCGACCACATGGCAACAGCTAAAATTGCAAAAGGAATAACGGCAATGTAATGTTGTAAATCCGGCCATCCTAACTGCCAACCAGTCGTTTCTCCCCACCACCAAAATGGATTCATATGAGGTAAACCAGGCTTTGTTGTAAAGGCAAAGTCGGCGCCCATCGAAAAGGCTACAATTCCGGCAATGGCCGAACAGAGAGGAATTGCCAACCAACGTTTACCAATTCGGGCCAGGTAAGCATATATGATAATCGTTATAGCAATAACCACGAAAGCAACCGTGCTAATATCACTTGCTTCAGCCCATCCTTTAAACTTGGTAATCTGCCCTATTAAACCAACAGCACCCAGATATATTAATAATCCGCCACGGACACCCACACCAGTTAATGTCATCAGTTTTGATCCACCTTTAGTGATGCTCAATAACAAACCAAAAAAGCCAATTAAAACACCTAGGGCAAGTGGATGCCCACCTGCCGCAGCAATAATAGGAATAAGCGGAATCATCGGACCATGTGTTCCGGCCAGATTAGCATTCGGATTAAGAATTGCTGAGAACAGGATCACAAATATTCCTCCGGCAATTAATAACTCAAAGCGCACGTTCTCGGCAACAAACTCGGGTGCTAATCCAAATTGCGCAGCAAAAGCGGCTACCATTGCCGTAACCATAACCACCTTTCCAATTGTTGCCGCCAAAGCAGGAACAAAATCTTCCAACTCAAAATGAAAATCCCTAAATGGCAAGTTAAGACGCCACTTCCTAAATTTCATAATGGTTAATTCATGCTCCAGATATTCTGTTCGGTTGTTAAATTCTTTGGAGCTCTTCCTTTGCTCTTTATAAGAGCCTTGATTGTTTTCCATCTGTGACTATATCTTTATTAATTTCTTTAAAATTATTTAAGATGTCAGGGATAAAATTTTATAAGGTCGATGCAAAACTAACAAAATCACAAAGCTTGGCAAATGCACAACTGGAACTGCCTATCGATTGATTGCTATATCATTACCAAAATATTTTCTTAATTGCAGGTTTGTTATATTTTCAAAACCTTATTAAAGACATACTGAAGAGTTAAGCAACAGCAGTAAAATTAGTACAATCATGGTTTTTAGCATTACTATTATTTGATATAGAAATCATCTCTTATTTAGAAGCATTTTAATTTTATGAAAAAGAGCAATTTATTTTCAAACGATGATAATTTTCGAAGATATTCTCTCAATTCTCTGCAAAAAAAGAGGAAGATAAAAATCGTCCTCTTACAAGTATTATTATTCTCTGATGGTATCAATTAGGTACTCTTGAAGTCAACATTAACTTTTGCCGGAATAGCATTGACCTCTGAGAAAACTTTTTTTAAGGTTCCAATTTCAATTTGGGTTAACTCTTCAATATCAATATTATTATTAGGCTCCTGCCCTTTTAATATGTCTGAAGCCTGAAACCTAAAACGTAATTGCATCAGATAATTATAAGATAAGGTTAATTCATCGTACATAATTTTAGAGATTTTCTCCTCCTCATACAACCTCCTTATTCTTGCAAGCGTATTGGTTTCATCATAACCATTTAGTAATATATAGAGTCGTGAGAACTTGATAATGGGCATTAATATTTTCTTAACATCAATGTTTTTGCTTTTAGATGAGGTATCATTTCCAACAATATTTCCGAATACACCAATTGGTGATTTATAGTTACTCACCGACTGAGCCATACTTGAAAGAAAGTACTTCCTTTCCTGAACTGTTTCAAGCACATGACTTTTTAAAGATTGAACCAGATTATAGTTACCATAGATGCCTCTTAAGTCGAAGAATATGCTTGCCTCCACAACACTTTCCAAATCCCCCTTGTCCATCCATCGATCAAAAAACTCTTTCCATACCGACCATGGTTGGTTCCATTTAGGATTGCTGGCCATCATACCGCCATTGCAATAGTGATAACCAAGTTTATCCAATGAATCGGCTATAAATTCACCAAGCTCCAGAAAATACGATCGCACTTCAGGTAAATTCTTCTCCTCCACATTTTCAAATATAATGGCATTATCCTGGTCTGTTTTCAGACTTTGTTCCATGCGACCTTCACTACCCATTACAACAAAAGCAAACTGACAAGGTGCCTCACCTATTTTTTCTATTCCCAACTCAATTATTCGTTTCGTAAAGGCATCTGTAATAGAAGTAATTATTCTGGTAATATTTGCTGTGTTATCACCACTCTGCACCAAAGCATTTACTAAAACCGGAACTTTTGTATGTATCTCAGCCAACTCATCAAGTGTTTCAGCTATGGTTATTTCATTGATTAGAAATCCAACAGTGTTTTGCTGCATATTTGTAATGTCGTAATAAGTTATGTAACCGGTAAACTCATTTTCGTCACTCAAAGTAACCAACGATGATACTCCCTCGCGATTAAATTGCAATTGCGTTTCGTATAGCAAAGCATTTTCAGATATCGTTACAATTGGTGCAGTCATTATTTGCGACACAGGCATATCCAGACTTTTATTTTCAGCAATCACCCTTTTTCGAATATCACTATCACTCACAACACCTAATAGATAACCTTTATCTTTCACAAACAAGTATCGCTTTTTCTTTCTGGTTAGTTGACTTGCCGCTTCTTGTATGCTCGTTTGAGGCGAACAACTATAAATCTCATTAATTAGGTGCTTAATGGGTTGCTTCATCAATAATAAAGAGGTTTGTAATTCACTCGCCAGCTTTTCGGCCTCTTTTTCAATCAACACCCTTTTAGAAACTTCTTTAGGAATAACTATATAACTCTGCTGATGATTATAGTAGACACATGAGATAGCTATTACCACATTTTTTTCCGTTCCATTGGCACACTTTAGCTGGGTTTCAAGCGTTAAGCTAGTCTTTGACTCGACAAATGAAGAAGTAAGTTCCTTCCAATCAATGGTAAATAACTCCTCAAAGGTCAATAGTTGAATCGCTTGTGCAGTATGTCCGGACAACTCACTAAACTTGGCATTACAAAAAATAATCCTGTTATCATGAAACATGATCGTTCCTTCTGTAGAAGCGTCGACCAGTGTTTTATACTTTTGTTGAGATAAACGTAGTTCGTCTGTTAACTTCATTCGTTTAAGCTCAATGGTATGACTTTGACGAATGACATACAAAAGAATTAGTGTAATGATAGAAATTATTAATAATGATATCCTTAAAAGCCAGCTTTTGAGTTCTTTAATCTCGGCTGCCACATCATCTAAATAAATGCCTGTACCAATAATCCAGCCCCAAGGTTCAAAAGACTTAACATACGATAGTTTTGGTACGACCTGACTGGCATCGTCCTTCCATTGCCACAAGTAATCGATAAAACCTTCATTAGTGCCATCCACCACTTTTGTTGCATCCACAAATAATTTTTTGCCATTGGCATCTTTATAGTCGTTAAGATCTTTACCCACAAGCTCGGGGCGATATGGATGCATAATCATCCTGGGTTCCTGATTGATAATCCAGAAATAGTCCTTTCGCTCGTTGCCATATCTAATTTCGGATATCCGTGCTATGGCTTGTGATTGAGCTTCTTCACGACTTAACCTCGATGCCTTGAATTCATTATCGTATTCTTCAAATAGACTCCATGCTGTATTAGTCAACTCTGAAATCATCTCCTTCTTTTTATTCATAATGGCACTTTCGTAGGCCGGAATAAAAATGTAATACAATGAGATAACAAACAGGATTATCGTTAGAAGAGTTGGAACTACAATACTAACAAAGAAGTTCTTAAAGTTATTATCAGACATTTATCAGGCTTTTAGTATTGCTAAAATACCAAAGTATTACAATCGAGTAGGTAGGGGGATTGCTCCCCCGCCCTCTCACACCACCGTGCGTACTCTCGTACACGGCGGTTTCAAGTTAATTTTGCAACAGAGCGTAATTATTCGACATATCATACAAACCTAAATCTTCGAACCATTT
>JAOARW010000004.1 GCA_025210475.1 Carboxylicivirga sp. | reverse complement strand
TTTGAAGATCGGCTGACCGACAAAATTTATTTCCTTATTTTTACTCATGTTGTAAAGTGTTTCGCAAAATCAATTTACAACTTTGAGGGGAAACCACTTGGGAGTACCCTCTTTTAAAGATTTAGTCGGTCACTAGTGATAGATTATATCAAGAATTTTAACTAAGTGCATTAGCCCCCGCTACCGCGCGTGTCCCCACGCGTGGTGTAATTAAACAAGCGATGCTGCTGGAAGGAGTTTTAGTATTATAGTATAAGGTAAAACCACGCGAAGGGATTCGCGCGGAAGCAAGGGCAATACTTAAAATATTAGAAAAGAATGATAGAAGAAGAGAACGAAAAAGAGTTAATAGGATTCCAAACTGAGAGCACTCAAGATGCAGGATTAAGCGATAAAGAATTATTTATTAAAATATGGATTTCCCCTAGAGAAGCTTTCAAATATATTAATGACAATAAGTTTGATAAATTTTTAATTATTCTTTTAGTTTTAGCTGGAATTACAAGAACATTTGACAGGGCATCATTAAAAAGTATGGGCGATAATATGTCCCTCATCGCAGTTATTACATCTTGTATAGTATTTGGAGCATTATTAGGATGGATAACTTATTATTTATATGCAGCAATGTTAAGTTGGACAGGGAAATGGCTTAATGGACAGGGAAATACAAAGTCTATATTAAGAATGACAGCATATTCCATGATTCCATCAATTCTATCATTGGTATTATTAGTTCCACAGGTTGCACTATTTGGAAATGGTATATTTCAAAGTGAAATGGACTTATATGAAAACAACTTATTGGCGAGTATTGTATTTTACTTTTGTCTTGTGCTTGAGATAATTTTTAGTATTTGGACAATAGTAATATTTGTCATTGGAATTTCTGAAGTTCAAAAGCTTTCTATTGGCAAATCTATTCTTAATATGATTTTACCTGGAATAATATTAATAAGCTTTATTTTACTGATTGTTTTTGTTATAAGAACTTTTGGCTAATGCACATACTCCTGCTACCGCGCGTGACCCCACGCGTGGTACAATGTAATCGATAAAACACAAAAATCCCGGTAAAACTAAGTCTTACCGGGATTTCTATATTGAGAACTATCCTATGATAGTAGCTTACTTCACTTCTTCGAAGTCAACGTCTGTTACTTCGTCGTCTTTACCTTGCTGAGCACCGGCGTCTGGTCCAGGTTGTGCACCTGCATCAGGTCCTGGCTGGCCACCTGCCTGCTGGCTGGCGTTGTACATCTCTTGCGATGCAGCCTGGAATACGGTGTTCAACTCGTTGGTAGCAGCGTCGATTGCTTCAATATCCTGAGCTTTGTGCGCTTCTTTCAACTTCTCTAAAGCCGCTTCGATTGGTTGCTTTTTGTCAGCTGGCAATTTGTCACCAAACTCTTTTAATTGCTTCTCCGTTTGGAAAATCAAGCTGTCAGCACCGTTCAATTTGTCAATCTTCTCTTTTGCTTGCTTATCAGCGTCAGCATTTGCTTCCGCCTCATCTTTCATGCGCTTGATTTCGTCGTCTGACAAACCAGAAGACGCCTCAATACGAATACTCTGCTCTTTGCCAGTTGCCTTATCCTTAGCTGTTACGTGAAGGATACCGTTGGCATCAATATCGAATGTTACTTCAATCTGTGGTGTGGCACGTGGTGCTGGTGGAATGCCGTCTAAGTGGAAACGACCAATTGTTTTGTTGTCGTTAGCCATTGAACGCTCACCCTGCAATACGTGAATCTCAACCGAAGGCTGGTTATCTACAGCAGTTGTAAAAGTCTCCGACTTCTTGGTTGGGATAGTCGTATTCGCTTCAATCAACTTCGTCATCACGCTACCCATTGTTTCAATACCCAATGAAAGCGGCGTAACATCCAATAATAATACGTCTTTAACTTCACCTGTTAATACACCACCCTGGATGGCTGCACCTACTGCTACTACTTCGTCAGGGTTAACACCTTTCGAAGGCGCTTTACCGAAGAAGTCTTCAACAATCTTCTGGATAGCAGGGATACGAGTAGAACCACCAACAAGAATTACTTCGTCGATTTCAGATGGCGATAAACCAGCATCTTTAAGCGCTGTTTTACAAGGCTCCAACGTACGCTGAATTAAGCTGTCAGACAATTGCTCGAACTGAGCGCGTGACAAGGAGCGTACCAAGTGCTTTGGAATACCGTCAACCGGCATAATATATGGTAAGTTGATTTCGGTGCTTGTAGAAGAAGATAACTCAATCTTCGCTTTCTCAGCAGCATCTTTCAAACGCTGAAGTGCCATTGGGTCTTTGCGAAGGTCGATGTTTTCATCTTTCATAAACTCATCAGCCAACCAGTTAATGATGATATCATCAAAGTCATCACCACCTAAGTGCGTATCACCGTTGGTTGATTTTACTTCGAAAACACCGTCACCTAATTCTAATACTGAGATATCGAAAGTACCACCACCAAGGTCGAATACGGCAACTTTCATATCGCGGTCCATCTTATCCAAACCATAAGCCAATGAAGCAGCTGTAGGCTCGTTGATGATACGGCTAACTTTTAAACCGGCAATTTCACCAGCTTCTTTGGTAGCCTGACGCTGAGCATCGTTAAAGTAAGCAGGAACAGTAATAACGGCTTCTGATACTTCCTGTCCAAGATAATCTTCAGCAGTTTTCTTCATTTTCTGAAGTGTTATAGCCGAAATTTCCTGAGCTGAATATTTACGGTCGTCGATTAATACACGAGGCGTATTGTTGTCGCCTTTAACTACCTCGTAAGGTACGCGTGTTACTTCGTTAGGAATCTCGTCGTACATCGATCCCATGAAGCGCTTAATCGAATAAATAGTTTTATGTGGGTTAGTGATTGCCTGACGCTTGGCAGGATCACCTACTTTACGCTCGCCACCTTCAACAAAAGCAACGATAGATGGAGTTGTTCTTTTTCCTTCACTGTTTGGAATCACAACCGGCTCGTTTCCTTCCATTACCGAAACGCATGAGTTGGTTGTTCCTAAGTCGATACCAATAATTTTTCCCATTGTAATATGTAATTATCTTGTTATTCTTTTAATTCTTTATTTCAACGGGAAGCTATTCATCAATTGGTGTGCCAAAATAGAAAATGGAATTTTTCGTGCAAAATTGACAGGGAAGAGTGCAAAAACTGAAAAACTCTGTCAGGTAATGTGACAGTATGGCAACAATGGCAGTGGGGGGAGGATTTATTAGTGGCATTAATGCAAGTTCCGCTAAACGAATTGAAAGCGCTAGGTGGATGATAGACCTTAAAAAAGGTTTATAAGTTATATGAATTTCTACTGGCTACTGACTAAAAACTAACAAGCTATTTATCACTTATTCAGTTCAGTCATAAGTTCGGCCGGGCGATTTCCGAATCAAGTTCGGAACTTCCCGGTCTCCCTAATGCCTTTGCTTCAACGAAAGATATTTTGCAAGAGGCCAAAGGCATTATACATCCTTGCCGATTAATTACTGAAGTGCGAAAAAACCGCTAAGCGTATTGAAAGCATTAAGCGGGTCTCTGCTACTGACTAAAAACTATTTATCTCTTATTTAATTAGGGAACAGCTTGTTTCTGCACTTCCTCTCCTGATGGAGAGGATTGAGGAGAGGAGAAATTTCAAATTGGCGCTTCGCCCAAACCCGACTTCATTTCTTACCTTGAAGTAAGAAACAGAAGCAAAGAAGTTCAAGGCTACTTTCAAAATCACTTTCTAATTCAGTTCAGTCATAAGTTCGGCCGGGCGATTTCCGAATCAAGTTCGGAACTTCCCGGTCTCCCTAATGCCTTAGCTTCAACGAAAGAAATTTTGCAAGAGGCCAAAGGCATTATACATCCTTGCCGATAAATTACTGAAGTGCGAAAAAACCGCTAAGCGGATGATGGTCCTTAAAAAGGCTTATTTAGTTAAGAGAATTTCTACTAACCACCGACTAAATACTACTTATTTTTTATTTAATTAGGGAACTGCTTGTTTCTGCACTTCCTCTCCTGATGGAGAGGATTGAGGTGAGGAGAAATTTCAAATTGGCGCTTCGCCCAAACCCGACTTCATTTCTTACCTTGAAGCAAGAAACAGAAGCAAAGAAGTTCAAGGCTACTTTCAAAATCACTTTCTTATTCAGTTCAGTCATAAGTTCGGCCGGGCGATTTCCGAATCAAGTTCGGAACTTCCCGGTCTCCCTAATGCCTTTACTTCAACGAAAGAAATTTTGCAAGAGGCCAAAGGCATTATGCATCCTTGCCGATTAATTACTGAAGTGCGAAAAACCCGCTAAGCACATTGAAAGCGCTAAGCGGGTCTCTATATGTAAGCTGTAAATATAAGTTTCTCTACTGGCTACTGACTACTCACTAAAAACTAACATCACAATCGCACCACCTCTAATACCGCTTCATTTTCCGGTGCTGCCATCAACACCTTATCATTCTCGTTTAAGCCTTTGGTAATCTCAAAGAATTCTTCGTTCTCGATGCCTACCTTAATTTCTTTTTTAACAACAGATAAACCATCTTTCATGATAACATAACGCAGGCTGTCGGTGCCACGGATGGCAGCTTTCTCGATAAACAGGGTATTATCAATGCTATTGGTAACAATGGAGTTGGAAGTGGTCATATTGGGCAACAGGGCTTCTTTGTATTTATCCAGTCGCACTTTTACCTTAAACCCTTTTTGGAACTCACCGGGAATTTCCTGCCCGATGTTGGCAATGCTAAAGATGGTGCCCTTAAAAGTTTCTTTTGGGAAGGCATCAATTTTAATGTTCACCTTTTGGCCGACCTCAATTTTGGCAATGTCAATTTCTTTAACATACATTTCTGAAATAAGCGTGCTTAAGTCGGGTAGGGTGGCAATCAGCGGCATCCATCGGCCCACACGCGAGCCAACCTTAACCTTGGAGCCATTGTAGGCATTGCCGTATATAATCATGCCATCGGCCGGCGATTTTATGGAAAGCTCTCTGCGCAACTGTTCCAGAAGTGCTTTTTTGTGTTCATAACGCTTCACGCGGTTTTGGTTGCGGGCAATCTTGGTTTTGTGCCGTTGTGTTTTTGTTATCAGATCCCGCTCTGCCTTTAATAAGGAGCGCCTGGCTTTTTCGAGTTGTATCTGAGTTTGGCGTTGCACAGCTTTCGACTCAAATGAGGACTGTTGCACTTTTATTTCGGTATCCAGTACCCGGTCTTTTTCTTTCTGTATGGTTTCGCGCTGCGTGGCCAAAGCCAGGCTCGAATCAATTTTGGCATCTTCCACCAAGGTATACATCTGGTTGAGGTCTTCATTTACTTTGGCCAGGTTTTCCTCCACTTCGGTTGGTTCCAGCTTAGCTACTTCTTCGCCTTTTTTTACAATCTTTCCTTCCTCAACGATGCTCATGATTTTCATGGCCCAAATATCCACTTCGTCATTAAAACTGACGGCGGGCACTTGTATGTCAACGGCTTTTTCGGCGTTTAACTCACCGGTTACCAAAACGCTTGACTCCATGGTGCCACTTTGCACGGTAAATGTTTCCTCCGCATTGCCAAAGCTGTTCCACGGGCGCCAAACCAATAGGCCTATAAGGATGATTCCTGCTAATATGAAAGCTCTTTTCCTGTTCATTGCTTAATCTTCAAGAAGGTAATCGAGTGATTTAATTAGGGTCTGATTTTTCTCAAAATCAAAGAGGGTAATCTGACGAATGGTATAATATCGGCGCCAGTACTCAGACAGGGCATCTATGTATCGACGACGGGCATTATCCAGTGAGTTACGGGCCGCGTTGAGCTTTATCACATCTACCTTATCAATCATAAAACGCTGTTTCGTTACATTATAACCCAGTTGAGCCACTGTATCTGCCTTAGCCGAAATAGCTACCTGTTCTTCCTGCAGGTTAAATTGCAGAATATTCATAATTACATCCTGCTCAAAATCAATAATGGCTTGCCTTACCTCAGCATCAGTCACTTGTTTATTGGATTTTGCCATTTTTATTTGTCCCCGGCGTGTTCCCCAGTCAATAATTGGAGCATTAAGGCTGATGCCCAAACCACGGTCGTCACCAAATGGAGAGGTGTAGGCATCCTTAAAATCTTTTGCTTGTTTATTAATACCAATATTGGCCCTTAAGTCAGCACTTAAACCGCTTGTGGCTTTAGTACGTGCGATGGTTTCATTGGCCCGAATCATGCGTGCTTCCAAAGCCAGAATTTGTGGATTGTTTTCTTTGGCCAGAGTTAAAGCTTCCTCTGCCTTTACTTTTAATTTTGGTATTTCATCCGGAATAAGGGGGATTATTGCCAGGTCTTTGTCAAAGCCAAGAAAAGAGTTGAGGGTGTTTCGCGCCTGTTGCAAATTTACTTTTGCACGCGTTCTGGAAATCTTGGCATTCAGATATGTCAGTTCAAGGTCGAGCAACTCATCTTGCGTTACTGTACCAATCTGAAATCGGCCTTTACCAACATTAAATAAGGTATCGGCATTGGCCAGGTTGGTTTCGGCAATTTTTAAATCTATTTCGGCGCCTACCGAATTGAAGAACACACGAACGGCTTGCTCAGAAATGGCTTCAACATCTGAAAGGAATGATTTTTTAGCCTGTTCGAATTCAAGTGGTTTTAACTTGGATTGCCATTTAAACTCATTGAAACCGGTTAAAGGTTGACTTAAGCGTATACTAATTGGTACTGTTCTGTAGCTCGTATTGCCAGATTCGATGTTTTCCATGCGTGAGAAATCGGAGCTAAGGCTTAATCTACCTCCCGTAAAAGTTACATTCTGGTTTAATGATAAGCCGATATCAGATGAAATCCGTTCATCAGGGAAGAAATCATATTCGCCTGTATTCGAATTGTACTGAGCCGAAATGGTGCGATTGTATGTAAAAGGAGTTGTGTTAATCCTTAGACCGGGAAGCTGAGAAGCTCTGTAACTTCGGTAATCCCAGTAACTGGCAATGTACATGTTTTTAGAACGAAAACTGGCGATGGATTGAAGCTTGGCCAAACTAATAGCTTCATCCAGCGTTAATCGCATGGATTTTGGGTTATCGTCAGGTAATGATTGAGCGTTTCCTGTCAGACAAATTGTTAGGAGCAAAAGGTTAAGGAGGAATCTCATATGTTTAAGTTTTCTTTTTGTTTGTAAGAAGTTTGTTGGGTGCAAAGCCATTGGTGTTAATGTCTTAGTGATTCTACAGGATCCTGACTGGCTGCGCTTTTGGCCGGGATATATCCGAAAATAATACCAACTGTTGCTGAAACACCGAAAGCTACCACTACCGAGAACAGCGAGACAATTGTTTTAATATCAGCCATCAGGTGGATCAGATGGGCCAGGAGTACTCCCAGTAATATTCCAATTAAACCACCGGAGATACTGATAAGGGTTGATTCGGCCAGAAACTGAACGATGATGTCTTTTCGCGAAGCACCAATGGCCTGTCGTGTTCCAATTTCACGTATGCGCTCCCATACCGAAGCCAGCATAATGTTCATAATTCCAATTCCACCAACAATTAATGAAATGCCGGCAATGGCACCAAGTACAATGTTGAATATTTCGTTGGTTTTTTGTTGTTGCTTTAGTAATAGCTCAGGCACCGTCACTTCAAAATCATAAATATTGGAGTGTCTTCTCAGGATAAGACGCTTAATTACATCAGCAGTAGCCGATAGTTGCTCGGTGTTTTCGACCTGAACAATGATTTTATCGAGCTGATTGGTTGTTTTTGCCGATACCTTTGGTCCTTCATCATCGGGGCCACCGCCCATAAAGAACACCATACCACCACCGGCCATGTTGTCCATTACTTCCGGTTTAATGGCGCCTCGATCTTTAAAGCGCATCAGCATGGTTTTGATGGGAATAATAATGGTATTGTCGCTACTGCTGATCCCCATCTCATCGGAAGCAGAGGTGGTGAAATCTCTTTTCTCGATGGTGCCCACTACCTGCAACCATACCAGTCCGCATTTGATGTATTGACCTACGGGATCGCTCTGGTTGAAAAAGCGCTTACGAATATTATCCCCGATGATACAAACCGGTAGGCCTTTTTCGCTGTGCTGCAGGCTAAATCGCTTTCCCTTATCCAGGGTAATATTTAGCATATCAAAGTAATCGGGCGAAACGCCTTCGAGCGAAACCGGATAACTCTTACCTTCTTTAATGGCATGGTAATTCATGGAAACCACCGGACTTACTTTCTTCACCGATGGTATATTTTCCAGGATAGCGGCTGCATCCATTTGGTGTAAGCCACGCGAGAACTTTTTGTTTTTGTCATTCTCATCGGTGTTCTCACCATTTTCTTCGGCCGACTGGTCGATGGGGGAAATGATGATGTTATTCACACCCACCAGTTTAATTTGTTCGAGTACTTCCTGTTGCGCTCCCTTACCAATGGCCAGCATACTTATAACAGCTGCCACACCAAACATGATGCCGAGAGCCGTTAAAAATGATTTAACCTTATTAGAAAGGATGGCTTCAACCGCAATTAGCACATTGTGGGAGTAGCGCAGGTATATCTGAATAATTGATTTTTTCATGTGTTTACGTTTTCTTTCATGGCTCAGATGGAACGCTCAAATAAACTCAATCAAGCTATTGTTTGTCAATTGAATTTGATTGCTTGTTTCATCCATCTTAATGCTTATGATTCAATATTCAGACTGTCGGTTTTTGCTGCTAAAAGGCGCTTGTAGATATCTATTCCATCGAATTCTTTCTTATCAGCACCGCTTGGTATGTTCATTAAAAGAACGTCGCTTTCATCAACGCCTTCCAATAACTGAACTTTGTTTTCGTTGCTCACACCAAGATTTACAATTTGTTTTCTGTACTTGTCAGAGCCTTCTTTTATAAATACATAACTCAAAGAGTCGTTGGTGAAGATGCACTCTAAAGGGGCATAGGTCACATCTCTCAGATGTTCGGTGGTGATAATGTTACTCGTGGTCATGGCCGGACGAAGCTCGGGATCGGTGCCATCGATTTTTACAGAGACTTCAAAAACTTTGGCATCGCCGTTGGGAATAACCTGGCCAATGTTGGCAACACTTAGTATTTCCCCATCGAAACTTTTTTCAGGAAAGGCATCGATGCCCACTTTAACTTTCTGTCCAACCTTAATTTTGGAAATATCAATTTCGTTGATAAAGGTTTTGGAAAGCATCGAACTTAAGTCGGGAAGCTCGGCAATTTGCGGGCGCCAGCGACTGATGGTTGAGCCAGCCTTAATTTTCTTGCCAAAGCGATCGTAACTATAGATGACCAGTCCGGGTTTGGGAGCCTTTACTTCCAATACATTGAATAGTTTATCAATGTCGTTTACTTTTTCCTGTTTTATTTTTACCCGTTCGTAAGCACGATACACTTTGTATTCGTCCTGTTTTTGCTTCAGCTTGTAATTGCGCTTCTTCTGGTCAAGATCACGCAGTGCTCGTTCCACATCCAGGTTAGCCTGACGCTTGACTGCCGGCGATTCGTATACCGATTGCTCCAGAATCAATCGCTTTTCTTCCAGATCCACGTCTGCATTCAGCAGTTCATCCCGCAGGGTACTTAAATTAAGGTTGGTGTCAATCTTGGCATCTTCATAGGCATTGAGGGCCGTTTCCAGTTCGTCACTGGCTTTGGTACGCAACTCTTCAACAGCAGCATGGTCCAAAGTGGCAACATAGCCTCCTGAATCAACAACGGTTCCTTCTTCAACAATGGTTGAAACTTTAATTTCATACATGTCAATATTCCTGCTCGACATCTCTTTGGGCAGTACGATGAGTTCCGAGTTTTCGGTTTGTAACTGACCGGTTGAATAAACCTGTGCAATCAAATCACCTTTTTGTACGCTGGTGTAGAGGTAATTGCCAGAGGTTTTGTCTTTAGGGAAAAATACGAATGCGAGGATGATAATGGCGATAATGCCGAGAATAATTAAATGCTTCTTCTTCATAAATAGTTAAGCTGGGGTTTATCAACTACGATTTTAGTTAAAATGTTTAAGAATAGGCACAAAAAAAGTCCGTTTTTTAAACGGACTTCATGTTAAATATTGTTAATAACAATCCCCTATAATAGGGATTTGATGTCATTAATAATTGTCTGTGCCAGTTCATCAGCGGCATCCATTGATTTGCCTTCCGCATAAATACGAATAATTGGCTCAGTATTGGATTTACGTAATTGAACCCATTTCTCAGGGAAATCAATTTTTAATCCGTCAATGGTGTTGATGTTTTCATCCTGGTATTTTTCCTCTATACTTTTAAGGATACCATCCACATCGATACCTGGCGTTAGTTCAATCTTGTTCTTTGAAATATAATATTCAGGGTATTGTGCTCTCAGCTCAGAACATTTTTTGCCCGACTTGGCCAGATGAGTAAGGAATAAACCAATGCCTACCAGGGCGTCGCGACCATAATGACTCTCCGGGTAAATAACTCCGCCATTACCTTCACCGCCGATAACTGCATTTGTTTCTTTCATTTTGGCTACCACATTCACCTCACCAACAGCAGCAGGCTGGTAGGAGCCACCATGACCATTTGTTACATCGGCCAATGCTCTTGACGATGACAGATTTGAAACGGTGTTACCTTTTTTATGCTGAAGAAGGTAATCGGCTACAGCTACCAAAGTGTATTCTTCGCCAAACATCGAACCATCTTCGTTAACAATAGCTAAACGGTCCACATCCGGGTCCACAACAAATCCTAAATCTGCTTTCTTTTCCTTAATTACCTTCGAGATTTCTGTGAGGTTTTCTGGCAGAGGCTCCGGATTATGAGGGAAGTGACCATTAGGTTCGCAATACAATTCAATTACATTATCAACACCTAAGGCTTTAAGTAAAGCTGGTAAAGCCACACCACCAACACTGTTAACACAATCGATGGCAACCGTAAAGTTGGCATTTTTAATCGCTTCAACATCTACCATTTCCAAATCAAGTACGTGCTGTACATGGTAATCGGTGTAAGTATCATTTTCTGAAACCTGGCCCAAATCATCAACTTCAGCAAACACAAAACTTTCGTCTTCGGCAATTTTAAGTACCTCGGCACCATCGGCAGCTGTTAAAAACTCGCCCCTTTCATTTAATAGCTTAAGCGCATTCCACTGCTTTGGATTATGGCTGGCTGTCAGGATAATACCACCCTGAGCCTTTTCGTTTGTAACCGCTAATTCGGTTGTAGGGGTTGTAGCTAATCCTATATTAACAACATCAATTCCTAAACCTTGCAGGCTTCCAATTACCAATCGGTTAACCATTTCGCCGGAGATACGG
This sequence comes from Carboxylicivirga sp., assembly GCA_025210475.1. Taxonomy (GTDB): domain Bacteria; phylum Bacteroidota; class Bacteroidia; order Bacteroidales; family Marinilabiliaceae; genus Carboxylicivirga. The sequence goes on along the minus strand of JAOARW010000004.1, from coordinate 76,916 downwards.
GCGTCACGACCAACAACAACCTTAATTTTACCTGCATGTCTTTGCTTTGCCCACTGACCATAGGCAGCTGAAAATTTAACAACATCAAGTGGAGATAAGCCTTCTCCGGCCTGACCACCAATCGTTCCCCTGATTCCGGAGATGGATTTTATTAATGTCATAGTGTAATTAGTTTTGAATAAGTAGGCAAAAGTCGTTTATATTTTTTAGAAAGCCAACTTTTCTTACGAAACATTTTTAATTAAGCAAATGTATTCAATAAGTACTTACGTATGCTTTCGAATGGTTTTATTTTAAAGTTTTGTATTAAGTCCATAGCTTTCAGAATGCTTTTTTTTAATGAATAAGCTTTTTTTAGGCGCTTTTTTATCAACTTTGCAGATTCAAATAAAGTGTGCAATTAATTGTCGCTTAAATAAGAAAGTAGAGAAGATGAGCAGAGAACGAAATATACGTGGCGAAAAAGGTCGTCAGAAAAAGGATTTTAAACGATTCGATAATAAAAGGCCTGTGCGTAAGCATAATCAGGAGGAAGGAAAAGCTGATTATACGGATAAAAAGCCGTTTAAGGCCAAAGAGCAGGTAACTGAGAAGAAAACTGAAAACAATATAAGGCTGAACAAATACATTGCTAACGCAGGAGTTTGTAGCCGACGCGATGCTGATAAACTTATAGAAGCTGGCGAGATAACTGTTAATGGCAAAGTGGTAACACAAATGGGTATGGCCGTTGGTCTTAAGGATGATGTGCGTTATAAAGGGAATAAGCTCGATCCGGAAGAAAAGGTGTACGTGCTTTTGAATAAGCCAAAAGGTTTTGTAACAACCGTTGAGGATAAGCATGCCAAAAAGACGGTGATGGAATTGGTGGATGATGCCTGTGATCAGCGTATCTATCCGGTTGGTCGACTGGATAAGCAGACAACTGGTTTGTTATTATTAACCAATGATGGCGAGCTAACCAAAATGTTGACTCACCCTAAATACAATGCCAAGAAGATTTATCACGTTTTTACTGATAAGCCTGTTTTTGCAAGCCATTTAGATCAGCTGGCAAAAGGTATTACACTGGAAGATGGTCCGATTCATGCCGATGCCATAAGTTTTGTTGAAAAGGAAGATAAAACACAGGTAGGGATTGAAATTCACTCGGGAAGAAATAGAATTGTTCGCCGTATGTTCGAGCACTTGGGCTACAAAGTAATGAAGCTGGACCGCGTATACTTTGCCGGCTTAACTAAGAAAACGATTCCAAGAGGAAAGTGGCGCTACCTGACGGTAAAAGAGGTAACCCGCCTGAAAGCTGGTATGTTAAAGTAAGATTATATGTTGTTAAATAATCCCCAGTTACCGATAAAGTAGCAGGGGATATTTTTTATTACTCCAAGGTTTTTATAATTTCGGTGTTAAAATCATAATAACCCAATACACTGATGCATCGCATTTTTTTGTTCGTAATCGCAATCGTTTTTTTTAGTTGTACTTCAAGTTTTGCACAGGTACTAAAAGGTAAAGTGCTTGATGAAAAAAGTCTGGATCCAATACCATTTGTAAATGTAGTGTACAGCGAAGGGGCCGGAACAGTAACGGATATCGACGGCCGATTTGAAATTCGTACCAATGCCGAAATTACAAGTTTGAAGATTAGCTGTTTGGGTTACGAGCCAAAGCAGATGTCCATCGAAGAATTTTACAAGAGTAAGGAAATTAAATTACGCCCTCTTAAATATAGTCTGCCAACCGTTGATGTGCTGCCAACTGAGAATCCGGCCATTGCCATTATGCGAAAAGTTGTGGCTAATAAGGATCAGCACAATCCCGATAATTATAATCCTTTTAGTTGTGTCATGTATCATAAAATGACACTTGATTTTGATTACCCGGTTGATTTAAGCAAAGAAGAAATTGATGAGTTGAAAGATTCATTAGGCCTGAACAACGATAGTTATTTGTTTTTATTTGAATCCGTGTCGGAGAAAAAGCACCTGAAGAAAGGTGTTGGGAAAGAGAAGGTTATTTCTGGTCGTGTAAGTGGACTGAAAGATCCTTTATTGGCTTCATTTCCGGCAATCCTTCAGCCCTTTTCATTCTATGGGAATTACATTAAGCTGTTAGGCTATCAGTATTTAAATCCGGCATCCAGAGCAGGTATCTCTTCCTATCAGTTTATACTTGAAGAAACCATTACCGAAGCCAATGGTGATTCGGTTTTTTACATTTCCTATCGTCCCAAGGCCGATCGGAGTTTTAGAGGTTTAAAAGGAGCTTTCCATATCGATAGTCAATCGATGGCCATCAAAACCGTTTCGGCAACAACCATGGGAGTTGATAACGGCATGCGCTTGTTTATACGTCAGAAGTATCAGCTGTCGGATAATGGTCTGTGGTTTCCAATTCAGTTGGAAAGCAGTTTGCAGTTTGGGAGTTTGGGAGCGGCGCGCCGTTTACCATTTCCAATACTGGGTAAGGGAAAAAGTTATGTGACGGCCATTAATACCGAGCCTCAGTTTGATCCAAAGGAGTTTGACAATGTTATACTCGAAGGAATTTCGGACAGCAAAAATGCACCCGATGTGGCCCAGTTCAGATACGAGCCTTTAACTGCCAGAGATTCGTTAACCTATCATTTTTTAGATAGTATCGGACGAAAAAATCATTTAGATGCCTTAATAAAAACACAAATTTCGATGGTGAAGGGCTATCTGCCCATGGGTAACTTACAGTTGGATTTGTCGAAACTGATTGATTACAACGACTACGAAGGTCTGAAATTAGGAGCCGGAATTTATACAAGTTCACGTTTGTCGGAGAACTTTACAACCGGAGGTTATTATACTTATGGATTTAGTGATAAAGCCAGCAAATATGGTTTGGAGCTGTCGGTAAATCCCTTTGTCAACAAGGAAAACAAAGCCTACATAAAATATCAGGATGATGTACAGGCAACAGGTAGTATTGGGTTTTTGGATGGAGTAAAGGCCTTGTCCAGCGAGCGCTTTGGACGCTTTTTAACCGAAACAATGGATCTTAGTGAAGGCTATGCAGCAGGTGTTGAATTTCGCTTTCTGCGCTATCTGAAAGCAGGTCTTGAATATTCAGACCGTGAAGTAACACCTTTGAGGTCGTATCATTTTTCTGAAAATGGCAATGTTGCTGAAGCTTTCGAACATCAGGAGGGCAAGCTTAAATTGAAGTGGGCACAGAAGGAAACCTTTACTAATTCGCCCCTCGGTAAGATTTCCAATGGCACCAAGTGGCCGGTGGTTTGGGTAAATACTTCATTTGGTCGCTGGAAAACCGATCAGCAATTTGATTACACAAGTTTTGAAGGCCGAATTCATAAGCAGTTCAACTATCCGAATTCGATGTACACCATACTGCGTCTGGAAGGTGGCTATCTGAACGGGGATTATAACCCAACGTTACTATATAGTGCTTTGGGTAGCTATAAATCCTTTACTGTTTTTGTGCCATACACCTTTGGTACCATGCGTCTAAATGAATTTGCAGCCAGCGAATTTGGAGCTTTGTATTTTTCTCACGGCATGCCGCTTGGGTTAAATACAGAGAATCGCATTAAGCCTGAGATTGTTTTAAGTACCAATGTAGCCTTTGGAGAGGCACCCGATGGTTTTAAATCGATTAGTAAAGGGTATTATGAGTCGGGATTCTATCTGAAGAATCTGTTTTCTAACTTTATTTTTCAATATGGCTTGTCAGTCCATTATCGTTATGGGGCCTATCGTTTGCCGGATGCCATTGACAACTGGGCTTTCAAATTGGGTCTTGAGTTTGCTTTTTAAAACAGGCTGACAACCAGTATAAGTAAGCACCAGAGTATTGGTAGTCCTTCGATGTGGAAATTAATATAGGTTTTTGATGATTGATGCCTTAGCTTATTAAAGGCTGTTGTCGCCAGCACCCCGTATATGAGATTTGCAATTAATATGGAAGGTTGGTAAAATCTGATGCTCAGAATAAGCAATGCAATAATGTTAAGGCATTGTGCCAGATAGATCGAATTTTTAACGCCGATAATTTGAGGTATGGTTTTAAGCCTGGCAGGATCAGTATTAATATCTCTGATATCAAATGGAATGGTAATGGCTAATAAATACGAAAATAGCGCGATGATTAACCATTGATCCCTGTCGATATGAGGTAAACTTGACATGATTAGTAAAACCCAGGCCGATGAAATAACAAATATTTTGGCTGTAGGTATAAATCGCAGCCCCAGATTCTTTTTAACAGGAACAATATAGAACGAGGAGAGGATCAAAAAAACCACGAAAAACCAATAGTGTATGTTATTGCTTGATGTTAAAACGAAAAGGGCAGTCAGACTGCTTATCAGGCACCCCAGAACTAACAGTGTTTTATGGCGATCCATCCATTGTTTACGCTGGTTTGTAATTTTATTTGGCGTGATAAAATAAACAGAAAGATAGATGTAATTATAACCGGCAAAGGCCATGCAAAAACTAAAGATAGCTGAGGTTGTTATCAACCGATCATGAAGAACGGTAATGGTGACTGTGAGTGCAGCCAAGGCTATACTAACCCATAGGTTGGAGTAGATGAGAGCATTTTTGATTCTTTGGAAAAACTCGGGAAATCGCTTGTCTTTATCCAACCCGACTAATGTTATGCAGGGTCGACATGGCACTAATTTCAATGAGATTACCATCAATTTTTATGATGCCACTTTCTTTAAAATCTTTTAAAACCCGAATTAAACTTTCTTTGGAAACACTCGACAAATCGGCAATGTCTTGTCTGCTTAGTGTCGTATGAAAACGTTTTGCATTATAGATTTCCGACAGGTAAAGAATGGTGTTGGCTACGCGGCCAGTCATTTTTTTGTGCGAAAAATTAATGAGTTGATTATATAGGTCGTTTGTTATTTCGTGGTTGAGCTTGAGTATTTGTTCTGCAAAGGAGTTGTTATGTCGAAACGCATCTGTAAATGCATTGGCGCTGATCAGGCAAGTTTCCATCTCGGTAAGCGCACTAACCGAAAAGTGGTTTAGGTTATCAGTAAATAATCCCGGACTAACAATGAAATCACCTTCCTTTAATATTTTTATAATAATATTTTTATTTTCCAGTCCTTTAATATAAAGTTTAGCAAAGCCCTTTCGAATACAAATAATATTATTGCATCGTGTTCCTTCTTTGATAATTGTTTCGCCTTTTTGATAAACAACTTTACAATGAGACTCTTTGAATGCAATCATTTCAATGGAGCTGAGTGTTTCAAATCCTTGAAACTTAATGTGACATTTCTCGCATCCGTTTATATCTACTACATTATTCATTAAACTTATTATTAATGGCGATTAAGATTGGCGAACTAGAATTTAGAGAGAAATAATATAATTATCAAATGATAAATATACTTCCTAATTACGATGCGGGTTATGTATCAGGTTTGGAGTTCATTGGCTGTGTTTTTTATTGCTTTTAGTTGGATTGATTTTAAATAAAGATAGGCAAAAAATACTAAAAGTCAATTTGTAAAATGCTAATATTTAGATCGATCGCTACGTGCTGTTGATTTTTATCAATCGTGTTGTGTATAATTTACTTTGTGTATTTCTTCTTTGGAATGTTTAAAATTGTTAAAAGATATTTTAAAGTGAAAATCATTGTTCATTAAGTCCAATCGTTATGAAAAAATTAAAACAAATTACTGGGTTGATAGTTGTGGCAATGGCAGTTGTATTTGCAGGCTGTACTAAAGAAGGACCTCAGGGCCCTCCGGGATCAGATGGTAGTGATGGTACAGATGGAACAAATGGTTCAGATGGAACAGCTGGTTGTATTACTTGTCATACTAACGACAGCGAACTAACAATAAAAACAGCTCAGTTTGAGCATTCAATACATTTTACGGGTGGAGCAGAGCATACTGGTTATGCGAATTATGCAGGTGGTTCATGTTCCATGTGTCACTCGCACAATGGTTTTATGAAAGCCGTTGAGGATGGCACCAATTTCGGTGGCTTACATGCCGAAGCTGCAGCAATGTCATGTTATACCTGTCACCAGATACACACATCTTATACCCGTGACGATTATGCCATGGTTTACGAAGGGGAAGTTGATTTGATTATGAATGAGGTGGATGCCTTTAGTGACTTGAGTGTTGATGCGGGTGAACCAAGTAACACTTGCGTGAAATGTCACCAGGCTCGCAACAGAGGTGATGACACACCTAATCTGGATGTTTCAACCAATACCTTAATTACGTCCAGTCATTATGGACCACACTATGGCGTGCAAGGAATTATTTATGGAGGTAAGGGTGGTTACTTTGCCAGTGAAGCCGATAAAGGCAAGCACAATTGTGTTAAGTGTCATATGTCTAATGCCGCTTCAACCGGAAACTACGGTGCTTATTTTGGAGGGCATTCGATGGCCTTAAGTATGGCTCAGTACGACGATGAAACAGGTGAGATGACATCTTACACAGCCTTTACAAAAGCCTGTACCGATTGTCACGAAAGTTTGGATGATGATTTTGACTTAAATGGAATTCAAACAGGTGTAAAAGCTAAGTTAGCAGCTCTTAAAACTGCTCTGATGGAAAATAACATTATGGATGATCATGATCATATAATTACTGATAAGGAGTATACACAGGAACAATTGGCGGCATTCTGGAATTACAAACTGGTTAAGGATGACGGAAGCTATGGAATCCACAATAAGGTATACGCGAATGATCTTTTAGATGGAGCGCTAAGTGCACTACAAGATTGATAGGTGAATTGAAGCTGTCATTGCTTAATGGCAGCTTTAAGCTGAAAGAAGAAAATCATTTAAACTTATCAACTCCATGAAACAGATAAATAAAAACTGGTTGCTGTTGGGCTTCATTATGATGCTGACTTTCGCCTGCGACTATAAGTATATAACGCCGGATACGGGCGATCCTATTGATCCGGAAGAACCGATTAGTTTCTCTGCTGAAGTAGAGCCAATTTGGACAACGCAAAGCTGTACAAACTGTCATAATGGGGATGGTTTATTTAGCTTGAAGCCGGGTGAGGCCTATCAATCACTTATTAACAATGGTTTACTTGATATGGATGATGCCGATAACAGCGAGATAGTTACAGTACCTGGATCAGGTGGTTTACATGCTGATTATGTATACGTTGGAAATCAGAAATTACTAATTATTACCTGGATTGAGCAGGGTGCAAAGGATAACTAAAAACGATTACAATGAAAAAACTTATATATCTTATTGTTTTGTTTTTGTTTTCTGGTCATTTAGCCTTGGCTCAGGAAGAAGAACAAGCAGAAAAGAAAGTTGATAAACCGGTAAGGTCGCCCTGGGAATCAGGGACCTTGGTAAATCATCAAACTAGTGTTACACAATACAAAAATACATTGGAAATGGTTATCAGTCACCGCTTCGGGACCATTGATAACGGATTTAGTGATGTTTTTGGGATTATGGCACCGGGGGCAAATATCCGCATAGGTTTTAATTATTCGATTTTGGATAATGTGGTTGTTGGTTTTGGAACAAATAGTCAGAAAAAGTACCAGGATTTTCAAGCCAAGTATACGCCTTTTCAACAAACCCGTGAAAACACAATTCCTGTTAGTTTAACCGTTTATGCCAATGCGGCTATTGACGGACGAGCTGAAGAAACCTTCGGAGTGAATTATGAGTTTTCTGATCGCATGTCTTACTTTACTGAAGTGATAGTAGGTCGTAAAGTCAACGATTGGCTATCAGTGCAGGCAAGCGCTAACTTCACACATTATAATGCGGTGGACAGTTTGCTTGATAATGATAAAATTGGACTGGGTTTAGGAGGTCGGATAAAGTTTAGCCCTCAATCGTCGTTAACTCTAGAGTTGGGTATACCTTTAAAGATTGAGGGTATTTCGCAGCATACTTCATTTACCAACCATCCCAAAGCTCATTTTTCAATCGGATATGAAGTTTCAACCAGTACACATGCATTTCAAATATTTCTTACAAATGGCTTAGGAATATTGCCTCAAGAACTTTATATGCATAACTTAAGTAAGTTTGACAGTGAGAGCATTCGATTTGGATTTAATATTACCCGCTTGTGGAATTTCTAGATAATTATTATAAAATCTGATATTATGAGAAAATTTAAAATGACGGTATTATTAAGCTGTACTTTGGTACTATTGAGCTTTGTGTTAATGTCGTTTGTTAACGAGAAAAAGCCATGGGATATACCAGCCAAGTATCAGAGTATGAAAAATCCTCAGGCAGCTGATGATGCTGAAATGATAAAAATTGGCAAAATTAATTATTCACGTCATTGCAAATCGTGCCATGGAAATATGGGAAAAGGTGACGGACCTAAAGCTCGCAGTATAGAGGTGGATTTGGGTGATTTTACTTCTGCTGAGTTCCAGGCTCAAAAAGATGGGGTTATCTATTATCAGTCTTTTATTGGTCGGGATGAGATGCCAAATTTTGAAAAGAAAATTCCTGATGATGAAGATCGTTGGGCGGTTGTAACGTACATACGCACACTTAAAAAGTAAGGAAATCGCCATAGTTTAAAACTGCCCGCATAAAAAGTTCAAGCTTTAGCAGGCAGTTTTTTTGTTTTATTCATTCGTGTAATAAGCCATTTTTAATGATCAGTTGAAGCAAACATAGAAAGATGATAATCATGTTAGAAATGCAAGAGGCTATGATGTTGGTGTATTTGCATCATCTGATCAAATAAAAAATAAACCAGAAACAGATGAAGTTACCCTTTCAAGTGCTCTTAGTTCTGATGACTATTGGTGCGAGCTTATATGCTCAGGATGTTGCTGACAATAGTCAGTGCCTAAAATGCCATGGTCAGGTATTTTACGAATACCATAACGAATGGACCGATCGTATGGATCGCAAGCCACTCAATCCTTTTCATCACATTGATAGTGTGAAACTGCATCATTCGGTTCACAAGATGTTTGCATGCATTGATTGTCACTCAATGGAATATGAAACTTTTCCTCATAGCGGAGAATTGCGTTTGGAAGAGAAGTATCAGTGTATGGATTGTCACGGCGGCGACGATACTTTTGCGAAATACAATTTTGAGGGTATTGAAGCAGCTTTTATGGAGAGCGTGCACTATAAGGCATCGGATGAACGCTTTAATTGCTGGATGTGTCACAATCCGCACGGCTATGAGCTCGCATTACGTGAAGATAAGCCAATTGTTGAGGTTGTTAAAATCAGCAATGATATGTGCTTAAGTTGCCACGATAACAAGTTTAAGTATGGATTGCTATCGGATGATGAACCGCGAAATCTTGCCGAAGTACATTCATGGTTACCCAAGCAGGGGCGACACTTTGCTAAAGTACGTTGTGTTGATTGTCATACGAAGGTTCAGGAAGATATTTTGGTGGCACATAATGTCTTGCCCAAAGAGGAAGCTTTGAGAAATTGTGTTCAGTGCCATAGCTCAAATTCCGTTTTAATGGAGTCTTTGTATGCTCATCGCGCAAAAGAAAGCAGGCAAGAATCCGGTTTTTTTAATGCTGTTGTTTTAAACGAGGGGTATATTATTGGTGCTAATCGTAATAAAGCATTAAACTACATTAGTCTTGGCATATTCGGATTGTTAATTATAGGGATTGGCGTACATGCTGTTCTTCGTTTAATACTCTTAAAAAAGAAGTAATATGAGTGAGAAAATATATTTATATCCGGTATGGGTAAGAATCTGGCATGGTTTAAATGCCTTGTTTTTTCTGGTGTTGCTGATATCGGGTATCAGCATGCAGTATTCTAATCCTGAATATCCATTGTTGCGCTTCGATTGGGCCGTATCGAGTCATAATATTTGTGGAATCGGCATATTAATTACTTATGTTTTTTATTTAATTGCATTTGTTTTTACATCAAATAAGAAGCATTATAGAATTAGATTGAAAGGTCTGGGAAATCGCCTGGTGAATCAAGCAAGGTACTATACAATCGGTATCTTCAAAGGGGAAGAAGCTCCGTATCCGGCCACAGAGGAGGCAAAGTTTAATCCACTTCAACAGCTTACCTATGTTTTAATGCTCTTTGTTCTATATCCGGTATTGATTATTACTGGTATTGCATTAATGTTTCCTGAAACTATAATTGACAATGTGTTTGGGGTGGGAGGAACATTGCTAACCGCTTTGTTGCATGCAGGCGTTGGGTTTTTGGCAAGTCTGTTTTTAGTGATTCATTTGTATTTTGCCACCATAGGAGCAAGCATTTCTTCGAATTTCAAAAGTATTATTAACGGATTTCACGAGTCGCATTAATATGAATGGAGTTTCAAATAAAAAGGGATATTTAAAAGGGCTGCTGTTTGCTTTAACTGTAATTGTTTTAGGGCTTGTATTGAATCCACTGGTTGGGGCGCTAAGTATGGCTAAGTTGATTTGGCCGCAAAACCTGTATTTTATAATCGTGCTATTGGTGTTCGGTATGGCGATTGGGGCTATTTCAAACTCTTCGCTAATAAGAGTAGTAACAGAAAGCTCTTTTGTGAGTGTTTTATTGCTGGTTTTAACGATTTTCTCTTTGGGAATATTCTTTATGCCTGATATAAATAGCTACGCATTGGTATTGGTGTATTTGTCGACACCGCTGTTTCTGTTGGTTGTTTTTGCCTATTTAATTGCCGGAGCGTTTGTTGTCTGTACTTTAAAATTCTGGCGACAAAAATGGTCTCAAATTTTGATTGTTTTTGCTGTGCTGTTATTTGGTTTTTCAACTGTAGCCAGTCGCTATGATTATTATAACTTGTCTATGCGGATTGGTAATGACAGAACCTTGTTTGAGGCGGAAGACGCCAATGGCAAGTACTACAGGCTTCCATTTGCGGTAAAATTACTGGTGAATAAAGAAAGTGATAAGAGTCAGGGAGTGAGTCCGGCATCAAGTATTGTAAGGATTTTTAATACAGTGAGCGACTACGAGGATGTTTCATTCTCTGATAATACACAATTTCGCACCAAGGGTTGGGTAATAAATAAAGACAAACACACCAAACAGGATGCATTGCAAAAGGAGCAGGCAGTTCTTCGCCTGATCTTTGATCGTTGGATTGAGCTGAAGTATATTAGTTTGGTGTTATTGGTTGTTAGTCTCCTTTTGAGAATAAGATATTAAGGCTTGGTAGCTTCAGGGTAATAATAAAGGGTAACCTGAATCAGATTACCCTTTTTTTATATCGTTTAAAGACAATTAAATTACGCTGGCAATTTTATCGCTCTTGTATTTTCCATCTTTAAGTTTTTCCTGTACTTCGCGGAATGCTTTGATTGTGTAATCAACATCTTCCATAGTGTGAACAGCTGTTGGGATAATGCGAAGCATGATCTGATCTTTTGGAATTACCGGATACACAACAATCGAGCAGAAGATGTTGTAGTTCTCACGTAAATCCATTGTTAATTCAGTTGCCTCACCAACATTACCTTCTAAGAATACAGGCGTAACAGGCGATTCTGTTTTACCTAGGTTAAAACCAGCATCTTTAAGACCACTCTGTAGTCTTTCAACTACTTTCCATAAGTTTGCTTTGTGCTCTGGCTCATCACGCAACATCTCAAGGCGCTTAAGAGCTCCCATCACCATAGGCATTGGTAATGACTTGGCAAAAATCTGAGAACGCAAGTTGTAACGTAGGTAATTCACAACCTCTTCGGTACCGGCAACAAAACCACCAATACCAGCCATCGACTTAGCAAAAGTGTTAAATACAACATCGATCTGATCGGCAACATCATAGTGTTCAGCTACACCAGCACCAGTCTTACCCATTGTACCAAATCCGTGAGCATCGTCAACCAAAATGCGGAAGTTGTACTTTTCTTTAAGCTTTACAATATCTTTTAAGTTACCAAGGTCGCCAGCCATACCAAATACACCTTCAGTAATAACTAAAATACCACCACCGGTTTCTTTTACTCGCTTGGTAGCAAACTGAAGCATTTTTTCGCATTTATCCATATCGTTATGAGCGAAAACAAAGCTTTTACCACCTTTTGCTTTATGCAAGAAAATACCGTCCATGATACAAGCGTGAGACTCTGAGTCATACACAATCACATCGTTGCGGCTAACTAAAGTGTCGATGATTGATACCATACCCTGATAACCGAAGTTAAGCAGATAGGCATCTTCTTTACCAACAAATTCAGCTAATTTTGATTCTAATTCTTCATGTTTGCTTGTCTGACCTGACATCATACGAGCACCCATTGGATAAGCCATACCATATTCAGCAGCTGCTTCAGCATCAGCCTTGCGCACTGCCGGGTGATTAGCTAATCCCAGGTAGTTGTTTAAACTCCATGTAAGCACTTCTTTTCCACGGAATTTCATTTTAGGGCTGATTTCGCCTTCTAATTTTGGGAACATGAAATAACCGTGTGCTTCTTTGCCATATTGACCCAGAGGGCCCATATGTTCTTTTATTTTATCGAAAATATCCACTATACTGAGCTTTTAAAATTTTCGCTGCAAATGTAATGTTTTATCTTATCTTTTTGAAAGAAACCTTATTAAAAAAGATAAAGCAGCATATTTGAGGCTTAAACCAGTTGTAACAGTGCACGGTTTGGCGTGTTACACATCTTTCGCTGAAGCTTTATTAAATAAGGTATTTGCATGATAGTCGTGTTTTTTTTGTTGATAAAATACAGCCGTTAATAGATGCAAATATTTGTGCATGTTGAATATATCAAAATGGGGCTTGTGAGGTTTGTAACGAAAGATTATCTTTGCATGTTGTAAAAACAGTCTTCGTGTACAGGGCTGTTTTTAATTATGTAACATCAAGATATGATCAAGTTTATGAAGTTGAAGCACTTATTGTTTATATTAGTCTTATTCGCGATTGTCGGAACCAGCTGTAGTAAATATCAAAAGCTACTTAAAAGTCAGGATTATGAGTTGTGGTATTCCGAAGCAATGAGCTATTATGAGAAGGAAGATTACACAAGAGCTGCAACTTTATTGGGTCAGTTGATCAATATTTATCGTGGTACCGATAAGGCAGAAGAAGTAAACTATGTTTATGCCAACTGTATGTACGGACTTAATGATTTTCTAACCTCAGGTCATTACTATCGCGAGTATGTTAAAAATTTTCCTGCTGGTGATTATGCCGAAGAGTGTCAGTACATGAGTGCCTATTGTTACTACATGCGTTCACCTAAGCCACGCCTCGATCAAACAACTACCGAAGAGGCGATTCAGGAGTTTCAATTGTTTATCAATATGTATCCCAATAGTGCCCGTGTTGAAGAATCAACGCGTTTAATGGATGAATTGCGTGATAAGTTGGTGTTTAAATCGTACTTGAATGCTAAGCTTTATTACAATCTGGGCGATTATTTGGGTAATAACTATATGTCGGCAGTTATCGCTGCTCAAAATAGTTTGAAAGATTTTCCGGATACAAAATATCGTGAAGAATTATCATTCTTGATTTTAGAATCGAAGCATATTCAGGCCGTAAATAGTATTGAGGAAAAGAAAGAAGAACGTGTTCGTGATACCATTGATGAATATTATTCTTTTATCAATGAGTTTCCTGAAGGAAAGTTCCGAAAAAGAGCAGATCGTATCTTTAAAGAATCAGATGATCTGTTGAAACAATATAACAACGAAGTTGCAGTAAATTAAAAGTAATCATATGTCAATCGACTACAAAAAAACAAACGCACCGGTTTCTACAATTACCTGGGACAAAAACGAATTGTCTGAGCCAACCGGTAATATCTACGAATCAATCGTGGTTATGGGTAAAAGAGCTAACCAGATTAGTTCTGAGATGAAAGAGGAGCTAAACAAGAAGCTGCAGGAGTTTGCCTCGTATACAGATAACTTAGAAGAGGTGTTTGAGAACCGTGAGCAGATTGAAATTTCGCGTTTCTACGAACGTTTACCTAAGCCTGTGTGTATTGCTACGCAGGAGTTTGTAGAGGGTAATGTTTACCATCGCAATCCTGATAAAGAGGAAAAGCAAGACTAATTTTATTGCTTAGAACATTCTGGTTGACATGGCTTAATCAGAACTTAAAATATAAAAGGTAAAGGAGAAGGTGTATTCTCCTTTATCTTTTTTTATTTTTGAACTATGCTTAAAGGAAAAAAGTTTATTCTTGGGATTTCAGGAGGGATTGCTGCCTATAAATGTGCACAGTTAACCCGATTGTTGGTGAAAGAAGGAGCCGAAGTGCAAGTTATTATGACCAAGCTGGCCAAGCAGTTTATCACCCCATTAACGATGGCAACATTGTCAAAACGACCGATTTTAGTCGAGTTTTTTAATCCGGAAAACGGCGATTGGAACAGTCATGTGGATAGTGGCTTGTGGGCTGATGCCATGATAGTGGCACCGGCTACTGCCAATACCATGGGGAAGATGGCCAATGGTATTGCTGATAACCTGTTAATTACAACTTATTTATCAGCTCGTTGTCCGGTGTTTGTGTCGCCAACAATGGATCTTGATATGTATCAGCATCCTTCTACACAACGGAATATGGCTACCTTGCAGTCTTATGGCAACCATTTAATAGAACCCAATGCGGGTGAACTGGCCAGCGGTTTGATTGGTAAAGGACGCATGGCTGAGCCCGAAGAAATTGTGGAGCATTTAAGAGCTTTTTTTTCAAATGAGTCAAAAGACTTAAGTGGCAAAAAGGTTTTGGTATCGGCAGGCCCTACGCATGAGAAGATTGATCCGGTTCGGTTTATTGGTAATTATTCTTCTGGTAAAATGGGGTATTCCATTGCTGAGGAATTAGCCGATCGGGGAGCCGAGGTTACTTTGGTAAGCGGCCCTACCCGTTTAGATATAAAGGATCCGGGCATCAAGCGTATTGATGTGATAAGTGCCAATGAAATGTACGAGGCTTGCGTGGCTCATTTTCCATCGATGGATGCGGCCATTATGTCAGCGGCTGTGGCAGATTATCGACCAGTGAAACAGGCGGAAGAGAAGATCAAGCGCAAGGAATCGGCCATGAGCATTGAATTGGAAGCGAACAAGGATATTGCTGCGGCATTGGGGCAGAAAAAACAAGCCAATCAGGTATTGGTTGGTTTTGCGTTGGAAACCGAAAATGCCATTGAAAATGCTCAAAATAAATTGAGTAAGAAGAATCTTGACTTTATTGTTTTGAACAGTTTAAAAGATGAAGGTGCTGGTTTCAATACGGAAACCAATAAGATTACAATCCTCGATAATCAAAATAAAATTGAGCAATTTGCGTTAAAATCAAAAGTTGATGTGGCCAGAGATGTGGTTAACGAATTGGTTTTAAAACTTTCATCTTTATAACAAAAAGCTATGAGATACCTGATTGTTGCAATCTTTATAATATTTGGCTGGCACTTAAGTGCTCAGGAATTCCAGTGTGCTGTACAGGTGGTTTCCCCACAGGTACAGGGTTCGAACAAAAAAGTTTTTGAAACCCTTCAGACGGCCATTATGGAGTTTATGAATAACCAAAAGTGGACCAACGATAAATTTGCTCCCGAAGAGCGGATTGATTGCAATATCATGATTAATATAGCGGAGGTCATTTCCATTGATGAGTTCAAGGCGTCGATTCAAATTCAGGCCCGACGACCTGTTTACGACTCCAATTATTACACCGTTTTATTTAATCATCAGGATCAGGATTTTCAATTTAAATATGTGGAATTTGAACCGCTGGTTTATAATCCCAATAATTTTGATTCGAACCTGGTAGCCGTTTTGTCTTATTATGCCAATATTATATTGGGACTGGACTACGATTCGTTTAAAAATAGCGGTGGAACAGCCTATTTTCAGGAAGCCGAAAGAATTGTAAACCGGGCACAGGGAGCGCGTGAGAGTGGATGGAAATCCTTCGAAGGACAGCGTAACCGTTATTGGCTGATTGAGAATATTCTTAATGAATACCATCGTCCGTTGCGCCAGTGTATGTATGAGTATCATCGAAAAGGTCTGGACCGGATGAGTGATAAGGCAGAAGAGGGGCGAGCTGAAATAGCCAAGGCACTTGAACTAACACGAAAAGTCCACCGTCAGCGTCCCGGATCATTTTTTACACAGGTGTTTTTTACTGCTAAGTCAGATGAGCTGGTAAAGATTTTTGAAGAATCGTTTTCAATGGAGAAGGGACGGGTTGTTGAACTCTTAAAAGAGGTTGATCCGTCGAATAATAACAAATACGAAAAGATATTGTCATCTAAATAATATGCTTAAGTCATTATCAATTTCAAATTATGCCTTAATCGATAAGGTGGAAGTCACTTTTGATGGTGGTTTAACCGTGATTACAGGAGAAACAGGTGCCGGTAAATCCGTTTTGCTGGGTGCTTTATCCCTTATCCTCGGACAACGAAGCGATACCGGAGCTCTTTTAAATAAAGAACAAAAGTGCGTTGTTGAGGGGGAGTTTTACATCGGTAATTATGGTTTGGTTAAGTTTTTTGAAGAGAGCGATGTGGATTACGATGATGTTACCATTATTCGTCGTGAGTTACTGCCTTCGGGCAAATCGCGTGCTTTTGTTAATGATACGCCGGTTAACCTAAGTTTTTTAAAGAATATCAGTGCACAGTTGATCGATGTACATTCTCAGCATCAAAACCTGTTATTGGATGATAATGGTTTCCATATGATGGTAATTGATACAATGGCGGGGAATAAGTCCTTGATTGAGAAATACCAAAAGAAGTATGCGGCCTATCGGAAGTTGCAAAAAGCCATCGATGAGATGATTGCTGATAACGCAAAGCAAAAAGCAGATTTGGATTATATGCAGTTTCAGTTTGAGCAGTTGGATAATGCTAAATTGCAAAAGGGTGAGCAAGCCGAATTGGAGCAGTCATTGGAGCAATTGTCGCATGCCGAAGAGATAAAGACCAACCTTGTTGAAGTGGTTAACAACCTGAGCCAGGAGCCTTCACCGGTATTGGATGTGCTGAGTGATTCGATTAATAAACTGGAGAAGATATCTAGTTACCTGCCGGACGGGAATGAACTGATCAAACGTATTGAGTCGGCACGCATTGACCTGAAAGATTTGGCCGATGATATTGAAACACGTGCGGAAGATTTGGATTATAATCCGGAAGTAATTCAACAGGTGCAGGAGCGAATTAATTTAATTTACGACCTGCAGCAAAAGCACCGGATGGACACGGTGGAAGAGCTAATCGCTTTAAAAGAGGAGCTGCAGGCTAAGATCGATAAGGTTAACTTTTTTGATGAGGAGCTAAATAGCAAAAAGGCAGAATTGGAGGTGCTAAAAGCAGACCTTGATAAGGTTTGTAATAAGATTACCAGTTCACGTAAAAATGTTTTTAAGCCGGTTAAAAAGAGCATTGAAGAGAAATTGCAATGTTTGGGTATTCCGCACGCGAATTTTGTGATTGAGCACAGCCAGAGCGAGGATTTTACAAAAAATGGTAAAGACGAGGTTGAATTTCTTTTTGCCGGTAATAAAGGCGGGCAGCCTGCACCTATTAATAAGGTGGCTTCGGGTGGTGAAATTTCCCGCGTAATGTTATCCATCAAATCCTTGTTGTCGTCATCCAAAGGATTGCCAACCATTATTTTTGATGAGATCGATACAGGTGTGTCGGGGGAAGTAGCCGATCAAATGGGACAAATCATGGAGCAGATGGGGACCTCTATGCAGGTAATCAGTATTACGCATTTACCCCAAATTACGGTTAAAGGCGATCATCATTTTAAAGTATTTAAAACAGACAAAGCAGATAAAACCATTTCGAATATTCGAAAACTGGCGCATGAAGACCGCGTGGTGGAAGTAGCTAAAATGCTTAGTGGATCAACACTATCCGATGCTGCTATTGAAAATGCCAGGGCTTTATTGAATAACTAGTCAAACACTTTTTTATTTAGAAAAACCTTTTTGCAACTAGCTTGTTGTAATAGGTTAGGTACAGAATATTAACATTGAAACTTGTGTTGTACAACATATGCAGTATATTTGTGCGCTCAAAATTAAATTGATATGGGATTTGATCTTTTAAAAGGAAAAAGAGGGATTATTTTTGGTGCCCTGAACGACATGTCTATCGCATGGAAAGTAGCCGAAAGAGCTTACGAAGAAGGTGCACGCTTTACCTTATCTAACACACCGGTTGCCTGTCGTATGGGCGAAGTGGTTGAATTAGGTAAAAAGTGTGAAGCAGAAATCATTCCGGCTGATGCAACCAATGTTGCAGACCTTGAGAATGTTTTTGAAAAATCAATGGAAGTTCTTGGTGGGAAAGTAGACTTTGTTCTACACTCTATTGGTATGTCATTAAACGTTCGTAAAAAAAGGGTTTATCATGATCTGGATTACAATTATCTAAACAAAACTTTAGATATCTCAGCTATTTCGTTTCACAAAATGCTGCAGGTAGCTTTCAAGAAAGATGCTGTTAGTGAGTGGGGCTCTGTTCTTGGTTTAAGTTATATCGCAGCCCAACGTACCCTTTATGGTTACAACGATATGGCAGATGCTAAGGCATTATTGGAGTCAATTGCTCGTAGTTTCGGATACATCTACGGACGTGAAAGAAAAGTGAGGGTGAATACTATTTCGCAGTCGCCAACTGTTACAACAGCGGGTAGCGGTGTAAAAGGTATCGATGGTCTTATTGACTTTTCAGACCGTATGTCGCCACTTGGAAATGCTGATGCAGCGGATTGTGCCGACTATTGTATTACCATGTTCTCTGATCTTACTAAGAAAGTAACGATGCAGAACCTGTTCCACGATGGAGGATTCTCAAATGTTGGAATGAGCCTGAGAGCTATGACACAATACAATAAAAGTTTTGACATAGGCGATCTGGAAACAAAATACTAAAAATGAAGAAGGGTGTTTAAAGCACCCTTTTTTTATAGCCTTAATTTCCTAAAAAGCACAGGGCTTAAAATTTTCATAGTCTTTTATTAATCGTTAAATTTGGCGACGTTTTTGTAAAATTGGCAATCGACAAATGGTCGGCCAAGTTATATTGTAGGACAAATCAATTTATCATGGATCAATACCGAATAAATCACCTTAAGGAACTGGAAGCTGAGTCTATCTATGTTATTCGAGAGGTAGCTGCTCAATTTGAAAATCCTGTGATGTTATTCTCCGGAGGAAAAGACTCAATAGTAATGTTTCACCTGGCACGTAAGGCTTTCTGGCCGGCAAAGGTGCCCTTCCCTTTAATGCACATCGATACAGGTCATAACTTCCCTGAAGCGTTGGAGTACCGCGATCGTGTAATGGAAGAAACCGGAACAAAGTGCATTGTGGCATTGGTTCAGGATTCAATTGACCAGGGACGTGTGGTGGAAGAAAAAGGGGTGAATGCCAGTCGTAACAAACTGCAGACAACAACCCTTTTGGATGCCATCGAAAGCAATAAGTTTGATGCCGCCATGGGTGGTGGTCGTCGCGACGAAGAAAAGGCACGTGCTAAAGAGCGTTTTTTCTCACACCGTGATGAGTTTGGGCAGTGGGATCCAAAAAATCAGCGTCCTGAGTTATGGAATATTTTTAACGGTCGTAAGAACATGGGCGAGCACTTCCGTGTATTCCCAATCAGTAACTGGACCGAAATGGACGTATGGCAGTACATCTACATGGAGCAGATCGAATTGCCAAGTCTTTACTTTACACACAAGCGCGAAGTGTTTAACCGCGATGGAGTTTGGTTGGCCAGGTTGCCATTCATGCAATTGAAAGAAAACGAAGTGGTGGAGACCAAAGACGTACGTTGTCGTACCATTGGTGATGTTACCTGTACCGGCTTAACACTTTCTACAGCTGATACACTTGAAGATATTATTCACGAAGTAGCTTCTACCAGAACAACTGAGCGTGGTGGTCGTGCCGATGATAAACGTTCTGAATCGGCTATGGAAGATCGTAAACGTGAAGGTTATTTCTAAACTTTGTTAAATCTGAAAAATCAATAATATGTCCGGAAAAGAATCAGGATATTTAGATATGGAGCTTTTACGCTTCACCACTGCAGGAAGTGTAGACGACGGAAAAAGTACATTAATTGGTCGTTTATTATACGATAGTAAGGCAATTTTCGAGGATCAGATGGAAGCCATTGAGCGCGTGAGTGAACGCTCGGGTCACGAAGAAGTGAACCTGGCTTTATTAACTGATGGTTTGCGTTCGGAGCGCGAGCAGGGAATTACCATCGATGTGGCTTATCGTTATTTTGCCACACCTAAGCGTAAGTTTATTATTGCCGATACTCCGGGACACATCCAGTATACCCGTAACATGGTAACGGGTGCCAGTACGGCCAATGTGGCTTTAATTTTGGTGGATGCCCGTCATGGTGTGTTGGAGCAAACATTGCGTCACGCTTATATTGCATCTTTGTTGCAGATTCCTCACGTTATTTTCTGTATCAATAAGATGGACTTGGTTGATTATAACCAGGAAACATTTGAAAAAATTAAATCTGATATTGATGCCGTGTCATCAAAATTATCAGTAAAAGATATTCGCTTCGTACCAATCAGTGCCTTAAAAGGTGACAATGTGGTGGAGCGCTCTGAGGTAATGAATTGGTACGACGGACCAACTCTAATGTATTTATTGGAGAATATTCACATCAGCAGCGATATCAATCACGATGACTTCCGTTTCCCGGTTCAGTATGTTATTCGCCCTCAGTCGGCCGAATGGCCAGATTACCGCGGATATGCCGGTCGTATTGCTAGTGGAGCCATCAAGGTGGGCGACGAAGTAGGCGTATTGCCTAGTGGTTTTACTTCTAAAGTGAAGAGCATCGACATGATGGAAGAGCCATTGGAAGTTGGTTTTGCGCCACAATCGGTATCCATTACATTGGAAGATGAGATTGACATCAGCCGAGGTGATATGCTGATTAAGAAGAACAATGGTTCTGAGCCTAAAAACAGCCAGGACATCGAAGCAATGGTTTGTTGGTTCAATGAGCGAAAGCTTATGCCACGAGGTAAGTATGTAATCAAGCATACTTCGTCCGATGCACGCTGCATGGTAACCGATATTCAGTACAAGATGAATATCAATACCCTTGAGAAAAACGTGGACGATAAGGAAGTAGGCATGAACGACATTGCCCGTATTAAAATACGTTCGACCAAGCCTTTGTTTTTTGACTCATATAGCCGTAACCGCATTACAGGAAGTATCATTTTAGTGGATGAAGCCACCAATGAAACTGTTGCAGCGGGAATGATCATATAAGAAAGATTAACGATTAGATAACAAAGCCGTTTTCTGCTAAAGGAAACGGCTTTTGTTATTGTATAAGATGAGGATTTATAAATCAACATCATACTGGAATTCAGAATGGTAGTGATGCTTGGCTTGCTTGGATTCAAAATGTTTAGATTCATTCTTAACCGTAACTGTAAGGATTTTGCTATTAAAACGACTGATTAATAAATGAACTTTTTAGAGGATAGTTTTTTTAAGAAGGTAAATAGTAAAAACAGATAATAACAAAAGCATGAAAATTTTAAAAGTATTAACAGTTTTGGTTTTGGGCATATTCTTAAGTTCTATGGGAACTGCAAATATGCATGGGGATGAAGGAGTTTCATTTGAAGATGGCAATTGGGAGTCGGTATTAAAAAAGGCTCAGGACGAGGATAAATTAATATTCTTAGATGTTTATGCCGAGTGGTGTCCTCCATGTAAAATGTTAAAGGCCCGAACTTTTCCGGATGCAAAAGTAGGCGAGTTCTTCAATAAAAACTTTGTTAACTACGCCGTTGATGCCGAGAAAGGAGAAGGTGTTAAGTTGGCTAAAAAGTACCGGGTAAGAGGTTATCCTACTTTGCTTTTTATTAATGGGAAAGGTGAAGTGGTAAAAGAAACAGCCGGTTTTCACAATCCTGATCAAATTATTCAGTTGGCTAAAGCAGTGGTTGCCGAAAGCAAGGGAAACTAGTTTATAAGGGAACATGAAAGAAAAGAAGTGAGATTGATCTTACTTCTTTTCTTATTTATTAGATTCCCAATTGTATTCATACCATAAGCGGCATAGTATTTTAATCAATACTGCTAACGTAAAAAAATGCTTGCCCCGAATTATCGGTAAATAACTTCCTTTTTCCTTCGTCGGAGATTAAACTCCCACCATTCTCCAGTATGGCCTTATGGGTTTCTTCTAAGTTGCTCACACCAAAACATGAAATCCAGTACTCATACTTTCCCTTCATTTCGTTAGGAATTTCAAGTATATCAGCAATGTGATCCTGATCCTGATTATAAATTTGAACAGTATCTTCTCCGATGAATTCAAACGACCAGTTAAAAATTCCCTGGTAAAAAGGTACGATGTTTTGAATGTTGGAAACATGAAGTTCGTTCCAGACAAGGGTGTTTGGTGTGTTTTGGGTGCGGGCATCACCTAGTGAGTTGCCTTCATATATGGTGAAACCAGCCCCTTGGAGGTCACGGATAAGCGCTACTTTACCAAATCCATCAATGGATTCTGTCATTTCGATAATGCCTCCCAGCTTCTGGGCTTTAGAAACAGTCTCGTCAACATTATCCACACTGATGTATGTCATCCAAAAATGTGGCATGCGCATCTGCTTGAATTTAGCCGGTGTTTCATACAAGCCACTTACCTCTTTTGAGTTTAGATAAGCGGTGTAGTACCCATATGATTGATAATAAGTCCAGCCAAATACATTTTCATAAAAAGGAATTGTTTCCTTTGGATTATACGTCGATAAGTCCGAAAAAATAGGATTGTTAAGTATCATGGTGGTAATTTTTAAATGTGGTTATTGTGGTAATGAATTGGAATGGTATTAATTTTCAGCCTTTTGGCGTTTCCAGACTTCTTTATAGGGATGTCCTTCAATGGTCATGCTAACATTCAAATCATCACCCTTAAGAACAAAATTAGCAAGCTTAACTGAACCATCGGGCATGTGCATTTTACTTTGGGTGTACTTCCCTTCTTTGTAAAAGATGCCTTCTAAAAAATAATCTTCTTTGGTGTTATTTCCTTTATACTCTTTTGTACCATCGTGGTAGTAATGCACTTTACCAAAGTATTGATTTTCATATTTAATGATTTCATAAATTGCTTGGTAATAGTCATTATTAACTTCCCACACACCAATAATTTTGTCTCCCTCAGGGGCCAAGTCGCCAGCTAAATCAAGGGTGTCAGTTTCAGAGGTCACCTGCTTGTCATTAATGCTGTCTTTTACTTCCTGTTCAATCTTCATTTCAATAATGCGCTGTTCAATTCGTTGTTTCTTAGCCTTACCATGGCACGACGACATAACAGCGACTAGTACTAAGCAAATACTATAGAATCTCATTCTTTTTTTATTTAATGAATTATTTTCATCGATAGCAAAGCTACTGCTATCGCTTTACACTTCTTTTGATATAGATCAAATAATTAATTGTTGCGGATTCGTTCCGAAATTTCCGATAGTCTCAGCCATTGTTGGTAGAATAGAGGCAGGCTAACCATGCTTTCTATAAATTGATAAACATACATGATTAAAGCCATTAAAGCACCATATTGGATATTTTCGCCGGTGGCAGCAATATGGATTGAAATTACAAGAAGCACCAACATAATTAGCCAGCTGCCCGAAAAGTTAAGTGTTTCCAAATCTGAAAGACGGATATTCCAACGCATTAGCTTTAGTAAATGCCTGTGTAGTGCTGATTCTTGCTTTTGTTGAATGGTATTGACCTGGTTTTCGAGTTCGTTATTAAATTCAGAATTTAAGCGCAGAGTTCGTTTACTGCTTAAAAAATAAATACATAAAACCAGGCTTCCGCAAAGAATAGCCGCCATAAAAATCTTTAGATTCAAAAAAAGAATAATCAAAGCGACTACTATCAAACCAATACTGTGCTGGATGATAGCTGGTAGTTGATTTTCAGCAAACTCAACTACCTCTGCTAGCATATTTAAACGTGCTGTTTTAACAGAGTCATCTTGTAATTTCATTTTTTTAATTGCAGCACGACTCACTTTTGTGTAAATGCCGGCATAAAAACGCGAATCGAGCAAGCGACGGCCAGCGCCTGTAACTGTTAGTAACAATCCAAGCGCGCACAACTGCCACAGAAACACAAGTTCGTTATTCATTACACCATCTATAGCTTTGCCAATATATAATGGGAATAGAATAACTAATAAAGCTTCTAAGAGAATTAAGAGCAATGTTAAGGATAACCGCATCCAATACTTTGCAAATACCTGCTTAATAAGCATAGTAAAGCCATTCTAAAAAAGGTTCAGAATAAAATAAACTCCATAAGGATAGTAATAACCAAAGTATGGATATTAACCAGAACATAATGGGCGTTTCCTTTTTGTTGAAGTCATCAAGAAAAAAGGTGTTTCCTTTTACCATGCCTTGAATACTCCAGTAGAGGAATATTGCAGCAAAATAGAAGTTTGTTAAATTAAAATAAATAGCCGGTGGCAATAATAGCAAAGCAATAAAGGTCTTCCATTTAAAAGATGAGCGATTTGAAGTTGAAATACTGCTAGTTTGTATTTCAGTTGTTTCGATGTTTTGCTTTTTATTCTGATTGTTCCATTTTTCGATTTTTTGATATACTTCCCATGTGCCAATTTCTAACTCTTCAGAACTCATTTTAGCTGGTTTAAAAACTGCATGTGAGCCGTCGTACTTCGCCCAGTCTTTGGTGAGAATACGACCTTCTGCTTCGAGCTTTTTGTAAGTGTCTGAGCCCGGGAAAGGAATCATCAGGTGGGGGTAAGCTGTATCCACACCAATTTCTTTGATAAAATCAGTTGTCTGCGAAAATATAGATGTATCGTGAGCATCGAATCCAAATAGAAAATCACCTACCACCTCAATGCCATGATCCTTAACAATTTTAACGTATTCCTTAATTAGAGCAGGCTTTACAAAATCTTTACCTTGTTCTTTTAAGGCCTCTTCCGAAGGCGTTTCGATACCGAATAACAAAGCTTTAACTCCGGCCTTTTGAGCGGCTTCCAGCAGAGCTTTGTCTTTCGCTATTAGTATTGTTGTTTCGCCATAAAACTTCATTTTTAGTGGAGCAATGGCTTCAAACAATTCCAAAGCATATTTCCGGTTGTGTGTCAGGTTGTCGGAATGAAGCTCAACCCATTCAACCCCCAGTTTTTTTAAGTTCTTTAATTCATCAACAATGTGTTCGATAGGACGCAAAGTAAACTTATCGAAAAATTGATGCACCAAACAAAAGTCACAATGCATTGGGCAACCTCGGCTTACCACTACCGACCAGGTGTAATTATATTTTGAAACAGGAATTAAATTGCTTGGATAAGGCTTCAGTTCGGCTAAGTCGAGCGGTTTATCACGTTTGTAGACCGATTGTAGCTCATTGTTGTTTACATCATCAAAAATCTTATCCCATAGACCTTCCGATTCGCCTAATATTAAAGCATCAGCGTGTTGGGCAGCTTCTTGCTGAAAGAAGAAAGTATGCAGGCCTCCCAACAGGGTAACTTTACCTTGCTTTTTAAATTTATCGCAAATTTCATAGGCCCGATAAGCATCGGGTGTCGACATAAATACTGCTACCACATTGGCATCTGATTTAAAATTGGTTTTCATGCCGATGGTTTCATCACACATTTCTATTTGTGCATCCTGAGGCATGGCCGCGGCCGCTGAAAAAATATTTTGTGGAGGACCTCCGGTTTCTGCTTTATACTGTGAATATGAACTACCGGCAGATGCTTTTATCAGATAAACTTTCATTTCTGTTCTTTCTTAATTGTTAAATTAAAACTCAAATGATAAACGGAAAATAGGATTTCGGTAAATTGAGTTTTTCTCGTTGTTCAGCTTAAAACTTAGCAACAAGCCCAGGCTTAAGCGCTCATTCAATGGTTGCTTATAGCCAATTCCGGCAAAAGCTGTTTTGTGGGTTGAATGATAGGAATAGGTACCGTTTTCTTCTTTATATCTACCATTCCCTTTTAAGGTTTCAAAACTGCTTTGTAAAAAACAGTTTCGTAATAAAGTTGCCTGGTTTTCAAAAGGATGATAGCGGATAAAAAGTTCGCCACCCCAATACCAAATAACATCCTTAACCTTCGATTCAACTAGCTTTTGGTTATTGTTGCTATATACACTTGTTTCGTTGGAGTAATAGGATGTTGATAGTCCAATGCCCAGATAAGTTTTGGGTAATAGTCGAAATGAAACAGAAGGTGTTAATTCTAAACGATCCTGAAAACGGCCAAAATCAGCTGAGCCACTTAGACTATAAAATGTTTTTCTTTCGGATTGGGCCATTGTAACGGAGCTGGTTATGAGCCATACGCCTATAAAAAGTGCTTTTTTCATAATTCTGTGTGTAAGCATTTGTGATGCACAAAGCTATTTGTAAGCTTACAGAATTTATTTGACCTACATCAAAAAGCTACCTTTTGCCTCTGATCCTGCTCAGCGTTTCTTGCGAAATTCCCAAAAACGATGCGATGTGCCCAAGGTTTACACGTTGTTCAATGTCAGGAAAGTACTCAAGTAATAATGTGTATTTTTCTATTGCAGATAAAAAAGACCAACCTTTCGAAAAATAATCGAGAAAAGCCAAACTTTCTTCAGCCAGTAAACGGGCAAAATTGCCAAAAGCAGGGGAATCGGCAATCAACTTCTGGTATTTGTCGAAGGAGATACTATACAATGCACAATTTTCGAGACACTGCATTTCTTCAAAACTTGTGTTTTGACCATAAAAGCTATACCAGGCGGTAACAAACTGGTTCTCGGAGTAAAACCAGGACGTGACTTTACGTCCGTTTTGATAGTAGTAGTTATGAACAATGCCTTTGTCGATGAAGTACAGTCGTTGAGCTCGCTGCTCCTGTTCTAATAATAGTTTTCCTTGCTGACATTCCACATACTCAAAATCATTTTCTATTCTGGATTTAAGATTATTGTCAACAAAGCATCTGGTGCTAATGTATTGTAATAAGTTCTGCATGAAATAACCTAATTGATTACTTTAGTAGATGAAGTACTAAATATTTGTCTTGGATGCAGTAAAATTACCTAAATCTATTGCTAAAGCCAAAAGTCATGTTGTAACAGGTAATTCAAATGGTGCATCCATGACAAATATCTACTAAGGTTATGATGAAGAAAACTACAGAACGTTAATACTGATGAGCATGTTGAAGTATTCGAAACGCTGCAAGCGCCGCACCATAACCGTTGTCAATATTCACAACGCTTATTCCATTGGCACAGCTCGACAACATGGCGAAGAGTGCTGTTTCGCCATTTCGAGCGACACCATAACCTGTACTTGTTGGTACGGCTATTATGGGCTGCGAAAACATGCCGCCCATCACACTTGGCAAGGCGCCTTCAAAACCTGCTACAACGATTAATACCTGGTAGTTTTGTATTTCCCCGGCCTTACTCATTAAGCGATGGATACCGGCTACACCTATGTCGTTGATTCGATTTGCGGCAATACCTAAAAACTGAAGCGTATGATAGGCTTCATTGGCTACCGGAATATCTGATGAGCCGGCTGTAATGATGCAAACAGATGCCATATCTTTATTTATCTTACAGGGATAAAGCATGAATAGGCTACTTTCGGCATGATAATAGCTCCCCGTAAATTGTTCTGATAATGCGGATGCCTTATTGGCCTGTAGTCTTGTGATCAACACATTCTCATTCTTCTTTTGGTAAACTGTAACAATGGAGATAAGTGTTTCAATGGATTTGCCTGCTCCATAAACCACCTCCGGAAAGCCAAGCCTTTTGCTTCGTTCTAAATCAAGATAATGTTGTTTCATTCTTTATTGCCCTATTAAGTTTGCCCGAGATTAATCCCTCTGAATCAATAACTACTTTATTAAAGCCCAGATGTTTGATTTCCATGATTGGATCAATGCCCATGTTTAGCAGTGTTTCAATTGATGATGGAGGAACTTCAATACTTGCTCCTGTCTCGAAATGTCTAACCCGGCAATCTTTAAATCCTAAATCAATTAGTATTTCCTCAGCCTTTTCAATTCGATTCAATTTTTCTTTCGTAATGGTTTCACCATAGGGGATTCGTGAGCTCAAACAAGGACTGGCTGCCTTATTCCAAATTTTAATACCCAATCGTTTAGCGATCATACGTAGCTCAGCTTTACCAATGTTACATTCCGCCAAGGGTGATCTAACCTGTTTTTCGCGTGCGGCCATTAAACCGGGTCGATAGTCACCTAAATCGTCAATGTTGGTGCCGTTAAGAATGGTATGTCCAGGGAATTTCTGACCGAGATCAATAATGTGATTGTAAAGTGTGCTTTTACAATGGTAGCACCTATCGATCGGATTAAGTGAATAATCTGCATTGTCCAGTTCATTGGTTTCAATCAGCTCTAATTGTATGGAATGTTGCACACAAAAATCAATAGCTAATTGTTTATCACGCATTTTAAGGCTAGGCGATACGCCGACAACAGCAAACGCATTGTCACCAAGAAATTGTTTTGACAAATAGAGCACTAGCGCCGAATCAATGCCTCCCGAAAAAGCAGTGATACTGGCATCAATTTCTTCGAACCAGTACTCTAATTTTTTCATGCTATATTTTATCGACATTGCTTGTTGTTATGAGCTTTGTAATTAAAATACTTAGAGAGGGTTATGATGACTGCAACAATTGCTACAATGGTAAAAATAACAGTCCAGCCAATCGAAAAGTCCGAATGATGAGCATGGTCATGAACATGAGGCACAATAGAATCATGTGCAAATACAACATTTGAATAAATCAATGCCGTTAAAATGGCTAATACATGTTTGAATGATTTCATAATTATAAGTTTTAAAATTATTGACTAAAATTTAGTGTTTAGAAGGGGAATTCTTCCTCCTGATCAACCGCTTGCAATTTCTCTTGTTGAGGTTTATCGGCGAGCTGATGAATGGTATTCCCTTCAATGAATATTGCTTTGGGTGAGGGGATGGGACAGGCGTATTCGCAAGCACCACATCCAATACAAATGCTTTCATTAATTACCGGCACAAATAAGCCATTTTCAACAACCATATTGACCGCTTTGGTCGGACAGTGCTCAGAACAGGCCCCACAATCAGTACCATCGGTGATCACGACACATCTTTCACGTACAAAATGCGCAACGCCTATTTGAAGTGTTTTTTTCTCTTCCTGGCTAATAGGCAGCAGAGCGCCATTGGGACAAATATCGCTGCAGCGTGTACATTCTAAATTACAGTAACCCTTTTCGTTGGTTAACTGCGGAAGGGCAATGCCGTTTAAACCGTATTCAGCCAATGAAGGCTTAATGGCATTAGATGGACAAGCGTTGACACATAAGTAACAGGCAGTACATGCATCAGCAAACCGTTTATGATTTAGTGAACCCGGTGGGCTGATTGGCGTTTGGCGGCGATCGATTTTTTTGCTTTCCTGGTTTTGTGTTTTAATATTTGGAAGCAATGCCAGTGGCGCCAGACTCAAAGTTTTAATAGCACGACGACGCTCCGGTATTTTATTGCAGTTTTCATTTTGAATATCAGCCTTCTCAATATTTTTCTTTGATGATATGGTGATTGCATCAGTGGGACATTTTACACTCAGGCAATTGAAGCACATCACGCATTTGCAAAAATCAACTTTTTTGTCTTTTGCAGATATACATCCTGCTTTACAGCTACGTTCGCAATTGCCACACGAGGTACAATCATTGGCATGTATCTTAACTTTAAACAAGCTAAAACGTGAAACAACACCAAGGAAGGCTCCAACCGGGCAAAGATGTGTACAAAACCAGCGACCTTTATACCAGCTTAAGCTAACCAGTCCAATAAAAAAGAGTAGTACAAACAGAAACACCTGGATGTTGCTGTAATTAATATCGATAGGCTGTAAGGTGTAATTATTAAAGTTGATTAAGCCATCGTATAAAATATTATTAAACCCGATTACAAGTGGTTTAAACAGAATAGTAAGTATACGACCGAAGTTACTGTATGGATCCAACAGGCTTAATACCTGTGTGTTTCCCATTGATAAAGCAAAAGCCGTTATGATCAAAATGCTCAACGGCAACCATTTAAATGTAGAATTGTAGCTGAATTTTAGTTTCTTTCTTTTAAGTCGTTTTTTTATTGTTATCAATCCATCCATCATTAATCCCAGGGGACAAATGGTAGAGCAATAGACTCGACCGATTATTAAACTGCCAACAGAGATAACAATAAAGCCAGACACCACAATTCCTGAAGCCTTTATCAAGTTTATAAAGGCCGGAGTTAGCTGCACACTCGTAATGGTTTGAACAAGGTTAACCGGTATCAGGTGGTAAATATCCAGAAATATACTGGTCATCAAAAGAAGCACGACCGATGCAATAAGTACCCTTGTTTTTTTCAGAAACACAAACTTCTTCATTATCTAGAGTTTGATTTTTTGGATATTTAATTTTGATAGATCAGAGCTGCCTACATTAAGACCTTCACATAAACGGATGTAACCAACTTCCTGGGGATTCATACCAAACATTTTAGCAGAAGCTGCATCTAAAGCCAAAGGATCTGTACCCAACATCAGAGCTTTTTGCAGTAATACATCATCGGTTGATACACCCATTGGGCCGTTGCGTTTCATCACCCGATAGGCATCAACAATTGTGAGATCAGCCTTGCAATAGGATGCAAAATCGGCAATGCACTGATGCAAATCATTTTTGTGCCACCATTGCCGATCCCAAACAATGCCCATCAGGTTTTTCATCCCCAATGATAATTTAGTACTTACATGGTGTTTCAAAACAGGCACATTAATTAGTACATCACTATTGAGTATCAGTTCATGTACCTTCACTGTTTTTAGGCGTTTGGGTCCAGGAATGCTAACTGTTTTATAATCCCGTTCAAAGTTGCCAGGTACCATTTTTCCACCTGCTCGTTTGGTGGCCTCTTCAATTCCCGAGTTCTTGTAACATTTGGTCCAAACATCTGCAGTATGATCAACTACAAATACATCTTTGGCCCCCGCAGCAACACATTCCCGGACTATAACCTCAATTAAATCAGGATTGGTATTTGCAGCACGTTCAGGTACTACATTCCAGCCGATGTTGGGTTTAACAACAACGGTTTGTCCGGGTTTAACAGTGCGTTTCATTCCGCCCCAGGCTTCAATCGCTTTCCTGAACATGGTTTGTGGTTCTCCACCTTTAACTGCCACCATGTCGGGTGATGCTGCAGGATTGATCGTTCCGCCAATAGCTTCGATATTAGCACTCAGCGCAACTGCAATGCTTCCTGCAATACCTGCTTTTGCTGATTTTTGAATGAATGTGCGCCTGTCTAATTTATTATTTTGCATAACACTGACTTTTGTTGAAGAAATAAGTTTTCGTTGGGAGTTTAGAAGCCAAATTCGCCTTCTGAATTCTGATTATTGGATGGTTTCGAAGTGTTGTAATCCGTCAGATCCAAGTCAAATGGACCATACTCCTGACTTTGGGCCTCTTCTTTTACCAGGAAATAATTACCGGCCGGATCTTTAGCAAACCATAGTTTTCCTTTAATCAGGCCATAGTCAAAGCGTACCATAGAGCAATCAAAATCTTCACCGGCCAATGAAATCTTCTCTTCTCCCAATTTGGTGAGTTTATTATTTCTAAGCTCCATCCCATACAGATCGTACATGCGTTTCACCTGCATCTTCTTAGTCAGATTAAGCTTATCCATATTGAAAAACACAACGAAAGCATCAATGTCTTTCATCTTTTTTACATCCCAGGTTTCAAAGGATGAATGGCCGGGCAGTTTTCCTGAAACGATCCATTCGTCACCATCATATTCGCCCATTACCACCGTTATAGAATCATTCATGTTGTATTCGCCTTTGAAGTAGCTCATTTCGCCATCAATAACAGTAAATTCTTCGGTGCTGATATTGACATACGTTTCGCCATTCTCCATGGGGTAACTCATGTTTGTCACAACTTTTTCTTCCAACACTTGTGAACCATCCAGTTGGTAACACATTCGATTGGTAATGGAGTTGGAGATGATTTCTCCCTCAACAGTCATCACGTGTGTGGTATTTAAGTATAAGGTGTCTGTTGATGTGGTATTTGCAATTGCAGGCAATGTGCAGGCAATAATGCTGATTACTGACAAAAATAAAGTTCGTAACATGTTCATTTGTTTTAAATAAGTTTGATGCTTCAAAATTGCTAAGGATTAACAGGGCTTCTTTTGACCTGGATCAAAAACCATTAATTGATGTAAAAATTAAAGGTAAGCCTGAATGTTCTGGAGTTTAGTTGCCACCTGGAATCGGCGTTAAATCCATTTCCAAATACTTTATAATACTCCTTACCACCACTATTAAAAACATCATTAATACTGAGACCAAGAGTTCCAATGCTCTTCAGAATTTTACGTTCGTATCCGATATTAACAAGGTTGTATGCGCGACGAGTGTAGTACATACCTTTGGTTTTGCCATAGTATTGTGTCTGCAATTGGATGGTATTTTTAGAATTAAGTGACAAGTAGTTGTCCCACTTTAGTTGCCACATATTTCCATGTCTGCGAGTCTTATCGTTTATGTCCTTCGAATCGGCATAAAAACTTTTCATATAACTGCCGCCAAGTGTTGTTTCCCATTTGTTATGAGGCTTTAATTTACCATTGAATTCAACTCCAAGTTGTTGGCTGCTGGAATGGTTGATGTAAGTGGTGAATAATGTGCCATCTGATTGTAACTTTGTTTGTTGTTGAATAACATTGTTAACATTGCTGGCAAACAGGTTAAGATTAATGCGTGCCTGACCTTTGATACGAGAGTAGCCGAACTCTACTGTATTAATAAATTCAGGTTTTAATTCCGGATTTCCCTGATAAATATGCGAAGGATTAGCATAGTCGGCCACAGGATCCAATTCATTGGCTTCTGGCCGTCGGATGCGCTTCGAATAGGATAGGCTAATATTTTGATAATCTTCATCATTTCCCAAATTATAATTCATCAACAGGTTGGGGTAAACTTTAAAATATTCCTGCTTAAGATCTGTTTTGTTTACCTTTTCGATGGTTCGGCTTTTGAAATATTCAGGGCGAATACCAGCTCCCAAAGTCAACTTGTTAAGCTTGATTTTATATAATGCGTAGCTTGCATGTTTCTGTTGGTTAAAATCCCATTTTTTGTATTCAGCATAGCTACCTTTCCCTAACTGATCGGCACGATAATCAATTCCTTCGTTGTTGATTCCAACTTCCATCTCGCTTTTTTCAGTTAATGGAAATTTGTAATCCAGATTTGTTTCGCCCACTAAAAATGTTGCATTGGAATGGATGGTGCTATTTGTTGGCTCCTGGTAAAAATTACCTAATTCGCTAATGCTGCGCCGTCCTTTGTTTTTACCGCCCGAAAAGTGCAACAAGGCTTTGATTTGGTGCTTTTCTTTTGGTTCACTCTCTAATCGGAATGAAACATCTGAAAAGCGAATGTTATCTTTATTCCGGTTGTGAACGCTTGCATTGGAAGCGTCTCCATTGTTAAGTAAGTAGGTGTTGGTTAGTTCATACGCCCAGTTCTCTTTGTATTGGTTGTGTGTGATTTCAAGATTGAGTTTAGTCTTTTCATTTACATCATAATCAATTCCACCTAATATCAAGTGGCCAACATCTTTATAATTTCCATTTCCGTTGTCAGATATAGACTTGTATGGACTGGATTCATCAGAGATTTTTCTAATTCCTACGTTGCTAAAATCATAATTATCAACATAAGCACCATAAGTAAGGTAAGTGTTCAGCTTGTTTTTAGCGTAGTTCATGTTAAAACCACCGTTTCCTCGAAATGGTTTCATGCCGGCCTCAAGGTTGATACCGTAATGAAAGCCATCGTTCGAATTCTTTTTCAGTATAATATTAATTGCTCCACCTGCACTTTCCGGATCATCCTTAACCGATGCATTGGTAATCACCTCAATCTTTTCAACCGTTGATGATGGCAGTTGCTTAAGCAGAATAGCCGGATCAATACCATAGGTCATTTCTTTTCCGTTAATAAGAATTTTGATGTTCTGATTGCCTCGAATACTCACATCACCACGGGGTGTGACCTCTACAGATGGTACAATTTTAAGCACTTGGCTCACATTGCCTCCGCCACCGGCAATTTCGCGGCCCACATTAAGAATTTGCTTGCCAGGCTGATTTTCGATGTAGCTTCGTTGGGCAGATATTTTTACCTCGCTTATCTCCAGTTCTTTTGACTTTAAAGCAATGTTTCCGGCATCGAGTGTTTTAGTGCCAAATAAACGAATGTTGGGTACTGTTTTTCTTTCGTAACCTAATACGCTAATGATGAGGTTGTAATTGTTGATGGGTGCTTCGAACTTAAAAGTTCCATCTAAATCGGTTGTTCCACCCGCTATAACCCGTTTAATTGGCAGCTTTTCCAAAGCAATGTTGGCATAGGGAATTGGTTCTTTGGTGTGGGCATCAATAATTTTGCCACTTATTTTCTGAGCATTTAATAATTTTGAGCCTAGAATTAAAAGGCAGGTAATGACAAATAAGTGTTTTAGCTTGTTCATATACTCTGTATTTTTGGGATTGAATTTTTTGTTATAAGGAGTTGCTATGACAAAGGACGATACTTCTGCAGAGCAATTATTTGACCCAGATCAAAAAAGGCTATTCGCATGAAGTGAATAGCCTTTTTGAAAGTAGTGAAGGAGTTAATCAGAGTTTATCATGAAAAAATGAGCACAGTTTTGTAATCGCTTGCCGAACATATTTATCACCATCGTATAAATCGAAATGATGGGCACCGTTAATTTCATGCAATTCCTTATCACCTATGGCCCGTTCAACAGCTACTTTGCTGTAGGTCTTAGTATAGGCATCACTACCAATAATTGCTAAGAAGGGCGTTCCTCGCATCAAATCAATGTGTTCGCTGGCATTAAAATAATATCGCGTATCGAGCGACATGGCAGCTCGTTTGGGAGAATAAGTTGGGAACGCGCCGCCGCGGTCAAGGTTGTAATAATAATCGGCCGCGCGTTCCCAGAAAACACCTAGCCCAGATCCTTTAGGAGGTATACCGAGTATTAATTCGGATTCACCTGTTTCGAAATACTTTTGTCGTGCTAAAGCAGCTATCTGCATTTGCTTTTGAAATTGCTTAATTTTATCACCAGAAACCTGCTGCATATATTGTGTGTAGCCACTTAAGCCATAATCCATAAAGTCGATAAAACCACTAATGGTGGCCACAGCTTTTATTCGAGGATCGAAGCAAGCTGTTTGAATCGAATAGCCGGCTCCTGAACAAATGCCCAATTCAGCCAACTTCTTTTTATCCACGCCTGGAATGGTGGCCAGGTAGGAAATCGCATTTTTGATGTCTTCCACTTTCATTGGAGCACTTTCCATAAAGCGCGGTTCGCCTTCGCTTTCGCCAAATGTACGATGATCAAACGCCAGGGTAATAAAGCCATTTTGGGCTAACTTTTGCGCATATAGGCCAGCCGTTTGCTCTTTAATACCACTTGCTGGAGCAACCACCACGATGGATGGAAATGATTTAACACCGTCATAATTATCCGGAAGGAAAAGGTGAGCAGCTAATTTGTAATCTTCACTCAAGAAGGATACCTTATTTTTGCCTGGTTTAAGATTTGCAAACTCCTTGTTCTGAGCCTGAATAAACGAGGAAGAAACAAGTAAAATGAAAACGTTTAAAGTAATTAATATTCTATGCATGGTGTTCGGAATTAATGGTTAATATTGACTGTATTTTTTAAAGACTACATTGAAGCGTTTTTTTTCGCCCCCGCCATAAACACCTGCATTACTATGGTTATCGCTTAAGCCTAGAGATTTACCACTGGATTCGAAAGCATTAATATATTCAAATCCAATCTTATCCATTGCATTTAACAAGTCGCTAATGGTACGTACTTTTTCTTCTTTATGCAGGTAATATTCTAGGTAATAAAATGCATTCTTCGAATCCGACTTTTTTTTATTTATATGAATCCCTATACCGCCAAATATTTTGGTGTTTTCGGCGCCAATAACAACATACTTTGGCAGTGATGTCGGATCAATGGATTGAGCTTTTAAGCTCTTGAATGATAGCAATAAGATGCTGGTAACTAAATATACCTGTATGGTTTTCATTGTTTCGTTTTTTAGATGATTGATTAGAATATTATAGGCTGTAAAAAGTGGTTGCAAAAGCAATTATTGCCCAAATAATTGTTACCAGCCAATATTGAACAGGTTCGTATTTTCGATATACCTCTCGATATGTCCAGGTAACACCGGCTATTAAATCATATATTACCCAAATGATTAATGCTATCCCTATTAAAAACCAGATGTTCATAAATAATTGTATTTGATTGTTAAATTATTAGCTGCAAAAGTCCCAATGGATTTGACCAATCTGTTTGACCTGGATCAAAAAAGGGAGGTTGTTTTTAATTTGACAGAGGTGATGGCTATATTTTTGTCCATGTTTCGTAGTATTTTTTATCGTATCCGTCATACTTGACAAGTATGGTGGTGGAAGAAACAATTGCCAATTGACAGGTAACTTTATAGATTTTGCCTTCCCATTTATAATTGTAGCTAGCTTTTCCCTTGTTGCCTGCAAAGGTGATGTTTTCAAGGGTTTTTGTTTCATCTTGTTGAATGTTACCCGAAGCATCGATGATTTTTACTAAATACCCTACTGTTTGACCTTCTTCTTTTTTGAATGTATATACATAGGAGGTGGTTTCCCCTTTTATTTCGGATTTCCAATTCCCTTTCAGTTCAAAGGAGTCTTGTGCATGAGTATTAATTGTGCAGCTAATAATGATAAGAACAATATAAATTCTGAACTTTTTCATAGTTGTAAGTGCTGATATTAAATTTAAAATCGAGCTACAAAGGTTTACAATCAATGAGTTGATTTCTTTGATCTATGTCAAAATCGGAATGTTATTAAAGAGCCAGAGTGATATCGTTAAATTACACTTTGGTTTTGCTTAACCCTAATTAACCTTGTTTGGTTTGCTGTTAACCTTAAAATGAATCCAATTTTACTCTCTTTGTCATATTTAGTTTAAAAGAAGGATTTAAATCCGTGCAGGATTTAGCTTAAGAAATAATCAGTTCGTTAATTTATGGATGATACCTTGCTGCCAACGGGGTGTTGTCCATTTTTTTACTCCGATAGTTTAAAATTCTGTAGATCGCTTTGTATCACTCTGGTATAGTTTCGTATTAACCTAAATTAACCTTGTCTAACCTTAATTCATTGACTTTTAACTGAGTATTAACTGAGTTTTAATGAGTGGCTCCTTTACTTTGTTCCCAGAAAATATTGAAAGTGTCAATCAAAAAAATATAATGATGAAAGAAGTATTAGCCTTAGCCTTTTTAATGATAAGCATTAGCGCGAACTCGCAAACGATTAATTGTGAATTTACAAATCTGCAATTCGAATCAGCTCCTGGTGACCATCGTTCATCTTCGTATTCTTCAGAGGATCGAGAGAGCTGTGATTTTAATGAAGATAATTCTGAGAATGATTTTCTCGTAAAGGTTGGCTCACAGGCTATTCCTTTTTCGGTTAAAGATATAAAAGGTAATGAATTAAGCCTGTCTGATTTAAAAGGAAAGGTTGTGGCAATTAATTTTTGGTTTGTTGATTGTCAGCCATGTCAGTTAGAAATACCTGATTTAAATGACGTGGTCGCCGATTTTGAAAATGAGGATGTTGTTTTTATAGGTATGGCACTGGATTCAAAGGCTCGATTAAAAAGCTTTTTAAATAACAATCCTTTTCTTTATCAGGTGGTACCTAACTGTAAAGATATTGTTACTGCTTATGGAATAAGTATTTCACCAGGTCATGTGGTAATAGGGAAGGATTCAAAGGTGAAATATACCTCACAGGGCTTGACACCCGAAACTGTTTCTAACTTAAAGAAGGCCATTAAATCAGAATTATCAGCGAATTAATTCAGAAGAGAGGTTTTCGATTTTTCTTTATACTTTAAAACCGGTAGCTGCCAACTATCGGTTTTTTTTTATTTATATCTGAACTTAAGGATAAAAATTAACTCTTGTGTGCATTTATAATGAATTGGCAACTGTCTTTTTATCAGGAAATGCAGCCTATTTTACTAAGAATAAATAACCTTTGCCCCTTAAGGTTTGAATTTCGATGTTCTGGTCTTCTTTGAAATAATTGCGCAGTTTTTTGATGTAAACATCCAGATTTCGTGAATTAAAGAATGAATCATCGCCCCAAATGGTTAAGAGTAAGTTTTTTCGCTCGATGATCTGAGAGCCTTTGCCGGCCATCATTTGAAGTAATTCACCTTCGCGACTTGAAAGATTGATGGTGCCCGATGGAGCAATTAATTCGTAACGTTGTGGCAGATATTTATATTTTCCAATGACGATTTCTTCCTGGAGTATGTGAGAAGCAGATGAGGACGAGTTGTGTATGGCAATCTGGTTATTGATTCTGATAATTAGTTCTTCTATGCTGAAAGGCTTACGCATGTAGTCTGTTCCTCCGGCTTCAAAGCCTTTCACCAGGTCTTCCGTTTCAACTTTAGCAGTAAGAAAGATAATTGGCAATGAAGGGAAGCGCGTTTTTATTTGTTGACAAAGTGAAAGCCCATCGATGTTGGGAAGCATAATATCCAATACACATAAATCAGGCATAAAGGTTTCGAAATGCTGCATCACTTTGCCACCGTCGGTTTCCCAAACCACTTCAAAACCTTGAAGTTTAAGTGTGTCATTAATAATTTTACCCAGGTTCGCTTCGTCCTCTATGTAGAATATTTTTGTTTTCATGAACTTCTGAATTTTGTTATGAATGATGCTGATTATATGTTGTGCGTGTTTGTGTTTAATTCAATTAATTATTCATCGAGTAAAGGCAGGTTAATAATAAAACGGCAACCATTGGGTTTGATGTTTTCAGCTTTTATTGCCCCCTTGTGCTGTTTTATCACCAGTGCCACAAAGCTAAGTCCCAGGCCAAATCCTTTAATATTATGAAGGTCGCCCTTCGGTACTCTGAAAAATTTATCAAATACCTTATTGATATATTCTTCGGGTATACCCGGTCCATCATCC
This sequence comes from Carboxylicivirga sp., assembly GCA_025210475.1. GTDB lineage: Bacteria > Bacteroidota > Bacteroidia > Bacteroidales > Marinilabiliaceae > Carboxylicivirga. Next base: position 37,707 of record JAOARW010000004.1, on the reverse strand, counting down.
GAAATAATGAGCTGAGCCATTTTTCTGATCTGCTTTAATTCTATCTTGATATGTGTGTTGTCGCCTCCGTATTTGATGCTGTTGTCAATCAGATTCTTAATAACTCCTTCAAAGTAAATCTGATCAATATTGATCGTCAAATGCTTATCGGGGGTGATTAATTCGGGAGTTACCTTTTTTTCGATAAATAAGGCATTCATGTTTTCAATAATAGACTGTAAAAACTCATTGAAAACAACCGGCTCAAACTTCAAGTGGGTCTCCTGCTTTTCCATTTTGGAGTGCTCTAAAACCCGACTTGTCAGTACATCCAGGCGATTCATTTCATTGGCTACCATCTTCAAATATTCTTCAGTTATTTGAGGATCGGCTTGCAAGCCAAAACTCTGCAAAGCTTCGAGAGCAGCTTTTGCCGTGGCCACCGGTATTTTTAACTCGTGAGTTATATTATTTATAAAATCACTTCGAAGCACGTTCAAACGAATTTGTTTAACATAGCTCTGGAAAGTGAAGATTAGTGCGAAGGCCGATAAACTGATTAAGATAAGTACGAATGCAATTTGTGGCATTATTACCTTGATAAGGTACATTTTATAATGAAGAATATTTACGGCTACTTCATTTTTATTAAGCTTGGCACTGAATCGGATAACTCTAATTTTCTTATCATCAGGTACCTCAATGTGCTGATCGTTTGGTATCCATTCCAGTTCAACGTCAATTTCTTTTTGGGCTAACTGAATTTCAAACAGGTTGCGAGCAATTTCCTCATCGAGATTAACAATTACAATATCCGTTTCATCTTTACGGTAATAATTGCTAAAGCGAATTCCGGCCTGGTAAACAGCATTTTGTATTCCAAATATCACATTTGATATATTTTCATCCATGCGATGATTGGGTTGAATCGAAGTATAGTATTCGAATACATTATCCAATAGCTCTTCGTTTTCATTCAATAGATCCACAATGGATTGAATCATAATGACTTTTCGTGTGTTATCCAGTTCGATGTCTTTTAACTGGACGGAAGAATAATCATTACTGTTGCTGTTTTCTATGATGGGAGTAATAATCGATTCGTATATCAGGCGTTCCAACATGTCGTTCCGAACCTGATGATAAGTGTTGGTTAACTGATATCTCAAGGTTTTTCTTTCGTTTTGATATTGAGATACTAACCAATAGCTAACAAACGAAGAAAGTAACAGCAGACTGACTACCATTACAATTATAATGCGATACTTTTTATTGAAGTTTAAACGTTTGCTCATAGTGTAAAGATAAGGGCTTTATTGATTGCTCAAAGACCTCATTAACCTTAATTAACCTTGATTGGCTGATCGTTAACGCGATTTAATTAATGGCAGTTTTTACTTTGTGTTGTATGAAGTCGCCATTTGTTATAGTTGTTAATTTACTGTTTCTCTTGTTTATTTCGGTTGATGTTAAGACGCAACAAATAAATTGGATAAAAGCTGATGATTCTAATATTGACAAGGTTTTATACATCGCATCATCGCAGAAGAAAAAAACCTGTTGTTTCCTTCATCTGGACTGGAGTAAGCAAAGTCAGTTCCTTGATAAACGAATTATGCCAGAGTCGGAGGTGGTGGATTATTTATCTCAGCATTTTATAAATGTCAGGATAAACGTCGGCAAGGGAAATGGAAACAAGTTTCTGTCCCGATACCGAATTGGAGGTTTACCTGCCTTGGTTTTCTTTGATGAGCATGGAAACCTAATACGGGTGGCTAATAATAAGGGATTATACTCGATCAAAGCAGTATTGAAAGCGGCTCGTTTAACTGTAGGTGAACCAAATGAAAAAGAATGGGCTTATTATCGGGAACAATATCAGCGGGGCAGGAGAGACTGGCAATTTCTTGCCCAATATATCGAAGAACGAAATATTGAAACCGGCTTACCCACACCTTACCGTCTGGTTGAAGAGTTTGTGGTAGCACTGCCGCAACAAGAACGTTTGCGAAATAAGAGGGTACGCTTTATGATTTATTTCAATGCACAACCCACGAATTCGATCTATCACATTTTAAAAACGGATCGGGTAAATTTTATAGAACTACAGGATGTGGCGATGTCATTGGATATATTTGGTCAAATGCTTGATCATATTCACATGAAGGAACCCTGGCGTCTCGATCGGGTAAAGAAAGAGATGCGCAATGATTTTGGCGATATATGCCATCCTGCTTTGGAGTATTATGAATTGGTAAACTTGCTTAATTCGAGTAAGTACGCTGCTTATATTGATGACTACTTTGCTTTCGTCAAGCGCTTTAACTTGGAACCCGATTATTATTCAGAGATCGTTGCTCTTGTTTTAAAGACAGATGATATCGAAGAAAAGCATTTGCAAGTTTTAATTGATTATTATCACAAACGTGCCTGTGATGAACTTGGCAACTTGTTTGATCATGCTATTCTGACTGCTTTACTGATAAAAGCCAATCATATTGAAGAGGCTGTTATTTATGCACAGCATATTGTATCGGAGCTTCACCTTTATCCTGTTGATAAATTTGATGACCGCTGCCTGTCTTACTTAAAAAAGGTAGCTAAAGGACATCGAAATGCAAACATCTTTTCGCTACTTGATCAGGTGTGGTAATCTATAAAAACATTTAAAGTAATTTATTACTCAAATCTGTCACCCTATTCAAAGATCACCGTGTTTTAGGTTTAAATTTTAATAAAACAAGGTATGAGAATTATTATCACAATCGCAATGCTGGTCGTTTTAAGTGTATCAGCATCGGCACAAGGAATCAAATTTTTTGAGGGTAGTTATGCTGAAGCACAAGCCAAGGCACAAGCTGAAGGGAAAGCCATTTTTATGGATTTTTATACGGCCTGGTGTGGTCCTTGTAAAATGATGGCCAAGAAGTACTTTACCCTCGAAACGGTGGGGAGTGTTTACAATACAAAGTATATCTGTTTAAAGGTGGATGCCGAAAAAGGTGAAGGACCAAAACTGGCTAAGAAATATGGTGTTAATGCCTATCCGACTTTGGTTTATGCCAAGGCAGATGGAACGCCCACCAATGTGGTGAAAGGAGCAAAAAATGAAGAAGAGTTGTTGAACTTGGCAAAATAAACAACAGTATTAATCCCAGGCATTTAATCATTCGTAAAATAATCATACTATGAAACAATTTATTTTTGGATTACTGGCTTTGCTGGCACTGGCCTGTAATTCATCCAAATATCCGAGCTATGATGTAGCGCAAAATATGAAAACCAGGAATATGGTATCAATTCCTGAGTTAATCAATGCTGATATTCCCGGGGCACCGGTTTTAAGCCAACCTGTTCATATTCAAGGAACCATCAACGAAATAATGACCGAGAAACATGGTTATGCCTATCCTGCGTTGTACGACTGGGATAAAGATGGTTTAAAAGATCTGTTGATTGGAGAATTTGAAACGGGTAAGTCCGGTTCTTTTTTACAAATACACCTGAATGAAGGCAGTAATGAACATCCGGTTTTTACAGGTGATTTTGAATACGCAAAAGATTTGCAAGGCGACACGATAACAGCTTATTACTGGTGTTGCATTGGTCTGCACCCGCGTTTTGTTGACCTAACCGGAGATGGAATCGATGATTTGGTAACAGGTTCCTATAATCCTGGTATCATAACCATGTGGGAAGGAACAAACGAAGGTTTTAAACCGGCAATGGAGGTCGATCAGGAAGGTGATCCCCGTAAATATATAAATGGCTTGCCACTGACTGATAATCGTTCGATGGATTATTGGAATTATTCGTCGGCTAATTTTGCTGATTTTAATAATGATGGTTTATATGATTTGTTTGTAGCAGGCTCGGGCGGTCTTCGGGTTGCTTTAAATATTGGTTCGAAAACAAAGCCTAAGTTTGGTTATCGACAACTATTATTGGATCCGGAAGGACAAGCCCTGTTGTTGATGGATAAAGAGCAAATGGATCAGCATGAGGAAAAGTATGGTTCGGCAATGTGTATCTCAGGCGATATGAAATCATACATTGAACCTGTGGATTGGGATGGTGATGGTGTATTGGATTTATTAGCGACTTCTACTTATTCCTACGAAGGTCAGAATCCTGTGGAATTTTTCAGAGGTGTACAAACGCCCAAAGGACTTCGTTTTGAGCAACGTGTGCCTTTGTTTAAAAGAAAAGATGGACAGCCTCGTCCGTTACCAGGTTCGGGTACGCAGGTTAAGGTGGAAGACTACAATAATGATGGTGTGAAAGATTTATTATTGGGAGTTAGTATAATCTCGGTGGACGATTATCAAATCGTTGATTCTTTGGCCTGGCAGTCTCTCGATCACCATCAATTACCGCGAATTGGGAAAGATTTAGGTCATGGTTATGGCGACCCCAAACGCCATAAAGAGACGATGGAGATGCAAAAGAAAATGGCTGAATGGTATCCGGGATCCAAGATTCCCTGGTATTATCAACGTGAACTGGACGATGAGGTGCTTGATATCTATTCATCGCGCCATCGCGGATATGTTTATGTGATGTATGGACAGAAGCCAGCGAATAAAGCCCAAGTAAAAGAATATACTAATGCTAAAGATTTTGTTTTAGCTGAAAAATACCAATTAAAAACCAAAGAAAAAGCATCGCATCAAACCAAAGAAGTGAAGGTGGCATTTGAAGCTACTGAGAATCCTTCAGGCTACGACACACCCATGGTAATCAAAGTGAAGTTTACGATGAAACCCGGTTGGTATTTATATGCAGATACGAAACATAATCGGGATGAAGGGTATTTTCCGACCACAATAGAGTTTGAAACCTGCAAAGGGGTTGCTGTGAGAGAGGCATTGAAAACACCTGTTGTATCCAATCCCGAGGGCACAGGGCGTTACGAAGGCCTGGAGTTGGAATTTGAGCAAGTGTTCAACATGACTAGCGAGTATTATGGAGTAAAGGCTGATGATAAGAAGATTAAGGCTACCGTAAAATATCAAACCTGTAATCAGGATATGTGTTTACCTCCTGTAACAGTTGAAGAAGTTATTGCTTTTTAGATTGATTACAAAACAATAAAGCCTGCAAAAGCAGGCTTTATTAATATCATACAATGAGATTCATTAATTAGGAGTAATACCCTTAATGGCATCCATAATTTTTGTTTCCAGTTCTTCGGCTAATTCAGGATTATCTTTAATTACTTCTTTCACCGCTTCACGTCCCTGGCCTAATTTGGTTTCGCCATAGCTAAACCACGATCCGCTTTTCTTAACAATGTTCATTTCCACACTCATGTCGAGAATTTCACCAACACGTGAAATACCTTCGCCATAGCGGATTTCAAACTCAGCTTTCTTAAACGGAGGAGCTACTTTGTTCTTCACTACTTTAACACGTGTATGACTACCAACCACATTTTCGCCATCTTTAATTTGTGTTACACGGCGAATGTCCAGTCGTACAGAAGCATAAAACTTAAGGGCATTACCACCGGTAGTCGTTTCGGGGTTTCCAAACATCACACCAATCTTTTCCCTTAACTGGTTGATGAAAATACAAGTGGTGTTGGTTTTATTAATGGTCGAAGTTAACTTACGCAATGCCTGAGACATCAAACGTGCTTGTAATCCCATACGTGAATCACCCATGTCGCCTTCGATCTCTGCCTTAGGAGTAAGTGCTGCCACCGAGTCAATAACGATAATGTCAATAGCAGATGAACGAATTAACTGATCGGCAATTTCCAAAGCCTGCTCCCCATTATCCGGTTGCGAGATCAATAGGTTTTCTAAATCAACCCCTAATTTCTCAGCATAAAAGCGATCAAAAGCGTGCTCTGCATCAATAAAGGCAGCAATACCACCGGCTTTTTGTGCTTCGGCAATGGCATGTATGGCCAGTGTGGTTTTACCCGACGATTCAGGACCATAAATCTCAATGATACGACCCCTTGGGAATCCGCCAACACCAAGTGCAACGTTCAAAGCGATGGAACCGGTTTGAATCACTGGCACCTCTTCAACAGCGGCATCATCCATTTTCATAATGGTACCCTTACCGTAGGTCTTATCGATTTTGTCCATTGTCAGCTGAAGTGCTTTCAGCTTCTCTTTATTTACATTATTGTCTTTCTTTTCTGCCATTATATTGATTTTAAGCTGTTTCTTCTTTTGTTGGGTAATGGAGTTTATTGTTCCAGTTCTGCCAATATCTGGTTGGTATGATCTTTTGTTTTTACCTTCTCAAATATTTTAACGATGATGCCGTTTTCGTCGATGATAAAGGTTTTTCTGAGTACACCCATGTATTCGCGCCCATACATTTTTTTTAATCCCCAGGCATCATATTGTTGCAAGATCTCTTTTTCGGTATCGGCCAGAAGATTAAATCTTAAGCTGTGCTTGGCAATGAACTTTTGGTGCGATGTAATGCTATCCGGACTTACGCCGATTACTTCAAAACCTTTAGCGGTTAGTTCGTCATAGTTCTCACTCAGGTTGCACGATTCGGCCGTACAGCCAGGAGTGTTGTCTTTCGGATAGAAATAAAGGATTACTTTCTTACCGGCAAAATCGGTTAGTGTAATTTCTTTGTCATCTTGATTGCGTCCTTTAAATACGGGCGCTTTATCTCCTTCTTTAAGCATCTTTGAATTGATTTAAAGTCGAATAGCCTTAATCGGAGTCAAAGCTATTCCATTTACAAATATATTTAAATAAGAACGATTAATAATGAGCATGGTTCAAAAGTTATTAACAAGCATAATAACAGCTAGATATACTGTATGGTTGGACAATCGACTCTGTTTGTGATCGATCTTGTTAAGAAAGCTTGATAAATAAAAGCTTTGTAATATTTTTATGGCCTGATTAGCATTTTGGGGCTTATTGTGTAATTTTGGGCATACTAAAAACATTAGAAACAGTTATACCTTATGTGTAATTTGAGGTTATTATTATCAATTATTATTCTGTTGGCAATCGGTTATGGCCAGGCAGTTGTTGGACAAGAAACAAAAAGATATTCGGCGAAAGAGGCTTTGGCTATATTTAAGGAGGGAGATTATGTTGAGGCCGAACAAGCTTATGCATACCTGCTTAAGAGCTACGATCGTCAAATTAAATACAATTATTATTACGGCATATGCCTGATTCAGAATAACCATGATTTGTCGCAGGCAGTAAAACGTTTAAAGTATGCAGCCTTAAAAGGAGTTAGTCGCGATGCTTATTATTATTTAGGACGTGCTTATCAGTTAACTTATCAGTTTGAAGAAGCGATTAAGCAATATTCGCGTTTTCTGAAATATGCTTCGGCATCTGATATCCGAAATGGGAAAGCTGAACTTTACCGTCAGGAGTGTGAGTTTGGTATGCAACATGCTGCAAAAATTTACCACTTGGAAGTTTACGGACGCGATACGGTTGATGTACAAAATGTATTAAGTGCCTATCGTCCGGCCAAAGATGTAGGTAAGGTTACTTACAACAAAGATTTTTTCGAATCAGGCCTGGATCCCAACGGCATTTTATATTTAACTGAGCGTGGCGACGAGGTGTACTTTTCGATGGGAAAAGGTGAGGAGCCAAAGAATCTTTACAAAATGGAGAAGCTGTTGGATGGCTGGAGCGAAAGTAAGGCTCTCGATGGCATTAATTCAGCATCGAATGAGGTGGAGCCTTTTGTACTGATTGATGGCGCTACCATTTATTTTTCTTCAAACCGCGAAGGTGGTTTTGGGGGTTATGATTTGTACCGGGCCAACTACGATGCAGAAAGTAAAACTTTTACAGAGCCTGTTAACCTGGGCATCCCGTTTAATTCACCTAAAGATGATCACTTGTTTGTTGCCGATGAATTTAATCAGGTAGCCTGGTTTGCCTCAAACCGCGAGACCAATGATAGCACCCTGTTGGTTTATACCATAAAGTGGGACGAATCAGTGGTTAAAAACTTTGTGAATGACTTTAACGAAATTAAAGAAGAGGCGGCTTTAAAAATTGCTGAAGGAAGCATTTGGTCGGATAAAGAGGGAGGAGCTGACGCCAATAAAAATGTTGTAAAGAAAGAAAAGCAATTCTATTTTGTTGTCGCCGATACATTGGAATATAGCCATCCGGATCATTTTAAAAGTGATCAGGCCCGACAGCTTTTTACACAGGGTATGACACTGCAATTTCAGAAAGATAGTTTATCGCACTTGATGAAAGAGAAGCGGGCAGCTTATGCACGCAGTAATTCAGAAACAGAATTATCTATGTTGGTAAATGACATTCTGTTGCTTGAAAAGAATGTATATGGCATTGATGCTAAAATTGAAAGAAGTTTTTATCAGGCTCGGTTAACAGAGCAAAACAAGATTAAGGAATTAGTGGCAGCGGGCGAATATTCGGCTCCCACACAGGTTAAGGTTGAAAAGAAATCAAAGATCAACTATAAGGAAGTATTAATTCCTGAAGAGTATAGTTTTTATACCGATGAGGAATTTGCCCGTGAATTGGAAGAATTGGAGAAAATGTATCATAAGTTGTTTGATGCCGAAGATATTAAACAACTAAAGAGAGCCGATTCCTTATTTATATGGGGTAATATACTAAATCTTGAATCTTCTAAAATTCTTGAAAATGCGAGCGAAGCAGGTGGCGAAAAAGAGAACCTTATTAACCTGATTAAGCGCAATGATAGTTTAGATGATAGCAGTCCGGTTCAGGGTGAAATTGAAAAGGCCAAAGAGTTAAAGATGACAGCTTTAAAGCTTTATCATGAGTCATTAGATATTAAACAGCGTATGTATTCCGATAAAATACATCAAACCTTAATGGCCAATTCGGTAGCCGATTTATCGGCTTTAGAGCAATTGCAAAGCGAAGGTGCGGAGTATTTTAAAGAAGCCGGTGAACTGGTGAGCGAAGAAATGGGATTTGATATTCTGCTTTATGAAAAGGCCGGAACCATTAAGCGCAATGGCGTTAAAATTCAGGAGAAAGGTTTGATGGAGTATAGCGGAGCAACAGAATCGAACGAGAAAATTGAGGTAGAAAGTCCTAAAAAAACCATTCCAAAAACCTATCAGGAATTACAGGGAGGTGTTGAAGAAAAAGAACCTGCCAAAGTGGTGGAGAATGCCTTTCGAAAAAGCACAGACGAAAGCCTGGTTTATAAAATCCAAATCGGTGTTTTTCGCAACGAACCGAATAAATCATCACTGGCAAAAATTCCGGCCATTTCAAAAATAGCTATTCCCGATCGCGATCTTACCAAATATTTTGCGGGCAACTATTCTACTTATGCCAAGGCACAGGAGGATTTAAGCATTGTGAGAGCAGCTGGTTTTGAAGGGGCTTTTGTGGTTGTGTTTAAAGATGGTAAACAAATTAATTTGACGGAAGAACTTAAAAAGTAGAAATTAGTTTTTCACAAAAAAATATGGTTAATTTATAGAAACTTTTGAAATATGGTTTCATTTAGTAAACGAAGTGAAGAGCATAACCAAAAAGGAAACGATAAAGAAATTCGCACTTTAACGCTTCATAATGATGATGTCAATTCTTTTGATCATGTCATCGATGTGTTATGCGAGGTATGTGAGCATGATGCCATTCAGGCCGAGCAGTGTGCCTTTTTAACGCATTATACAGGCTCGTGCCAGATTAAATCGGGCAACATGAATGACTTGCTTCCTATAAAAGAACAGCTTTCGGAAAAACGTTTACTGGTTACGATCGATTAATAACTATGTCAGCACTTGTAATTGTCTTAATAATCCTTCTCGGGTTATTCCTTTTTGTATTAGAATTTTTTGTTTTTCCTGGTGTCACATTCGCAGGCATTGGAGGTCTCATTTTTACCGCCGGAGGTATTTTTCTGGCCTATCACAATTATGGTTCGGTTCATGGAAATATCGCCCTTGTGTCAACCTTGTTTGTGGGCATTCTTTTGCTTGCCTTTTCTTTTCGATCCAAAACCTGGAATCGCTTAATGTTACACTCTCAAATAGATGGACAGGTAGAGACCGTTGAAGAAAACAACATTAAAGTAGGTGATGAAGGCATGGCGGTAACCCGCTTAAATCCAATCGGAAAAGTGATGGTTAACGGCGAGATGCTGGAAGGTAAATGCCCGGGGCACTTTATTGATGAAAACACAATAGTGATTGTAAAAGAAGTATTTAAAACTTATATAATTGTCAAACCAAAAAAATAATTAGATGGAAGGATTTGCTCCTATATTATTGATTGCAGCAGTAATAGTTGTTGTATTCTTATTCCTTTACTATGTGCCAATTTTACTTTGGTTCTCAGCTCTGGTTTCAGGCGTTCGAATTTCCTTAATTCAGCTTGTTCTGATGAGAATCCGTAAAGTACCTCCAGGTGTAATTGTACGTGCCCTAATTGAAGCCTATAAAGCCGGATTATCGGAAATTAAACGTGATGAATTGGAAGCGCACTATTTAGCCGGTGGTCATGTAGAAAGTGTTGTGCATGCTTTGGTATCGGCGGCTAAAGCCAATATCGACCTGAATTTCCAAATGGCTACTGCTATCGACTTAGCTGGTCGTGATGTATTCGAAGCGGTACAGATGTCTGTTAACCCGAAAGTAATTGATACCCCTCCTGTAGCTGCCGTAGCTAAAGATGGTATCCAGTTAATTGCCAAAGCGCGTGTAACTGTTCGAGCTAATATCAAGCAATTGGTTGGTGGAGCAGGTGAGGAGACTGTACTGGCTCGTGTAGGTGAAGGTATCGTATCTTCTATCGGTTCATCCATATCTCACAAAGCCGTACTCGAAAACCCGGATTCAATTTCCAAGGTTGTTTTGGAAAAAGGACTGGATGCAGGTACTGCATTTGAAATTTTGTCCATTGATATTGCCGATATTGACATAGGTAAAAACATTGGAGCAGGTCTGCAGATTGATCAGGCAGATGCTGATAAAAATATTGCCCAGGCAAAGGCCGAAGAGCGTAGAGCGATGGCTGTGGCCTTAGAGCAAGAAATGAAGGCAAAGGCTCAGGAAGCACGTGCGAAGGTAATAGAAGCCGAAGCAGACGTGCCTAAAGCATTAGCCGAGGCATTCCGGAATGGAAATCTTGGTGTGATGGATTATCTCAAGTATAAAAATATCGAAGCCGATACGGCGATGAGGGACTCAATTGCCAAACCGAGCAATAAACCTCCGAAAAAAGATTAAATTTTTTTTAAGCTACCTTAGGGTAGCTTTTTTTTTGATCGATAAATAGTTAAGAGCGGCGAGCAAAAATTACAGAATAAAAAGTGTCGATTTTTTTCATTTTAATTTTGGAGGTTTAATTCAATTTGCTACTTTTGCAATCGCAATCGCAAAGGGGACGAGGGTTAGAGACGAAAGAGCGGTTGTTTCTCTTTAAGGAAAGAGAGTTAAAAAGGAGAGATGGGTGAGTGGCTGAAACCACCAGTTTGCTAAACTGGCGTACGGGTAATCGTACCGGGGGTTCGAATCCCCCTCCCTCCGCTCAACTTTAGTTTCGGGGTGTAGCGCAGTCCGGTTAGCGCACCTGGTTTGGGACCAGGGGGTCCCAGGTTCGAATCCTGGTACCCCGACAATGTATGAATCAAATACAATTAAAAGCTCGTAAATCGTAGGATTTACGGGCTTTTTTGATTTTTATTATATTGTTTAGTATCAAAATAATCCAAATTTCTCACGACCTATTCGGAGACCTTTTTTTCTTTGTATATTTATTTCTAGGATTTGTAATTACCAGACAGTCAGTGTTTAAAATGGTGTCATTTGATGTGTTTTAACATTTTTTAAGTGACCCATGCTGTGACCTCTTTTTCTATTTAACAGGCAGGTCACCTGAGGTATCTTAAAACTCAGTAAGGCAGTGTGATATAATTGTTAAAAAGAATTATTGAAGTGTTAATTAGGCTATAAATTCATATTATGATACGATTACTGTAAAGTTTAATTGAATACCTAGAGAATCAGTTTAACTCAAAATAAGCCATTTAAAATCATGTGATATGAGTAATAAAGGAAATACGTTAGGCGTTGGTTTTATTGTTAAAAAGAGTAAAGGCAAAGATGGAGGTGCTCCTCTTTATTTGAGAATAACCGTTAATGGAAAACGTACTGAATTATCCATGAAGACAATTATTGATGTTGATAAATGGGATTTCGGTAAAGGAATTTATGCTGGTTATTCAAATGAGATCAAGAGGCTTAATACTCAATTGGAGCAGATTAAAGGACATGTAATTGATTGTTATCATCAGTTGGAGGCCAGAAGAGAGGTGATTACAATTGATGCTGTTAAGAACCTTTACCTTGGAGTTGAAAAGGTGGAGTTTACATTGATGAAACTTTTTGACTATCACAATGAAGAAATGAAGGAAACCTTACGCTGGGGAACTCTTAAGAATTACTATACTACCAAGAAGTATTTTAAAAGGTATCTAATGAAAAAGTTTTTTGTGCGTGATATACCTCTTTTTCAATTAAAGTATGGTTTTATAACTGGCTTTGAGAAGTATCTGAAAGAATCTGATTCAATTATTCCAGATAGGCCTTGTAGTCACAATACTATTATGAAGCATATTGAACGCCTGAAAAAAGTGATTCATTTAGCTGTCCAAAATGAATGGTTGGAAAAAGATCCGTTTACTCAGTTTAAGCCATCATTTATCAAGAAGGAAATTGCTTATTTAAACGAGTTGGAGTTAGACCGAGTAGAGAATAAACACTTTTCTATTTCGCGCTTGGATTACGTACGTGACTTGTTTGTTTTTAGTTGTTATACTGGTTTGTCTTATTCTGATGTATACGCCTTGACCAAAGAAAATATTCAACTAGGTATTGATGGAGAAAAGTGGATTATTACTAATAGGATAAAGAATAATCAACAGGTAAGAGTGCCTCTTCTTCCAAAATCAGAATCTATTATTAAAAAGTATGAAGGTAATATACGAAATGAAATAACAGGTAAGCTACTTCCTGTTTTTACCAATCAGAAGATGAATTCCTATCTTAAAGAAATTGCCGACTTGTGTGGGATTGAAAAGCATCTGACTTTTCATGTAGCACGGCATACTTTTGCAACAACAGTGACACTCAATAATGGTGTGCCAATAGAAACAGTCTCTAAGTTACTCGGGCATAGAAGCGTTTCGACAACTCAGATTTATGCACGTGTTATTGATTCAAAGTTAAGTCAGGATATGAGGCGCTTAAGGGAAGTATTGCCCAAAAGGAAGCTAGTTAATGATTAACGCATTGATATTATGGAAAAGTGATCTAAGAGATTTATTGATCAGGCGTTAGCGCTCATTTATTTTGGCTGTTATTCTGGAATCAATTGATGATTATTAGACCTGGCCTCTCACTTGATAATATTTCAGCTAATCCATGCTCGAGATTTAGTGCCATTAAAAGAGATTTATCGTAAATTTTTAAATGTCGATGGAGTTCGATGAATTGAGAAGGTGGTAATTGATTTACCAATTGTAAGAATAGTAAGAGATGTTTTTATTCTAGCTTGCTATGCCGGATTAGCTTATGCTGAATTTTCAAAGTTAAATTGCTCACATATCCAGAAAAGAATTGACGGTAACACTGGATTATTATTCAACGAACGAAGTCAAAAAATCGATGTGTCTTCACTCTTTTTCCAAATGCTCAGAAGATTATAGATTTGTGTGATAATCATTCATATTGTATTCTGAAGGGTACTGTTCTTCCTGTATGCATCAATCAGAAAATGAATAGTTATCTATGGCTGTTGCAAAGTTATGTGGTGTTGCAAAGAACTTGACAGTACATATGATCAGATATACGTTTGCAACATCTATCGTATTATCCAACGGGGTTATAATTGAGGCGGTTGCAAAAATAATTGAGCATAACTTATTAATAACGACTGAGATTTATGAATGGTTAGTTGAATGTAAGATTGATGAGATATGTTTTATTTTAATAGAGTTAGATTATCTAACTGGTGTATAAGGTGGGGTGGGCGAAGTATGTTCTTGAAAACTCTGGTGTTGGAGTTATATTTTAAAAATAATCCTTTGTATATACTTAGTAATTCAAGAGAGGTCTTACAATATCTTTCATGGCATTTATAAGAAACTACTCTCGATATTATTCTGTTCATAAAATTTACCTTTGAGCTCGAATCAATAATTAAAGATTATCGATTGTAATGCTATTTTGTTTTGAATTATTATCAGTGAGCTGTAATAATGCGATTACGTAGAATAGCCATAAGATAATTAAAATACCAATGTGGTGTATCTATAGCTCAGAGTGCTAAAAGAATAGATTTAATTACTCATGGTTTACGACAATTTATTTTTTTTAAAAGATAAATAGTAACGTATGGATTATGTAGTTTTGATTAGCCAATTTTTACAAATCAATAGTTGTTCAATTTGATTTGAAAGTTTCTCGGTGGGCATAATAATAAGGACAAATTAGTAGAAAAATTTTGTTTTCATTCTTGTAATTAATAGTATTGCTGATCACCGAAAAGTTGTAAGTAGAGGAATATTAGATCTTGGAAAAGTTAAAATATATGGTTTGTAGATTAACGATTAAGGCATGTTTTATAGCTATAATTTTATTAGTGTCACATGAATCTTTTGGGCAGAAAGTAATCCGGCTTTTTAAAAAGGACTTGGATGTTACAGCATACCAAAATAAAGAATTAAATATAAAGTTTAGCTACAGAACAGCTGATTGTAGTCAATTAATAATTAGATCTTTTTTTGACTCAAAGGATAATAAATTTTTAGGATATAATACATTAGATTATAATGTTAATCAAGTAGATGACTTATGGTATAATTGTGAAGGGACGATACAAATACCCAAAAAAGCTGCAAATCTTGATTTTGCTATTTTAACTTCTTCATTTCCTGAAACAATCTTAATTGCAGATCTCATAATTTATAATGAATCGGAAGAAATATGCAATATTAGTTCGGATTCATATTTTGAGATTTTTAATTATTTAAGGGATTTCGAGAAAGCTAAAGTTGGTGAAAAATCAGCAATTCAATTGAAAATTGATAATCGGATATTATATGGGAATAATTCTCATGTAGGTAAATATGTTAATGTGAATGGGATAGATTTTTACTATGAAATATATGGAACAGGAGAGCCTGTTTTGTTGTTACATGGTAATAATGAATCAATTAACTCTTATAGGTTTCAGATCGATAAACTGAAAGAAAACTATAAAGTTATTGCTGTAGATAGTCGCTGCCAAGGTAGAAGTTCTTGTGATAAAACGAAACTTTCGTATAAACAAATGGCCTGTGATATGAGCGTATTATTAGATTCCTTAGACATAGATAAGGTTTCCATTGTTGGATGGAGTGATGGAGGTAATACTGGATTAGAGTTTGCATTACAATATCCAGAAAAAGTAAAGAGTTTAATTACAATGGGAGCTAACCTTTATCCTACAGAGAAGGCTATTAAGTCAAGTATTTTAAAACAGTTTAAAAATAGTACCAGGATAACTAACCTTCTAGGTTTGTTCAATAACGAAATGAAAAAAAGGGGAAAAGTAAGTAAGATGTGTTTAAGACATCCAAACCTTTCCCCAATTGATTTAAAGTACATTAGTATGCCAGTTCTAGTTATGGCGGGAGAAGATGATATTATTTATGAGGATCATACCAGGTTAATTGCCCATAGTATACCAAATTCAGAATTGTTTATATTTGCCAAACAGGGGCATAATACGCCAATAGACTCACCAAATGAATTCAATACTGTCATTCAACAATTTTTAGAAAAAATAGATAATGGGATCTAACAATTTTTTGACTTGTTCTAAGAAACCTAATATGGTGAAACAAGTACCACTGTTTTTATTCATGTATTTCATGACTTGCCAACTTAATGGACAAAGCCTGTCAATGACATTTGGTAAAAGCAGCACTCCCCCAACGACTATAACTAACGGCGCTACCTGCAGTTTGGGTAATTTTGGCCCTGGAGCTGGTGGTATTAATGTATTTGAGTTAGTGGTCACTAATACCGATGCCACTCAAGCCTTAACGGTAAGTAATCTGAAGGCCTCAGATAATGATGAACGTATTGGTATATTTATTCTTAATACTTCGTTTAGTGTAGCTCCTGGTGATACGTATACCATTCAGGTTTTTTACAATCCAACTAACAATTATACCAAGGCAGAACGCCAATTAAGCTTCACAACCAACGACGCTGCCAATACTAATGTGAACATCACCTTTGTGGCCAACCTCGATAAAGGAGAACTTAAACTGAGCCTAAATGATACGCCGCTTAGCACCAATGTAATTGATTTGGGAGATGTAAAGATAAATAGTACAGTAACCAATAAACTTACACTAAGCAATGTTGGCAAAGGTTACATGGAGGTTGAACCGGCCGATAATATCGTTTCAGATAATAATCTAACATTTTCGTACACAAAGAAAGAAGTTCTTGTTCCAGGATCAAATTTAAACAACAACATTACGCTAGCAACTACTAAAAAAGGCCCTTTTAACTATGCATTTACCCATAAAACAATACAAGGCAAGGTGGCAGAGCATACAATATCAATTAAAGGTAAGGTAATAGCCCCAATAGCCACACTTACATACGAAGGCCGTTTTATTACGCATGGAGAAGAAGTTACCTTACCGGTTAATAACCACGAACCAGCCGAGTATAAAATTAAAATACATAATATCGGCGACGATAACCTAACACTAGGTAGTATTCGAATTGCAGAGGGGGATATCTATAATGAGTTCAACCTGCTTAATGAAGGGAGTAACACAATTGTTCCTAACGCAGAAAAAGGCATTGTTCTAAAATGTGTACCTAACCATATTGGGCAAAAACGGATTAAGCTTACATTTAATTCAAATGGTTATGAGACAGAAGACTTGGTTATGTATGTTAACCTGTTAGTTAAGGCACCTATATTACGCATTACCGATGCCTTTGGAACTGTTTACATGCATAACCAAACTTATACATTGCCTACATCAGAAAATGGGACAATGGTAAAAACTCATATTAATTTAACAAATATTGGGAATAGGGATTTAGCAATTACATCGTTAAAAGAGCATATAGACTATGCCTTTCTGGAAATAGCCAATACCCCAAAATTGAATCTGATTCCAGGAGAATCAACTCAGGTCGATTTACAATATACGCCGCCTGTAGATCGCAATCACAACGAAACAGCAATATTAAGCATTTTGTCAAACAATGAGGAGGAAGATAACATTACCTTTCCTTTAATGATGAATAATGCCTATGCTGATATTGATGTTAAAAAAGGAAGTACACAATGTCAAAATAATTATTTCCACGATTTTGGTTCAACTTCGGTAAATACCCCCAATAGGCAGGTATTTACTATTATCAATTCCGGGTTAATTGATTTAGATTTAAATAGTATCTCAATTGTAGATGATATCAATGGGT
Source organism: Carboxylicivirga sp. (assembly GCA_025210475.1). Lineage (GTDB taxonomy): Bacteria > Bacteroidota > Bacteroidia > Bacteroidales > Marinilabiliaceae > Carboxylicivirga. Next base: position 20,246 of record JAOARW010000004.1, on the reverse strand, counting down.
ATTTTACCATTGCAAGTGAACCTGAAAATAAGGTGATAGCGCCAGGTGGTTCTGCTCAAGTTGAGGTTCAATTTGCTCCCACAACTAATGGGTCACCATACACTGCCAATCTAGAAATAGTCAGCAACGATTATCAGGATAGTCGATTTATTATCCAACTAAGTGGATGGGCAATTAAACCAAGCTTGCGTTTTTTTCATACCCAAACCAACAATAGTATAAGTAATAATAGCAAAATCGACTGGGGAACCTTATCACACCATCAGCAACAGCACAGCCCGCATATTATGAGTTTATCTATTAAAAACACCGAACACGATGTGTTACAGATACGTAATTTCAAAGTAGTTGATTCTGATGGTGTTACTACTACTGTTAGTAATGCTAACGCAATAAATGGGGATTATGAGCATAACGAACAGGTCGATTTTAGCTTACAGTTTGACTTTACTACCCCAGGTGCAAAAGCAGTGCAATTATTGTTTACAACCAACGATCGAACAAATAATGACTTTAATATAACCATTGTGTTTACGACTGAGATGCCAATATTACAGGTTTATAGTCCCAATCTTTTGGATAATAATGCTGAGGTTGACTTTGGAAGCGAGGCTACTAAGGTAGTTACACTTAAAAATATAGGTACAGAGCTATTTTATATTAAAAATGTTAGTATTAGTGGAGCTGATGCAGATGCATTTGTGGTAGATGTTAAAGAGCCTTGGGTAAATGAAGGCGAAGCATTTGCTTTTGATGTAGAGCTTAAGGCTGGGACTGTAGGTAAAAAGCAAGCAGTACTGATTATCGAAACCAATGATTTGGCAAATCCATTGTTTAAAATACAATTAGTAGCCGATGCAGATGAAATAACTGGTATTGAAGATAAGTTGAATGATCACTTCAAAATTTATCCTAATCCGATTGTAAATTATTTTACCATAGAAAATAGAAGTAATGAAGAAGCTGAGGTAAATATCTATAATCTTAAAGGGACTAAGGTGTTTTCTATTCAAACTATCGGACGCATTACAACGGTTTATCCGGAGTTGGAGTCAGGGATGTATATTTATGAAATCATTCAGAACGGTAAGCGAATTACAAAAATGATTACCAAGCAATAGACTGGTTTTTATTGTAATAACAAAAGGGGATGATCACTAAAGGCTCATCCCTTTTTTAAAAACCTTTAAATTATTCTCAATACGATATAATATAATTGTTTACTAATGAACTAAAACTTGATAAATAAATTAGTCCTAGTTTACGTCAAGCTTGAAGTGGATACCATGTTTACTATTTCGTAAACGGAGCTCTAACAAAAGAATGAGAAACTAAATTTGAAGTAAATTATTGCTTAGTTTGGTGCTGAAAAACTCAGGGTTAAAAATGTCAGATTGTACTGAGTAAGCAATTAACAAATGGGATTAAAAAAATAGAGCTCCGCTATATTATGAATTATTTGTCATTTACACTTTCGCTTAGCTAACAAGAATAAAAGCCTTTGTATTGTCCGACTTTTTCCATACAACTCAAAAGCTTGGGATATGAATGAAAATCATTTATGTGGCATTAGAAGAGTATTGTTCTTCCGATATATAAGTCAGAATAAGAGCAGTTACTTAAAGGATGTTATTAAGCTAGATGGATAAGTATATAGCAGACATATCTTTGTTTCTTAGTAATTCTTTTTATTACAATCAAATTAATTGATTAAAACACATATGAATTTCTCATGTGCTTATATGTGGTTGATAATCTATAAGTTTTATCAAAACCTTTAATGTTGCTTTTTACAGATATGTATTGTATAGCTTATTTATGACGCAACCCTTTTTTAGAATTTGCATCCATAAGATAGGTATTACTATAATTCAGATTGTCTGAGTTTTTTTTATGTAATCCAAATATTAGGTGGAGTTCTATACATCTAAGATCAAGAAATAGAAAGAAGTGAAAGTCGTCAGGTGAACTATTACTTGTTTTTCAAATTATTAATAGATTTGTTAGTGTTGTTTGGACAGTAAGTAATTTATTAATTTAATGGACTTTGTTTTGTAATAATAGTTTTTGAAAATATGATTAAATGAAATTCCTGAGAATCATATTGTTTGAATTGATGCTTTGTACTAGCCTTAGTTACAATGTGTATGCTTTAAATGAGCTAAAAAGAGATTCTACTATAATTATTTTAGATCAAATTAACAGAGCCACTAATGATACTGTGAAACTTGAAAAATTAATAGAGCTATCTCAGCATCATCGAGAACAATATGATTACGATAAGGCGCTTGAGGCACTAACAAGTGCAAGTTTGATATTGAATGAAGTTAATTATCCAAGATGGTCAGATAAAGTTTATCAGCATGTGGCTCAAATTCATTTATTACGAAATGAGCCTGATATGGCTATTCGGTTTTTGGAAAAAAGGTTAAGTAATAATCCTACAGATAGTTTACAGTTAGCAGGTATTTATAACGATTTGCATATTGCGAATCTTCATAAGGGTGAATATAACAAAGCCTTGGAATATCTTTTGAACTGTGTAAGTATTTGTGAAGATATTAATGAGAAAAAGTTCTTAAATATTTCATATCACAATCTGGGTTTGCTTTATCAGCTCATCGGAAAATTTGAAAAGTCGCACGATATTCTAAAAAAAGCATTGAATTTGGCTATTGAATTAAGAGATAAAAAATCAATAGCAAGAGCAAATGCTTACATGGGCGTATCGTTTATGGAGATGCAACAGTACGACAGTGCTTTGGTATATTTACACAAGTCTGAGCAGCTTCAGGATAATATTATGGATATTTCGTCAACTTATAATAAACTTAGTCAAATTTACAGGCATAAAAAAAACTATGAGAAGTCCTTATCTTATTTGAACAAGTCAATGAATATAAATAAGATGAAATCGGATAAGACAGGTCTAATTAATGATTATATAGAGCTAGGAGATTATTATTTTGAATTAGGCGAGTGGGAACAAGCTGATGAGGCCTATACAAAATCATTAGACTTAACTATGGATGTTGGTATTTCCATAGACATTGTAGAGATACAAGAGAGAAAAGTCAAACTATTGGAGCAAACAGGGCAATACAATGAAGCATTGCAACTTTTTAGACAATTACACCAACTGAAAGATAGCTTAAATAGTATTAAGGTAGCCAAAGTAACAGAAGAAATATATGCGCTTTACGAATTAGAAAAGAAAGAAAAAGCCATAAAACAACATAAAAATGAAATAGCAATACAACGTTTACAAATTAGAAGGGAAAAAACACTTAAATACTTGGGGTTAATCGGAATAGTGGTATTAGCTGTTTTAACCTATTTGCTTTGGAGTAGGTACAAAACGAATAAAATGCTTAATGATGTTGAGATTCAGGAAATGCAGGATAAACTGCTATTTATTGAGACTCTACTTAAAGAAAAGAATGAAGAGCGTGACAAGATAGCTGGCGAACTGGAACAAACACGTCGTAACTTAGATGAGACCCAGGAGAGGTTGATTGAAGAGCAAAAGTATAATGATGATCATCAACATTTAGAAAATCAGGAATTAAATCTTGAAAGACAGCTGCAAAACTCTGATAAAGATATTCAAAATTTGAAGGTGTTTTATGATCTGCGAAAACAGATGAATGACTTCATTGTGCATGGATCTAATCCAACGATTGAGGTTAACCAGATCAGAGATATGATAAGCAATATGTTCATTGAAGAGAAGAACAAAGAATTTGTTAATAATATTAAAAGAGATTATCCTGATTTATCTGTTGAAGAGTTACGATTGGCTGCGGCCATTAGAAGTGATTTAATTAATTCTGAAATTGCAATTTTCTTGCAAATATCATCACATGCTTTATATACTCGGAAATCTCGTCTGAAACAAAAATTTAATTTGGGAAAAAAAGATAGCCTAAAACGCTTCTTGTTGGATTATTAAAATGAATTAAAGGCTATTTAAAATAATCACGGATTAAACTGTAAAAGTAAGGACTTTTGATTTCATAGATAACGTGACCGATTAGAACTCCAACTTACATCACTTTTTCTTTAGAATTTTACTATTAATATAGCTCTCAACATTGCATTGGAGTGTATTGATAGGTAAAACTGTCCGACACCATCAGAAGCTGATAGTTTAGTAACGTTTGTCAGGTCTCTAGCGGCAAGTACACTTATACAATCGCTTGTTGTAACTAAATTCATTTTTGACCTTTTACCTTCTAAAAACGTTATGCTTCCAATTAACGAATTATAGTGTGTTAAGATTTTAATTTTATTAAGTATACCTCGGGCATGTATAACAATATCTAACAAGCATCTAACAGTATCTAACATCAGTTGGGCTATTGATGTACTTTATTCAATTTGGAATCACCTTTTAATCTGCGTTGGTTTTAAAAATCAATGTATAAACTTAAATTTATGAAAAATAAGTACATTATCTTGACACTGGTGATGGCGCTGCGATTTGGAGGAGTTATTGCTCAGGACTGGGAATTGCTCAATTCAGGTACCGAATTTCACCTGTATCAAATTACCTTTCCACCTAACCAAAAAATGATAGGTTATGCAGCGGGTTCTGAATACCATAATCCTTCGGATGGTATCATTCTTAAAACCACCGATGGTGGTGATACCTGGAATCAAATTTATCCTAAACAAGAAGATGGTATTGTGGAATCGCTACATTGCATTTGGTTTGTAAATGAAAAAGTTGGCTATGCCGGAGGATTACCTAATTTATTGCTTAAGACCACCGACGGTGGGCAGAGCTGGGTAGAAGTAACAAACTTACCAGAAAACTCCAATTTAATAGTGAATTTTGTAGAGTTCTATAATGAAAATACCGGCATTGTTAAAGCCGTCCGTGATGGAGGGGGTGATTTTTATGTAACTCGCGATGGTGGTCTAAACTGGGCAAAAGCTTCTGAGTTCAATTCAGCTGGACAGCCACTTGATGTTTCTTATAAAGACGAAACAACTTTGCAGCTGATTACCCAAGTAGGAAATGTTTGGACATCTAATGATGCAGGCTTAAACTGGTGGGAAGATACTTGGCTCCCGATAGGAAAATCCTGTATTGATCATTATGGTGAGAATACGCGCATTGTCGGTGGTTTTCGGGTGATTTCTTAATATAATGACGGAGGACCTTTAAACCAAAGTGTGAGTGCCGGCTTAGGGTATTGGAATGATGTAATAGCTCTGAATGATAATATTGCATATGCAGTGGGGGCATCGGAACATATATTTGGCACAGAAGATGGGGGCAAGCATTGGAACGATCAGCTTTTTGTAGCAGACAGTGGTAAAAGTTTAAACAGTATTGAGTATGCAAACGAAGGGACAGTTTTCGTATGTGGAGATGGAGGTCGAATCTATCGTAAAACGGCGATTGCAACATCGATTGATAAACCTAAGGTACAATTGGTAAATAACATATATCCAGTACCAGCTCGTAGTGAACTAAATATTGTCTTTAAAGATTCTGATAATAAAACAATTATTATTTACAACCAATTGGGGATAATGGTAATGAAACAGACCCAAGTGGAGGTTGCGGGACTAAAGTTGGATATAAGTGCACTATGTAATGGGCATTATATCATTAGTATTCAAGCTAATGGGTATGCTGAAAATCTATCATTCATTAAGCATTAACGCAGTTTAACAAGGTATCTGTTTTGATGATGACTTGTTTGATTTGATAGTCGGAGGGGTATTTTCTTTTCATTAAGGGAAAAGTCAATACCTCTCTTCTGTTTAAGTCAAATCCCCATTATGTGTATAAAAAAACATTCAAAATTATCTGGACTGGCATAACCCTACACCTTCTCAATGTTTGTAGATAGTAACGTCAAAACTAATGGTTGTATCCGGTGGTAGTTAGTAATCTTCAATATGTTTTAATGCCAGCTCTTTATGTGTCTCTATTGTGCCTACTTCTTCCTGTTCAATATCTTTGTTTTAAGGTCATTCCCATTTGTTAAAGTGAATGAATACAACCATTGTCAGCCCATTGCTTTCAGATAATATAGTGGATTCACCATGGTAGTTTTATCGTTTAATAATGAATCATAAGCGTATATAAGAAAACAGATTGTCCATTTGCTTGCTATTAGTAAATTACACAATTATTTCTGCTTTTGTTTGTAATGCATTGTTATGTAGGGTTATATAGTGTGATCTAAAACCTCATGTACCTTTCTGCTCCTTTGCAATCAATATCGAAGATCTCATTGATATTGCTTTAAGTGTCATAAAATCAGATGTTCACAGTAATATCTAACAATATCTAACATACTTCTAACAGTGTCTAACACCTCTTGGACTATTGGGGTGCTTTATTCAATTTTGCCATCACTTTTTAATCTGTATTGGTTTGAAAAAATCAATGCGTAAAACTTAGATTTATGAAAAATAAGTACATTATCTTGACACTGGTGATGGTTCTGCAGTTTGGAGGAGTTATTGCTCAAGACTGGGAATTGCTCAATTCAGGCACCGAATTCCACCTGTATCAAATTACCTTTCCACCGAACCAAAAGATGATCGGTTATGCAGCGGGTTCTGAATACCATAACCCTTCGGATGGTATCATCCTTAAAACAACTGATGGTGGTGATACCTGGAATAAAATTTATCCGAAACAGGGTTATGTTGACAATATCTTATGTATTTGGTTTGTCAATGAAAACGAAGGTTATGCAGGGGGTATGCCCAACAAACTGCTTAAAACAACCGATGGAGGCGACACCTGGAACGAAGTGACCAATTTGCCATCAAATAGTAACACTGCCGTTTTGGATGTAAAATTCTATAATGAGGATAAAGGCATTGTTCAAGCTGTACGAGAAGGCGGCGGTGATTTTTATGTTACTAAAGACGGAGGAGCCAGTTGGTCTTTGACGGCAGAATTTAGCTCGGCCGGCCAACCTTCAGATATAGCCTATATTGATGAAAATACGCTAAGACTGGTAACACCCAACGGTAATGTTTGGCAATCATACGATGGTGGTATTAATTGGAAAGAGCTTACATGGCTACCTGTAGGTACATACTCTCTTGATTTTTCTAGTACTAAATTTGTGGTTGGATCCTATGGCTTGGTTTGGTTTTTCGACATCGATGAGCCATGGGATGAGTCTAATTTAGTTGGGAAAGCTTTTGGCGGTGGTTTAGGTTACTGGAACGATATATTAACCCTTGACGACGGCCGAACTTATGCCGTTGGACGATCCGAACATATATTTGGAACCGAAGATGGAGGCAAGCATTGGGGCGATCAGCTTTTTGTAGCAGATGACGGCAAAACCTTAAACTGTATCGAATATGCCAGCGAAGGAACAATCTTTGTATGTGGTGACGGCGGACGTATTTACCGTAAGAGAGGAGTTACTACTTCAATTGATAAAAAGAAAGCTCAGTTGGTCAATAGAATCTATCCAGTGCCTGCCGGCAATGAGCTAAATATTGATTTTATAGAAGGGGATGACAAGGAGATTGTAATATATGATCAGTTAGGAGCTGTTAGAATGAGACATTCATCCGTTCAAGAGACGTCTATAAAATTGGATATCACAACCTTGTCCAGTGGGTATTATATTGTAAGTATCCACACTAAGAAGCACATTGAAAACCTTTCATTTATCAAACAATAATCTAACACTAAATTTATAATAACATGACAACTAAAATATTGTCTTTTTTAGCATTCGCTTTCATTTCAGTATTGGTGAGTGCACAAGATCAACAACTGATTAATCCTAATGACCTACCAGATGTAGCTGATTATATAATTGAGAGAAATAATGTGGGTGCCGATACGGTGATAATTGGGTTGCATGGGGGACCTACATCTTCACCTTTTTCTGGAAACTTTGATTGGTTTGGCATTAGTAACCCTGGCATTTCAGTAGTGGAGATGAAAAAGCACCATCACATGTTAGATCCTAATGATGTGTATTTCAACAAGGATCTAACCATTGAAGATGCGATCGTACACAACGACACTACAGTAGCTATGGTGCATAAGCTGGTAAAGCATTTTAATGACCAAAATAAAAAAGTGGTTCTGATGGGACACTCATTTGGAGCATTTGTTGTGGCAGAGTATATGGATGATTATGGAACCGATGATTTGTACAAAATCATCCCAATGTCGGCACGTTTAAACATGAACCCAGAAGTTGTTGAAGGGTTTAAAAATGGCATTTTTGCCACTTTTATAAATGGTATTGATGTTCAGATGGGGTCCCAGCCACAACCTGAAGATTGGTGGGGGCGAATGAAATTAATGGCCGGTTTGGGTTACAACCGATATGTCGATTCATTACAAAACGTGAACATGAGTAATGTAATGTATGTATATGCTACACACGATGCTGCTGTTGGACGCCTTTTACCAGAAGAAATAGAGCTCCTGGAGAATAATGGTGCCAGAGTGGAAGAAATAGGAGGCGGAAGCCACCAATCAGCATTTGATCAAATTCGACTAAAAAATGTTTTGGCTTTTATTCGTCCACAAGTTTCTACTGGTACAGATGAATTTGAAGCTGATCAGGTAAAAATGTACCCAACAGTTATTACAAATGTATTAACGATAGAATCCACTCTAGCAGGTACTATTACAATTCATGACATGAGTGGTAAAGTGCAATTAGTCAAAGAAGTGGAGTCAGGTGTTAATCGAATTGAGGTAGGTGCTTTACAAGCAGGAATTTATATTGCCTCATATCAAGGGTTGGATAATGAAGTAATTCGCAAAAAAATAATAAAACGATCTAATTAATAAGTAAAATCCGGAAATCGTAGCTTGATAAAGTTGTGATTATGCATTTTTTATTCTATCATAATATGATGCGTTTCACTACTTTATCAGCTTTGATTCTTATAATCTGTTAAAAGTATAGTGTTATAATAATTTAAGAATATTTTTTTCTGGAGTCTCAAGTCGTAAATGTCGATGGTAGAATCATATCTTTTAGAAACTGGTTAATACTCTAATCAGCAATACAGTAACCATGTAAGTATTTTTAATTCATCATCTCTATCATGTTTAGGAACTTTAATATATGATGCCTTGGTTACTTACTTTAAAAATCAATATGGAGATTGCTTCATAAGGTAGTGGTTATTGATCTCTAAATTCAGGAAAAATATAAGCTCTCCTTAATCAAAAAACATAAAACAATCCTAAAGGAAAATCTAATATACTAATTAAATAGCCAATGAAGAAGCTAACTAAATTTGTACCTATTCAGATAATGAAAAGGTATTGGGTGAATTGTATCTTTCGGCGAATGCTAATATTCTTGCTGATAGCCTCAATGAGTAATGTGTATTCACATGCTGATGATCGTCGAAATACAATATTTATACAACCAGAGCCTGAAACTATTACAGGTCAAGTTATAGATGTTAATGGTGATCCTCTGCCAGGTGTAACAATAATGATTAAAGATACTCAAATTGGAACTGCTACCGGATTTGATGGTGAATTTAGTTTGGAGTTACCAGCAGGTAATAAAATTCTGGTTGTTAGTTATATCGGTATGGTGACCCAGGAGATAGACGTTACCAATAAAACCGAATTAACAGTAACTCTTCTAGATGAAACAACAGATCTGGATGAGGTGGTTGTGACAGGTTATCAAAGAATTGACCGGAGGCTTTTTACCGGTTCTGCGGCTAAATTAAAGGCTGAAGAGGTTAAACTAGATGCAGTACCTGACGTTTCAAAGTTTTTGCAGGGACAGGTGGCTGGTGTATCTGTTGATAATGTTTCAGGTACTTTTGGGGCAGCACCAATTGTACGTATTAGAGGTAATGCCTCCATCAATGGAAATAACAAACCTCTTTGGGTGGTTGATGGTGTTGTTTTAGAAGATTTGGTTGAAGTATCAGCTGATGATTTAACATCGGGCGATTTATCTACTGTTTTAAGTTCAGGTGTTGCAGGTTTAAACCCTGACGATATTGAAGATATTCAAGTTCTAAAAGATGCTTCGGCAACAGCCTTATATGGTGCGCAAGCCATGAATGGTGTTATTGTAATTAATACCAAAAGTGGTAAAAAGGGAGCTCTTAGGGTGAACTATACAGGTAGTGTTGCAGTTAGAGAACGTCCATATTACTCACAGTTTGATATAGCCAATTCAGCAGATGAAATATCATTCTACAAAAGCTTAGTTGACCACTATTGGATTGACCTGCCAGGATCTGTAAAAGCACAGAATTATGGTGTGATGGGTAAGTTCTATAATGGTATTCAGGATGGAACAGTAACCTGGGGACCTGATGGTTCATTTAACGAAGAATTTTTGTCCAAGTACGCAAACGCTAACACGGACTGGTTTGATATTTTATTTAAGAATTCTATTACTAACCAACATTCAGTAAGTTTCTCCGGGGGAGATGAAAAGGCTAATTATTATGCGTCTGTTAGCTATTATGGGGATGATGGCCGTACTATAGCAGATGAGGTTAAAAAATACACTGCTACCTTAAAAATGGATTATAAACTAACCAGTAAGTTTACTTTAGGCGTAAAACTTTCGGTTAATCATCGTGACCAAAAACTACCAGGATCAAAAAATCGCGAATTTGATGCGGTTGATGGTACCTATCGTAGAGATTTTGATATTAATCCTTTTAGTTATGCATTAAACACAAGTAGAAGTATGCGTGCCTATGGAGATAATGGTGAGTTAGAGTTTTTTAGGCGCGATTTTACTGACTTTAATATTATTCATGAACTGGAACACAATAAGGTAGAAATCGATGCTACAGATGTTGTTGGACAGATAAATCTGGATTATGATTTGGCTCCAAATTTATCCATTAGTTCCATTAACCAGGTACGTCGTAACACGGCACTTCGAGAACATATGATTCATGAAAACTCAAACCAGGCTAATGCTTACCGGGCAATGAGTACTCAGTTTATTCGTGATGCTAATAAATTATTATTTACTGACCCGGATAAGCCCGGATCAACGCCTTTTTCAATATTACCTGTTGGTGGATTTTACAATACTGTTAATAATGCCCTTGACTTCTTTTCTACGCGAAATTCTATATCGTGGAACCCAACCATAAAAGATAAGCACATAATGAGCTTTCTTTTGGGGCAGGAAATTAAGTACACCAATCGTCAGGAAGTTTATAGCAATGGATGGGGGATTCAGTATGATAAAGGTGGCTTGTATAGTGAACACCCAATGCTATCGAAATATTTAAGTTTAAATAATCAAAACCGTGAGGGCTTGGAGTATACACGCGATCGTTTTGTTGGTTATTTCTTTAATACCGCCTATTCTTATAAAGGTAAGTATACGTTTAACGGAACAATACGTAGAGATGGATCTAATCAGTTGGGTAAAACGAAAACAGCCAGATACCTGAACTCATGGAATGTATCCGGAAAATGGAACTTGAGCGAAGAGAGTTTTATGACCAGTGAAAAGATTAACCTTTTAAGTCTTAAGGCTACATATGGTTTGAGTGGTGTTATGGGACCATCGGCCAGTGCAATTCAACGATTGTTGGCTTACCAAACATGGCGTCCATACGATAAGGAAACGGGGATAGTAATTATTGATTTAACCAATGAAGATTTATCCTGGGAAAAAATGTATGAATTTAGTGTTGGGATGGAAGCTGCCTTTTTTAGCAACCGAATTTATACAGATCTGGCTTATTACAAACGAAATTCTTTTGATCTGATAGGCTCAGTGCGCACATCTGGAATTGGTGGTGAACACATTAAATATGGTAACTATGCAGATATGGAAGTGCAGGGCTTTGAGGTATTACTGAACACCACTAATGTTGTAACCTCAAACTTTAACTGGAAAACAAGTATTAACCTGGATTATAACACTAACGAAATTACCAACCTCAATAACTTTAATCAGTTTAACGAATATGTAAGCAATACAGGTGGTAATATGCAAGGTAAAGCTCGAAGAGGCTTGTACTCAGTGCGTTTTAATGGGTTGGATAAAAACGGTATGCCAACTTTTGTGGATGCAGATGGAGATGCTATGAATAGTATTTTTTGGCAATCGCGCGAAGATGCAGATAAATATTTAAAATACGAAGGATTATTGGATGCGCCTTGGTCTGGTGGATTTAACAACACTTTTACTTACAAAAACCTTACTCTTGGTGTTGGCTTAGTGTTCAGGGCAGGTAATAAAATAAGGCTTGACGATATGTTTAAAGGAGGTTATTCAAGTCTTGGAACAGGATCTATTTCAAAAGAACTAATCAACAGATGGGCTGCCCCGGGTGATGAAAAATACACCAATGTACCAACAATTGTGGATGCCAGGTTTCAAACCGACTTGGGGTTACGTAGCATGAATATCTATGAAATGTATAACAAGAGTGATATCAGGGTAGCTGACGGTAGCTTTATTCGTTTGCGTAACATAAATCTATCGTATGAACTTCCTTCATCATTAACATCCAAAATAGGTGCACGTACTATGAAAATATCCCTTCAGGCACAAAACCTGTTCCTATTGTATTCTGATAAGAAGTTAAACGGCCTTGATCCTGAATTTTATCAGGCAGGTGGTGTTGCCTTACCAGTGCCACGTACCTATACGTTTACTTTAAATCTTGGCTTTTAATGTTAGCACTGTTTAAAAAAAAGAACATGAAGAATAAAATATATATCTTACTGGTTTTATTGTTACCGTTTGTGGTGAGTTGTGAGAAGTATCTTGACGAATCACCCGATAATCGGATTGAAATCAATACCTTAGATAAGGCGGCGCTCTTATTGGTGAGTGCGTACCCTTCTGTTGATCTCTTGTTTACCGATTGGTTTACCGACGATGTGGAGTTTATTGAAACCAACAGGCAACAACCTTTAATGACAGCTGCCTATTATTGGGAAGATTTAGTGGAGTTTGACAGCTATAACTCACCATCTAATTATTGGTATGCAGCTTATACTGCTGTTGCGCATGCAAATTCAGCTCTTGAAGCATTAGAGACGATCAAAACCAATGACATCGATTATAAAAATGCCATTAAAGGTGAAGCTTTATTGTGCCGGGCCTATGCGCATTTTATGTTAGCAACCTTATTTTGTAATAATTACGATGAGGCTTCCGCGGCAAGTGATCTAGGAATCCCTTACGTAACGGAAAGTGAAAAAGTGTTAATTAAAAATTACAAAAGGGGTACATTAAAGCAAACCTATGAATTAATTGAAAAGGATTTGATTGATGGCATGGCGCTGGTTTCTGACGATTATTATTCTGGTTCGAAAAAGTATCATTTTACCAAAAAGGCAGCCTCAGCTTTTGCCTGTCGTTTTTACTTGTATAAAAAAGATTATAAAGCTAGTATTGGGCATGCCAATGATGTCTTGGGCGAGGGAAGTGAAGACCTTACCTTGGTTAAGGATATGAGTGCATATCAAAGCCAACCTGATAAATTTGCAAAAGAAAGATTTTTTGTAAGTAACGCCGACGAAAGTAACATATTAATTATCGAAAAAACAGTGGCACTTGGTTTACGCCATTATTATGGGTACCGAACAGGGGTGCAAAGCTGGAACGAATTATATGCCAATTCACCATGGGGGGATTCCGACGTTAGAAACTTTGCAATGGCCTTTTACGGGGATGGTTCCCGTAATACGATTAAATCGGCTAAGTTCGGCGAAGAATTTTATAAGGAGAGTATTGCAGCCACATCGGGGATACCTTTTTATGTACAACCCGTCTTTAGGATTGAGGAGCTATATTTTAACCGGGCAGAATGTCATGTGAGATTAGGAGAATACCAAAAAGCTGTTGATGATTTATTGGTGTTTGGAAAAACGCGGCACGGTTACCCACAGTTTTTTGGGTTTAAACCTGAGTGGATTGTTGACTATGTATCTCAAACGATTTATAACGGAAGTTATGAACCGAGTGAAGAAGAGGCAATTATGACTGTACTGCTAGACGAGAAACGTAAAGAATTTATCCATGAAGGCATGCGTTGGTTCGATATTAAACGCCTAAATCTTGAAGTAATTCATGAAACCTTCGCAGGCGAAAAATTAGTTTTAGAGCAAGAGGATAAACGAAAGGTAATGCAAATACCAATTGATGCCAGTGTTAGAGGATTAGAAAAGAACCCACGCTAAAAATGATAAAGTTATGATGAAGAGCAGAATTATACTAGCCTTGTTATTCGCTGCTATTTTTTGGGCATGTGAAAAAGAAGATGACGTTAATTATGTCAAGGAAGTTATTGAAGAGTCAAACGATGAAATTGATATTTATTTCCGCACTAACTATTTAAAGCCTTATGGCACTGCAGTTAGATGGAAATGGGACGATAAACTAGTGGAAAACTCAAAAAAAGTTACACCGGTAAAGCGCGAGCATTGCATCCCTATGGGAGAATTCATAAATAGATTTTGGTTGGAGCCATTTACAATTACCGAGGCCGGTGACGATTTTATGAAGGAACATTTTCCACCTGAAATTGTGTTGGTGGGATCGCGTATGTATAATGCAAATGGAACGGTAACTCTTGGGTATGCTGATGCTGGGGTGAGGATTACGTTTACCCAGGTCAATGAGTTTGACTTAAAAAATGAGGATTGGTTGTTGATGCAACTGCGCACTGCAGAGCACGAATATGCACACATTGTGCACCAAAAACATAACCTGCCTTCGGGATTTAAACAGGTTAGCTTAGGTAATTATGTATCAAATAACTGGGTGAACTTACCTGGTGATGTGCAGGCCGATAATCCAAGAATTTCACGAGAAGCAATTGCACGCGGAATGGTGAGCAACTATGGCGCCAGCGATGATAATGAAGATTTTTGCGAGGTGTTGTCGCTGTACATTACTTCAAAACCGGAAATATTTAAGGAACGCTATATTACTCATGAACCTGAAGTGGAAGAAGACGGAGAAGAACCAGCGCCTGATGCTGCTCGCGTAAATAGCGGGCGTGATTTAATTGCTATTAAGGTAAATATGGTAAAGAATTATTATCAGGATAATTTCGGTATCGATCTGGATCAGGTGCGCGATGAAATACTTAAACGTATAAATGAAGAATTAAATGAAAATGAATAAACTAATATATGTCCTTGTCTTGGTATGCATGGCATCGTGCACCGAGGAGCAAAGCCTGGTATTTGATAAAAGTCCCGAAGAAAGGGTTGATGCCGTGCTTAAAGAGTATAAATCCGTTTTAACAGCAGGTGATGGCTTATGGCTTACCTATTATGGGGGAGAAGCCATCCTGATGAAATTTAATGAAGACAATACAGTTGAATTTAATTCCAGCTTTAGAGGTGGAGCAGAGGATCGTACAATTACCTACAGGGTGGCCTCATCGCAAGTGCCGGAACTCACTTTTGAAAGCCACTCTGTTTTTCATGCTCTCTATGAAGAAGAATTGATGGAGCGAGAATATGAGTTCTTATTTGAAACGGTAAGCAATGACCGCATCGAATTTGTGAGTAAAACAGATATTGGTGATGTAAAAACCAAACTTACTTTTTTTAAAGGAAATGTTGACGATTTGGTAAAGGTTGCCGAAATGAAACAGAAGTTAGTTAATCACTCTTTCTTTAAGTCAATTGAAGTGGAAGGCAGCGACTACTCTGCCAGAATAATAACTTTTACCAATACATCATTTGTTAAAGAAGTATTGCCTGACGGACAAACGATTATAAGTCAACACGATTTAGGAGTAACAAAAACAGGATTGACCTTTTACCCGGCTTTAATGATTGATGGTGTTGAAGTGAACAGCTTTAGCTATCTAGATGAAGGTAAGGTTATGTTTAAAGCTGATGTTGACACCAAAAACATCACCATTAAAGAGATGGATGAGTTGTTGTTAACTGAAAAAGGCGTAGTGCAAAATGATTTTTTAAGAAAAGACTTTAAAACGGCACGCTATTATTCCTATAAATTGGATTCGGTGAATTTAAAGCTAAAGGCAGCCATTCCCGAATACAAAGCCATTCAGTTTTATGTGCTTAGTGGTGCAGTTATGTGTTATGCACCAGGTAAAGAGGGTGGTAACTGGGCTGGTTTTGTTGGATATACATTTAGAGAGGACCCCGGTTATGCAGACTACCACTTAATCACGAAGTTAAACCCAAATAGTTGGGGCCAATGGTATCGTGAGGTAAGGGATAATGATGGTTATAAATTATTAAAGGAGTTCTTACTTCATGACAAAGGACTTTATGTGGAAAAAGTAGGACCTGAAGCGTATGTTGTAGTTAGCCACGATGATCCAAGCTTATATTTAATGTTAAGTAATATATAAAGATAGGTTTAGGTTAATAAATAGGTGAACAGGCTACTTGAATTTTAGTCTGAGTGAGAGTTTTACATCTGACTCAGGTTGTCAGGTAGTCTGTCTTTAATTTTGACTGGATTCTTTTGTTTTTGATATTGAATAATGTATTGATCATAGCTATTATGAAATAATAATATTTAAAGAGAGCTAAGCAAAGATAAATCAACTCTAAATTTTTATAAGAAAAAAATAATTAATCAGACAACCCCCTATTTTATTTTAACATCTACAATCTTGATATTAATTTAATCGGAGCAAAGTGAATCATTTATTAAAATTTTTATGTTGGGTATGTCTTATTTCAGCTTCCGGTAAGCTAAGGGCTCAAAATTATACGGTAAGCGGGCTGGTGAAGGATTTTGAAACAGGTGAAACCCTTTTGGGGGCAACGGTTTATGAAAGTGTGTCAGGCAAGGGGGCTATTAGTAATGAATATGGTTTCTATTCGCTGCTGTTGCCAGAAGGAGAGCATGAATTGAGGATTTCTTTTATTGGCTATGGCGATGTTAAACTAACGATTGATTTAAGGGCTAATCTGCGTAAGGATATTGACATGGTACTTGCCAATAAGTACATGGATCAAGTGGTGGTGACAGCCAAGGATCCGCTTAGCAGTTTCACTAACACTACGCTAATGGGGGTTAATAAATTAAAACCAAAAGATATTGATAATTTACCAGCTTTGTTAGGTGAACCTGATGTGACCCGGTTAATTTTGACTCAACCTGGTGTATCTACTGTAGGAGAAGGTACATCAGGTTTTAATGTAAGGGGCGGGAATATTGATCAAAATCTGATACTTTTAGATGAAGCGCCCATCTATAATTCTTCTCATATCTGGGGTTTCTTTTCAGTTTTTAATGCTGATGCTATTAAGGATATGAAATTATACCGGGGAGGTATTCCTGCACGATATGGTGGTCGGGCATCTTCGGTTCTTGATGTTAGACAACGCGAAGGCAGTAGTAGATCTTATAAAGGACAAGGCGGTATTGGCTTACTGTTTTCGAGACTTACACTTGAGGGGCCTCTTAGAAAAGATAAATTGAGTTTTCTTATTTCCGGTCGTCGTTCGCATTTCGACCTTGCCTTTCCATTAATTGAATCACTAAAAAGCAATAAGGTACGTTTCTATGACCTTAATGCTAAAATATCGTGGAATATCAATGAAAACAACCGTTTATATGTCTCAGGTTATTTGGGGGCTGATGTTTTTAAGTTAAAATTTGAAGACGAGTTTGATAGTCAAAATGATCAAAACGTAGATTTTCAATGGGAAAATGCCACTTCTACAATAAGATGGAACCATATATTCTCAGATAAACACTTCATGAACCTCTCGGGTATATACAGCCAATATGATTATATGCTGTCATCCGAAAATAGTAGTGGGCCAGCCAGTGATTTGTCAGGCAATTTCATATGGAAGTCAGCCATTCAGAACTGGATTATAAAATCAGATTTTACACTTTATAAAAATGCACGTACAACGCTCCGTTATGGTGTTAATGCTACCTTGTACCGCTTTACACCATCAAAAATTACCAGTAATGATGAAGGCATTAACCAATTAAAATTCGACACCGAAAATGGTCTAGAAATAGCTCCTTACTTTTCACTCGAAAAAAAATGGAACAAGTGGTCGTTAAATGCCGGGCTGCGCTACTCATGGTTTGGTAATTTTGGGGAGCAGGAAATTACCAAGTATGTACCCGGACAGCCAAAAACAGAGGGTAGTTCCATAGGTGTTCATAAGTACGGTTCATATGAGCTGATTAAAGCCTACCATAACATGGAGCCACGCTTATCCCTTAAGTACAGCATCAATGACCGTAAAGTGATAAAGTTTGGCTACGACCGAAATGTTCAATATATGCACTTGATATCTAACTCCAATGCAACTCTTCCTTTTGATATATGGAAGCCTGCTGGCTACCATATTAGGCCTTTGGAAGTTAATCAACTGGCCTTGGGCTATGCACATGACACCCGAAGCGGTAGCTACAATTTTTCGGTGGAAGCATATTATAAACGAATGAATAATATGCTGGAGTACAAAAACGGGGCTGACTTGTTTTTGAACGAAACGCTGGAAACGCAACTACTCAATGCCAAGGGCTATTCCTACGGTGTTGAGTTGGGCATGTACAAGAATAAGGGCAAACTTACCGGTAACACCAATTATACTTATTCGGTCACCCGACGTCGAACCACCGGTGCCTTTGGCGAAGATAATATTAATAATGGCGAGTATTATCCGTCCAATTTCGACAGGCCACACATGTTTAATCTGACGGGCAATTATTCCTTGGGAAAAAAATGGAAGGCTGGTGTTTTTTTTACATATCAAACAGGGCGCCCCACCACGCATGTTACAGGTAAATTCACCGTTGATGGGGTTGATTATTTTACCTATTCCGATCGTAACCAGTTTCGTTTAGGTGATGTGCACAGACTGGATGTGTCGTTTACTTACTGGCCAAAGGCTAATGTATCACGCAGGTGGCAAGGGAGCTGGGTATTTGGGGTGTACAACGTTTATGGTAACAAAAATCCGTTTTCAAACTATTCGGCAATAAGGGATGGCAGACTGAGAACGTTCCAGTTTTCTGTAATTGGCTCGCAAGTGCCATTTGTGACATATAATTTTAAATTTTAAACAGATGAAAGCAATTTTCAACCTGATAGGCTTGGTGGCTTTACTAAACCTTGTGTCTTGCACCGAAGAAATAAATGTCAACTTAGCCCACGAACCCGAATATATTGTCTATGGTTCTATGTCTAATATTAAACATCAGGTTACCATATCAGTTAACCAATCTGTTCCGGTCAATTCAAACGAAACAGTTTTACCCGTAAATGATGCTCAAATAGCTATTTATGCCCAAGAAGAGGGGGAGGAACCCACTTTATTGAGCGATGAGTTTATGGTTGATAATGGCGTTTACACATCCACTCAGTCCATAGCAGGGGCGGAGGGTGTGCATTATTGGATAGAGGTGCATATAGATGCCGATCACCAATTTGTTTCAACAAAAGAAAAGATGAAGAAGGTAGTTTCCATAGATGAAGTTGATGACGCTTCATATAGTCAGGTATATGTGAGTTTTGATGATCCGGTTGATGATCGCAACTACTATCTTTTGGAATCTGAGTTTATGAATAAGGACAAGTTATTCAACAGGCAATTTGCTATTTATAACGATGTTATTTTTAATGGAAACAAAGCCACCATTGATGTGGATATTTTTTTCAGACCGAGTAACGATGATGAAGGTTTGCATATTGTGTTATCTAATATCAATTATTCATCCTACCAGTTTCACCTCAATCGATGGAAGCAAAAAGAGGATAATGACAATAATGCGTCCGGAAGCAATACAGGTGGTGATCCGGGGCCATTATTTTCAACACCTCCTGTTAATCTTTATGGTAATATCAAAAATCGTGTTGATGGAACAAGGGTATTGGGCAATTTTACTGTTCAATCGACATACGTAAAGAAAATTACCCACTAAGGTAGTTTCTCATTGATGCGTATTAAATTTTAACAGGTATTTTTTTAAAAGTCATAAGGTAGTAGCATCTATTATATGGAAAAATAGAAGGTGTAGCCTAAAGCTTTAAGTGTATTTGCATTCACTTCATGATGAATTATCCAAAATAATTAGACATGAAGAATATTATTAATCGTATATTGGATCAGTTTAATAGAGACATTAACCTTATTGCTATCAATCAGGCTAAACCTTTATTAGATATTGAAAAGGGTATGAAGGTTAGTATTACCTGTATAGAAGATCTGCGAGAAGTTGTATTACAAGGAGGTTTAACCAGTACAGAAGATGAAATACACTTTTTTAAGTACATTAAGCCCAATGTAA
>JAOARW010000033.1 GCA_025210475.1 Carboxylicivirga sp. | reverse complement strand
GCCTTGGTTCATGGATAATTGCTTGTTTGAATGCAAAATATCCATTATCCAATTCAAATCGTCACGCTATTAAAAATCGCTACAAGTACGACTAACAAAGAATTTCAAAGAACATTTTTTAATTTTTAATACCCACTAGTGACTGATTTTCTTTATTTAAACCAACATTGCTATGATAACTTAATGAACCGTTCACTGTAAAACCTTCAAATACATTGATTTTTGCATTAACATTTAAAGTAATATCATCATCTTCGTAATGATCCCTCGCACCACTATCTAAATACCCAATTGCATGTTGCATATAATAACCATTCCCTTTGTTGCGGAGTGGGAAGTACGTTCTCTGGAAATAAGTCATACTATAATAATCTCTGTAATTAAGAGGACTATTATAATCGTGTCGGATATAGTTTGCTCGAGCACCAAACTCCATCCAATCAGTGACTTTCGTTGATGTATTCAGTCGGAAAGTATAAATATTCAAATCGTCATTTCCATAATTATACATCCCTTCATCTTTCATATAGCCAACCGATGCATGAATAGCAGATTTTTCAGTACCGCCCGAAAGACTTAAATCAAATCGTTGCTGGGTAGCCTTTTTATTAAAGGTTTCATTCATATAATCATTGGTTCCATAAAAATAGTAATCACCAGATATCAGATTACCATTGCCATCATAACCAGGATTTACAATTTCATCAATCGGATTATTCACGGGATCTTCATGATACAGGCGAACTTTTTCGACATAATCATCCTTAAATCTAGGAGAACCTCCATAACGAGCTAAAGCTTCATTAACAGTTGTTACGTGTGTATAGGTATCAACAAACTCAGGAAATTGGGTGGGAGTTGAAACTTTATGATTATAATCTGCCGTTATTTTCACCTTTTGATTCTTACCACTTTTTGTTGTCACTAAAATTACACCAAATGCGGCACGACCTCCATAAATTGCTGATGCTGCTGCATCTTTTAACACTGAAACACTTTCAATATCATTAGGATTCATTTGAGTTAAAATACTAGCATCAGAAGGCACGTTATCAATTAGAATAAGAGAACCTCCACCATTAAGAGAAGTTACACCACGGATATTAATATTTGGAGTTGCGTCTATACCTCCACTACTGTAATTAATATTCAAGTTGGGTACCCGTCCTTGAAGAGTTTGAGCAACATTTGCAACCCCTCTGTCTTCAAATAAATCAGAACTAACAGATTCTACAGCACCTGTTAAATTCACTTTCCTCTGAGTACCATATCCAACTACGACCACCTCATCCAGTCCGGTTGTTTCTTCAACAAGCGTAACATTAATGCTAGAACGGCCGGCTATATTAATTTCCTGATCAGCAAAACCAATAAATGAAAATACTATAACGTCATCCGGACTATCAACTTGAAGGCTGTAAGATCCATCAATACCAGAAATCACCCCATTTTGCGGGCTCCCTTTCTCAAAAATATTTACACCTGGTATTGCTTCACCAGTTGCATCTGATACCACACCCTTAATGGTGATTGTCTCTTGTTGAACCGCTTCTACTTTGGCTTTTGTTGCCAAGGTATTCGTTAAAATAATATTGCTTTCAACAATTCTAAAGGTAACATCAGTTCCTTTAAAAATCTCGTCAAGTACGCTTTGTACTTGTTCATTACTGACTTCAATTGTCACCATCCTTTTCACATCGATAAGTCCTTCATTATAAAAGAACTTGTAGTTACTTAATGATTCGATGTTCTCAAGTACATCTTTGATGGTAGCGTTCTTTTGATTAATCGTTACTTTATCAATTTGAGCATTGATATCAGAAGCAACTAACTCAAAAACTGTCATAAACAATAAGACAAATGCAATTCTCATGACTTTAAAAATTTTCCACAAATGACCATTTAAGCCACACCTGGTTAGCTTTTGTTTTTTTTTCATAAATTTGTGATTCTAAGATTCGACATGGCTCTCGGCAAAAGAGCTTTGTTATTCAGGGAGGTGTTGTAGCACCTCCTTTTTATTAATTTTCTCTAACAATAAATAGCTTTTTATTATTTGTTTTACCTGATCTACTTTTTGAATCGACCTCATTAAATAAAACGGGTGTTGTTAACTCAATGAATTGTAATATTTGACTTAACGGCTCTCCCGAAAATTCACCTGTATATGAGTGATTCACAGCAAGTTCTTCAGACACCTTAAATTCTACATTGTACCATCTACTTATTTTATTAAGCACTTCACCTAAATTATCATTACTAAACAGCAGCTTTCCTTCTCTCCATGCAATATATTTATCCATCCGCGACTGAACTTGTGACAATTGTTTTGTTATAACATCATATTCTGTCACCTGCCCTGGTTCCATTTCAACAAGTTTAAAAACCTTTCCTTCGTCAAGCGAATAGATGTTCACTTTTCCTTCTATTAAGGCTGTCTTAATTAGATTCTCATCAGGGTAGCCCATTACGTTAAACGATGTCCCAGTCGCTTCAACCAAAATCGAATTAACATCAACAACAAAAGGATGTCGTTTGTCTGTTTTTACATCAAATAAAGCTTCTCCCTCCAACTCTACTTTTCGTTGTTCACTGTCAAACTGTAAAGGATACCTTAATCGGGAATTACCATTTAACCAAACTTTTGATCCATCGGGCAATATAAACTCGGAACGAAGGCCGCTTGGAGTGGATATCTCATTCCAGACAACATTGGCATATTTTGATTCTCTTTCAAATGTTGAAATAATGTGGTATGCATTATAAAGTAATAAAGGTATAAGCAGTATTGCAGCCACCTTCTGCCATTGTATTAACAACTGATTGAAATATGAAGTTTGTCTGTCAATCCGTTTCTTCACATTATTCAAAGCTTTTTTGCTATCAACTTGTGCCATCTGATTAAGCAGTGTAACATTGGTATCTAACTGTTTAATACCCTTTAATACTTCTATATTTTCTTTTGATTGGGCGGCCCATCTATCTATCTTATCCTGCTCTTTATCAGATAAGCTACCATTAATCCATTTGGCAAATAATTGATCGTCTATATGTTTGTTTCCACTCTTCATTTTCGCATTGTATACTTTAAAGACGTACCAATTGTAAATTATACCTGCTCAAAAAAGATATTTTTTCCAATAAAAATTAAAGCAAGTACACAACTAACTCATTAACTGATATTTAAAGAATATAAAATTTCTTCTGAAATAGATATGAAACGTTAAGATATAGCAAGAATCTGTAATAGCTTGATACTGCACGCCAGGTTCATACATGTAATACTATTCAAGCGTTTTTTAATAACGATGACTTCATTTAAGATAATAACAAGGTAATAATATAAGCAGGTACAAAGGGTTTTAGATCTTCCCTCAGAAGTCTTAGAGCCTTGCCGATATGGCCCTCAACAGTACGAATTGATATATTTTCTTTCTCAGCTATCTTATCTGGCTTATAGCCTTCCATCCGATTCAAAATAAAAATTTTCCTGCATTTTTCAGGCAATCTTTCAATAGCCTGTTCAATACGTTCCTTTAATTCCGTTTCTATTATAAATTCCCGTTCGGTAATACTCTCATGCAATATTTCCTTACTGATCAGATCTTCAGTTTTTTTACGCACCTTCTGGTGTCGCATATAATCAAAACACTTGTTTTTAACAGAGGTAAAGAAATATGATTTTATAGATTTTGTTATAACCAGTTTATTTCGGTCGCTCCACAAGCGATAAAAAAACTCCTGAACAATATCTTCGGCCACTTCTTTTTCGTGTACAATTTTAATTGCAAACACAACCAAACCTGAATAGTAATGTTGGAACAGGTAATCAAAAATCCTAACATTACCTTCAATCAAACCTTGTTGAAGAACTATTTCAGAGGCATTATCCTGCATTGAATATGATAAAATTGATTATTGTACAAATAAAATAAAAAAAAGAGGAAGCCTCCAAATATTATGCAAATACATAGAAATTTGGTTTCCCAAGACTCTTTGCTTTTTTTGCTCACCTGTTATCCTATAAAAATATTCAGTCATAACATATAGGTTTTTACGAATTCCTTGATTCTACAATCCGCGGACGGTTTGACCAGCTCTCGCGTTATTTTTATAAGTCCTCGATTAAAATATCAAATTACTCGTATAATATTTTCCGAAACTCGTGTCATTTCAATACATTCTCGTGTCATTTTTCTGACTCTCGATTATGATGTAGTAACTCTATGGTCATATTTTAATTTACTCGGTGTCTTTTCAATAAACTTATAATCCAACTATTTTATCCACTGGAATCTTCAAACTATCCAGCACAGGCTTTAATGGTCGAAACCATCTTTCACCCTGCAGATCAAATGAATACACTTTATTGTCATATCTCCAGTCCAACCAAGCCTGGTTGCCATGTACTAACAGGTCAATATTAACAAAGCGGTTGTTTTCAATTCGGTTTCCTGATGGTAAAGCAGGATTACGTTCCCAATAGTTAACCAAAGCTGGATAAGCAAGCGAATAAGGCGGCTGGCGATAATTAACGGCTTTCAATCGCCTGTCCACGATACCTTCGGGATCAATCATGCCCTTTCCCCAGTTTTGCATTCGGTTATCGATGTGTATGGCAGTAGGGCAGGCGATAAAAAGGTTATTGCGATAGACATTATCTAGACCTCCCCCTATTAATGCTGACAATGTTCCCGCTTTATAGAAAATATTACCCGTCACCTCCATTCCACAGGCCCCATCATCATGATAAACAGCTGTCACACGGTGTTCTGCTCCCAGATGATGAAAATAATTGTGCCTTACTATATGACCATATTCAGAAGGATCACGCCCGTAATAAAGTGCCCCCTGATCATCAACCTCAAGACAAACATTATGAATATTGTTATACTCCATCAAATGGTCATTGCCATGTAACAGAATGGCCATACTTGGGGCATTATAGATTTCACAGGCGCTAATTCTGTTACCCACGCCGCTGATATCCACACCTGCCCTGTAGGACTTCTCCAGACGGTTAAAATTGGAGATTTTGCAATATTCCACAAAATTATTCCCGGACTTCAAGGTCGATCGATCACCACCACCCAAATGAATACCCCCGGCACCTGTATTGGTAATGGTACAATTGATAATGCCATTATTAAAACCTGCTTCCCGATTAAACAGGGTATTGGAATAGATATGTTGCTGCCAGCTTCCAATAGTCCGTGAAACCGGACGTCCGGAACCTTCATGGAGGTAATCGGTAAAAGGTTCTATTCCTTTACCAATACATACGGCTACAGAACCTAAATTCCTGAAATGACAGTTTTGAATGCGACAGTCTTCCGACATTTCCATGTAAATGCCCATTCCACGGGCACATTCAAAGGTGATTCCATCCACAACAACTCCCTTGGCTCCTTCAAGGGCCATGAGTGCTTGATCCAACAGTGAAACCTCAATGTTCTCAGGAAATTTCATTGCATAAAAAAATAAGCGGCCATGTTCGCGGTCGAGGTAGTATTCTCCCTGCCGGTCCAGCTCTTCCAATACATTATATGCATACCAGCGGTTCCAGGGTTTGCCGCTACCAAAACCATACAATGTGGGTTTATCAGTGGTGAAAATACCATTTAAAGTATCTATATGCGCCAGCCGGATAGCATCATCGGCGTAGCCATGCCTGAAATATCCAGCTATCCAAATGTCACTACTATGTTTCCATTCTTTGGGCCGCTCAACATCAAATCGAAACTGACCTCCTCTGTTTGAGAAATCACCCTGTCGCGGTATAGATCCTTCATCCAATACCTCACCCATTGCCACAGTAGAGTCATTGGGCCAGCGTGCCAGTTGCCCCGGTTGATGATTAATAAACAACTCCAACCAGGCAGCGCCATATGGTCTGGCAAACCCGACATTTCGAAGCTGTCCATAGTTGTCTATACCTATTTTTTTTAAGTCAACCATCCAAATATTTTCCACATCTGCGTTACGAAAATAATGTTGATAGGAACTACCCTTTACTGGCTCTACGAACCGGGGATCAATGTGTGTCCCACCCGATAACCGCACTTCCTCGCCTTTCCAGGATCTAATGGTCAAATTCTCCGGAAAAGTCTCGTCAACTACCATTGTTTCTTTCAGCTGATAAATCCCGCCCATGAGATAAATTGTAAAAGGGCCTTTATCAGGCTCTATTTGCTTTATTTTATCCAGCGCCGCAGAAAGGGTGGCAAGGGGTTGTTGCTGACGACCAGTTGCATTATCACTGCCATCCATTGCAACAAAGATGTCGATTTCATTTGAGCAGCCAATAAAAATGCAGGCAAGCAATATAACTATGAAATAATGTAAGCTATTCATGATCTTATCGAAATTTCTTAATTCGTTGCATTCTAAAATTTTAACCAACGCTCCATTTACCGATAGTTTCTGTTATTCTCCACATTCTTTTCAAATGCTTGGATCACTTCACAGGATAACTGAGCTTTACTCTTCCATTCCTGTGATCCATAAACACCGGCTTCATTCGGATCAAACATTTTAAATTGAATAGCCAAAGCCGCTTCTTTATTGACCTGCCATGCCCCCGTCGATAAATCCAGTTTTCCGGGTTCTGCAATTAGGCTGTTCTGATCGCGACCAGTAGTTTTCTGCCAGTCCCGAAGATTCATGCCTTTAAAATCAAAGAAACCATCCCTGATAAACCAATAGCAGTTGTGATCCATATTCAGTTGTATTTTTTCCCATGGCCCTTGTAGTAACACTCCTTTATCTCCAATGACCATATTATTGGTAAACGTAAAGGAAAGATGCTCTTCCACCCTTGTGGCCTGCAACTGGTATTTATCGGCGTGAGCAAACACATTATTCCGAATAATATTCTTACGTCCATAGTGTTGATGAAACCCACCCGTCTTAGTATTGTAAACCAGGTTGTTTTCCATTCTGATATAGGAAGATCCTTCATCGGTATAGAGTCCCCAACCTCCATATGAATAAGCATAAATATCATGCACCACATTATGACTAACCTCTGTCCCTTCAGACTGCCCTAGTGTATACACCCCAGCCATATCACTCAATAAGGACCAGCCAATGTGATGAATCTTATTATACAGGATCTTATTATTTTTAGCCGGACTTGGCGTATATCCCCATACCCAGCCAACTGAAACACCTGTATACCGGAAATCAGCAATATCATTGTGTACAATCTTGTTGCTTCCACTATGACCAATCCATACACCCACGGCACTGGGGAAATTATACCCGCCAGACTGAATTATACAATTCTCAATAGTAATATAACCTGTCATATCTTCAGAATCCACCGGAATGGAAGTCTCCCCAATACGAACACCACCAGCACCCAGATCATGTATGTGACATTGCTGTATACTACAGTTTTTTACCCCTTTACGGAACCAGATACCGTGCTGACCAGTGTGAGCCAGCTCGCAATTCTTAAACCGGATATTATTGGCATGGTCTATTTCAATGGCCGCATTTACAGTAGCAGCTGCTTGTGCCGGTTCAAATCCCGACTTCGGCAACTCATAATTGGTATATTTAAAACTAATCCCTTCAAAGGTGATGTTGTTTATTTTTTGCCGACCATTACCTTTAATAACTACCAGCTTTTCAGTTACTGGGATTGCCACGCTCTGTGGCTTATTTATTTTTGTCCTTTCTGCAATATAGCTAACACCCTGCTGTTGATCACTGCTCATTGCCACCCACTCGCCAGGAGCATCGAGGGCTTCAGGATAATTCTCAAGGAAGAAGCGGGTGCTCTTACCCATACTGTTCCATGGTTTCATACCCCTTCCGAATGTTTCAAGGTATCGCTCATCGCTGTTTTGACCACACAAATAACGAATGGTGTTATCCCACTTGAAAAAGGCATGAAAGCGAACCTGACTTAAGTCTTCGTCAGAGAGATCAGATAATTCACTAAAGGCCACTTCGGGAAAATAGAGCTTTTGATTGGCTTGTTCCGGCACCCTGCCTTTCCCTCTTTTAATAATTTCCTCTTCTACGTTATCAAACTGATAGAAGCCCTCATTGGGAGTACGCGCCCGGATGGCCCTTTTTCCATCTACATAAATATCAAACAAACGAGAGGCATCTTCTACCTCTATAAAAATAGGTTCTTCCTGGCCTTTAACGTCTTTGATCATGGCACCACTTATAATTGGTTGCGCTCCTTTATCCGCCATCCAGATAACCTGTTGTTGATCCCCAACAGGTACTTCGCAAGTGTAGGTAATTGGTTCCGAAATCTCGTACACGCCATCCTGAAGCAGTACTTTAATGGTTCCTTTCTCCGTCTCCTTCAAATATCTTTTCACCTCCTTTTGGGCTCTTTCAACGGTTCTGAATGGTTTTTTTCGACTTCCATCCCAGTCATCATTCCCATTGGGAGATATTATAATAACAGGCGGTGCAATACAAGAAGTAAGAAACAACATTAATACGCCGCTGATGCTTACTTTGAATTTTCTAAATGAATAATTTGATTTTTTCATGGGACTTGGATTTGAAGGATAACTATAAAAACAATTCCATTCCTAAAGAAATGAATTAAACACCAATCATCAAATATCTCTTGTATTATCCCATCACTAAATCATCCATTTTAAACATTTTTACTCTTTAGATACTTGTAATTACAGCCACTTGAGTTCCATCTGTTACTTATTTTGCTAACAAATCCCCATCTCACCACCTATAACTGCGGACTTCACTTTTCCCTCAATCAATATTGGCTGAATAAAACTGAAGATCTTCCATATTTATTGTATTACCTCCATCAATAGTTGATCTTCCAAAAACGTTTTAATATTTGTTGTTTTTTCACAATCGAATTTGTCAATAATTAGATACTGAATAAACCTAAATACGTTAAGTGTAGACGAAATCCCAGTTTATTTAGCATTTTGTTAATTACTCCTTTCTTGATACTGCCACTGCAATGATGAAAGGTATAATGTTATGAGCAATTTCAACACCACCTTCTACTCTTAACACACCTACAATTAATACAGTCTGGCGACAATTAGATAAAATGATCATAGTTGGTAAATGAATGATATCGTTACCAGACCTAACAATACATCAACTTCAAATTAATTCTCATTGGATTATTGAAAACATTAACAACTAATCACCGATCAAATGAAAATATGCAATATGTTTATTAAATCTACCTTGTAGTTTTCTGAAAATCAAATTTACCTCGTCATCGAGTTTTTCGGTGACGAGGTATTTATTGTACAAGATTGAATTAAAGAATCTTCATGTTCTTCTTGTCAAACAACATGTTAATCATTAATTCGCTTAATTCTTAAAGTTTAATACCACATGATTACTTTCATCGGCAGAACTGTTGGCGAGCCACACATCAAATTGTCCCGGTTCGGCCACCCAATCCAGTTCATTATTATAGAAACTAAGCGTTTCTTTATCGATGCTAAAGGTCACTGTTTTTGTCTCACCTTTATTTAACTGAACCTTTTGGAAGCCCTTTAGCTCCTTAATAGGTCGAGTAATGGATGCCACTTTGTCTCTGATATACAGCTGCACGATTTCTTCGCCTGCCATATCGCCTGTGTTAGTAACATCAATCGTTACCATCACCTTATCGTTGGATAACATTTCAGACGTACTTAACAGCATGTTTGAATAGGCATAGTTAGTATAACTCAAGCCATGACCGAAAGGATACAAGGCAGTGTTATCAGCATCAATGTAAGATGATTTATAATCAGCAGGTTGTTTTGCATCAAACGGACGACCGGTATTTTTCACATTGTAATAAATAGGTACCTGCCCTACATTGCAAGGAAATGACATTACTAACTTGGCCGAAGGGTTATAATCACCGGCAATAATATCGGCTACAGCATGACCGGCCATTAAACCAGGGTACCAGGCTTCAACAATGGCATCTACATTTTCAGCTTCCCACGATAAATCCAGTGGACGGCCATTGAACAGCACCAAAACGATTGGTTTACCTGTCTTCTTTAGTTCTTTTAATAATTCACGCTGATTACCTGGCAAAGTAATATCCGTACGACTGGCTGCCTCACCCGACCAATGGTAGCTCTCGCCCATGGCCACCAAAACAACATCACTGGCTCTGGCCACTTTTAAGGCCTTGGCAAAGTCTTTACGACTGTTGGCCATCTCCGCTTCTTTCATTGTGGCGCGGTTAAGCAATGGCAATTCGGTTCCTTGTGCGTAGTTAAACGTCACTCTTGTTCCTTTATACTTGTTGCTTAAGCCTTCGTATAGCGTGACCGATTTATCACGATTACCTTTAATCGCCCATTCACCATTCAAACTTTCGCGCTCATGCACAAAAGGGCCGATTAATGCCACACGTTTGGCGTTCTCCTTTTTTAAAGGCAATACCTTGTTAGCATTCTTCAATAAAACAATTGATCCTTTGGCAGCCTCATGCGCTAATTGCACATACTCCGGATTCATTATCACTTCTTTTTCACGCTCAGCATTGCAATAACGAAAAGGATCGTCGAACAAACCCAACAGGAATTTCATCTCCAGAATACGCGAAACGGCTACATCAATTTGCTGCTCATCAATTTCACCTTCTTCAACCAATGCTTTCAGATGCGTTACAAAAGCTTCACTGATCATATCCATATCAATACCAGCATCCAGTGATGCTTTAGCCCCTTGCTTTAAATCAGCAACCACACCATGATTCATCAGCTCCATAATGGCCGTGTAATCCGTCACCACCATGCCGCCGAAATTCCATTGCGTGCGTAAGATATCTTTAAAGAGGTATTTATTAGCCGTACATGGCACCCCGTTCAAGTCGTTGAAAGCCGTCATAAACGATGTTACACCTGCATCGACAGTGGCTTTAAATGGTGGCAAATACGTTTGGTACAAACTGTGTTGCGACAAATCCACGGTGTGATAATCGCGACCTGCCTGAGCCGCACCATACCCAACAAAGTGCTTCGCACATGCCATCATGGTATTGGCCTGAGATAAGTCTTTATAGTTACTGATTCCCTGAAAACCTTTTACACGAGCTTGCGCTACTAAGGACGCCAGATAAACATCTTCACCTGCTCCTTCCATCACACGTCCCCAACGAGGATCGCGACTGATATCCACCATCGGTGCAAAATTCCAGGCCACGCCTGAAGCGGTTGCTTCTTCGGCAGCCGCACGAGCCGTTTGCTCCATTAGGTCCAAATCCCAAGAACAAGCCTCTGCCATTGGAATTGGAAAGGTTGTTTCCAAACCATGGATGACATCCGCAGCAAAAAGCATTGGTATTTTTAAGCGCGAATATTTCAGATTTTGTTCCTGCAGCATGCGCACATGATCGGCACCAAATACATTAAAAGTACTTCCGATCATACCTTTCTTAAGGTATTCGCCCGATTGATTATCACTGACTTCACCCGTATTGGCAAAGTTACCCGAATACTGATTCATCTGGCCTATTTTCTCATCAAGAGTCATCAGGCTTAATACTGAATCTACTTTGGCCTCAATGACTTTATCACCACTGTAGCTGACCCACTCATTGCTTGCTTTTTCGCAATTACAGGCTGCCGTTAGTAATGTCAAGGCTGTAAAGGCATAATATTTTATTGATTTCATCATGTTCTTCTGTCTTTTTGATTGAAGCTGCAACTTCAGCTTTGTCTTTAAGGGAATTGTTCTTAAAATACCAATTGATACTTCCTTTAATAACCACAAATCGCGCCAATTACACTAATTTTAGTTCCACTTGCTGGAACTGTTTGTATTACCGTATAGACTTGCGATTAAATGTTATGTAATCAATTTTAAAAGCAAATCCCGGCTTATTCTTCAATTTGAAAACCTAATAATTGAAGGCCTGATTGCACATCATCATTCTTCATAAATAACTTCCACAATAATCCGCTGCGATGATTTTCTATCATCACCGGAATTGGCCCCTGATCAATAGCCAGGTATCGTGGCGTATACCAATTAGCTTGATGACTATAGGCATCGTAAGGTCCATATTTGCCCACCAATGAATCGGCTTCCTGATACAGGTATTTTAGGAAAGCCATCGACTCTATTGGTGTGTAGGGAAACGAGCTTAAAGCTGCTGTTGGCGCAAGCACACCCAAATCCTCTCCCGGACGATGGCCGGCATAGCCATTTATGGAATAACTGGATGTTAAGCCCCATTGATTTGCTCCATAACCTTTAAAACCTTCTGAATTATCCACACAATACCGATGATGAATTTTGGCATGATTCTGTGTTAGTGTCCAATAATCGGCATAGGCATCCTTTAAGCCTTTAGGATTTAATCCCACATAGGAATAATGGGCCCAAAACAAAGGTCCAATCGGCACTTGCTGATTACCGAAGTAATTCAATATCGTTGGCAGACCATAATAGGTCGTATCCTTGGTAATATTTCCATTGGCCGTCCAGCCTTTGTGATACACCGATGGTTGAATAGCATGGCTAGGCGATGAAGCCGCCAGCACATACATGATCAGGCATTCGTTGTAACCACTCACCGCGAAGTTCATGTCCCAGCCGTGCTTGGGCGACCAATGCCAGTAAAGCACCTCTTCGCCTCCTTTGGTATACCAGTCCCATTCAACACCGTACCATAATTCATTAATATCAGCTACCAATTGCTGCTCTTCAGGACTTCCATTTCTATAGTATTCGGCCACCGTTAACAAGCCCTGCACCATAAAAGCTGTTTCCACCAGATCGCCTCCATCGTCTTTCGGACTGAATGGTTTGACCTTACCTGTTTCGCCATTTAACCAGTGCGGCCAGGCGCCATGAAAACGGTCTGCATTTTTTAGAAAACCAACAATCTTTTGAAAACGTTTCAAGGCTTGTTCCCTAGTGATAAAACCTCTTTCAATACCCACCAAAATGGCCATCACACCAAAACCAGAACCTCCTAATGTTACAATATGAGCATCATTCTGTGGATAAACGCCATCCATATGAATTCGCTCTCGGGCCATTCCACTGTTGGGTTCAGCTCCGTCCCAGAAGTACTGGAAAGTCTGATACTGAATTGTATCCAACAGTTGTTCATCTGTCCAATTACTCTTTTCAGAATTACGAGCATCTTCATTTTTAAGCCCACAACTACAAAGTGTAGTTATTAAAATAGCTATGTATATTGATTTCATTGCTTTCGAAATAGGTATAATTTACTAATAATGTGAATCAAGGGTTGAACCTTTCGTTCAAATACCTGTAAGCTAGGTTGTTTTATTGTGCATATTTACCCCTATAAATCCCCTATTGTAGGGGATATAAATAGTATTGATTCAAAAGATGCAAATAAACACTATTCAAGTCTCCCTCAGGAGGGAGATTTAGAGGGTAAATTAACCAACCAATAAGATTTGAACAATTGATTCGCATTAATAAGTAAATCCTAAGTTATTAAGCCCCTGTTTGACTTCAGGTGCCGACATAAATAAATTCCATAATAAGCCACTG
This sequence comes from Carboxylicivirga sp., assembly GCA_025210475.1. Lineage (GTDB taxonomy): Bacteria > Bacteroidota > Bacteroidia > Bacteroidales > Marinilabiliaceae > Carboxylicivirga. Next base: position 11,537 of record JAOARW010000033.1, on the reverse strand, counting down.
CGGTGATTTTCTATCATTAGCAGAATAGGCCCTTGATCAATACCAATATTGGATGTGGCATACCATTCTTCCTGCACGTTAAATGCATCGTAAAAACCATAGGGTCCCCAAATCCTGTCGCCTAATTGATAATAAAAGTGCTCTAAGGCAGCCTTGGATTGTTCCGGTGTAAAGGGAAAAGATGAAAGAGAAGCCGTAGGCGTAATTACACCCAGATCATTACTAGGCGAATGAGCCGAATATCCATCATGATTATCACTAGCGGTTAACCCCCAGCAATTAGCACTGTAACCCAGGTGATTATTGGGGTTACGAACACAATGCTCGCGATTAATCAAGGTATGGTTAACCACTTGCTGCCAATAATCTTCACCGGCATCCCCTTTTAAGTTTCGTGGATCTAAGCCCAGGAAAGTATATTGCTCAAAGAACAAGGGACCACCATAATCAGGCCCTAAAGGCAAAGTGATATCGTAAAACTGTCGTCCATTGGTATATTGTCCCGATTTCCATCCTTCGGTATACACTTCTTTTGGAATACTGTGAGTTGTAGAAGTAGCTGCCATCACATAGGTAATCAACGCTTCGTTCCAACCCCTGACCGGATGATTCATTTCCCATGCATAGTCCGGTGACCAATGCCAGTACAAGACATTCTTGTTACCCTGTCGGTACCAATCCCATTCAATGCCCGTAAGAATACTGTTGATTTTATCAATCAAAATCTTTTCCTCCTCATTTCCTTCATTCAGATACTGACGCACAGTCGTTAGTCCCATGGCTACAAAAGATGTCTCCACCAGGTCGCCTCCATTATCCTTCTCACTAAAAGCAATTGCTTGACCTGTTTCGCCATTTAACCAGTGCGACCAGGCCCCATGAAAACGCTGAGCTTGATCGCCCAAAAAGTTAATCATGATCGAAAGCCTTTCAATACCTTCTGAACGTGTAATAAATCCTCGCTCAATACCCACCGGAATGGTCATTAAACCAAAACCACTGGCTCCTGATGCCACCGTATTACCAGAAGTATTACGTTCGCGCGATAAACCACTGACAGGATGACCAAAATCCCAGAAATACTTAAAGGTCTGCTGTTGCACCAAGGTCAACAGTTGCTCATCACTCACTCTTGGAAACTTATCGGATGCATCTAATGCCGTAAACACTTGTTTAGCATACCCTTCAAAAATAGCCCCATCAACACTCTCTAAACTTTTCTGAATCGTAAAATCGTATTTACTTAAATACCTCAATTCGGCAGCACTAGTCACCTGAATAGTCTGGTCATTATCAGAGTAAACAAATGATAAATCAGGCACATTATTTCCAGTAATATGAAGTGCATTTTGAAAGGAACTACGTTTAACCGGTTCACTGAATTGTAATGTTATTTCAAGTGTTAATGGCACATCGGTAATCATATTTTCATTAAGTACATCTGTTCCATTGATGATTATACTTTGCAGCTTCATCTCTCCTTGTACAGTTCTGAATCGAAGCTCCTGATTTTCAAATGAACGTCCTCCTATACTTTTTAGCTCATCGTTTATTCTCAGTAAATACTCTGTAGAAGTCTTAAGCTTATTGACTGGAGTAATGCTCACCGTTTTATTATCAGATGATAAGGCATGATTTAGCCCTATCTCCTGTTGGTTGTTCCACAACTGAACACCGCTAATTATTGTGGCTTCATCAATGGCTTCAGAAAATGATAAGCGGATGATTGGTGTAATAGTCACACCAGAGACAAGACTTCCATCAAAATTAACTGACTCAGAATTAATGTAAATACTCTCCAGTAACAGTGGCGATGCCGTTTCGTCTTTATCACAAGCAATTAAAACCAAACAGACAAATAGCAATGATAAAATGGAATATCGCATTATTATAGCGGATTTAATGAGGGATGACAAAGCATCCCTCAGGTGACTTACATGTTTAATTCTTTAAACTATCTTTCAGCTTCGATAATAGCTTTAATTTCATCCTGACTTAATGCCTTTTGGAAGATTCTTAATTCATCGAACTGGCTTAAGTCTTCAACATGGCCCCATTCGCTAAAATGTGGACCTCCTGATGCGATATACAAATCTTCGCAATTGTTCCAGCTTACAGGTTCTTCAAGTGCTCCTTGAGACACAACCTCACCATCGATGTATAAGGCTGCTGATGCGTTAGAGAGTGTGATGGCCACATGAATCCAATCACTTGTTTGCGGATTAACGGTTGCAGCAGCACCGCCATCGAACCACTGGTCGAATGTACCATTACCCACGTTAAGTTTAATGGTTTGTGCATCATCACCCCCTTCGCGGAATAAACGAAAACCTGCAACACGGTTATTGTTGCTTCCGCTAGGGCTGGCAGATAATATGCCTGATCGACCCTGAGCAGCAATATTGTACCAAAAGGTCATACTCACCTCGGTATTTTTAAATACATCCGCCACCGGGAATGACAAACTTGATCCTTCAACACCTTGGTAGGCTGCACCAACAACGCCATTTTTCTCAAAAGCAGGAAAGCCTGTTATATTGGCATTTTCAACTGAAGCATGATCAAGAAAATGATTCTCGAAACTCATATAAAAACTTTCGCCATATAAGGGTTTGAAATCGCCCATTTTCACAACACTAAAGCTAATTTACTCTGATAGAGTACTCTTGCCAGATTTATCTGTTCCATTAATTTTAATTGTATAGGAACCGTTTTCCAGATTTAGACCATGCCCCTGCAAAGGTGCATAGCGGCGATAATCTGTAAAATCACTAAGCGTTTCAAATACCTCATCATTGATATGAATAATGACCTTATCTAATTCAATATCATCCTCAACTTCCAACATTAGTGGAACAGGGCTATTCGCTGCTACAATTAATTGTTCGCCATTCTGCGGTGAGGTAATAAATACGGTTGGAGCCAGCTCGTCGGTTCCCGGCTCAATTGGTGAAATAGAATCGATGCCATCATTACAGGCATTCAGACTCCATAATATACCAAGACTATATAGAATTGTTTTTACTGTCTTCATTTTTCAAAATTTTAGCTTAATTATTAGCATGAGCTTTTAAATTAGGCAGTTGATCCAATTGAGCCAAAGGATAGGGTAAGAATACCTTATCTGCTGTAAAGTAGCGCACTCCGTCCGACTCATCGTAACGGTCACTATAACTTAACTCGTCATACTTTTGGTAGCGAACCATGTCTGAAAAGCGAGCGCCATGTTCCATAGCCAGTTCAGCAAATTTCTCATCCAATACTTGCTCTATATCAACGCCTGAAATTGCCTCCAAACCCGCTCTTCTGCGTACCTCATTAACTGCGGCGTCGGCAGTCATTGCGGAGCTTGTAGCCCCTTGAACCAAAGCCTCTGCATGAATCAATAAAATTTCGGCATAGCGTATAAGTGTGTAGTTTTTTCCATTACCATAATCGTTGCGACCCGGTGTTAATTGATCGGTAGGCAGATAGTGCTTTCCACTTGCAAAGTTAGCGCGAGGGTAATCCGCAATTGCATCGCCTGATGGGGTTATATTACTGATCCAGGCTGGCAATGTCGCATATTTAGGGTCTTCCTTAATGGCGTTTATCCCTTTATTGGTGAATAATACACTGGTTTGCAATCGTGTATTATCTTCGCGATCAAGCATGAACTTAATCCACTTCATACTTGGCTCATAGAATCCCCATCCTGGTTGTGCTCCTTCAACCTTAGGTGTCCAGTTTTGTGGTCCATAAAAACCAAATAAGTAGGCTTCCTGTGGTCCTGTACTCTGACCATAATCAGAAAATTGCAATTCAAGCAGGTTTTCTTTGCTTAGCTCACCGTCTTTTTTAAACAGGGCATAATAGTCATCATGCAAGCCAAACTTATTTGATGAGATAATCTGTGAGGTTGCATCTGCAACTTTCTGATAATCCTTTAACTCCAGATTAACCATGGCTTTAATTGCTAAGGCCGTGTATTTTGTAATGCCACCTTTCACATCAGTACGTTCAGAAGGAAGCATATCCGGTAAATTTGGAATGGCCTCATCCATCAAATCAGACACATATTGCATCACTTCGTTGTAAGTAGAAACATCTGTTAACAACATATCTGAAGGATCGGAAGTTTCCGGAATCAGAATATCGCCCCAGGTCAAAGCCAAGTTGCGCAATAACCAACCTTTCATCACGTGCGTTTCGGCTATGTATTGATCAGCATTTGGGTTATTTGAGTATTCGCGATATAATTCAATTTGCTCAACGGCGTCAAACATGCGAAAGATGGTTGTGTACTCCAAACCCCACAATGAATTATACATCCAAAAACCCTGATCATAAACATAACGGTCGGTCATAAAAAACGGTTGCTGATCGCCATAACCACCTGCATTAACATCGTCTCCACGAACAGAAAGTAAAGGAATGCCTTCCCATCCCCTTTTCATATAGAATTCGGAGTAAGCGCCATATAATGGCAGTATCATATCTTCTGCGATTGTGTAATCGACTTCTTCTGTTGGTACACGGTTTTCGTAGGGCTCTTCCAAATTATCATGACAGGCCACAGCAAACAAGACCAATAGCAACAGGCTAAGTTTTTTTAATATATCAATATTTAAGATATTCATCTCGAATCTTCTTTAACGATTAAAATTTAAGGTTTAAGCCAATCGTGTAAACAGCGGGTATTGGGTAAACCTGATTATCGATTCCATTGCTAACTTCAGGACTAAAACCATTGTAGCTAAATGCTGTAAGCGGACGCTCTGCTGTAAAAGAAATGCGCGTATCAGGCATTTTAGTTCCAAACAATGTTTTGTTATTCATTGTATAGGCCAATTGGATATTCTGAATCCTAAAGAATGCCCCATCTTCTACCAGGTAATCACTCATCTTTTGATTCCATCCTTTTCGGAGTCCTTTTGATGAAGGATATTTATTGGAAGTACCTTCACCATGCCAACGATTTTTGGCTAAATCAGCATCCCAATTGGTATCATTGGTCCATATTACTTCACCTCTCTTACGGTTTAGAATTTTATTACCTGCCTGCCCCATTATATTGGTTGTGAATTGCAGGTTTTTATACTGTAATCCAATATTTGCACCATACATCACATCAGGAAAGTACGAACCCAGCACAACACGGTCATTGTCATCAATAACACCATAACCCTCTTCGCCTTGCTTTTGCTTATCCTTAAAGCGGAAATCTCCTGGTTCCAGACCATTAGCTATTGCCACCGGATCGGCATCAATCTCAGCCTGGTTTTGGAAAACACCATCAATTTCCCATCCATAAAATGCCATTAATGGTTCACCAACCATTGTGCGCTGACGGAATTCAGCCGTTCCTCCATCGATGTATTCTTGTCCGAATAACTCGCGAACCTCATTTTTATTAGTAGATAAGGTGGCACCAATGATATAACTTAAATCACTTGTTATTTTATCATTCCAGCTGACAGCAAATTCAAATCCTGAGTTTCGAATGACACCTGCACTCTTCAGTCCACCACCCATTATAACAGGCGTGTTTACATATATGGCTGCGTCTTTTGTATCACGCGAATAATAATCTGCTTCTAAATCCAGGCGGTTACCTAAGAGGCTGGCACTAAACCCGATATTTGTTTCCTCAGTTACCTCCCAACGTAAAATATTAATATTATTTGACGTCACAGTTCCAGCTACACGTTCATTACCAAGCCCTACATAATTAACATAAGTGGCCGCTGAACCATCGGAACGTGGTATTTTGTCATTTCCTAATTCTCCCCAACCAAATCGTAGCTTTAAGAAATCAATCACTTCAATATCTTTCATGAAGTTCTCTTCAGAAATGACCCAACCTGCACCAATTGCCGGGAAATAGGCCCATGTATTTTCGAATTTATTACTTCCATCAGCACGCATGGTGGCATATAACATGTATTTGCCATTGTAATTATACGATAAACGGCTAAAGTATGACTGTCCGTAATATTTAGTACCGCCATCACCTGTCAGATGTGAATCTTTATTCTGGCCGGCATCAATGTACCAATATTGTTCCTTGGCACCAGGAACATCTTCAGCAGATCCCCATAACCATTTACTTGATTCCTCACGATAAGAAGAACCAGCCATAAGTGTCAAATTATGAGCTCCGAAGTTGTCTGTGTATGTCAATACATTATCCCATATTTTGTTAGAGTAGGTGTTGTTTTGCTTGTAAACTTTCACAAAATCACCTCTATACTTCACTGTTTCATCTTCACCTTCGGTATAAAACTCTCTGAACCAATTATCATTCATGAAAAAAGGAAAGTCAACATTCCGCTGATTGACATCAGAATACGCATGATTGTAGGACGTTTTAAACGACAACTTTGACGGAATCAGGTCGATTTTTGCATAGAAGTTGGCATTTATCTTCATGATTTCCTTCTGCCTGTCATTGTACAACATGCTTGGAAATGGATTCTGATGATCGCGATAACCTAATAACCTAGCATCAGCAAAATTGTGTGGCGTTGAAATATCTTTAAAATCTTCATCGTATTTTGGCAAAATTGGCACAGCATGATAGGCCAGTTTCCAAACATCATTATCAGGTTCTTGTTGAGTGGCATTACTAAATACCATATTACCACCATAAGATAACCAGTCATTTGCTTTGGCATCAATCTTGGCTGTTACATTAAAACGCTCATAGTAGTTTTCAATATCCATAATACCATCTTGCTTAAAAAAGCTGGTTCCAAGTGCATACTTAATTTTATCAGTACCTCCTCTGGCACTCAAACTATGGTTTTGAATAGGCGCCGGACGAAGAATTTCATCATACCAATCTGTATTGACATCAGGCACATTCGGATTAACACGACTACGTCCATACTTTTGCATGGCATTTAATACGTATGAATAGTCTGCATTTGAGCCAGACTCTTTTGCCATGTTAGTAAACTGCTCGGCATTGGCCATTTGCAACACATTTTGTGCCACCTGATATCCCAAATACCCGTCATACTCAATTTCAGTTTTGCCTTTACTACCCGATTTAGTTTCAATCAAAATAACGCCATTGGCAGCTCTTACCCCATAAATGGCCGCTGCTGAAGCATCTTTTAGTACCGACATGGATTCGATTTCTGAGATATTTAGAAAATCAATGTTGTCGTAAAACATCCCATCAACAACATATAAAGGATTTTGCCCGGCCGACTGGAATGAACCAATACCTCTTACTCGAACAGTAGGCTGACTTCCAGGCTGACCTGAACTCACCACCTGTAATCCGCCTACTTTACCTTGCAAAGCCTGCATGGCTGAACCAGCTGGTGTTTTTGCTAATTCTTCTGATTTTACTGTAGTAATAGATGATGTTAGGTCTTTAATTTTTTGGGTTCCATAACCTACCACAACCACTTCATCCACTAACTCTACTGATTCTTTTAAAACAACGTTATATTGTGTTTTATCACCTACAACTACTTCTTGTTTTTCGAAACCAATAAAGCTAAATTCGATTACATCTTCTGCTACTACCTCTATAGAGTAGTCGCCGTTAATATCTGTTATTGTTCCTGCGGTTGTTCCGATAATAACAACAGATACTCCTGGTATTCCTATATTATCTGCATCTGTAACTTTTCCGGTCAACGTTTTATTTTGTTGAGCCATCATTAGTATAGACACGAACGATAAAAGAATGGAATAAAAGATTTTTTTCATTTTCTTACTATTTTAAAAGTTCGCATGATTCAAAAGTAGATGCTTACTATAGGCATCGAAAAAAAAAGACCACACTACGAACTCTCATTGTTAAAATGTTTTAAATGGCGTTTTCACAATCACCTCACTATTGCTTCAAAACAATTTGTTTATCACTCTATTTCAACACATATTTAAATTTCATTTCTCACATTGCTTATCTTTGCTTAATGTATTTATTTTAGCAATAGTGTGCTTCAATCTACTTATAAAATCAAAAAAATGGTATACTTTGATGCCTATTAATGGCAATTCTGAAATTTTGTTAATATCATTTTTCGAATGCTTTTAAGAATAAATTAAATTTGTAATACCAGTATCGGGAATCAATCTTTAGAATAAATCACCTTTATCCATGAATTCAGCCACTATTACTATTAGTATTCTTTTATGCGCAATTAACAGTTTTACATATATCAATTCGCAGACCTTACACAACTTTTCTAAGAATGATTATCTGGCTGCCAGCCAGAACTGGTCAGTAAAGTGTGATAAATCAGACTACGTTTACTTTGGAAATAATAGTGGACTTTTACAATTTGATGGCGTTAGCTGGCGATTATTTCCTTCGGTAAATGGCTCAATCGTCAGAATTGTTGCACATGATTCCACAAAAATCTATACAGGTGGTTATCGCGAAATTGGCTATTGGGAACGTAATCGAAAAGGAATTTATAATTATCAGTCCTTAACAGAGGATATTAAAGAGCAGTTGGAAACAAACGAAGAGTTTTGGAATATCTTTATTAAGGATGAACAGGTTGTCTTTCACTCCTTTGCTGGTATTTATATATTTGAAAATAATAAATTTACCATTTTAAAACCTGGTGGCTTCATTAATTTTACAACGCAAGTAAACGGAGAAATTTACGTAGCCATACATGGTGAAGGATTGTTTCGCTTAAGCAATAAGCAACTTGTACTTATTTCTGATGCAGCTTTTATAAAAGATAAATACCTGCGCTTCATTGCAAAGGATCCTAATAATGACAACTACTATATAGGTACAGAATCTCAAGGCCTATTTACCTACAATTCCAACACACAAGAAATCAAGCCAGTTGCCGCGCACTTACAGGATTTCTTTATTAAAAACAAGATTAACCATGGATTAGTCACTCCTGAAGGTGATATAATAATTGGAACCATATTAAATGGTATTATCGGATTAACGCCCGACGGTCTAATCAAATTTAATTATAACAACGACAATGGTTTACAAAGCAATACGGTATTAGGAATGGCTACTGACGGGTTTAACAATATTTGGTTAGCCTTAGATAAAGGAATTGATCTAGTTACACTTGAAGATGATAATGCTTATCGTCAATATTATGACGAAGAAGTTGGTGCCGTCTATTCTGCATCACTGTTTAAGGGGCATCTATACCTTGGTACCAACCAGGGCTTGTATGTTAAAAAATGGGAAGATCATCAACCATTTAAATTAGTTGAGAACACGCAAGGTCAGGTTTGGGATTGCAGCTTGATTGACAATTCTTTGTTTATCGGGCTTAATTCGGGAACCATCGTTAATGAAAATAATGCATTTAAGACTTTGTCCAATTTTGCCGGAGCCTATACAATTAAACCTCACCCCTTTTTTCAGGATGTTCTTATCCAAGGCACCTATAATGAGTTGATTGTCTATCGAAAAATGAATCAAAAGTGGCAAGTTTCAAATACCATTAAAGGATTTAATAACCTGACCAGGTTGATTGAATTTGATCACCAAGGCAACCTATGGGCGACTCACTTTTACGGAGGCTTGTATAAAATTCGTCTAAATGATGATTTAACGGCTGTGGAATCGGTCGATCATTATGATAAAATAGATGATTCAGAAGCTATCAACAGAGGATTTATTCGAGCCTTCAAAATCGAAAATCAAATTGTTATAACATCAGGGCATAAGCTATATACATATGATGATTTGAATAATAAAATTGTTCCGTACACCTTGCTCAACGATGCAATTGGCGAATACAAAAAGGCTCTTAGAATTATTCCGGGAACCAATCACCACTATTGGTTAATCAGTTCAGAAGGGATGGCATATTATAAGATTTATGCAGATGACATCCGGTTAGTTAGGGAATACCCGAACTCCATCTTTGAAAATCACCTCATTCCGAGTCATGAAAATCTCAAACAGCTAGATGATACGACAACATTGGTATGTTTAGAAAATGGTTATACCTTATTAAACCTTAATCAATCAAGCAGTTCTGTTGTTGTTACACAATTTCAACCAAAACTACAAGAGGTGTATGCCTTGAATCGAAAAGCAGACAAGATTCAATTGCAATTATCAGCCGAAGAAATAGAATTGCCACATAGTCAGAATAGCTTATACCTTCGCTACTCTTTTCCAATCATCAATGCAGAACCTTTTAAATATCAATATAAAGTTGAGGGATTAACTGAAAATTGGTCAGATAAAATGGATAAGCCTATTATTGAGCTAACGCGTATTCCTGCTGGCGAGTATACAATAGGTATCAAAGCCGTGAATAACTGGAATAAGGAATCGCAAATCTTTAACATCCATTTAAAAATACAGGTTCCCTGGTACCAGGGCTCCATAGCAATTATCTGCTACCTGTTACTAACAATTGGTTTAATAGTGGCCTTAAAGCATATTACAACACGAAAATTAAACCTTCGGGAGAAACGGAAACGAGAAGAAAAAGAAAAGGAGTTAATTCAGTTAAAAAATGAAAAACTAAACGCTGAATTATCCTATAAAAGCCAGAAATTAGCCAGTTCGGCGATGGGTATCATTAAGAAGAATGAATTCTTACTTGCACTAAAATCTAAACTAAAAAAACAGAAGGATATTCTTGGCAATCGCTATCCGGATAAATATTACCAGGAAGTGATGAATAAGATAGACAGTAATATTTCTGGTCAGGATGACTGGCAATTGTTTGAGGCCAACTTTGAACAGGCACATGAAACCTTCTTAAAAACAATGAAGAGCACCTATTCAGATTTGACACCTAGCGACTTACGCTTATGCGCCTATTTACGTATTAATCTTAGTTCAAAGGAAATAGCACCATTATTAGGCATTTCTGTGCGTGGTGTTGAGAATCATCGTTACAGACTGAGAAAGAAGTTGGGATTAACTGCAGAAGACAATTTAACTGAGTTTATTATCGATTTTTAATATGAGTACTTTATAATCCTTAATCTCCTAATCACAAACGCCATAGGCATAGATTTTTATATTTTTTTCATTCAGTTTTTAGACTCATTGCACACTTAAACACTAAATGAACAATTAAAACAATTCGCATAACTACAAGAAAAATGTAACTGATACCAATATAATCTTCCAAGTTTGATAGCAGGAGCAATTCAATAGCCATATCTGATTCTATTTTATCAATTTTAAAGTACAACTGTACTTCTCTGATTTATTAGCAAATCAGGTTGAAAGTCATTAGTAATTGAATTGAAAGACGATTCTTCTCTTTCAACCAATTATCAAAACACGAGTGTAAGATGCTTAAAATATTCTTTAAACCTTTAAGTATTGCTTATATAAAAACGATACTTATTACTGTAACCTCTTAGATAATTATCCATTAGAAGATAAGAAACATGAAGAATTAAAATAGTAGAATGGTTAATTCTAATAATTAAGTGAACCACCTCGGGGCAAGCCCAGAGGCATCGTTCACTTAGAACAGCTTAAGCTGTTCTCCGCCAACTTTTAGTTGGCGGTATTCATCTTGCTTACCTTGATTTTTGACATAGTTAGCTATCATATTCTCTGTTCCATG
>JAOARW010000032.1 GCA_025210475.1 Carboxylicivirga sp. | reverse complement strand
TATTCCAACTAAACGCACAACCCAAACTGTGTGATGGACTAATGTCCAAGGAGGAGTCGGGCTTTGCTCAGGCATGATCTAATAACCAAAGTTATCTAAAGCGAAGTTTGATTGTCAATCATGTAAGACTGTGTGAAAATTGAATTTGCATGGTCGTTTCATTTGGTATAATACCACAAGCCAATAAAGTGGCATAACTTTGTTTCAAGCTTCCTGTTTTTCTATATCTTTACTCCAAACAGATGGAATAGTCAGGGATGCACACGAAAGCACTTTCAAATTATTTAATACAAAAAGCTTCGGGCGAACGGGTTTACTTCGACGGCCAAAAACTGATTGACTCATTGATGCGATCAGGTGCCAGTGAAGTACTCGCCAAACAGATTTTACAGGCCATCAGCCTTGAACTCTACGATGGTATTCTTACCAGCGATATTTATACCAAGGCCTACCGGATATTACAAAAGCAGGAACGAAAAACGGCGGTTAATTATCGACTAAAACAGGCTGTGATGCAATTAGGACCTTCGGGATATCCTTTTGAGCATTTTGTAGGCGAACTGTTTAAAGCTCGCGGATTTAACGTGGAAGTTGGCAAACTCGTAAATGGCTACAGCGTGCGGCACGAAATTGACGTGGTGGCAACCACACAGCACAAACACATCTTTGTTGAGTGTAAATTTCATAATTATCAAGGTACCAAAACCAATGTAAAAGTACCGATGTATATCCGCTCACGCTTTGATGACCTTAGCCGCGTAAGAGATTACGATGATCAACTGAAAGAAACCAATACACAGGGCTGGATCATTACCAATACCCGTTTTACAGAAGATGCCATTAAATTTGGTCGCGATTATGGACTAACGCTTCTTAGCTGGCATTACCCCGCCAAAGGTAACCTGAAAGACTGGATCGAACTGGAAAATCTGCACCCAATCACTTGTCTGTCGTCCATTACACGTAAGGAGAAAAAGGAGTTACTGGGCAAAGGCATTGTGATGTGCCACGATTTATACCAGCGCCTTAAACAGCAAGATCATTTACCAATAAAACCCCGCAATCAGCGCGCCTGCAAAAGAGAATTACGAGATTTTATTGAATAAACAACACCTCTTCATCCGCTTTTAAGCATCTGAAAAGGTGCATGTATGAGTCTTTCATAAAGTTTTCGTTATTAACCCCACTGCCCGGTAAATCGGATATCTCCCCTGAAGTTCAGGGGAGAAAAAGCTGACCCGAAGGCAAGCCTATGGGAATTTCAACGATTAATCAACAATAATAGCTTCAATCGGACTGTTACTTTTAACCACTACATAACTGGTGATGGCGTAATAAGCATGTTTATTCTGTGCAGTTGATTGCATGTCGTTTGTCCACGGTGCAAAAGCATACTTGTAACAGAATGATTCACCCGACATATCTGTTTCAAATACATCATGACGAACGGGAACCTCCATACCCGGACACCATCCGGCACGATCGGGCTGCCAATTACCTCCCTGGGGACTAACCTTATTACTACCACAACCAATGCCCTTAAGATCGTGGGTAAACATTGGTGTATCTTCAATATGAATATGGTGCGTTCGGAAACACCACTCAGCACAAGGGCGACCATCACTGTCGTTTGGTGTGGCATGTCCCCATCCTGTTATAATGGTTCTGAATCCGCTTTGCTCAGCTCCAACCGGAATACTCACACATTTCTCCAAATCGAAATTATGCGATTCACCATAAGGCACGCCTCCCAAACTGTTATTGGCATAGTCCAAAAGTTCAGCAACCTGGTAATACTTGTAATCCGGTGTTCCTTCTATAATTTCAAAATCCACATCCAGCAACCAGCCATCGCTGCTCCATACTTCGATATAAGCCTTGAGCGTCACTTCTCCGGTCAGCAATCCTTTAAAATCCGTTACATCAATAGGAAAGCCCTTAACCACCTGGCTATTATCAACTCCATAAGGGGTGATATAGCGGCCTATCTCTAACCAATCATCCTTTTCGGGGTGCTTAAGGCGTACATTTGCAAAAACATCCCAGGCATTACATCCCCCATCCGGACAACGCAGTTTTATAAACATGGTAATGTTTTCTACTTTTTCAGGATTATCAGGGAAAGTGAAGGTTTCAACAGCAGACTGCGAATGCCCGTTGCCAAAAGCCAAACGCTCGCTTTTAAAGGTGCTAATCGTATGCAGTTTTTCCACCACATTGGCAACAAAGCTACTGGTCACTTCTTCTTCCAGGTAGCCGGTAATGGTCATTGTACCATCAATCGATCCGGTTTCTGTTGGGGTGCATCGCACCTGTAATTTAGCTCCTTCATTTACTTGTGCTGCAGTTAAAGTAATTTGAGAGCTAAAATTCTTACCATCATAAGCTATTTCGAAGTGAGAACTAACGCTTGCTACAACATCTTTGGTAATGTCTTTCCCAAGTAACCTTACTTCTTGTGCCGGAGAACTGGAATTGAGGGCCACAGTTCCAAAATCAATATTCTGCCCAACAATAATAACACTTCCCGGCGCACTCTCAGTTTTATCGGAACAAGCCGAAGGGATGATTAATACCATTAATACAACCATTGCAATCAATGGTAATAATACCTGTTTTGTCATTTTCATACTCATGGATTAGTTCGTCAATTATTAACGAGCTAAATCTAGAAAACAAAACAATAAGCACATATTCGGTTGAAAAAGAAGAGTAAATTCTGAACATATTTCCCTTCATTTTACATTTGTAGCTCTATTGCTCCAAGGATAGAATGTAAGTGGCTCCTTCTGCTTTAAAACCAATCCGCTCAAGATATTTGATGTGTTTTGTGTTGTTGGTTTGAGCATTTAATTGTTGTATGCCCTTGGCCAATAACTCATTTTTAAACTGTCGGATAAAGAAACGTCCGGTTTTGTAATCGCGGTATTGCGGTGTTACATAATCCAAAACTACCTTTGACTGGCCATCGATGGGTGCCGATAAAAGCATAATGCCCGCTACTTTCATATCGCGAACCGCCATTAAAACCTGACAATTCTCTTTTTGCTTAATCTCAAATTCGGGAAAGAAACGCTGAATATCCTTTAAATAGTAACTTAAAAACAATTGCAGGTAATCGTCCTTGGCATTTAACCAAATCCCTTCAAATAATTCTTTCTTAAACAGAAGTGCACGGAGATAATAAAGGTTGAAAAAACAAATTAGCAAATTCATGATGCCAACGGGCAGTGCACCAATATAAAAACCATAAAATGAGAAAACAGCCGCACCAATCAGGTTAAAAATGCGCAATTTAACTATTGATGATAAACTCAATGAGATTAGTACCAAGGTTGAGGCTGCATAGCCAATCCATTCAATTAAGGGTAATTCAAAATATATTTCATTCATCGATTCAGATTTTAAAAAGGGCGATGAAAATAATAAAAAATTAATTAATCCCTATTTTGTTCCAGCGATCGTAAAAACAAAAAGATACTGGAACCGGTAAGAATCGTGAAGATGATGCCGATAATGATAAAAGCCTGACTCAGTGTTAAGCGGTCGGTCATATAACCAAATAATGGCGCCAGAATGGAAAAGTTGGCACGGATAATTAAACTTCGCAGTGATAAAACTGTGGCCCTGATATCCGATGATGTTATGCGGTTGATGTAATCTTTTAAAACAGGCGTGGCAATGCCTCTGGAGAAATAAAACAAAACCAGAACAGGCAGTACAAATAAGGAATGGATAAAACCGGCTGCTATAAAAGCACCAGTAATCACCAGTGTTGTTCCCCAAACGGTTGACTTGGGTCGAAGCCTCTGCTCAATTTTATAGGCAAACAAGGTTGTCATCCCCACCACCAGATTTAAAACCGTACTGGCCGAACCAATGTGAATCTCACGAAAACCAATTTCTTTTAAATAAAGGGGATACACCCAGGCCATGGTCAGTGTTGCTGAGCCAATTATTGATGAATAAATGATATTGTAACGCAGGCTCTTATTTTGGATCATGGCATATTTCACCACATTCAATATATCTTTCCAGGTGGCTTTTTGTGTGCGGGTATAAAGCTGCGGCTCTACCAACATAAATGCCGCCGGAACAGCAATAAAAGCAATCCCTGTTTGAAAAAAGAATGGGGTACGCAAACTTATTTCAGCCAGGGCACCCCCCATAAAACCGGCAATGGCCTCACTGAAGTTACCCACTGAAAAGTTACGCCCTTCGTATTTGATGTAATCGCTCTCTCGCCCATCAGCCTTTAAACTGTCGTATAACATGGCCGAATCGGCTCCACTGATAAAACTCTGCCCAATTCCCAAAATTAATTCGGCCGCTAAAAAGGCATAAAACCCCGAGGTAAAAGAATAGATGGCAAAACCCAATGTTCCGAGAATACTACCAATGATTAATGTTCGTTTACGTCCCAACACATCCGCGGCATAACCGGAAGGGATCTCAAAAATAACAATGGCAATACTATAAATGGCCTTTAACTGAAACGATTCTTCTACTGTAAATCCCAAATCCTTAAAGAAAAGCATCAGAATGGGCATGGTGAGCATAAACCATTTGGCAATTTTGATCAGATAAAGCTTTGTAATATTTCCGGAGTACATGTTTTTATTCTGTGTTTTGGGTTCTGTGTTATAAGTTTTGGGTTTAGACTGGAACTTATTCTTTATTGACTTTTGAGAAACGTTTCTCGGAATAAATCATTAAAAATATAGCGATGATCAGCAACACAATTCCAACCGCATAGGTAAAACTAAAGCCATACCATTCGTACAGTTTAATGCCAATAAAAGGTGCAAACAAAGCTCTGAATCCGGTCAGAAACAAATGAACAGACTGGTAATCGGCTGCCTCATGAGGCTTGCAAAAATAGCTACTGCCAATGCCCCATAAAATAGGCATGCTGCCTGTAAAGACACCATTAAAAAACAAAGCCACAATAAACAGATAATAGATTTTGTAGTTCCAAACCTCAACATACCAGGGGAAAAACTCAGTAAGAGCTGTAAAGGCAATAAACAACATCAGTGAGCCAAAAGTTAAAATGGCAAAACGACGCGGATCGCGCTTTCCAATCAGCTTACCAAACAGAGGCAGTAACAAGATGGCAACCAAATTAAACAGAATGTTGTAAAACGCCACTGTTGGATAGTTAACATCCAGTGCCTCCTTATAAAAAATGGTCACCACCGCATGGGTACTCATCCAGGCAAAACCATAGAGGATAAAACCAATCTCCAAGTGGCGAAACGGTTTATTGCTTCTTAATATCTGCAAAATGCGTTTAAAGGAATCGCCCACCGCATGCCATAGGGGTTTCGTAATAACTTCGGCTTTCTGGATAAAGTCAATCTTGGTTAGCTGGTAAACAGAAATAACTCCAAGAGTACCCACCACCGGATAAAACAATTTATAGGAATTGGGATTCCAGTGTAATAACTCCCCCACCAAAAATGTGGACAGCAGAACACAAACTTTATTTATAGTGGTGGCGTAACCAAATAACTTACCGAACAATTCGTGCCGGTAATTGCCTTTTAAATACTGGTTAATGGACGGCACCACCGCTATTTTCGAAGTATAGAATAAAAGAAAGACACTTAAAAATATCAGATGATAAACGGGCGATAAACCATCTTCACCGGTCACATTGGGGAAAAAGGCAAAACCAACCAAAGGCAGTCGGGTGATAATACCCGTAATTCGCAAAAACTGCTTCCGGTTCGAGAAGCGTCGCATCACCTCGTTGGCCAGCATGGCGAATAAAAACACCACCATGCTAAACTGAAACAAAATGGACAACTGTACATTCGATCCCTTCAGCGATTTGATAAAGATAAACTCATTCAAAATCAGAGCACCGCTAACGATACCATCAATGCTGCTATAGAACAAATGCAAACGAAACGTGCGGGCTTCCTTTAAACTCAGTTTATCGAAAATATTCATAGCCCGCAAAGGTAAGATTTTTTGTAATTGCTCAAATGATACAATTAAGCAGCAGCTTACATTCAATGTTGTAATTTCAACTATTCAGCAGATGTCGTTAAATAGTCGGTAGCACTTAGTCCGTAGTCCATTAATTATTGACACTGTGTTGAAACTCGGACTCTGAACTCCAGGCTTCGGACTTAATTATTATAGTGCCACATTTGTTAGTTTAGTATAGTTCAATACCTACCACCCAAACTCCAAAACGAGATAATTAAGGGCATCCAGTTCCAAAGTTATGCCTCTGCCAATCAACTCCTCGCTGCCAATGCTTGTTTCATCGTCGTGCCCGATGGCTTTAAACTTAATTTTTACCGGCCTTGGTATGCCCATTGTTTCGAAAGCATGAGCCGGCAACTGTACCTTAAATTGTTGTTTTTGTTCATCGAAATTACTAACAATCAAAAGCCGATGATCCTGGGTATAACGCACAAAAGCATAAAGCTTATCAGAATGGAAGGCATTGTTGGCATTATTTTGCCACATCAGGTCGTAAAACAAACCTTCGGTAATAGCCGGGTGCTGGCAAAGCCGACAAATATCCATATAGCTCTGTCGCAATTTTTTTTGATCATTCGACAGTCTCAGTTCATCAAAGCAACCTTCGTTCATCCATTTCTGATGCTCGGGCATGTGCCAGTAATCAAAAATAGTGGTTCGTCCGTCGTCTCCGCTATAACCACTCTCTCCTTCTCCCTTTTCACCCAGTTCCTGCCCATTATAAATCATTAACGGCCCCTGGTGCATAAAGGCCGATACAGCCTCAGCCGGAATCCCCTTTTCAGGATTGCCCACGATAAAACGTGAAGCCAGACGCTGCTCATCATGGTTCTCCATAAATCGAAGCATGTACTTATCAAGCCCTTTTATTCCTTGCCAGCAATCGGTAATGCTGCTGGCCGGTACCTGATTTTTGATGACAGCCACAAGAGTATCGTACAAATCAACTTTGTCGTATAAATAATCAAAATGCCCATGTTGAATGTAGGAATTGTATAAAGCAGGATTATATACTTCGGCTATAAACACGAGCCACGGAAAAGTTTGTTTCAATTGGGGAATCACCCAATTCCAGAATTCCACCGGCACCATCTCGGCCATATCACAACGAAAACCGTCCACCCCCTTAGCGGCCCAGTAGTGCAAAATATGCTTCATCTTTTTCCAGGTATCGGGCATGGGCGTAAAACATTTCTTGCCGCCCGATTGATAGTCAATGCCATAATTAAGCTTGACGGTTTCATACCAATCATTGATGCCCGGCATAAATGAGAAACAATCGTTGCCCGTTACCCGCGCCACTTCTTCACTGTAATCTTCTTCAGGAAAACGCTTCCGTATTTCGGGCGACAAATAAAAGGATTCATGGGGTAAATAGTAGTAGTTGTTATGAATATCGAAAGCTTTATTCACCTCATCATCGGCTCCAAAATCATTTACCTCATCGGGTTTGGCATCTGAGTAATACTCACGTGCCACATGGTTGGGTACAAAATCGATAATGGCTTTCATTCCGCTTTTATGGGTTCGTTCAATCAGCGCTTCAAACTCGTCCATTCGTTGGGATACATCCACTGCCAAATCGGGATTGACATCGTAATAATCCTTAATGGCATAGGGCGATCCGGCCCTTCCTTTTATTACCAAAGGGTTGCCATTGGCTATGTTATGATCGGGATAACCTTCCACAATGGCATGTTCGATAATACCCGTGTACCAAATGTGCGTTATGCCCATGTGTTTCAACTCGGCCAGGGCTTTTACATTTATATCCCTGAACTTACCACATCCATTCTCCTCGCGCTTACCATCAAGCTTCAGTTGCTTTGATTTGTTTCCAAACAAACGTGGAAACAACTGGTAAATAACCATTTTCTTTCCCGACATATCAAAATATCCTTTTGGGTGGTGCATGTTTTAAAACAATTGCCGTACGACTCGGCAGGTAGAGATGAACCCGATGACGATTGGACATCTGTGCCTCAGGTCGTGTAAAATAATCGATGCTTTCATCGATGCGATTAAAACCGCCAAAATTCGAATGATCGGAGTTCAATACAATACGATATTTGCCGGCCGGTGCCGAAATACCATAAAATGTAAAGGACTGTGAAGGATTGAGGTTAAAAACAAACAACAAATCCTTACGGCGGATGGCCAGTACCTGATCTCCTTCATTGGCTTCCAGGCATTCGGCCTGCTCATCATTCAGGAAGCTGTGTTGCTTTTGCAGCAAAATCATGGCTTTATCAAAGGCATTCAGCTGCTCGTATCGCAACTCCGGGTTATCCACTAAACTCCATTGGCGACGGGCATATTGATAGGACCAGTTATTGCCTTCGCGCGGAAAGTCGATCCACTCGGGATGCCCAAATTCATTACCCATAAAATTGAGGTAGCCATTGCCGGCACAGCAAATCGTCATCAAGCGGATAAGCTTATGCATGGCCATACCACGATCAATTTTCAGGCTCTGATCTTTTTTACTCATGGCCCAATACATATCGGCTCCAACCAGGCGGAAAATAATGGTTTGATCGCCCACCAGTGCCTGATCGTGCGATTCTGCATAACTGATGGTTTTTTCCTCCGGGCGCTTATTGGATAACTCAAAAAAGATATTGCCAACTTTCCATTCTTCGTCCTTCTGGTCTTTAATGAGCTTAATCCAGTAATCGGGTGTGCCCATCGACAGGCGGTAATCAAAACCAATGCCTCCTTGCTCTATGGGTGCTGCCAATCCGGGATAACCACTCATTTCTTCGGCTACACTAATGGCATGAGGTGTACATTCTTTAATTAGTTTATTGGCCAGTATTAAATATGCCAGGGCATCTTCATCCTGCCCACCGTCAAAATACTGGCGATATTCGGTAAAGCTTCGCTCCAGGCCATGATCGAGGTAGATCATACTGGTTACCCCATCGAAACGAAAACCATCGAAATGAAACTCATCGAGCCAATACTTAACATTGGATAAAAGCAGGTGCAGCACCTCATTTTTTGCGTAATTAAAGCATAGTGAATCCCAGGCTTTGTGCTCGCGCCGATAATTATCGTGAAAAAACTGATGCGGCGAACCATCAAACAGGCCAATGCCCTCCAGCTCATTTTTTACCGCATGCGAATGCACCAAATCCATGATTACTGAAATGCCCATGCCATGAGCCGTATCAACCAAATGCTTTAACTCATCGGGTGTTCCAAATCGGGATGAAGGCGCAAACAGGCTGGACACATGATAACCAAATGACCCGTAGTAAGGATGCTCCTGAATGGCCATCAGCTGTATGGTATTGTAACCGGCTTCTTTTATGCGGGGCAAGGTATCGCGTGTGAATTCAGCAAATGTTCCCAAACCTTCCTTTTCGGTAGCCATGCCAACATGTGCCTCATAAATCAGTGGCACCTCATCTTTGGAGGTCCTATCAATGTTGATCCATTGATAAGCTTTTTCGGGCAGCCACAATTGTGCTGCATAAAGCTTTGTTTCTTCATCTTGCACCACACGGGTTGCCCACACAGGTATGCGTTCGCCGAAACCACCCGGCCAGTGAACCATCAGCTTATATAAATCTTTGTGTTTTAGCACATCCTTGCCTAACACCAATTCAAATACACCATTGGCCTTTGCCGAAAATCGGTATGTCTCTCTTTCCTGCCAATCCGAAAACTCACCAATTAAATACATTTGGGTGGCATTAGGTGCCCACTCCCGAATAATTAATTGATCGTTCTGAAGGTGCCAACCATAATACCGGTGTCCATTGGCAAAATCATATAAAGATGACTCACTCAGTTGTTGCTCTTTTAGATGGGCAGCTTCTGAGCGCCTAATAATGGTTTGCGCATAAGGCTTAAGAAAAGCATCTATTTCTGTAATAAATTCAGGCATAAGCTAATCATTCAAAGGATTTGAATTGCTGAAAAGGGTATGCTAAAGATACAATTATTCCTTTTAGGGTTTTGTTAATTTGAGGTAAAGAATTAAGATAATGAATGTAAAGAGAGTCTTTCAAGTATTACAAAATAGTCCTTAGCACTTAGCTCGTAGTCCGCAGTCCGCAGTCCGTCAATTAGGGTAGCATTACAAAGTTCGTTGTAAATTATGCGCCTTGTGCAATATTAATATTTCTAACATGTTAACTTCTTTCCACTGGGCTCAGTGAGTAACTCTTGGCCAATTACTATTAGCTATCAGCTAGTGGCTATCAGCTTTTTGTTAGATAAAAGTTCGTTAATTATTATCACTGCTTTGAAACTCGGATATTGCACTCCGCGCTTCGGACTTTGGACTTCGGACTTAATTATTATAGTGCCCCCAATTGTTTATACAGTACAGTTCGACAATATTCAAAGTTCAATTGTGGTTCTATATCATACCATTAATGTTAAGAGCAAAATCCCTGGAATTAAAAAAAAAACGTTTTCTTTTATGGAATCTTTGATTGTGCTGCATCCTATGGGCAAATCGTTGATAACCTAAACAAAATAAATGTATGCTAAGTCTTAAAAACTCTATCCTTGCCCTTACCCTGTTATTGTCGTTTTATTCCATCCATGCTCAGCAACTGCCCGAAAGCCGACGGAATAGTTACTACAAATTTATTTACGAGATTAGTCCCGATCAGGCTAAGAAACTTCATAAAAAGGGGCTGAATGAAGTTGAAGAATCATGGTTTAATAATTTGGTCGATAGCATCCCATCCGACTCCATTTTGGTGGATCAATTAAAGCAAGGCGATTACCTGATTGTATCTGTCGAAAACAACAAACTACAGTATACGTATCGTTCTTTTAGCAACATACAACTGATGCTGCATAACAATTACTCAGATTTAGCATTTACCCTGCATGATAAAAACGGGAAAGTCATAAAAGATGCATCGCCTCAAATTAATGGCCGAAAAATACGCTTCTATGATAAAACCAATAACTACCATTGGTCAAACAAATACTTTAAAGGCACTATTGAGGTAAAGCACAATGGTTTTACATCGTATTTCTACATTGACAATTTGGTAAAAAGAGGAAGTGTAACGCGTCAGATTCTGTTTTCCTTCCCTTTAAAGTACGTGACCATTCCGGCCAAATTAATCTTATACCTGCCCTATGACATTTACAGAAGTATAAGCCAACATGGCACGTACGGGCTCCCCTATTACATCATTAAACCATTTAAAGACATTTACTACTCTATTCGTCATGGAAATCCCCAGGGCTTTGTATATGGCGTGAGTAAGTGTTTCGATAAGTCGGAGAAATGGGATGATGCCTACACCATTTTCAGTAAGCCAAAATACAAACCAAGGGATACGGTAAAAGTTAAAACGTATATCTGCAAGGATAATGGTAAACCCTTCGATGGTGATTTAAACGTTTACTACAACGACAAGGGTTATAAGAAACTTGGAGTGGCCAGACATGCAAACAAAGGAAGCTACAATTTTAGTTTTATTCTGCACGATTCCCTTAATTTTAAACTGGATAAATACATCACTTTATATTTTGGCCCTAAGAAATGGACGCACCTCGCATCGTGCTCATTTAAGTACGAAGATTATGAACTAAACAGCATACGCTATACTTTTAAAACCAACGAAAGTGAATATACCAGAGGCGAAAAGATAGAAGTAAGCGCCAAAGGCGAAGATATGAATGGTTATCAAATACCCGATGGCCAGGTAGAGCTGTATTTAATTGACGATAACTGGCATCAGCAATTTACCGACCGCCTGGTACATATCCCCGACACGCTTTGGCACCATCAGCAGGCTTTGAATGCTGATAAAGAGACAAATATTGTAATTCCCGACAGTCTGTTTCCTAACATCAATGCCCGTTACAAATTAATTGCCCATTTTACCAATGCGGATCAGGAGTTGATCACAAAACGTAAATCATTCAAATACTGGCATCGTAAAGAGGAGATTATCTCAACACGAAATGGCAGCAACTTGAGTTTTGTATATATCAATCAGCTGGACACAATCGAAAAACCGGCTCGTTTATTTACCCTGGATAACAACAACCTGGTAACTTCTGAGAAGAGAATCAATTTACCCGCACAAATAAAAATTGATCCACATGTTGCTGCTTACCGCGTAGAGGCCGATCAGCTAAAACATACCTACAAATTATCGGCGCACCTACCGCCGCTTAGCTTCTCTTTATCGCGTAACCATAAAACCATCAGTATTCAATCCAACAATACAGAGAAAATTTCCTTTCATTATTCGATCTACAAAAAGAATAAGGCAATTTGTAAAGCTTACTCAAGCTCACTGGATACCGTTCTATCGGCAAACAATACTCATAACTACTATTTGTCGGTTCAATATGAATGGGGCGGCGTTTCGCAATCGCAGGATTATACCATACCAATTAGGGAAAAACAATTGCAGCTTACGGTTGATCATCCGGAAAGCATTACACCCGGTCAAACAAAAGAGGTGAGCGTTAAAGTAACTGATTACAAAAACAATCCGGTAGCAGATGTTGACCTAACAGCCGTGGGCTTAACTAAAAAGTTCAAATTCAATCCGCCTGCCTTACCCTATTATGGCAAAACAAAGCCCGACCGAACCATGCGTAACAATTATGCCAATAAGGCCAATGCTTTGGATGGCCAATCATCCGGCATTGATTTAAATTATGAACTGTGGAATATGCGCATGCAACTGGATTCCATCGCCTACTATCAATTCATATTCCCCAAAAATGGACTTTACCAAACTCAAATAGAAACCAAAGAACAGGATACCCAGATTGCTCCCTTTGTATTTATCGATGGAGAACTGCAACAGGCCCACATCATCTGGATTAACAATCGCATTGTGTATTCGTCAGTTGACAATACCAATCCGCCTTACAGCTTCCTGTGCCAGAAAGGATTGACAGACATCAGCATTCGCACAGCTAAACACGATATATCCATTAAGAACATACTGGTTAAGAATAACAAAAAGAACATCATTTCGATTGATCCAAGCAAGTACAGAGAAGCAACAGTACTCGAAAGAAAAAACGAATTTACCTCATCGGAAAAGAGAGATCTAAAGCTATTGTACGCGCCATTTACGGTCAATGAGTGGAATACGCCGGTTTTTACGACACAATACAAGGACATAAAACTATTAAAATCATCAAGTCATAACCGCTATCAGCGAAAGTTTATTGCGGGCCCGTTCAATCAACAAACAAACATTAATTACACGGGATCATCAAGCATGAACTTTACCCACGAACCGGGTTATCTGTATGAAATTAGTGGCAACAAGATTAAAATGACATCCAATGCCCAAACCTTGTTGTTCGTCAATAAGGCTTTAACAAACAATGCGACATTGCCTGGTTTAAGCGATGAAGCCTGGACACAAAATCAGATGGATGAGCTGATTGAGCAATCCAGGAATGTTAGCATTGCCCGACGCCCCGTTTTTAACAACCCCTATCGAACGGAAAGAGGTAAAACCCAATTAAGCGTGCGCTACACCAAAGCCGAGAAGAAACACAATACTGTTTTATATACCCTGCTGTTCTCTGATAATAAACCGGATTTTATTCGCATTAACAATGGCACCAATAAAACCTTTCACAACCTCGAAAAAGGCAATTACCGTATGATTTTTGTGCTTAACGATAAGCGCTATTTTAAGGAGGACAGCATTTGTTTAAAAGGCGGTGGCACACATTACCTCAATGTTATGGAGGCCGACTCACTGAAATCGGACGACACCATTAAGCAGGTTATAGCATTGATTGAAAGCAATCAAATTAGTAGTTCAAGCATCAAACAAAATGCCGTTAAAAACAACATATTAAGAAGCTTTAGTTGGGAAACCGCCAGCGACGGTGTCTTGATAAATGGCGTTGTCAAAGACGAACATGGCGAGCCACTGCCGGGCGTTACCATCATGGTTGAAAACACCCGTTTTGGTACAATAACCAATATCGATGGTGAATATGAACTGATGGTACCACATGAAGCATCCCAAATTATTTGCAGTTTTATTGGCTTTAAACAACGAAACATTCCAATTGGCAGCGGGCAATTTGGCCACATTGTAATGGAAGAAGATCAACTGGCATTGGATGAAATTGTAGTTGTTGGATATGGTATGCAGAAAAAAAAATCAGTGACAGGATCTGTTTCAACTGTTAATGCCTTGCAAGGCCGGGTGGCCGGTGTAAATGCGATCCCGGGCAGTAATGCCAATATTCGCATACGAGGCACTAACAATATCAGCAACCCGAAGCCGCTGATTATTATTGATGGAGTACCTTACGAAGGCGATTTGGCAGATATCGAAGCCAGTAACATAGCCAGTGTTGAAACAATTAAAGACCAAAGCTTGACAGCTCTTTATGGTTCCAAGGCGGCCAATGGCGTGATTATGCTCAAGCTTAAAGGTAATGCAGTGATACCCTTTGTAAAAGCCAATTTGAATGAAACGGCAGAACTAAGCCTTCCGCGTAACAATAAAGGTTTAAGAAGTAATTTTAGTGACGAAGCCTTTTGGGAACCGGCTTTACTCACGAATAAGAATGGAGAAGTCACTTTCGAGGTGACCTACCCGGATGACATTACCAACTGGCAATCGCATATCCTGGCTATATCGCCCAAGGGCCAAACGGGCGCCTGGAGCGGACAAACAATGGCCTTCCTGCCTCTGTCGGCTAACCTTATTACGCCCGGCTTTCTCACCGAAGGCGACTCGGTTATTATTAATGGTAAAACGCTTAATTATTTAAGCGATAGTGTATCAGTTACGCGGGAAATTTGTATCAATGACTCCATCGCAAGGTTTGAAGGTACCATTAATAAATTTGAGCTGGACAACGCGTTCCTTTTTGCCGCATCTAAAGATACCATTTCAGTAACATATACCATCGTGAAAGATGATTACAAGGATGGTGAGAAACGCAAAATTCCGGTTCAGGCTAAAGGCTCTTTTGATAATGTTGGCCATTTCACGGCGCTTGATAAGGATAGCACTTTTACCTGGAAGTTGAATCCTGCCTATGATACACAGATCACTTTACTTTCCAATCCCGTTGATATTTTATTGAACGAAAGTGTCTATTTGCGTAACTACAGCTACCTATGTAACGAACAGGCGGCTTCTAAACTGATTGGTTTGCTAACAGAGCAAAAAATCAAACAAAGCAAAGGCGAAAAGTTTAAGCACGAAAATGAGGTCAAAAAACTGATTAAACGTCTTGAGAAATCAAAGAACAGGGATCATATGTGGGGATGGTGGCCAGGCAATCCTACCAGCGAATGGGTCAGTGCCCATGTGATGAAGGCACTGTTATTGGCTCAAAACAAGGGTTACGAAGTGAAGATTGACGCGGAGATTCTTGGCCGGCAAATGCTGACTAACTTTCAGACATGTGAAAGTGACCATCAACGTTTATCGATTCTTTACACTTTATCGACGCTTAATTATAAAGCCGATTATAAAACCCTGACAGAACGCATCGACCGCCAGTTCTTTAGCTTTAGCGATACGCTTAAATGGCATTTAATCAGAAAGAAAGCCGGTATTAAAGACAATATCAGCAAGCTGGTGAACCAATGTGATTCAACGTTATATGGCAGCATCTATTGGGGCGAAGAATCATTCCACATCAGTAATAACCGCATTAACAACACCTTGCTAATGTACCAACTCATCAAAGATAAGCCGGAATACCAACATCTAATTCCCGCTATCAGAAACTACTTTTTTGAAGAACGCAAAAATGGCTACTGGAGAAATACCTATTATTCCTCTTCCCTGTTATACAGTCTGGCCGATGATTTTATCGCATTGACAAACACAAGTAAAGGAAACAATAACAGCATCAACATAATATACAATAATACGTCGACAGATATTGAGCAATTTCCATACATGGCCACCATCCAATCCGATTCCCTTACCATTAATAAAAGTGGAAATCAAACCGTTTTTGTTGGTGCTGCTCAACGAATATTCAATCCGGCACCTGAGGCCAAAGAGGATTTGTTTAAGATTACCACAAGTTGGAAAGATAACGACCAATTAACAAGCACCTTATCCACCGGAAAAGAATACG
Organism: Carboxylicivirga sp.; assembly: GCA_025210475.1. Taxonomy (GTDB): domain Bacteria; phylum Bacteroidota; class Bacteroidia; order Bacteroidales; family Marinilabiliaceae; genus Carboxylicivirga. Next base: position 26,731 of record JAOARW010000032.1, on the reverse strand, counting down.
CTTTAATAGTTGATCTGGAGGTTAAGAAAGATGCCGAATACCTGATGCTGGAGATTCCTATTCCAGCAGGTTGTTCATACGTTTCCAAGCCAGGGGCGGATTGGCGGGAATCACACCGCGAGTATTACAAGGAGAAAGTAAACATCTATTTTCAGAACCTGCAACCAGGGCAACACCAGCTTGAAATTAAAATAGCACCGCGCTTCAGTGGTTCGTTTACCATCAATCCGGCCAAGATGGAATCCATGTATTTTCCAACTTTATACGGAAGGAATAAAACAAAACGCATTAGAGTGAAGTGATACAATATCCTGAGGATTTACAAAACACTATAAACATCTGTTTACTGAGTAGCTCCCTGAGCGAAGCCGATGGGAAGTCGAAGTGATTAATAGTTGATAATCAGTATTAATCAAATTTCATCTCGACTGTACCTCGGCTCCGCTCGGCATCCAACTCGATGAATTTGGACACCCTCAGGATTGAAGGTGATGCATCCGAAACCCTCGGCCAAAGAGCCGGGGGGTGCGGCAACAAGGAATGATAATGATTTATTTTCGCCAAAGTATGATTCTATATGGAATCAGATTGCAGCAACTTAGCCGAAGACTCCGGATTTAAAGCCGAATGATGCGGCAACGTAGAATAATAGTTATTCTTCATCGCCGAAGCATAATTCTACAAGGAATAGCGTTGCGGCGAAGTAAACGATGTTCCCGAGCATTGTGCCAAACAATGCGATTACCTTTTCAAAACTTCGAAACTTTAGAAAAGATCATGGATGTGCAGAAAAAACAAAGGTGCTATATTTCTACAGCACCTTTGTTTTATCCATTCATTTGTTAATTACTCTACCAAATCATAGCCTAAATCCTTACCTTTCTTTACGGCAGGAATACCATCGTGCATCCATACCGGCATCGGATCACCTTTCAGGTAATGGTTAAAGAACTGCATCATTCTTATACTTAAATCCTTTGAGTTAGCCCGGCGCGTCAGGTTATGCTCTTCGTTGTTGTAAACAAGCATCCAAACAGGTTTTTCCAAACGACGTAAAGCCATGTAGTATTCAATACCCTGGTACCAAGGCACAGCGCCATCCTTATCGTTATGCATCATCAATAATGGTGTTTCCACCTGCGGAGCAAAAAATACCGGCGAATTCTCGATGTATTTATTGGTTTTCTCCCACAAGGTTCCGCCAATACGACTTTGGGTACGCTCATACTGAAACTGTCGGCTCATACCCGATCCCCAGCGAATTCCACCATAGGCACTGGTCATGTTACTTACCGGGGCACCGGCCATACCGGCTTTAAACAGGTTGGTGCGTGTAACCAGATAAGCCACCTGGTATCCGCCCCAGCTCTGTCCCTGGATGCCCATGTTCTCGCGGTCGATAAAGTCGTAACGATCGGCCATGGCCAAACAACCACTTACAATGGCTTCGTAGGCACATAATCCCGGATCGCCATCGCGGTAGAAAATATCGGGCACAAAAATCACATAACCATTCGAAGCGTAAAAATTCCAGTTAACCGTTGAACGGCTTGGTGCCGGCGAACGGTATCCATGCAGGTTATCAGAATAGCGCTCGTAGAAATACGAAATCATCGGATACTTCTTATTCGGATCCAGGTTTTCAGGGGTAATCAACAAACCCTGATGTGTTAATCCGTCAGAAGCCACCCAATCAACCAATTCGATATTACCCCAGATGTAATCCTTTTGCTGTGGGTTGGTATTACTAATCACCTTCGATTCGTTTAAATTGCCTTTACTAACCCTTAACTCAGGATATTTTGTAAAGGTAGACTTGCGCCACACCATCACATCTGCATCTTTGGCTTTTGAAGGCCGGTAAACACGATAATCACCCATCATCACTTCCTGAACAGCATTGCCCCTTAACATTGCAAAACCCGACTGCTTATTTACATCGTTGAATGTTTGTAACAGTAATTCCTCGTTCAGCTTGATGTATTTCTCTTCGTTATCCAAGTTCACGTAACGGTATTCCGTTGTGTTGGCACGTCCTTCTCCTTTGGTCAGACAAACAGCCGCTGTTTTGCCGCTTAAGTCCATCTTCCAGATATCATAACGATCATATACCAGTACCGATTTTCCATCTTCACTAAAGCCTGCAATTCCATAAGCACGGGCCTCATTAGGTGTATCGTTTAATTCATCGAAAAAACTAACATCTGTGCCTTTCGAAATCAAAGCTTTTACACCCGTTTTAACATTTACAGAATAATACTGTCCATCGCTTGGTTGGTAATAAACCGCCCATTTGCCATTTTCAGATATTTTACCTTCGCCCGACTGATCTTTAATTAATAAAGTGCGCTTACCGGTCAATACATCAATCTTGTAATAATCCGACGACCAACGCCCGGAATACGTTCTTGACCAGCGATAAGGCGTGGCATCATTGCCGATGGCAATCAATGAGTTTCCTTTGTCCAGATGGCGAATCGAACGAATTTTATCATCGGCCAATTGCACTATTTGCTTTTTCTTAATGTGGTACACACATTCGTAGGTTGGATCTTTCTCGCGGCCCAGGTTCTTCTTTTGCATAGGCTGTATATCCATATCCTTCCAGTTCCAGATATCGACGTGTGTTTTCTCGTCAGCCGTTAATGTATCCTTTGGCTCCTCGGCCGGACGCTTACCAACAGAAAAAAACAAGCGTTCACCATTCTTTGCGAACCACAGGCTCCCCTTGGTGCGCGCCGACCATTCCGATGAAAAAGCCGCATTCATCGTGTCCACAATCATTTGTGGTGCTTTCATTTTCATACCGTAATGGTACAATCGGTAAACCTTGGCTTTGGTGGTATCATTTGAAAAATAAAAGGCGCACTGCTGCCCATTAAAAGCTGCTGCTATTTTTTCAACCTTGCCAATTTCTTTAAAAAGCGTATCTACAGTAAAAGTCTTAGGATTGAATTTCAACACCTTTGAAACCTCCGTTGTATCACCAACACTTTGTACGATGTAGGCCGCCGAGCCATCATTTGCCAATGTATAATCCTTAACCTTTTCGATATAAAGGCTATCGCCACTGGCCGGCCTGTAAAATACCAAAGGCTTTCCCTTCGACTTAAAGGTTTTTTTCTTTTTATCCTTTTTCTTATCTGTTTTCTTCTCTTCCTTTTTAGCTTTCGCTTTTTCTTCAACCTTGGCCTCTTCCTTCTCAGCTACCTTAGCGGTATCCTTGGGAGCTTCTTTTTTCTTTACTTCTTTCTCCAAAAGGTAAACCAGCCAGTCGCCACCTTCTCTTGGAGCACTCCACTTCGATATATTGGCCACCATTTTGGTTTCGCCGTTACCAAGGTTTCGGATAAACAAACTATCCTTGGGCATTTTATCCTTCTTCGTCTTCTTCAGTTTTAAAGTACGAATGGAGTCGGCCTGCGGAGATACCCGAAAGGCCAAAAATTGGTTGCTTTGAGAAAATACGGGCGATTTACCACGCGGCACCGAATCGAGTACTCCCGTATTTACATTGTACAAATACAAATAACTATCCCCTTTTTGGGGCTTAATAACATAGGATACAAAATCGCCGTTATTAGAAATCACTGTACCCCTGTCAATTGATTTCCAACCGTCATAAACGGAGGCGTCCAACTTCTTTTTTTCATCAGCCAATGACGGCATCAATGTTAAACACATTAAAAATGCCGATAAACCGATTTTTATTAATGGTTTATTCATAATAACAGGTTTATTTTTTTTGAAGGATTGAAGATAGAAAAATTCTCTTATTAATTAACTGATATTAACATTCGAACAATCTACTTATTTAGTTCATTTATCAAATATTGCCAATCAATTGTCTGCTATATCCTGACGTTAGTCAAAACACCTCGGCTACTTTTGCTGATATGCTTAATTTTACCTGCTTTCGGAGTGTATAAACAAACATAAAACCCGTCGATGAACCGCCACCAAACCAAACTACCGACATACCATTGGTATTTCTTGTTGTTACTGGTCTTGTGCTTTTTTCAGTGCCCGCCAGGCAATGCTCAAGCCAATAATTACAAAGATTTACTTAAAGATTCCATTCAACACCAACTTTTATCAGCCGGCAAAGACACGGCTCAATTACGCGCGGTTCTGACTAAAATAAGAAAGCGTCGCCGAAAATTAGGTGATCATTACGAAGTTTTGATGCTAAACTTTATCCAGCAATCGAAAAAGGCCAACTACCGCTATGGCTTAATGAAATCGTATGATTTTATGGGATTGCAGCTGCGTTACAACGAATCGTATGAAACGGCCATTGATTACCACCACAAGTCGTTGGTAATCGCCAAAAATTTGAAGGATACCCTGCAAATGTGCTACAATTATAACAACCTGGGACAAGCCTACCGCAAGCAGGATTTGAATGCCCAGGCACTGCCCTATTTTCATCAGGCACTGTTAATGCAGGAAAAAATCGGCCACGAAAAATCAGCTTCTTTTACGCACAACACGTTAGGCGCTACCTACCTGTCGCAAAATGAATTTGACAAAGCCCTGTTTCATATGGAAGCATCCAATGCCATTGCCATTAAGCGAAACGACATACGTACCATGGCTTTTAATTATGGCATGATTGGAGAAATTCATTTGCTTAAGGAAGAAGCCGACGAAGCCTTACCTTACTTTGAGGAGGCGCTAAGCATAAAAAAAGAACTAAACTACGACAAAGGCATTGCTGTTACGCTTCACCTGATGGCCCAGGCCTATTACCAGAAGCAGGATTTCGCTAAAGCCTCACAGATATTTTGGGAAGCCATCGACATTCACCAACGTTATAAAAACAAACGTTACCTGGCTTTGTGTTATGCCTATCTGGGCAAAATACATACAGAACAAAATCAATACAACAAAGCAGAGCAATCGCTTTTAAAGGCTCTTAAGATGGCCGAAGAGGTGCACTCTCTGGAGCAACTGGTGCTTATCAACGAAGCTCTAACCAACTTATACCGACGAAATAACAACTGGGAAAAGGCCTATACCTATCTGAATTACAGCAACAGCTGGAAAGATAGTTTGAATACGGCAAAATACCAGAAGCAGATTCAAAGCCTGGAAGTTGACTATCAAACCCAGAAGAAGGAACAGCAGATCGAGATATTATCGTCCACTAACCGCATTAAAAGTCAGCGCATCCGATTGGGCATTGCCGTTATTGTGATTCTTATTCTGATATTGGTGCTGGTTTTCTACATGTTATCGGTACGTAAGAAAAATGCCATTCAGCAAGAAGAAAAACTGCGTCAGCAACTATTAAAGTCGCAGATGAATCCGCATTTTATTTTTAATTCCCTGGGCAGCATTCAGAATTACATGTACCGCAACGAACCGGATAAAGCGGCCCGCTACATGGGAAATTTTGCCAAACTAACCCGTTCCATCCTTAATAATTCGAGCAGCGAAAAGGTAAGTCTGGATGAAGAAATAGAAACCCTGACCAATTACCTGGAATTGGAACAGATGCGCATGAAAGGTGCTTTTGATTACCAGATTAAGTTCGACGAAGATTTGGAAACAGAACTGATTAATATTCCACCGCTTTTGCTACAGCCCTTTTTGGAAAATTCCATCAAACACGGTATTAAAGATATGCGCGATGGCGCCATTATTCGCCTGTCTTTCAAAGAACACAATGATTTTATTTGTGCTGAGATAGAAGACAATGGTGTGGGCATCAACAGTGCCAATAAGCAAAGCAAATCGCATAAATCATTAGCCACCAAAATATTTAAACAACGTATAGCGATTCTTAAAAACCAGTATCCGGCCTTGCCCGAACCGCTGGTAAAAGATCTTAGCGATGAGGATCGAAACGGAACACTTGTGAAAGTTTATTTGCCAATTATAGATTAGATGATTAAAGCTGTTATTATAGACGACGATGCACAGATGCGTGAACTGAATGGGCGCCTGTTAAATGATAATTTTCCTGATATTAATATTGTTGGCGAAGCCGATGGTGTTGAAAGTGGAATAGAACTGATCAGCCTTAAACAACCCGATTTGGTTTTGCTCGATATTGAAATCAAAGGCGGAACGGGCTTTAATGTCTTGCAAAAGGTTAAACCCTATAATTTTAAACTGATTTTTATTACCGGCTTCAATGACTTTGCCATTAAAGCATTTAAATTCAGCGCCATTGATTACATTCTTAAACCGGTTAACGAGTTTGAATTTACACAAGCGGTAGAACGGGCTCTTACGCAGATAAGCTCTGAAGATGCCGAAAAACAATACGACAATTTTCTGGAACACTTCGAAAAGAAAACACAAAGCCGGAAAATCGTGTTGCGAACAGCAGAAGCCATGCACCTGGTGGACATTGCCAACATCATGTATTGCAAAAGCGATAACAGCTACACCACTTTTATAATGGACAATGCCAACGACATTATTGTATCCAGAGCCATGAAGGAATATGTTCCCTTGCTCGATGAATTTGGCTTTGTTCGTCCACACCAATCGTTTTTGGTTAATGTGAAATTCATTAATAAGATTGACAAGAGCGATGGCGGCTTTGTGATCCTTAACAACGGGAAAGAAATTCCCGTTTCGGCACGTCGCAAGCAAGCTTTGTTTGTTGCATTGGAACAGATCAATTAACACTTTCTGAAGATATGGGCACACTTTCAAAGCAAACCTGCACACTTTCAAATGTGCCCTCATTGAGCCACTGATAGCAACTACTTTTGAGGCATTATTTACAACCTTAAAAGTGAGTTTAATATGAAAAAGCTATTAATGCTATTTGGTTTATTTGCGATTGTATCGGCAGCATCTGCCCAGGATTCAAAATTTATGGCCGGTGGTGGTCTTACCTACGCTACCGACATTGATAACATTGGTATCAACCTGAAAGGCTTGTACCTGTTTAACGACACCTGGGAAGCAGATGGTGGCTTTACCTATTTCTTTGAAAAGAACAATGTTAAATACTCGGCATTGGATTTCAACGGACACTATGTGTTTATGAATAACGAAGGAACCTGTCTTTACGGTTTGGCCGGTATCAATATTACTTTCTACAAAATTGAGCTGGGCGATGCTTTTAACGATGCCTTAGGGGATACTTACGGCGATTATTACGACGGCATGGACGATTATATGCCCGAGTATGGTGCATCACCATTTTCGGATGCCGAAGCCAAAGGAAATGAAGTTGGATTTAACCTGGGTGCCGGTGGTCGTATGCCATTAAGCGAAAAATTGTTTTTAACAGGCGAACTAAAATATACTTTGGGCGGTGCGGATTACCTGAGTTTAAGTGCCGGGATCATGTACCGATTCTAGGCCGAGGTTAAATAGGGATAATCTTTAGCCATCTTGTTAATTCAAGGTGGCTTTTTTGTGCTTTATGGTTTGGTGTTTAATATGCTTCATTGAAAAAAGCGGTGTTTATTATAATAATTACAGCTTTTATCTTCGTGTTTCCCACCTGCTTTAAATTGGCTTATCTTATTCGCATTGCTTATTTAACTATAAATATTAATTTAGCATATAACTAATCAGAATCGATTATTTCCAATTAATTCACCGGGAATTATGTCGAGTAGTTAGGCTCAAAACAAAAAACGCTAAAATCGAATTAAAGTAAGATTAGTATATGAACGATAAAGGCCAACACGAATTTAACTCTAGAGATGTGAACTTTGATTCAAATAAAATAAGCTTGAAAAGAAACAAATTCACTTATGCAACATTGAATTACAATGATGTTAATGAAATAATGATATTTAAAGGGTATTTATTAAAAAACAGACTTCTAGTTATCTTAGGTGCTTTCTGTTTAATGTGGCTAGGATATAGTATACTAAATACAGGTTACAATTTATTACATGATAAAGAACTTTCTACTTATGAATGGTTAAATCAGTTTTTCAACAAAGGTTCAATTGCCTCAGTATGGGGACCTTTTTTATTGATTCTAATGGGTTTGCTTGCAATATATAATACCTTTAATAAGTCATACATCGCCAAAATAAAAACTAACGATAAGACATATTATCCGAGAATAAAAGAGATTGAAAAAAGGCAAGAAGTTGATTTACTTACTAACTTCCTAAAGATGAAGAATATCAAAATATATAAAGAAAGTACACGTGCCTAAAAATGACTCATAAAGCATTGGCTTGACACAGGCACAACACAAGCTCATGCCTCATAATCGGGTCATTACAGCCTATTGAAAAAACAATACTGCAAAAAATGAGCATTTTTAAAAACATATTTGGAATGTGGAAAGAACATGGTCAGACAAGATCGAACAAGCCAAGATTTATTCTCCTGAATTTTAAAGAGACAAAACTCCAGACTGCTTAACAAACATTTAATGAAAAACAATTATCAACAAGCCTACTCAAATGTACCTAAGAGGCTCAAACTAAATGGACTTGGCCATCTAGGTCATTATATCTTTGTTATAATCATTTTAATACCATTTTTACTGACTGTTGCCGACTACATTAGATATATAGCAGGAGCGTATCAAGGAGTTCGACCGATCAATGAATTATTTAAAGGAACTGCGATTTTTATTTTCCTGTCATTTACACTTTTGATTATTCAATTTAGAAGGCTAAGCTTTGAAAAAATAAAAACCTCTCTTCCAGCAGACAAAGTAGTGAATTTGTGCACTAAATATGCAAGTGTAAATAAACTGGAAATTAAACATGTAGGACAAAACGAATTTATCGCCAGATCAAAACATTCAGCATTTTTGGAATGGGGAGAATGGGGAGAAATGTTGACTGTTATTGTTCAAGACCAAATGGTTTATATTAATTGTATATGTGATCCATATCAAAGACCAAATATTATATCACTGGGAAAAAACAAAGCTTATAAACGGGCACTAATCAAAACAATAAAAAATGCCAGCAATTAACAATTACTGCAAGTTTCAACCCCATTCCCAAATTAATGAACAAGTATGAGAAATATGTAAGAACCCTAATATCTATGCACAGTATGCGATTGAATCAGCTACAAAACTATTAAAAGATAAAGAATTACTGCAGACAACACTATAGACAATAAATTACCTTAACAACGCATATTAATGAATAAACTTCTGATCGTATTATTCCTGATGATTGCAGGAATCAATAGTTATTCCCAAAAGATTGAAACAGATATTTTTGATGACCTTAAATACGAGTCCCGAGACCGCAGCTATCGTGCTTCTTTCAAGAAAAACATATTTGATGATTTACAATTCTCCGATTCCAATGGCAACAACATCACCCTAAACAAAAAATACCTTGATTTGATTTATGATGGCATTTTGAAGGACATGGATGCCAAATCGGAATTATTTATGCAGCTAATTTATAAACACAGGCACGATAATCGATACAAAGCCAGGTATTCGGTAGATATATTTGACGATGTGGTGATTAAAGAAAATAAAACGGAAAAAAGCATTAAAGGAAGAATTAACGAAACATTAGAATTTAACTCGGATAATGTAAACGCGACCTTGCAAAAAGATGTTTTTAATAAATGGGTGTACAAAGATTCCCATGGCAATGAAATTAAAATTAGTAAGGAAACCTGGAAGAGCCTCATAAACAGATACAGAACCAAGGAGAACATTCTGCACCATTTCGTGCAAGATTTACTTATTCTTTAAATCTGGATTTAAAATTTGAATCCCAACCATTTCGGAATTTACTAAACGATAGAAAACAGATTATCCCTTAAGCAAGGGACAAAAGAACGTAAAAAAAATCCACACCTCATCGATGTGGATTATAACGTATTTTCTGTTACTGCATCTTAAAACTGTAGCTTTTTCTCTACTTCCAGCAGTTCATTTTTTGATAATCCGGGCACGCCAACAATGGAAATAAACATATCGTATTGTGGGTATTCCACCAAAAGGGCGGTACCTTCCTCCTCTTCCATCTTACCATAATAACATTTGTGACCATTGGCATTAAACGATTCGAAACGCTCTTTGTCGCCATCCTCGGCATTCTGCCGCGATGTGGCCACCACCATAATGGCATTCATACCTTTCATAAAATTAGCTGCATGCACCCCTTGCATCGAATGGGTAGCAACACACCGGTAATCCTGGTGCGAAAAGCCATTAATCACCTTCTTAAATTTCTCAAACGGATATTTCACCGGCACCATGGGCTCATCATCTTCATCCTCATAACCGTCGTCCATCATCGATTGATCCCACATGCCCTGCATCTCAACCGATTGATCTTCGTATTCCACATCTGTTGGAGCTACAAATTTAGCAACAGCCACAGCCATATCAGGTTTAAATTCAGTGTACTTTTCATTGGCCGTAATGCCCATAAGGTTGGCTTCTGTTTTAAGGGCCACACCTTTATAAACCCAGGTTTTAGCCCCCATTAAAGACACTACCTCGCAGGTGTAACTACCCACCTTTTCTTCGCCCTGAATCTGACCACCCATGCCCTGCAGCATTTGCTTGCCAAACTCTTCGCGTTCTTTATCTGTCATTGAATTAGCAAAATCCTTCGATTGCTGATAACCATATATTTTACCCTTACTACCTGTACCTTCGATGTAATCGCGCACCCAAAACAAACCATCGACATTAATGGTTAATTTGTGCGTTTTTTCTTCGGTTTTAATTCCAAATATTTTGGTAACGCTGGTTGATTTTTCCAATTCTCGGGTTTTACTACCATAATTGTCCCACCATATTTCGCGGGTACCGCTTACATTACCGGTGAGTTCAAGCTTTATATAGCCCGATTTAATGGCATAGCGTTTCGCTTCCTGTCCTTGTGCCTGCATACCAATCAGCACCAATGCAATTAATAGTAATCTTTTCATTTTTTAAATAGTTGAAGTTAAATTTGGGATAAATAAAAAGTCTTTGTTTGATAGAAGTTTAATAATTAGCTCATTTAAAATCCGATACAGATAAGCAACAATCATACAAGGGATAATGTTATAACAACTGCATAATAAATTGAAATATTGAAAGGAGAATCTGTTGTTATGCAACAACATCATCTCCCTTCACAACCTCAACTACGAGCTATTTAATCAATTAAACCCATCTCTTTTGCTGCCATGCGTAGTTGATCTGGATTTTGCTCCAGGCTTTTTAATGTGATTGCTGCCTGACCTGAAATAACTTTAATGCGAAATTCGCCAGTACCTACGCTTAACAATTCTGTTTTATCGGCCCTAGCCTCTAACTGACGCTTGATTTCAACATTATAAACATCATCGTAAGGATTATAATTTAATACATAAGTATATTGCTGAAGATTTTGCTCTGGTGTTAACGAAACATAGGGCAAAGGCATCTGCCTGTTGGCTATTTTCCAATAAACCAATACTATTCCATTATCGTATATATCCTTTGTCATTGCCGGAAATTCACATTCGTATTCGGCCCATTTATAAACGTTGGTAATGGTATTTTGATATAGACTCCAGTCTTCTGCATCCACAGTTAACTTAAAGGTTTGAACATTCGCATTGCCATCCGCTCCTTTTAACTCCAATCCCGGTCCCCAAACCATTTTGTTTTTCATTGTTAGCGATTTTGATTTAGGACCATACAAAGTATAAGTTTCAATATCCAGATAGTAATCGCCAATGTTACCAACATCAGCACCCGGCATACCTTCGCCTGTTAATATTTGCGATCCGTCTTTTCCATCATTCCCATCTTCGCCATCATTTCCTTGCTCTCCTTTTAAACCAAAACTCACTGCATCAGCCCAGCTGGCATCTGTTAGCTTTGGCCCATACAACAAGCCCGTTGCCACATCAAAATAATAATCGCCTGTAGCACCGGTTTCATCCATTGGCAATCCTTCGCCACTATAAATAACCGAACCATCGGCACCGGCCGGACCAATTTCACCCTGTTCGCCTTTGTCGCCCTTATCACCTTTATCACCGGCTGGTCCTATCGCACCATCATCACCACTACACGACATCATTAAAACAGCCATTACCATTAAGCTGGCAAGCATTTGCATCATTCGATTCATTTTCATATTTACTAATTTTTAAGACCGCCAGATTGTGAGGTTTGTAAATATCTTTCCAACGGCCTATGATTGATTTAATATATTGGATTACTTAACGATTTTAAAAGCTTCAGATTCGATGGAACCGGTAAAGACGTAAATGGGGCCATCAACCCAATCCAGCAAGTCTTTGCATCTGGCCTCAAATGAAAATTTTGTTGAAGAAACACGGGTAATAGTACCTCCAACCGAAAGGTAATTGCCCTTAGCCAGCTTACCCATTATCGATACGGTTATATCACTGCCATCAATATTTATTGTCTGTCCATTTTTAACGGGTACCGACGACAGTAAAATGGATATATCTTCACCATTACCCATGGAAGCCAACCAACCATTGCCCTGCACAAAACCAACCTCGTTTGAATGCCCCTCAGCAATAGTTTGACCATCCATCTCTAATTTATATTTGCCCCCTTTGGGATTAACCGGATCATCATCCTTACCACATGACATAAAAGCCAGACTCATGGTTAATAAGAAACATGTTGCGAATACAATTCTTTTCATTATGTTATTTTTAATTATTTTAATGATTCAAAAATAGCTGCCTGATTTATGCCTGAATCTGAAGATTTGAATACGTTGATATTGGATTGGTATTCGTACTGATTTAACATGAAAATGAATCAGCTTTGCTTGCAAAAAGTTTGCTCAGCTTATTATTGCACCACAAATTCCACACGACGGTTGTTGGCTTTTCCTTCTGGTGTAGCATTATTATCAATGGGTTGACTTTCGCCAAAGCCCTTGCTCGAAAGGCGATCGGCACTGATACCCATTGCTACCATTTGTTGCATTACGGCCTGTGCTCTCTGCTCCGACAATTGCTGGTTCTTGTTGTCATCTCCGTCACTGTCGGTATGGCCTTCAACACTGAATTTAATCTCAGGCTTTTTTTGCATCAGCTCACAAATTTTATTGATGGGCCCCATGCTTTCGGGCTTTAGGGTAGCTTTGTTTACATCAAAACGAATTCCGTTGCAAATGATCTTTCCATCTTGCATAACCCGGTCGTAATATTTGACACCACCTTTGGCTATGCGCACATTCTTGACAAAATAACCAAGTCCTTCGCCATGATTGGCAAAATAAGCATTGAGTGTAAACCCGGTTGGATTTGCGGCATAACGTGGGATGTTAATAAGTCGGACATCGTCCATGTACATTTTCAATTTGCCCTTGGTGTAGGCTATTGATATGTGCATCCATCGGCTTTTGTCATGCCATGTGTAGTCCATCCCCGGATATTCGGCCTTAAAATCACCGCATGAAATATAGTTATAACCGATTGTTATCTCTTCATTGTTGTTCGCGCGTTGATTCTTGGTGTCGTATAGCTGGCAGAAGAAACGGTTAGAGCCGGCTGCCCGGTACAAATCAAACTCTATGGTAAATACATCGGGTAAATAATCCTCATTGGCATTTTTCAGGTAAGGCATAATTTTCGGATTGCCATCGATAAACAGAATCACATTTTCACCGTCGACACTGGCAATTTCTGATTGTCCGCTATCAGTATCCCAACGGCTGGGAAATTCACCATTCTCTTCCATAATATCCGGCCCATCGGAGAAAATAACCTTATCACCCGGTACAAAATCAAACTTGCTCCAACTCACATTAACTTTGTCGGGTGTGGCTGCCATAGCCTCATCCCTTGTTTCACTGCTACCTGCCGTAGCCTGCTCTGAGCTGCTTGTTTCTGCTTTTGTGGTTTCGGCGCTTTTCTTCTTTTTCTTTTTGCCAAACAAACTGCCAATGCCTTCTTCGAGTTTATCCAAACTCTTGTCAACACCTGACTCAATTTGTGAATTGACACGCTTGGTGCCCTGTTTCTCTACTTCCTTTTTAGGGTCTTTGACCTGGGCATAGCTCATGCCTGCCGCCAGCGTCAATGCAATGGTTAATAGGATAATCTGCTTCATAGTTGTAGGTTTTTAAATAAAGCAAATGTATTATCGCACTGCAATGTTATATGGGTAAATTTGAAGTTGCAGCCTATAAGTTTGGATTCGTAAGGATTAAGTAATAATTCGTAATATTTCTGGTGAGATGTTAAATTAGTATTGAGGCATGAGTATCAAGTATTGAGACTAAAACCGCAAGCAGGACAAGTAGTAACACAATTTAAACAACTTATTGGTTAGTTTTGTCCTGTAAGGGCCTAATTATCACAAAATGTTCCGCATGGCAGAACCAAAATTTGAGTAATTTGTGCAATTTGAGGTTGAAAATAGAATGAATTATCAAATAGTATTGTTAAAAGTGGAGGTGCAGGAAATCGCGAAAATCAGAGGTACAAAAAAAGAGGTTACCAATGGCAACCTCTTTATATTGATAATTATAACTGCTAATTAAGCGCCTAAAGTAGCAACCATTACAGCTTTAATGGTATGCATACGGTTCTCGGCCTGATCGAATACAATCGAAGCCGGCGATTCAAATACATCTTCGGTTACTTCCATTCCGTCCAAACCAAACTTCTGGAAAATTTCTTCTCCAACTTTAGTTTCGCGGTTGTGGAAAGCAGGCAGACAGTGTAAGAATTTACAAGCCGGGTTACCTGTCGCTTCCATTGTTTCTTTGTTGATTTGGAATGGCTTTAACAGCTCAATACGCTCTTTCCATACTTCATCAGCTTCACCCATTGATACCCAAACATCGGTATAAAGGAAGTCACAACCTGCAACACCTTCTTTAACATCATCGGTAATGGTGATGGTAGCACCTGATTTCTCAGCAATTTCCTGACATTGCTTAACCAGGTCAGCATCTGGCTGCAACGAAGCAGGGCCAACAATGCGAACATCCATACCCATGATCGCACCACCTACTAACAATGAGTTAGCCATGTTATTACGTGCATCACCCAGATACGCATACGATACCTGGTTTAAAGGTACACTGGTGTGTTCCATCATTGTTAAGAAGTCAGCTAAAATTTGTGTTGGGTGGAACTCATCAGTTAAACCATTCCATACCGGTACTCCTGCGTACTCAGCCAATTCTTCAACAATTGCCTGACCGTAACCACGGTACTCGATTCCATCGTACATACGACCCAATACACGTGCTGTATCTTTCATCGACTCTTTGTGTCCGATCTGCGATCCTGAAGGGCCCAGGTAAGTAACGTGTGCGCCCTGATCGTGAGCTGCTACTTCAAAAGCACATCGGGTACGAGTAGATGACTTTTCAAAAATCAGAGCAATGTTTTTACCGGTCAAACGAGGCTGCTCAATACCTGCATACTTGGCAGCTTTTAAGTCCTGCGACAATTTCAATAAAAACTTGATCTCTTCCTGTGAGAAATCCAACAACTTTAGGAAGTTCCGATTTTTAAGGTTGAATGCCATAATTCTTTGATTTATTAATTTGTTATTATTTGGTTTTCTTTTTACTACCATAAGCGCGGTGCATTGTGCTTATTTCTCACGATAACTCGCTCACACCGTTTTCCTGTCTTCCAACTTCAATTCGTTTTACTTATCGTACTTTTTCAGATCGGCCTCGTCGTATTCGGCTGTGATCTTTGTACCATAAGCTTTGTCTTCCAATTTGGTGGCCTCGGTAATAACACTCATATCGCCACCGCCTTCAACAAACTGCAGGGCCGCATTGATTTTTGGTGCCATGCTACCTTCACCAAACGTTCCGGCATTCATGTACTTTTTGGTATCCTCCACGTTTAAGAATTCCAACACCTTTTGATCCGGCTGGCCAAAGTTAGTATAAACAAATGGTACATCCGTTAAAATATAGAAGCGATCTGCATTAATTTGACGAGCCAATAATGAATTGGCCAAATCTTTATCGATCACGGCTTCGATAGGACGAATATCCCCCTTCTCATCGGTATACACAGGTACTCCACCTCCACCAACAGCAATAATGATGGTTCCTTCGCGTGCATTCTTTTCAATCACTTCCCAGTTTCCAACTGTTTTAGGCTGTGGCGATGGTACTACCCGACGGAATCCACTGGTGGTTTTCTTTTCTTCTTTAAAAGTCCAGCCCTTATCGGCCGCCAGCTTATCAGCTTCTTCCTTGCTGACGATCTTACCAATACGTTTGGTCGGATTTTTAAAGGCATCATCATTCGGATCCACCTCAACGGTAGTCATCAGGGTTAAAACATTTCGCTTGATGTTGTGCTTGCGCATCACATTTTTTAACGAACGCTCGATCATATACCCAATCCCCCCTTGTGAATCGGCCACACATACGTCCAATGGCATCTGCGGAATATTATACATCTGCTCACCGGCATCGTTGCGCATCACAATGTTACCCACCTGCGGGCCGTTTCCGTGTGAAATTACAATATTATAGCCTTCTTTAAGCAGAAATACAATGTTCTCCAATGTATCTGTAGTATTTTGCTCTTGCTCTTCGATGGTTCCCACCTGGTTGTCGCGTAAAAGAGCATTTCCTCCAAGTGCAATAACTGCTAATTTGCCCATGGTCTCTTAGATTTTAATTCGGTTTATAAATAATAGGTCTTCGGTTTGCGATATAACAAACTTTTAGTGATTTAATACATGATTAATGTCACACATTCTGCAATAGCTGTTATTAAGCATGTTTAGCGCCTTACGATTTGTAAGCACCGCGCGCAGCAAGGCATTTAATCAAGCCATTGATGATCAACAATTACTTCTTTTTGACCAATCTTATTATTTCTCTTATTAATGATTGTAGCGCTCCCTATTAAATTATTACTTTTGACCCGAGAATTTAGTGCCTTTACAAACAACAGTACCATGAGCAAATTATTAACTTTCTTATTCTTTGCAGTTATTCTATTGGCCTGCCATACAAAAGAACCGGCCAAAAAGAATCAGGGAGTTATTACCTATAAAATTGAATATCCTGAGGATATTATGGAAGAAGGTTTTGCGTCATTCTTACCTTCCAAAATGATTAGCACCTTTAAAGATAAACAATACAAAGTATCTATTAAAGGTGATTTAAGCCTGTACAACCTGGAATATATCTCAAAGGCAGAAAAAGACAGTTCAGTTACACTTTTCAGGGTATTTGACAAGCGCATGTTTCACCAGCACGAATTGGGTGAACACCTCTTTTTATTCAATGATTTTGGTAAAAACAAGGTTGAGTTTATCGATACCGAAACCAAAGAAATAGCTGGTATTAACTGCCGCAAAGCTGTTGTTAATTTTCAGTCACCTGAAACGCCAAATATCACTGTTTATTACAGTGAAGAGATTGATTTTTATCGCCCGAAGGAAAATACACCTTTTGACCATATTCCAGGTGCTTTAATGGAATTTCAGATTCCCTTTAATGGTATCAACCTGCGCTTTATTGCCGAAAAGGTTGATATAAAAAAGATTAAAGATGAGGAATTTATCGTTCCTTCGAACTACACCACCAGTAAACGGGGCGAAATTGATGAGCTGGTAAGCGCCCTGATGCAATAAGTACCTGCGTAAATGCTTTCTTTCTGTATAGGCATAGACAAGTGCCTTGGCTAATTGCCATGCTTACTCCTTTTCTTCTAACCTTCTAACAAAAAGCTAATGGACACTAGCTGATAGCTATTAGCAATCGGCCAAAAGTCGTTACCTGAGCCAAGTCGAAGGCTTTTTAATTGTTAGATTATTGGCTATTGCGCAATGGCGCATCGGATACTGAGTGCTAAAAATTAAATCGATACATTTGATATTACATGGCCATTGGTATCGGACTGGTTACCAAGCCCAATTAGAAAAACCTTTCATTGCGTGATTCGATTGGTTTTGGAATTATTATTTTTGTCATTAATCAACACCTCTTGACAACTATTGATAATATGGCAAAGAAGAAAACCAAATCGCAGAAAAAGACTAATAAACAACGACTAAACAATATTCGCGAGACTTTTAAGGACTTTAAATTTCGCTTTATCTCAGGTATTATCACCATTGGTATTGCCTTTTATTTCTTACTGGCCTTTTTCTCATTCCTGTTTACCGGATTTGCCGACAAAAGCATTTTTGATATTAATCGTTGGGAGCTTTTTAAAAGTTCGGATATCGTGGTGCAAAACTGGACCGGCCATCGAGGCGCCTTATTAGCTGATTTGTTTATTAATCAAGGCATCGGAATTGCCGCCTTTGCACTTGTGTTGTTACTATTTGTTGTTGGTTTTCGTTTGTTGGGCGCACGAATTTTGCCATTACGAAAAACCCTCGCCCATTGCTTTGTTGTTTCGGTTTGGTTGTCGGTGGCACTGGGATTTATCTTTAACAGTTCGGTCAACGATCAGTATTTGTTACTGGGTGGTACCCATGGCTATTTTATGAGTAAATGGCTTAGTGCAGCTATTGGTGGCGTTGGTACTGTAATTTTATTAATTGTTAGTTTGCTTATTTATTTATCGGTCACCTTTGAATCATTCTACCGCATGGTTAGCCGTCCGGTAAATAAATCTGAGAAAGATGCCCGTGCTGAAAATAAAGCAGAAACGCATACTGAAGATCTAAACAAAAATACTGAAGAGGAAACGGTACCAGAGCCTGTTCCTGTTGAAGAAATGACATTTGAGAAGGAAATTGATATCGAAGAAAAGGTTGCCGAACCCGAAGCTGAAGAACCAATTGTTAAAGAAGCAGAGGCAGGCACCACACTTGAATTTTCTCCAACAGTTGACCCTTCGGCCAAAGATGATGAAATCAACCTGGATTTGACCATAGAAAAAAGCCAGGAAGAAGAAGTTGAAGAAGATTACGAGAATGAGCCATTGGGCGATTATGATCCAACACTTGATTTATCGTCTTATCAACTTCCGAGTGTTGAGTTGCTGGATGACCACAGTGCCGACAATGCGGAGGTATCGATGGAAGAACTGGAGTCGAACAAAAACCGCATCGTTAAAACTCTGGAAGATTACAAAATTCAGATTAAAAATATTAAAGCCACAGTTGGACCTACCGTAACACTCTACGAAATTGTTCCTGCTCCGGGTGTGCGTATTTCGAAAATTAAAAACCTGGAGGATGACATTGCCTTATCGCTGGCAGCTTTGGGTATTCGTATTATTGCTCCTATTCCTGGACGCGGTACCATTGGTATTGAAGTTCCAAATTCCGACCCTGAGGTGGTAGCCATGCGAACCATTATCAATGCTAAAAAATTCCAAAACACGAAATATGAGTTACCAATTGCGTTGGGTAAAACCATTTCGAACGAAACATTTGTAATTGACCTGGCCAAGGCTCCACACATGCTGGTTGCCGGTGCCACCGGGCAGGGTAAGTCTGTTGGCCTAAATGCGATTATATCATCCCTACTCTATAAGAAGCACCCTTCGCAGCTTAAATTTGTGATGGTTGACCCCAAAAAGGTAGAATTAAATATTTACTCAAAAATCGAGCGTCATTTCCTGGCAAAAATGCCTGATGAGGAAGATCCGATTATCACCGATGTACAAAAAGTAGTTAATACACTTAACTCACTGGCCATCGAAATGGACAACCGTTACGAGTTATTAAAAACAGCTCACGCCCGTAATATTAAAGAGTACAACCACAAATTTGTAAAGCGTCAGCTTAATCCTGAAAAAGGCCACCGCTTCTTACCATATATCGTGGTGATAATTGATGAGTTTGCCGACCTGATTATGACAGCCGGTAAAGAAGTGGAGCTGCCAATTGCCCGTATTGCCCAGTTGGCCCGTGCCGTTGGTATCCATATGATTGTTGCTACGCAGCGTCCTTCAACCAACATTATTACCGGTGTTATTAAGGCCAACTTCCCTACCCGTGTTGCCTTTAAAGTAGCATCGATGATTGACTCCCGCACCATTCTGGATTCGCCGGGTGCCAACCAACTGATCGGACGAGGTGATATGTTAATCTCGCAAGGCAGTGATCTGGTGCGTGTGCAATGTGCCTTTGTGGACACGCCTGAGGTGGAGCGCATCAACGACTATATTGGTTCGCAACGTGGTTATACTTCGGCTTTCCTATTGCCAGAATATGTTGGCGAGAATTCGGATCAACCGGCAGCCGGCGAAGTCGATTTAAGCAAGCGCGATGCCATGTTTGAAGAAGCTGCACGTGTAGTAGTAGCTAACCAAAGTGGTTCTACCTCACTGATTCAGCGTCGTTTTTCAATTGGCTATAACCGCGCCGGACGTATTATTGATCAGTTGGAAGCAGCCGGAGTAGTTGGCCCGTTTGAAGGCAGTAAAGCCCGTCAGGTGCTGATTCCAGATGAATTGGAACTGGAAAAACATTTAAGTCAATTTAATTAATCAACCTTTTTTGGAACAGTTATTGATTAAGAACACGCATCTAAACACAATTTTGAAAAAACAAGTACAGATGAAATACACATTAACACTCACACTGGCTTTTATTAGCCTGATAACATTCGCACAAACGCAGAAAAAGGCAAAAGAGATACTGGACCAGGTATCGGCCAAAACGAAAGCTTATCCATCTATTGTTGCGGATTTTTCTTTCGCCCTTGAAAACTTACAGGAAGATATTAAGGAAGTATATGATGGTAATATTATTCTGAAAGATAATAAATACAAAGTAAACCTAATGGATGTGGATACTTACTTTGATGGCGAAGTACTTTACACCCACATGATTGATGCCGAAGAGGTTAACATTACCATTCCAGATTTGGATGATGAGGAAACATTGAATCCGGCTACCATATTCACCATTTATGAAGAAGGCTATACCTACAACTATGTTGCAGAAGGCACAATCGATGGAAAAGCCTGTCACGAAATTGATTTATATCCGGAAAACCGCGATAAGCCCTATTCACGAATCAAGCTGCTGGTATTGAAGGATAATCTTCAGATTTACTCCATCCGTCAGGTAGGTAAAGATGGAAATAATTATACCGTTATCGTTAAAAACATGATAACCGACAAAAGCATTAATGATAATACATTTGTTTTTGACAAGGCCGCCAATCCGGATGTTGATGTTATTGATATGCGATAAATCTAAACGATAAGATAAATGTTAAAAGTCTGGCAAAAGCCGGACTTTTTTTTTTATTTACGCTTCATGTAATCCTGCCATTCAACCAATACATATTTTTCACCGTTTACCTCCTTCGTCAACATAAATCCATATTCGTAACAAAACAGGTACACATTTCCATTTTGCGCCTTCCAGTAATGTGTAAAGTACTTCGGATTAAAACCTTCTTCGATCAGTTTTTCTTTACGTACAAATGATTTGCCTGCTTTATTATACAATTTTAAAATTCGCCGATTATCCTTAAGTTGCCGATCGATTGAATGAAACAGAGAAGCATCATTCAACTTGTTTTGCTGATAATGATATGCCGACTTACAATAGGGGGTGCAAAACTTTTTATCGCTTCGTCCAACCACCGTTTCCTGACAATAAAGACAATTTGGCATCGCTCCTCTATTAGTTGATTTATACGTCTATTATACGCATAAATCTACCCTTACTCAAGACTTTGGCTGTTTTTTTTCGTTATATCAACTACCAAACACCCAACAAATCATGCTTTTACATTTCACTAAATCACAAAATGATGAAACCGATTATTACCTTAAAGCCGTTTATCTATAAAAAAACTAAGTTGATTAAACTTATTTATGAGTCGAACAATGCACTTGATTATGGATTAAAGCAGCTCGACTTCGTACATTTTAGTCATCTCTATAATTGTTTTTATATCCGGCAACAAAAGCGGACCATTGACTTATTAATTGGCTCAACAAACCATCTGGCACAATTTAATATTGATCAATTGAGAAAAAGGGAGTTTGCCCCTATCCTATTTAAAAACCGTCATTTTATTACCAGCTCAATGGTGCAAATGTCGCTAAGCGGAAAATCCTGTTATCTATCGTTACCGTATTATTATAATGCCTCCTGGGCCGATTTCCTGAAAAGCATTGGATGCATCTATGAAGTTCGGCGACGTATTTGGCTGGTACCCGATTATAAAAATAAAAGCGTTTTGATTAAACAATATTTTAACCAGCAGGACTGCCAGGTGACTTTTACAAGCAAACAGGATGAGAAAGTTGTTGCGCATCTTCGTCGCCAATCACTCGGAAATGACAAAGAACTAAATCAGTTTATAAAAGTTATGACATTACAGGGCGCCAGTAAAAACACCATCCTGAATTATACCAGCCAATTACAGAAGTTAAAAGTGTTTTACGAAGGAAAAGCCATTGTTGATATAAGTGATGAAGAAATCCAGGATTACTTATTCTTTCTTCGCGAGGAGTTAAGTTTTTCGATGTCGGCTCAAAATATAGTAATCAGTGCAATAAGACGTTATCTACACGCGTTTACCGAACGAAATTTGGATTCACAAACCGTTCCCCGACCTAAAAAAAGCAAGGTATTACCAAAAACGCTTGAGCGATCGGAAATACAAGCCATTCTCAAACAAAACATCAATCTTAAGCACAAGTGTTTACTTTATATGTTATATGCGACGGGTATCAGAGGAGGTGAATTGCTTAATTTAAAAGTAGAAGATGTTGGGTTTAGCAATAATATTATTGTTATAAAGAAAGGCAAAGGCCGTAAAGATCGGGTTGTTAAATTGCCACAAAAGCTTAAAGCCATTCTGCAGAAATACATGCAGAAATACCGTCCTATATTCTATTTGTTCGAAGGACAAAATGGCGGCAGCTATAGCTCTACCAGCCTGCAAAAGGTAATTAAAGGCACTGCTCAGAAAGCCGGAATTACCAAGCGAGTTACCCCGCATATGTTGAGGCACTCGTATGCCACTCACTTGCACGATTCGGGAATGGATATTCGACATATTCAACGCCTACTCGGGCATCAATCCACCAAAACAACTGAAATCTATACTTATATATCTAAACGCGATATTAGTCAGTTAAAAAGTCCGCTTGATGACTTGGAAGTATAAATAATATTGGTTTATTTTATCAGTAGGTTTGCTAAAAGATCAGCATAACAATAATTAAAGCGATACTACAACAATTAGAAGAAGATGGAAAGTGCAGGGGGCGATATCATTACAAAAGTTGGCTGTTACACTACTGTGACTGAGGAAGCGGAGCTGTACCCACACTCTACTATTGATATATTATATTGCGAAAATTAATTTTACCATTACAAATTGCCAAAGTTTATATATAAAGCATACGTTTTATATCGAGTAGTTGTAGCACATTCATCCTATACCCAGAAAGTCATTGATTTCGGGAGCTAACGTAAAGAGAAAAACTTTGGAAATAGGCTGAAATGAGTGAAAAAATGTTTTTGATAAGCGTCAGTGAATCAGGAATATATTTTTACGTTAGTTAGGATCAAGAGAAAAAATCTAATTATAGAAACAGAACTCATTAATGCTTAAATAATAATGACAAAAGACAAAAAAGAGAATGTTGACAAATTAAGAGAATTCAAGACAGACAAAGACGAAACTGCTGTTATTGGGATTAGTTTAGCAATAACCGCTCTTTCTGCAGCAATCGTTTTTAGCAATGACACTTCAATAATTTTGAAAATAATTTGCTTGATTATCTACATTCTTGGTGGACTTTCTACTGGCTTTTTATACTTTACATTTTTGATTAATAAGATTCCAGATACTATGAACCTTTGGTTAAATAAAGGTGGTTTAGGTTTTAAAGGCACATTTTGGATAATTTGGTATTACATCAAATTGATTTTTAAACAAATGTTCACTTTAAGGGGGAATTCATTATCGAAAATCAGAGAATTAGGATATCTGACGATTTTAGCAATGTTATCAATCTTGTGGCTGACATTTTTAATTGTAACCATTGAAAGTGTCATA
This sequence comes from Carboxylicivirga sp., assembly GCA_025210475.1. Taxonomy (GTDB): domain Bacteria; phylum Bacteroidota; class Bacteroidia; order Bacteroidales; family Marinilabiliaceae; genus Carboxylicivirga. Next base: position 2,846 of record JAOARW010000032.1, on the reverse strand, counting down.
GGACTTAATATAATTAACGTGCTACAACAATAAATATACGTAATGCGGGGCGGCTGCTAGATTTGAACTTTAAAGCAATCAATAAACAGCATAGCGGTTTGACAGTTAATTGCCTTGATTATCCCGCACTACGCATATTCGAACCGTTGTGCTTAATTGAAGAAACCCATAGCAGATAATGAAACTATTTGAATTTTTAGAGTTAATAAGCAAAGAGAAATTCCCTTTTCGACTTGAATACGAAGAATGGAGCGGAAATGTAAAGGTAATTGTTGATACATTTACATCTACTGAGGAATACTCCTTCGATGAGAACGGAATGACTGAGTTAACCGAATATCAAGAAAGAAAATCTACCGAAGATTTAAAATATATTAATTCTAAAATTCAAGACTTAAAAAACAGACCTGAAAGAGCCTGGATTGACGCATCTAAAGATTTGGGGATAAGGTTCATTCATCCTTATAGATTTGTAGGAACGAATGGAGAAGAATATGAAGTTACAGGACTACTACCTGACTTTGGATTTGGGAAAGGAGTATTGATAACAGATAGAAAATCTGAAGAAGAAGCTATTGTCTTGGCTGACTTAACGAATGAATATGCCATGACAGGATTAAGTCCTCAGTATTATGACAAATATGATAAAGAATCATTTATAGAAACTCTTTCAGAATGGGGATGGATTGGGGAAGAATCAAAGAAACCAAATTGGATTAAAAACAACTAAGCACAACAATGTATATAAAAAATAGCGATTTCTAAGTAAATTCAACGGTTGTGGCTCGTGTCAACTCCGCCAAATCTGCCGATTTGACTATTTGGAAGGTGGCAAATTTGGCTACTAGGTTCATCGGGCTGAAATCGCTCGTGTTTCGCTACTTTTCATATACTAAACGTTGGCAGTAATACAAGCACACAATCCAATTATTTAACTTTTAAGTAATCAAAAGTCAAAAATGACTGAGGACAATTAATTAAAATGAAGACTACTATTCAACTTTTAATATTTATGTGTTTTGCTATTACTCAGACACCAAATGCTCAGACTAGTAATGAACAAACTAAACAAAATGAATTTCTAACTATTGCACCACGCTTTGGTGTTGGAATTCATAACTATACGAATTTAGAAGTTGGAATATCATCTATTTATATAAACAACCGTGGACTTGCATTTGGTGCAGCAAGTGCATATACAGTCTTTATATTTCAACAGTCAGACTGGAATTCAAGTTTTAATACTTATGGCGTTAAAGCCGGATTGCAAAGCTCTTGGTCGATTTTCATGTGGGGATTGGAATGGAAAACTTTATTTGCAAATGAAGAAAATGACAATTACTTATCGCCTAAAATAGGACTCAGCTTAATGGACATATTTAATGTTGAATATGCTTACAATGTTCTAAATACAAATAATGACATTCAAATCAATTCGAAACATCAAATCGGAATTAATATAAATCTGAATAAGAAATTATACACATATATATTTAAAGAATAAATTGACAAAGAAAGTACTACTGCCAACACGCCGCCATAGCGCATAGCAGGGTCGGTAGGGCTTTGGTCGTGCAGATTCCCGCCTCGATAGTCTCGTCCTCCCGGACGGACAATCTCAACGCAAATCTGCTACAGCGCCATGCAGCAAAACGTTGTATGCAAGCTTAGGAAACGACAGTACAAAATGAAAACTAAGGATATAATAGAAGGAAGTCCAGCGATAAAATCGACAACAATTGCTCATTCTGATAATTTCATAATGACTATTGGCGGAGTAGTAAATATTTACAACAACCTGATAGACTTTGATTGTGACTTGATTCTAAATACACAGAAGATTAAACAAATTCAGTTTGCTAATAAATTTAATATCACGGCACAGACTTATGATTTAATCAACCATAGACTACTGACTGAAAGTTCCAAACCTATTTTGAGGTTAGTGCTCAACGGATTTGGATTTGTTGACAATTTGGATTGCTTGGAATTCTTGACTAATACAAAATCACTTTCGGTAGATATGTTCAAGAATAAGCAGATTGAAAATATAAATAAATACTTACAACTTGAGCATCTTGGAATTGGAGGACAAGGATTGTCAATTAAACCAATTTCGGAGCAAAGCGAATTGATTAGCTTGTTTGTTTTTGACAAATTGAAAGATGTTGAAACGATTGGAGAGCTGACTAATTTAAGAAAACTGACTGTTTCAAAACTAACACTTAAAAACCTTGACTTCTTAACGACTTTAAATCAATTAGCGGAACTTAATTTTATGTTAGGTAGTGCGACTGATTACGGAAAACTACCTGAAATCGGAGTGATAGAAAAGATGTCATTTACACGAGTGAGACAATTGACAAAAGAACATTTAATGATTCTTAATGAAATGAAATATCTAAAAGAATTGACCTTTGATACTCAAGCAAATATTTTCGATTTAGATTGGTTGTCAGATATGTCGATTAAGACAGAAGTGTTTAATTGTAAGAACTTTAAGGAATAAAAGCCAGCATACAACAATGTATAAAAAACATAAGTGGCTCAGTGGTTTACGGAACCTTTGCACATTTAATCAGCTCCGCCAAATCTGCGATTTGACGGGTTGGTTTGAATTTTTAAATTTGTGTCAAAACGCAAATTTGGCTCGGTGCAAATTGACAGGTAAGTGCTTCGAAATCACTTACGTTTCTTATACTCAACGTTGTACCCCATTTGAAGAACGTAATGAAACTAAGAATATACAGTATAGCAATAATCATATTTGTCTTTCTAGATGTTGTAAATAGTCAAGAATTAATTTACAATTCAGCGAAAGTTGGGTTTTCAGGTGCTTTATTTGG
>JAOARW010000031.1 GCA_025210475.1 Carboxylicivirga sp. | reverse complement strand
TCATGTCGCAAAGATCACACCTTAATTCATCTAAAATTCACAGAAAGCTTCTTGGTTATCAACATACAGCTGTGATTTTATTCACATTTCCTTCGATAAAAGATGATTTTGAAAAAATTGGAGAACGTGAGTAGTTACAAAGAGATTGTATCCTTGTCAGAATTAAAGGAACAGATAATTGAAGATTTGTTTTATATTTGTTGATAAACTAATACATTTTACTTCTTTTTTATTGCAATGTTGGACAATGTAGAGATAATATCCAAATTGAAAAGTGGGAATAAAAAAACTTTTCAATTAATTTATAAAGAGTATTATGAAGTAATTTTGTATATATGTTTACAATACTTAACGAATCGAGAAGATGCTAAAGAAGCAGTCCAAGATGCCTTCGTTAAACTTTGGACAAACCGGTCAATAATTAATGAAAATAAAAGCCTTTATAACTTTTTGTATACCATAGCAAAGAATAACTGCTTGAGCTCAATAAAAAAAAATGAAGTTATCCTAAAAAAACAAGAGAATATAAAGTGGATGGAAATGCAGTCCAATTATGAAGCCTTACATCGCTTGGATTATGAATCATTGGAATTTAAAGAGCTTCAAGAAAAAATAGAAGAAGCAATAGAACGATTACCAGAACAATGCCGGAAAGTATTCAAGTTAAGTCGTTTCTCCCAACTTAAAAATAAAGAAATAGCTGAACAGTTGAATCTAAATCTTAAAACTGTTGAGGCACATATGACTAAGTCTCTTAGACTTTTAAAACAAGAATTGAAACCATATTTGTCTATAATTTTACTAATATCTGACATATTGCGATAAGATATTTATTACGAATTTTAGATTGTAACACCTTGTTTTGCGAAGATCACCGTAAGAGACTAGTAATAAAAAGTATGTGAGATGTCAATTAAGATTAAACATTTAAACTTAAATACTAAAAATAATTCAGCTAACTATTAATAACTTAGTGTCAAATTTTATTCGTATTAATTGAACTGATTGTTAACATTCGCCAAATCCAAACCTTTGTAGAAAAAAGATAAAAAGCATTGTTATACACATGTTTTGGGAGATTTATTAACACTCGTTCATTTTGCAACAAATGGCTTTTGCTGATAGACTTCGTTATATTGAAAGTGATTGCGGTATTGGGTTGCGCTGAATCATGTGCTGTTATAATGTATAAGGAAATAACAAAGATTTCATTTCGAGAACAGATATTACGCTCAATAAGAGATATCATTGCTTACAGAACCATAAAAGGGGGCATATCATCGGTCAAATCAGAAGGTTCGAAGAGTTTTGTGGATTGGTTTAAATCGTCCTAGGACAGGGATGCTGATATAAAACTGATTGCTATTAATGGAAAAACTGTTAGGAGATTGAAAGATGGTATTCACAAAACACCAGCACTGCACCTAGTTAACGCATAGAGCCGTGTAAGCCATGTGATTCTGGGCAATATAAATGCGAATGTAAATGTAATGAAATATAAATCAACTTAATACTAATAGACTTAAAGGGCTGCATCGTAAACATTGATGTCTTGGGTACTCTAGCAGAAATGCTCGGAAAATAGTGGGAAATGAGGCCGAGATTAATTAGGGTATACTTGAGTTTGGAAAAAATCTTCATTGGGCATTGAATAAAACTTTCAATGAGGTTTATAAAAGGAAAAGAACTACTAATGATGCACTAAACTTAAAATAGCTTCGTACCTTTTTAAAAAAGAAAAATCCAAGGCAAGTATTAAGAATATACGCATGGGTTGGGGGAGAAGATAATTGCCATTTAAAGTTATTTGAAATTTAAATGCGTTGATCTGCAAGTTGTCCTCATAATTCCATAGAATAGCTTTATTCATTCACGGTTGACTGAAGTTTAAAATAGTGTTTTAAATTTTATTTTAGCAAAATAGAGTAGCGCCATGGATATATATAAGATAAAAGAAGCCCAGCTAAACTTATCAGTTGAAGAACGTAGGACTATATTGCTGGAAATAGAAGAAGAATCTGATTTACACATTCCTGTATTAGAAAACAGGAGGCAGAAACTAAATGATAATATAAGCATCTGTCCACATTGTTCTGGCAAGAAGTATTGTAAGCATGGTAAGGACAAAGGTAGCCAGCGCTATTATTGCAATACTTGCAGGCGTACGTTTACTGAATATACTGGTACATGGCTGGCCGGCATACACAAAAGAAACTTGTTACTGATTATTTACATCTGATGGAACAAGAACTAAGCCTTGATAACATAAAAGAGCAGATGGGCATAAATAAAAAGACAGCTAGCGATTGGCGTCATAAAATTTCGTCAAGTTTAGAGGTTGCAGGTTCGGGAATGTTTAAAGGTATCACAGAAAGTGACAACACTTTCTTTCGTGAATCGTAAAAAGGTCGGAAGTTAGAAGAACGTCAACCAAGAAAACGAGGAGTCGCAGCCGAGAAAAGAGGGATAAGTAATGAACAGGTAGCAGTTATTGTCACTGTGGATAGGAATACAATAAATAGACATGACAATAGCCCGGTTAGGCAGGATAATAAAGGTTGATATTACCAATGCAATCGGTCACAAAATCAATCAAGAAACAATTCTTTGCAGTGACAGCCATGTTAGCTATAAAGGGTTTGCCATCGATAATAACATTGAGCACCATGCCATAAGAGTGGACTTGAAATAGTACGTCAAACAAAAGGTCTATCACGTCCAACATGTCAACTCTATTGACAGCAGGCTGAAAAAGTGGATAGAGTACCAGTTTGGTGGAGTTTCAACAAAATACCTACAAATGTACCTCAGTTGGTTTAAGACAAAAGAAAGGTTGAGGAGGTCAAAGGAGTTCATCAAGGATTTTGCAACCCTTTCACTGGAAGACATAGCAGCAAGTGAGCGGTTTGCGAATATTAATAAAACCTATCAGGAATTAATCAAAAACGCAACGCAAAAATAAACCATAGTCTCACGGTTCAATATCACCTTGTTTGTGAGATAGTTTAACGACTTTTTGTTAAAAGTGTATAGCGAAAAGTTATTTTTTTTTAAAAAAAAATAACTTTAGGGTCAGGGTAAAGTCAGTTTCGAAAGTATATATAGTGAAATACGAACTTTGATATGGAAATAGATTCGTTAGATGAAATAATAAAACTACTTAGAGATGAGTTGTCAGATATTGAAAAAGAACAATTCTTTAAAAAAATAGAATATGACTTAGCACTTAGGGAGTTATTTATTGAGCAGAAAAATTTGTGGGTTAAAACTGGAGTAAAATCAGTTTTGAGTGTTGATGAACGAATTTCCGATTTCGAACAAATTTGGAAAAAAGTGACTCCAAACAAATCGAATCGGATTTTAATAAGGGTCTTTCGTTATGCTGCAGTCATTTTATTGTCATTGATGCTGGGAGGTATAATAGGTTATACCTCTTTAAACAAGCATATGGGGTTTGGAGAATCAGAAGTGCTCGAATATAGTTTTGTTTCAGGTACAAGGAGCATGAGTGAAGTTACTTTACCAGATGGTTCTCTACTTATATTAAACGCTGATTCAAAAATAACATTTAGACATGATCCAGTAACAAATAATAGGATAGCAACATTGGTAGGTGAAGCTAGTTTTGATGTAAAGCATAATGAAGATAGTCCATTTATAATTGATTTTGGAAAACTAAAGATACTGGATGTCGGTACAATTTTCAATGTACGTGCTTATGAAGAAGAAGGTGTAATTGAAACGTCTCTTGTAGAAGGCGCTGTAGATGTGTTAGTTAATGATAAAGAAGTTACTAGCTTAACACCTGGACAAAAGGCAGTTTTTAATCGAATAAGTGAGAAGGTAAATGTTAATAGTTTTGATTTACAAAGAGAATTAGCTTGGATGCGTAATCGATTTAGTTTTGAAAATGTTCCTTTAATAGAGGTCATGACGGAACTGGGAGAGTGGTATGGAGTGAAAGTTATTTGGCAAAATAAAACTTATCAAAATAAAAAATTGCATATAAACATGAAGCGTTCTAATTCAATTGAATCAATGATGAAGATGATAAAGATGAGTGCTAATATCGAATATGACCTTATTCACAAAAGTGATGAAAAGATAGAAATTACAATAAAATAAGAAAGGTATGAAATAAGTTTAGTTTAACTAGTAGATTCAAAAGAAAACCGAGAATGGGTGCAACCAGTCCCGGTTTAAATTAAAGTATGGAGCAAAAAGTCAAATCACTGCTCCATTTAATATAAACTTTAGATTACAAATTTATGAAAAAAAACAATTGTTTTCATGATCATGAATGGTCATGGATCAGAAAAATCGTATTGTACATGAAAATTTCAACTCTAATGTTATTCGTGTCAATAATGACCGTTTCAGCTAATTCTTCAGGTCAAGAATCAAAAGTAAGCTTAAGGCTTAAGAATGCAAATATTCTGGAAATATTTGAAACCTTGGAAAAGCAAACTGATTTAGGATTTATATTCAATTCAGAACAGTTGGATCTAAATAAACGCTATGACATTGAAAAAAGCAATGTAACTATTCAGGAAGTATTGTATGAAATACTTCCTAATAATAATGTGAATTTTCGTGTTGTAAATAACAATTTTGTGTTTTTTAGAAAGAATAATGTTGGTGATTCACAAAGTCAGTCACGAAGAATAATAGTAAAGGGCAAAGTTACTGATACGACAGGAGAACCAATCCCGGGAGTGAATGTTTTTGAAAAGTCTAACCCTCAAAATGGAGTTATAACAGGAATTGATGGTTCTTATAGTATCCAATTAACTGATGAAAATTCGATATTATATTTTTCATTTATTGGATTTGAGACTCAAGAAATTAATGTAGCTGGGCGTTCTCAGATTATTATTACTTTAGTTGAAGAATCAACTGACCTTAATGAGGTTGTTGTAACAGCACTTGGTATTAAAAGGGAAAAGAAGTCTCTTGGTTATGCAACAACTTCAGTGGATCTTGAGACCATTGAATCTACCGGAGAAACAAATGTGATGAATGCATTAAAAGGTAAGGTGCCAGGTCTTTCTATATCTTCACCAAACGGATTATCTGATGAAGGTGCAAGTATTACAATTAGAGGGCACTCATCGCTCTCAGGCGAAAGTCAGGCATTAGTAGTGGTAGATGGTGTACCGCATGGGTTAGATGTTATTCCTAATGATGTTGAGAGTGTTACTGTATTAAGAGGTGCCAATGCTTCAGCTCTATATGGTTCAGAAGGTGCCAATGGAGTTATCCTGATTACTACAAAAAAAGCCAATGGTAATAAAGGATTAGGCGTTAATATAACGTCGGGAGTAACTTTTACACAGGTAACGAGTTTACCTGACCTGCAAAACGTTTATGGTCAAGGAAAGGGAGACGTTGGTGAATTTCAGGATATCGGAGAAGATGGAATACCTCTGTTAGGGGGTGGTACAAAGGATGAATCGTGGGGGCCAAAGATGGAAGGTCAAATGGTTCGTATAAATTGGTTACGCCACCAACCTGTAGTTCCGTTTGATGCTCAACCAGATAATATTAAAGATCTTTATGATACAGGTGTACTTTATAATAACTCTGCATCAATATCATATGCTACCGATAAAACATCCTATTATGGATCCTTTCAGTTTCGAAATGCTGACGAATATGTACCTACTTCTACGACGGATAAAGTTTTTCTTAATTTACGCGTAAATCATCAAGTAACTGATCGTTTAGCAATAGATTTGAAGATAGATGCTGATAAATCAGAGGCTCATAATCGTCCAGGTTCAGGAAATACAAGTGCTACAAACTTAGCGACACACCCGAGAAGTTTGCGTTTGGAAGATATTAGACCTGGAAAGTACCCGGAATCTGGTAAAGATTGGGGGAAATCTCATTGGCAAGATGGACAGCCAATTTTGTGGACAACGACTAAAAATAACGATCAGTACTTCTGGAATCTATATGAGGATTCAAACGATGATTATAGTAAAAACTTCAATGGGAATTTCAGAATTGACTATAAAATTAGTGAATGGTTAAATTTTATGGCACGCTACTCGCATACAGAAGGCTATTATGGATGGCAAAGTATCAAGGCTATCAATTCATGGAATACTCCAAAAGGAAAATATACTAAATATGACCGGGAACAATCATCATACAAATCCTATTTTCTTTTTTCAGGAAACAAAGACTTTGCGGATGGTACTTTTAATATAAATGGTACATTTGGTGGACGCCAGGCAAAAGATGAATTTTCTGATAGTAGGTTTACAGGGGATGAATTCGTAATTGAAGGATTAGAAACACCAAATAACACAAGAACAAAAGACTATGTATATAATGAGTGGAATAACTTGACAAATTCATTGTATGGTAACTTGCAGTTTGGTTTTAAAAGTACAATATACCTTGATGTAACTGCCCGAAATGACTGGACTTCAGCTCTTCCAAAACACAATAATAGCTTCTTTTATCCCTCTGTAACAGGAAGTGTTATTTTCTCTGAATTATTTAATATTAATAAAGAGATATTAGGATTTGGTAAGTTAAGAGCTTCATATGCCGAAGTTGGCAGCGGTGGCGGAGGAGATATTTACCGAAGTTATAGTGTTTGGACGGATGTAATGGGCGCTACCTATGCTGAAAATCCAAGAAAATTACCTAATATAAACCTTAAACCGGAGAGAACCAAGTCATGGGAATTTGGAACCGAGCTGAGCTTCGCTAATAACAGGATTTATCTTGATGCAACGTATTATAAGGCCAATACCTATGATCAAATATTAGGTTCTCAACCACTTGCTCCAACAACAGGTTACACGGGTAGAACGATCAATGGTGGTAATATCGAAAATAAAGGTATAGAGTTAGCACTTACAACTAAAAATATTGTGACCAGTAACTTTAACTGGGAGACGAACTTTATATTTTCGAAAAATAAGTCTCGTGTGGTTGATTTAGGTGAAGATGTATCTTCGTTAATAGAATTCGGTGCTCCAGATCATAGAAAAACTGTTCGTATTGCAGCTATTCCTGGTAATAGTTTATTTACAATTTTAGGTAAAGGTTTTAAAAGGAATGATAAAGGACAGATTCTGATTAAAACTGATGGAAGCGATCGAGGCATAGCGATGCAAACCGATGAAGAAATTGAGTTGGGTAAAGTTGAGCCTGATTGGACTGGAAGTATACGTAATAGTTTAAGTTTTAAAGGCATAAATTTTCATTTTCAGATAGATGGATCGTTTGGTGGAAAAATCTTCGAGACCAATAATATGTGGTACGATGAGCAAGGTACTTCTGTCAGATCGTTAAATGGACGTGAAGGATGGATGGCATCAGAAGAGGCCAGAAAAGCCGCAGGTGTTGGATCAAGTGAGTGGCATAACACGGGAGGTGTTGATGTTTGGGTTGATAATAATACTGTACTTTATGATCCCTCATTGGTTGGAGAAGATGGTATACAGGTTGGAGGTGTTGCAAACTCTGGTGAGAATGCAATCTATGGTGATCCGCGTAAATTTTGGGATAGAAACAGATTTGCACGAGCAGAACATAATATCGAGAGTGCGACATATGTAAAGTTGAGAGAGATAGGCTTATCATATATACTCCCAAATTCAATTGTAGAACGATTACCTTTTAGTGATGTGTCGGCTTCGGTAGTTGCCAATAATTATTGGATGATTTATAAAAAAGCACGTCATGCTGATCCGGATGCTTATCGTCAATCAACTCGAAAAACGCATATAGGTTTCACCGGGAATACAGCTATGCCAGTGAAAACGATGACATTTAAACTTAATCTTAAATTTTAATCATGAAAATAAAAGTATTATCAGTCCTGTTCATTTGTTTGAGTCTAATGGGGTGTGAAACGGGAGATATAAGTGATTTTAGTAAGCCATATAATAATGTAATTGAACCCAATGTTCATCAATTATTAGCAACGGGAGTTAAGGAAATAAGAGGAGAAGCACCATTTAAGTATTGGACGCATCAAATGACATATCCTAACCATAATCGTGATTTGTATGACGATTTTGATGAAGGTGGACTTTGGGAACGCAGATACTTGGTGAATAAAGATATGTTGGATGTAATGCAACGCACAAAGGACTCTGAAGAAATATCAGATCAAAAAGCTTATGCATTGGCGCATATTATTCGTTCTGTATTATTTGTAAGGTTAACGGATTCTTTCGGTGATATACCATACACAATGGCAGGTAAAGAACAGGAAGACGGCGTTACAGAATTTCCTGAATATGATACGCAGGAATCTATCTATAAGGATTGTTTTACTAACTTAACAAAAGCGATTGAATTAATTGGAGATGAAGACAGAATACCTCTAGGCAAAGCAGATTTTATTTATCATGAGGATCTTCAAAAATGGAAATTGTTTGCAAATAGCGTGCGTTTAAGAATGGCTCTTCGTGTTACGAATGTGGATGCGACTTTATCTAGCCAATGGTTTAATGAAGTGGCTAAATATCCTGTAATAAATTCAATGGACGAATCAGCTACTTATCAAAATTTCGATGTAGAGGGATTTAGGAATCCTTTATGGAGTGCTCAACCACAGATTGACCGTATGTCAAAAATATTTGTGGATTATCTAAAAAATACCAGTGATCCACGATTAGAGAAATTAGTTAATCCTAATAACGAAGGAGAGTATGTAGGATTGGTAAATGGAACCAACTATAGTGTTATTGAACCCTACTCTGGAGAAGGTGATGAATTAACACGTGCGGATCGCGAAAGCCCTATTTTATTATATGATGAGGTGTGTTTTATTAAAGCGGAAATGTACCTGCGGGGTTTAGGCGTTACAAAAGATGAGAATATGGCAAATACTTGGTATCAAAAGGGTGTGGAGGCCAATATGAAACACTATGCAGTTTCGGATGAAGATATTACCAAGTATATGACAGGAGAGGCTGAGGCTACTCTTAATGGTTCAATGGAGAATAAACGTCGACAAATTGGATCACAAAAATGGATTGGTGGAATCGATAATGATTTCGAGCTTTTTGCAGATATGCGTCGTTCAGGTTATCCTGTTATTGCAGATCGTGTTGCTGATAGTGATCCTCCTGTATCACTTGGTGAAACTAATGGAAAAATGCCAAGAAGGTTAAAGTATCCTACTAGTGAATTAACCAATAATACGGAAAATTACGAGAAGGCAAATGCTGTAACCGATGGTAATAGTTTCCTTCACCGGGTTTGGTGGGATGTTGAGTAAATTGAATAAAAGAAATTAGTTTATACCAAATAGAGGTTGCTCTTCGGAGCAACCTCTATTGTGGTAACTTAGTTTGGGTAATAATTAGTATAGCCCAACTTCAGTAATGACGATAAATACTGTATTAACTTTTAAAAGTTTTAGTAAGTGCCTAATCTTATCCCGATTAATCAGTAACAATCAGAGTTTAGTTAAATCCAAAAAATAGAATTATGAGATTTTTTTACTTAAAATCTAAAGTCTTGTTAGCTGTTATAGCACTTACATTTCACTATTCTACAGCACAAACACCGATTAGTAGTCTCACAAGAGATCAAATATTACAACGATATGCGCCGGTATTGCATATGGGGGTAAAAGTGTCATCAGATTATTACGATGGTCAGGACTTGTTGGTTAGAGTTGACCATGATAAAAACTGGGGAACGTATGACGATGATACTGATATATGGGCAAGTGGCAGTAACTGGGTTCGTACAACTTTGGCCAGAGATGTCGAACAATTTAACGCAAATCACGATGTAACACCAATTGTGTATGGTTCAATGATCGAATTGAGCGATTTTTATATTTTGAAATATGGAATTTACCATACGTATAATGAAATAGAAGGATCAATAGGCGATCATTTAAACGACATGGAAAGTATTGAGGTTATTGTTGATAAATCCGGCAATGTAAAAGGAGCCTTAACGACTGTTCATAGCACATCTACCTGGGGAACGCCATGGGCGGGTGACGAGAATATGGATATTTTTGATAATTATTCTTCGTCAACCTATACATTACATCTACATAATGGTACACACCCACAGGTTTGGATTGGTTCAAATGGTAATGCAAATCTCGTAACTAAGAGTCATGGACATGCCATTTTTGTCCAGAATGAATGGATGGACAGCAGAGGAGTTGATTATTATCCTTCAGGTGTTCGTGGAGGAATTGATGAATTAGATGTACCCCAACAGGCATCTTCTATCGGATATGAAATAAGTGGTTGGGGCTATTCCTCATCTGCACGTTATTTGTTAGTGCCAATGGAAGAATTGCTGGTGAAAGCCCAGATGGAAAAAACGACTGATTTGATGTTTCATTTAGGACAGCACATGAACTTTGATGGAGGGCAATTCTTTGGAAATGGATGGTTTGGTTTTGCGACCGAGGGCGGAACAAGTAGTGCAAATGATTTAAGGTACAGATATAATCATTCCTATAGCGGGCCTGATATGGGATATAACTATATGTATAAACCATTGGCAGATATTGGACATACTAACCCGGAATTCCAACTGAATAACATTGGTGGTTTGGCGTTACCAAATGATATTTCAGGTTTTTACAGAAATAGCTATGCAAATATTCCCGGGAGTGGATATTTTGATAACAACGGCAACAATAGTCAGGACTTATTAAGCATGATGGAAACCGTAACATCGGGGCAGGAATTTAGCGTTGAAGCGGGGGTACGTAGAGTGGGTAAGTTGTGGTTGAATGAAAATTGGTATTCTAATCCTTATAATAAAAGCTATATCAACGGAACAGGACCAACGGGCGGTATTATGCTGCGAACTGGTCAGGCACAAGGTGATAACTTCATCTATATTGGGTGGGCGCCTGAGAAAGATAAAATTGTTTACATGCAGCGCAATGCTTCTTTAAATAATGGGCAAACAAGTGTGGAGTACCTTGATATAGATAAATATAACCGACTGTTTAAGGTCGATAATACTCTTGATGGTAGTATTACGATCTATGCAAAAGATTATCGTAAACCTGATGAAAACTGGGAGCAGATTAAACAAGTAGATGGTGTTAGTCTAGGATTGGATGGCAATATCTATGCTTCATTGGTGACGCAAAGTGATGTAAACAGTACTAAAAATTATTACTGGACCAATGGGGAATATGTTCATGTTAAAACAACAGGTATAGAGGTAGATCCAATTGTAGAGCCTGGCTATTATAAGGTTGTATCCAAAAACAGTGGTAAGGTTATAGATGTATCTGGTATTTCACAGGATGATGGAGCCAATATCTGTCAATGGGAATATGTTGGAGGAGAAAATCAACAGTGGAAAATCGAACAGGTTGAAAATGGAAAATATAGATTTATGGCCAGACATTCAGGAAAAGTTTTGGATGTTTATTCCTGGAGTACCGCAAATGGAGGCAATATAGTTCAATGGCCCTGGGTAAATTATGAAAATCAAAAGTGGCGAATTGATAAGGTTGATGATACATATTTCACAATTACGTCTTGCTCTAGTAATAAAGTACTCGATGTAGATGGTATCTCCTCTGATAATGGAGCTAACGTTCAACAATGGGATTATGTGGGGCAGAGTAATCAACAGTGGCAGCTAGTAAAAGTAGCTGATGTTTTGAAATCGGGCCGAATTCAGTTGGATACACATGTAGAAGATCAAGAAGAAATCGATGAGGTATTGGTTTATCCAAATCCGGTTGATCAAGGTTGGGTAAATGTGAAGTTTAAGGCAATAGAAAAAGAAGCTAGTCAGGTAAAGATTTATTCAGCATCGGGACTGGTTGTTCATACAAAGGATGTTCAGATTGACCAAGGGATTAATAACGTAAATATTGAACTGTCAGGTATTGTTTCCGGGATTTATTTTTTGGAGTTATATAGTGATAAGAATCGATTTGTGAAACAGTTGGTTGTGAAATAATCTATAGCAAGGTCAAATATTATGTTATTTAAAAGGTTTTAAATGCGCTACCTTTCAGTTATTATGTTTAAAAATATCAGTATTGAGGACCGTACATTTGATTAAATAGGTATTTAAACCAATACAACTATTGTTTGGATAAACGAAATTAAATTATCAACAAGTTACTTTGTTGAATAAAATAAAAAATATGATATAGGAAGAGATTTTACTAAAATTGATTGTACGCTATTAGGTGTTTGTGGCGCTAACAGTTCGGAACAAGGATGGATGGGCATATAGAATGACGGGTAATAAAATATAGTTACGGGTTTATTATAAAACCGATAAAATAAAATTTGCCCGAATACAATTTGTGGAATGGTTCAATTTAACGAATTGAATCATTCCATAAAATCGAATTAAGTCAATGGGTAGTTTGAGGGTACTATCTATAGTCACCGTTCCCAGATACGCTCAACTCAATAAGTTTCATTGAAGAGAAACACTTATGAAACGATTCGGGAACATCAATTTAAAAAATAATAGGGGATTTTAAGTTCCCGATATTTGTACTAATTATGAATAAAGGTAGATTACTAATTACTATCATTATCATGTGTGCTAATAGTTTAATGAGTGGCGCGCAGGAAACTAGTATGTGGTTTAAAGAACCGGCTGAAAATTGGAATGAGGCATTACCAATTGGTAACGGACGCTTAGGAGCGATGGTTTATGGTGGTGTCAATAAGGAACGTTTACAGTTAAATGAGGAAACCATCTGGACACATGGAGGTATGCCCAAAGAAAAGGAAGTAGGATATAAGCATATTTCAAAGATAAGGGAAATGCTTTTCGAAGGTCAATACAAGGCAGCACAGGAATTGTGTCAGCAACATTTGATGACTGAACGGTTACCATCGGGTACCAATACCTATCAGACGCTTGGTGATCTGAACCTGGATTTTAAAGGAGTGGACGATTACTACGATTACAAACGTGAGCTTTTGTTGGATGAAGCATTAGTACGGACAAGTTTTACATCTAATAATGTAAAGCACACGCGAACCGTTTTTTCAACAGCTGTCGATCAGGCAATTGTTCTAAAAGCCGAAGCTAGTAAGCCTTCTTCGATTAATTGTTCAATTGAACTTACTCGTCCTGGGAATTTTGAAACTGTTAGAGTTGAAAATGGCTTGTTGATAATGACAGGTCAGCCAGATAATAATGGTGTAAAATTTGAAACGAGAGTACAGGTTATTCCGCATAGAGGTGAAATGTATATTGAAAGGAATAAATTAATAGTTGAAAATGCGGATGAACTTGAAATTAGGCTTGTTGCCGGAAGTGATTACAGAGGAGATGATCCCATGGTTTTATGTGATGAGTATCTTAATAAACTTAAAAATAAGAGTTACGAGCTCATTCAGAAGAACCATATCAACGAATATCAAGGATATTTTAACCGTGTAAACTTGTCTATTCCTGCTTCTGCCGCTCAGGGATTTGCAACAGATGAACGTATAGATGCTCAAAAGAGAGGTGTGTATGATCCTTCGCTGGTATCATTGTATTTTCAGTTTGGGCGCTATTTATTAATTAGTTCATCCCGTCCGGGGTGTTTACCTTCCAACCTTCAAGGTATATGGGTTGATGGCTTATTGCCTCCCTGGAATTCAGACTATCATGTGAACATTAATATACAGATGAATTATTGGCCAGCAGAAATTACCAATTTATCTGAATGTCATGTACCATTCCTTAAATTAATTGGCGAGTTAAGAGAAAACGGTCGAAAGACGGCAAAAAATATATATGGTGTAAAAGGGTTCACTTGCCATCATACCACTGATGTTTGGCATTTTACCACTGCTTTTGGTAAGCCGGAGTATGGAATGTGGCCAATGGGAGCTGCCTGGGCTGCAACTCACATATGGGAGCACTATCAGTTTACTGGAGATAAAGAGTTCCTGAAAAATTATGGCTATCCGGTAATGCACGAAGCCGCGCAGTTTTTATCAGAAATGATGGTAAAAAATCCTAAGACCGGAAAATGGTTAACTGGCCCTTCAATGTCTCCTGAAAATGTTTTTATTACCCCTGAAGGGGATAAAGCATCTGTATGTATGGGGCCTGCCATGGATCTGCAAATTGTTTGGCATTTATTTAATGCATGTGTAAAGGCAGCTGATGAACTGGGTAAATCTGATCGTTTGATCCAAAAAATGAAACATCAATTAAGTGAGTTAACTCCGGTTGGTATTGATACTGACGGACAAATTCTGGAATGGTCTAATCAAGATCTTAAAGAAGCATATCCAGGCCACCGTCACATGTCACACCTTTATGGCCTTTACCCATCGAACGAATATAATTGGAATACCAAACCAGAATATATGAGGGCAGCTAGGAAAGTATTGGAAGAACGATTACGACTTGGCGGCGGACATACCGGGTGGAGTCGCGCCTGGATGCTTAATTTTTATGCTCGTTTAATGGATAAGGAAAGTTTGTGGAAAAATTTAGAGGCTCTTTGGAGTAAATCCACATTGCCTAACATGTTCGACAATCACCCGCCTTTCCAAATTGATGGAAACTTTGGAGCGACAGCCGCTATTGCTGAAATGTTGATGCAGTCACATACAGGTGAAGTTAATTTGCTGCCCTGCTTGCCAAATGAGTTACCTAATGGTAAAGTGTCTGGATTGATGGCACGTGGAGGTCATGAAGTTGGTCTTGAATGGAAAGCAGGTAAGCTTGTGCAAGTAACAGTTACTTCTAAACTAGGAAATGCCGTGAAAGTTAGGTACGGAAAGAAGGTAAGAGAATTTGCATTGAAGAAAGGACAGACCATTAGACTTAATGCCGATTTAAATTTTAATGAATAAGGGATTATTTGAACTTTTAGCTAAAGGTAATTAACAATTTTATAAATTATTCGGATAATGACTAAAATTACGTCTTTACTTGTATCACTGGCCTTGCTTGTATTGTATTAGAATGTTTATGCACAGCTCTCTATATAACAATATCTTACAATCAGATGAAAAATCAAGATAGAAGAGTGTAAAAGCAGAGCGTTCCATATGTTTATGAGAATTCTAACCTGATGTTAAGGTGCAATTATTTTAATTCAAGTACCTTGTAAATATAAATTTCATGTAAACTGAAATATATGCATATGAAAACTATAAGAGCTATAATTTATCTATTTGTTGCGTTTTATGCAATAAACATTAACGCACAATTGGCTAAGACAACGATAATTCCTGAACCTTTGAAAGTTAATGTGTCAGAAGGAAAATTTGTTTTATCACCACATCACTCTATTTGTGTTGACAAAAAGTTTGAAGAAGCCCAAAATGAGCTCAGCTTATTGCAACAAGTCATTGAACAACGGATCGAAAGCAAGCTTAAAATCACCAGAAAGGATAAAAATAGTGCAATATTTGTGAAATACGATAAAGGCATTAAATCTAAAGAAGGCTATTCATTAAATATTAATGCAAGTGGTATTTATATAAATGCCTTTACTCAGGCGGGATTATTTTATGCCATTCAAACTTTAGATCAGTTATTTCCTGAGCCTATTGAGAGCAAAATACCAGGGGAGTTGGCACATGTATCTATTGAAGATAGTCCTAGATTTGAATATCGCGCTTTAATGCTAGACCCCGCCCGTCATTACTTTCCGCTTGATGACATTAAAAATTACATTGATGTAATGGCGTCTTATAAATTTAACACACTTCATCTACACTTAACTGACGACCATGGATGGAGGGTAGAAATAAAGAAATATCCCTTATTGACCGAAATTGGCAGTAAGAGAAAGGAAACGATGGGAGATGGCAGGCCACATGAGGGATTTTATAGTCAAGTTGAATTAAAAGAATTGGTTAAATATGCTAAAACAAAACATGTAGAGATTATTCCTGAAATTGATATGCCAGGGCATGGCATGGCTATTCTGGCAGCATATCCTGATTTAGCATGTTTTCCAAAGGATTTTGAAGTAAGTACAGTTCCGGGTGTATCAAAGGAATTACTGTGTTCAGGTAAGGAGGAAGTCTATCAATTTTATGAAGATGTACTTACTGAAATAGCTGGAATTTTCCCAAATGCAAAAATGCACCTGGGTGGCGATGAAGCACCGTTAGATCGTTGGGAGAAATGTCCGCATTGTCAAAAAGTACTCTCCGATAAAGGAATGGCACATGAAGACGAACTGATGGCTTATTTCTTTGAGCGAATAAATAAGGTGCTGATAAAGCTGGGTAAAGATCCTTTATTGTGGTACGAAAGCAACGTTAAAACATACCCCAAAAACAGTTATGCTATTCTTTGGCGTAATGAAGATCCGGATGATAAGATGTGTGAAATTCAAAAAAGGGGCTTGAAAATGATTAATGCCTATGGTCGTAATGCTTACTTTGACTATCCACAATGGGAGGGCGACATTCCAAAAACCACTTGGATGCCAATATTATCTTTAGAAAAAGCTTATGATTTTGATCCGGTTAGAGGACTTTCTGAAGAGGAAAGTTACTTTATTATTGGTGTTCAAGCTTGTCTCTGGGCTGAATACCTGCCCAATATAGACCGGGTTTTTTATATGACCTATCCGAGGGCACTTGCACTTTCTGAAGCAGGATGGTCAAGCGATAAAAATCGTTCATGGGAAAAGTTTAAAAGAAAATTAAATAAGCACATTTTACGTTTTGCCAATAAAGGGATAAACATGAGATTTCCATTTGAGCTTAAAAAATAAAAAGAAAATTAACTGTGGTATTTTCTTGATATGGTAATATTATCGTATCAATAGTGATGAAACCAATATGTAATAAATATGAAGAATAGATTAATTTGTTTTGTTGTTTTTATTCTAGCTTGCTTTTTGTTTGAACAAAGAGTTAATGCACAGGATGTTTATACGATTGAATCACCCGATCAGCAAATAAGCTTGTCAGTGAAACTTACTGATAAAGTTTATTACCAAGTTGAAATTAAGGGGAAAAATATCTTGAATTATTCCCCAATGTCCATGACATTATCAAATGGTAATACACTGGGATTAAATCCTGAAGTTGAAAAGGCAGCAATCACAAAAGTAGATAAGGAAATTAACCCTTTATGGGGAATTACTAGTAAAATAGCAGATCGTTATAGTGAGTTAAATTTAAAAATGAAAGGGAATTATTCCTTGGTTTTTAGAGCTTACGATGATGGTGTGGCTTACCGTTTTGTAACTAATTTCAATAAAGAGATCATCATAAAAGATGAAGAAGTGCTCTATCGTTTTGCTGAAGACCAGCCTGTTTTGGCACACGTTGTGGAGCATTTTCAAACATCTTTTGAAAAATTTTTCACACGAACTTCCATTCAAGGTTTAGACAGTACAATGGTATCTTTACCTTTGGTAACGAATGGTAAGGATTATAAAGTGGCTATTACTGAATCAGACTTGTATGATTATCCGGGAATGTATCTTACGCGAAAAAGTGAGATTAAGCAAAAGTTAGAAGGTGTGTTTCCAAGAGTAGCTACGAAGACTGAATTTGCAGGTTTTGCTCTTTTCAACGATAAAGTAGTAGAGCGTAATGATTATTTAGCCAAAACAAAAGGTACTCGTACTTTTCCCTGGCGTGTCTTGATTATTTCAGAGGATGCTAAAGGATTAGCTAATAACAACCTTGTTTATACACTAGCTCGTCCAACAGCCATTGAAACAGATTGGATTAAACCAGGGAAAGTGGTATGGGATTGGTGGAATGATTGGAATTTACAAGGTGTTGATTTCGAGTCAGGAGTTAACAATAAGACCTATGAATACTATATTGATTTTGCTGCCAAAAACAATATCCCGTATGTAATATTAGACGAAGGGTGGTCTTATCAATTCGATTTATTATTATCGGTTAATGAGATTGATGTTCCGCATTTGGTTAGTTATGCAAAAGAACGGAACGTTAAATTAATTTTATGGTGCGTATGGCATACGCTTGACCGACAAATGACCCAAGCACTTGATTTATTCGTGAAGTGGGGAATTGCAGGTATAAAAGTAGATTTTATTGACAGAGATGATCAATACGCAGTTAACTACTACGAACGCGTGGCAAAAGAAGCAGCCAAACGCAAGTTATTAGTCGACTTTCATGGATGTAGTAAACCAACAGGCCTGCACCGTATGTATCCCAACCTCATTAACTTTGAAGGCGTGCGCGGAAATGAATGGAATAAATTTGATAAGGATGGAATTCCACCGCGTCATAGTTTAGATATCATCTTTACCCGAATGATTGCCGGTCCAATGGATTATACCCCGGGTGCTATGAATAATTCAATTAAAGCTGAATGGGTGACTAAAAATTCTAATACGTCCAGCCAAGGAACAAGGGCTCGCGAACTGGCCATGTATATTACTTATTTTGCTCCGTTGCAAATGTTGTGTGATGCACCTACTCAGTATGAAAAGTATCCCGACATTCTGGAATATCTAAAAGAAGTACCGGTGACCTGGGATGAAACAGTGGTGCTTGATGCCGAAATAGGCCAAAAAGCAGTCATTGCTCGTCGCAAAGGAGATGATTGGTATATTGGGGCTATGACTGACTGGAATGCTAGAGAAGTTGAATTAAAACTTGATTTTTTAAGTGATGGAACTTATGAAGCAACCATGTTTTTAGATGGCGTTAATGCCAATAAAAATGCCGAAGATTATCAAGTAATAAAAAAGTCTCTTAATAAAGAGGATCAACTAAAAGTAAGCTTGAAGCAAGGAGGAGGAGCCGCTATTGTATTAAAGAAGAAGTAGTAAATCAAAAAATGATATTTAATGTTACATATAGATAAACATGTTACTGCATAATTTCTTAATATGCTTAAGGTTTTCTCTTTGGTAAGACAGATCGTGTATCGGTTTTGTTTATTGTAGATTTTGAAAGTCACAATTATCCAATAATGTATTAGGGAATAATTGTAGTTGTTTTATTATATACATATTCATTAGCGGGCACTTAAAACCCGCTGATTATTAATTGTTTATTTTTAAGTTCTTTGACATTTTTGTAATCTTATTTTATAAGCACCTCTCTTACAGGAGTTTTGTCGAGTAGAGATATGCTGAGAATTTGTAGAATTTCGT
>JAOARW010000030.1 GCA_025210475.1 Carboxylicivirga sp. | reverse complement strand
GAATTGATGACACTCAATGGCAAAAGCGTTGTGGTAGAGTTAATGGACGGTCATGTATACATTAATGGTGCCAAGGTAACAATGGCTGATATCGAAGCAGATAATGGTGTGGTTCATGTGATTAATGCGGTTTTGATACCACCAAGTAATACAGTGGTGGACATCATCGTTAACAGTGCAGACCATACGATTTTGGAAACAGCTGTTATAGAAGCAGAACTGGTAGACGCACTGTCGGCAGAAGGCCCATTTACCGTATTTGCTCCAACCGACGAAGCTTTTGGTAACCTGCCGGAAGGTACTTTAGAAACACTATTGGAAGACCCAACGGGTGAACTGGCACAGATTCTACTTTACCATGTGGCAGGTGTAAAAGCCTTATCCAATGAACTAAGTGACGGACAGGAAGTGATGACCCTCAATGGCAAAACCGTTACGGTAGAGTTAATGGACGGTCATGTATACATTAATGGTGCCAAGGTAACGATGGCCGATATCGAAGCAGATAATGGTGTGGTTCACGTGATTAATGCGGTATTATTGCCACCAAGCAATACAGTGGTGGACATCATCGTTAACAGTGTAGACCATACGATTTTGGAAACAGCTGTTATAGAAGCAGAACTGGTAGACGCGCTGTCGGCAGAAGGCCCATTTACCGTATTTGCTCCAACCGACGAGGCCTTTGGCAACCTGCCGGAAGGTACTTTGGAAACACTATTGGAAGACCCAACGGGTGAACTGGCACAGATTCTACTTTACCATGTGGCAGGCGCAAAAGCCTTATCCAATGAACTAAGCGACGGACAGGAAATGATGACACTCAATGGCAAAAGCGTTGTGGTAGAGTTAATGGACGGTCATGTATACATTAATGGTGCCAAGGTAACAATGGCTGATATCGAAGCAGATAATGGTGTGGTTCATGTGATTAATGCGGTATTATTACCACCAACAAGCGCAGCTGAATTTATCGAAGGTAATCCTTCATTATCCATGCTTGAAAATGCACTGAAGCAAACCGGATTATGGGAGCTATTGGAAGAGATTGCCCCATTTACATTGTTTGCTCCTTCGAATGATGCCTTTGAAAATATGGACGATGAGAATGAGCAGGCAACACTTAAGAGTGTGAATGACAACCTTGAGGATATCCTGAAGTATCACCTCGTTAGTAATATAGCTTTCAGCGATGATCTGTTTGATGGGCAGGAGTTAACAACACTTCAAGGAAATACCTTACGTGTTAATGTCGAAAGTGAAAATGTATTTATTAACGACGCCAGGGTTACTGGATCGGATAATGCCTTCCAGAACAGTGTTGTGCACATTATTGATGCGGTATTGATTCCTGGAGAAGCTACCAATGTATTGAATGTTTCAAGCGATGATCTGAAGGTATTTCCAAATCCGGCGGAGGATGAAATTTTTATTCAGGCAGGTAATGGTTTTGGAACAGTTGCTAATCTGAAGATCTATGACTTAAGTGGTCAGCTGGTTAAAGCCTTCTCAGAACTGTCAGTAAATCGCGCCGTTAATGTATCTGATTTATCCAATGGAATTTATCTGTTTTACATAACAATCGATGGACAAACCTTTATTGATAAGGTAATTGTGAAATAAGTGAAAAATGTATTTGATTCAATTGCAAAAAAAGCTATCCTCATTTATTGGGGATAGCTTTTTATATAATTAGAAACTGTCTTTTTATTCTTTGCCTTCCAGCATATCAAGCTTTTTATTTAGTAGCTTAATGTTGCGTCGGCCGGTTTCAATTTTGTGCTGGAAATCACGTACAAGAGCCTCTGATTTTTTCGATTTGGCAAAGAAGCCAATGTTATTTTCCCATACTGTAATATCATTTTCCAACTGCTTAAGCTTGTTGATGATTTTATTACGCTCCTGGGTCAGTTTATCGTTGGCGTGCTCAGTTTTATAACTTTCAATTTTGTTTCTGAATTTCTCAACGTTCTTCTCAAACTCATTCAAATTCAGATTATCAAAATACTGATTGATGTGTGCCCTGAATTCCTGGTTTACACGATCTTTTTCTTTGATCGGTACATGACCGATTTCGTTCCAGCGATGCTGATAGGCTTGTAACTTCTGGAAGTTTTCTTCAGCATTCTCACTAGGTTCAAAAGCCTTTACTTCTTCTATTAAAGCTTCTTTCAGTTTCAGGTTCTCATCCTGTGATTCATCCTTTTTACTAAAGAAAGCGTTTTTGTGCTCGAAGAATGCATCACAAGCTGTTCTGAATCGTTTCCAGATGGCATCTGATTGCTTACGAGGCACAGGACCTATCTCTTTCCACTTCTTCTGGATGCGAATAAATTCATCCGTTGTTCGTTTCCAGTCAGTGCTGTCTTTCATGCTTTCGGCCTGTACACATAAATCTGTTTTAAGCTGCAGATTTTCAGTTTGCTCCGACTTGTAACTCTTAAAGAACTGACGTTTGTTGTTGAAGAATTTATCGCAAGCCGTACGGAAGCGGTCGTAAATGCGGTTATTATCTTTTTTAGGGGCAAAGCCAATGGTTTTCCAGATCGTTTGTAGCTCAATCAGCTCTTTACTTTTGGCTTCCCACTCTTTTGGCGAATGTAATTCCAGTTCAGATAAGCTTTCTGCCTTCTCACATAATTCGCTTTTAGCCTCCAGGTTTTTCTGAAGCTGATCTTTTAATCCTTCAAAATATTCCTGGTGACGCTTATTGATTTTTGAGGTAGCCTCTTTAAAACGTGCCCAAAGTTCTTCTTTTTCTTCACGTGGTACAGGGCCAATTTCGCGCCATTGTTCGTGGTACTTCTGTAAAGTTTTAAAAGCCTTAACGATGGTTGGCTCCAATAGCAGTTGTTCAGCTTTTTCGCATAAATCAATTTTCGCTTCTTTGTTTTTCTTCAGATCAAGATCGCGAAGCTCTTTATTGATTTTTATATAACTATAGAAATTTTCGATGGTGTGGTTGTAAGTCTCCCATAAATCATGAACCCGATTTTGTGGGATCGAACCTATGTTGCGCCATTTTTCCTGTAACTCTCTAAAGTGCTGGAAGGTTTCATTCAACGATTCCTGACCATTGATAAGTTCCTTAATGCCTTCAATCACATCAATTTTAGCTTGCAGGTTGGCCGCCTTTTCTTCCTCCAGACGCTTGTTAAACTCGGCACGTCGTTCTTTAAACTCTTTTAAATAACCTTTCAGATCAATTTCCAATGTATCCACTGGCGCTGAAAAGTTCTCAGCCAATTCACCCGATTCGATGAATTTGCGCTTAAGGTCTTCCACCTCGGCTGCATGCTTTTTATAGAATGCTGACTTAATGGCTTCAACCTCTTCCTTTATATTTTCAACCGGAAAATCTTTTAACACATATTTCAATCGCTTCACCAGTTCCTCTTTGGTAAGCATAATGTGATCAACAGGTTCCAGTTGTGCTTCTTCTTCTTTTACTTCTTCTTCAGGCTTTTCCGAAACAGCTTCTGTTGTTGCTTCTGGCTCTGATTTTTCTTTTTCTTCGGCAGTTTCTTCTGCAGGAGTAGGCACCTCATTCTCGGGTGTGTTGCTGGCAGTCGTATTTTCAGCTTGATTTTCTGAATTCAAACCTTCACCATTTTCGGCCGGTTTGTTTAGGTCTTGTGCTTCCATAAGCTTTAGTTCGTATTACGTCGCTAAGTAATTTATTTACCTATGCGTCAATTTCTTTTTACGAATATATTGTAAATCGAGCAATAGGCAAATTTTTTAGCTTAAAAAGAAGGTAGTGCACGGTGATTAGTGCATTGTACTGTAGAAAACAAGTAACGTAGAGACGCGGAAGCGCAGAGTTTTTGTTTTATGCTCTTAGAATCTTTTGGTGAGATGTGGCAATGGCTTGTAATATTATTCCCTTCCTTGTGAAGGGATATGAATACTTCTACTTAATAAAATTCATTTGTCTTCATTTAGAGCCGACATTATTAGATAGGTATTACAAGTTTTCTGGTATGATGCATGTTGTTACAACATCAACATACTATCTTTAAATAACTCTGCGCCTCTGTGTCTCTGTGTTTATTTAAAGATAGCTAATTGCGATCAGCTAATGGCTTTTATTATCTTTGCTCGAAATATAAGAATCAAGATGCGCATAGATATATTAACCTTATTTCCGGAGATGTTTGAGGGGCCTTTAACCCAATCGATTATGAAGCGAGCTGTAGATAAGGGACTGGTGGAGATGTATTTCCATGACATAAGAGAGTATACACTCGATAAACATAAAAAAGTAGACGATTATGCTTTTGGTGGGGGAGCAGGTATGGTAATGACCATTCAACCCATTGCCGATTTAATCGATAAACTAAAAGCGGAACGCCAATACGACCATATTATTTATATGACGCCGGACGGACAGCGATTTGAGCAAAAAATTGCCAATAGCCTGTCATTAGGTGAGAATATTATGATATTATGCGGCCATTACAAAGGTGTTGATCAGCGGATTCGTGATCACTATGTAACCATGGAAATCTCCATTGGCGATTACGTGCTGACAGGAGGGGAGCTGGCTGCAGCAGTCGTGTCGGATGCCATTATCCGATTAATCCCGGGCGTTATGTCCGACGAAACCTCAGCCTTAACCGATAGTTTTCAGGACGGATTGCTATCGCCACCGGTGTATACCCGA
Source organism: Carboxylicivirga sp. (assembly GCA_025210475.1). GTDB lineage: Bacteria > Bacteroidota > Bacteroidia > Bacteroidales > Marinilabiliaceae > Carboxylicivirga. The sequence continues at coordinate 126,765 of JAOARW010000030.1, read as the reverse complement.
CCGGCTGATTACCAAGGTTGGAAAGTGCCCGATGTTCTGTTGAGTGGTAACCAGGCAAAAATTGACGAATGGCGCGAGCAACAGGCTTATGAGCGAACCAGGAAGATCAGGCCGGATTTGTTGGAGGAATAAATTATTATAATTCCTTAGCATTAAAGCTAAGGAAGCTTTTCTACCGATTACACAAACTCTTATAAACACAATAACGGCACTTATCAATGTTCTCAACGGCCTGAAATGGAATGTCAGGATTGTATAAGTCGTCCAGTAAGGCGTTAAAGCCATTGGCAAACTCTTCTTTTACCGCTTGCAGAAGAATCGGTAATTTCTCTTTTCCTGATTTAATAAACAGTTTGGTGTCGTAGCTTTTTTTAAACACATCGCGCACCCAAATTACAGAAGGTTGAATGGGTTGTACTTCTTCAGCAGTTTCGTCCAGTATCAGTGAGTATAGCAAGGTTTGAAAAGTCGCCTTGTTTTTTTTATGCTTATCGGTATCAAATAAATCACTCACTGTACCAATCAAAGGATCGCCCGTACCCGTTTTGTAATCCATCACACGTAATATGCCGTCTTTGTTTTCAAGTCGGTCGATGTAACCACCAATATTAATGCTGAGCTGATCGTTATTATAAACATGTGCTACTTTTTGTTCCAGATCAACAATGGTGAAGGGCGCATGGGCTTTTTCGAGCTTTAAAAATTGCAGAAGGTAACGACGGATCACTTCAAATACCATCACATTCTTACCGTGAATTTCGGTAAAGGTATTTCTGCCTTTTTCGTAATCGGTAAGGTGCTTGTTAAAGCCATCCCGGATTAGATCATCCAGTAATTTGCGGTTTTTAATCCAGCCTTCAATCGTTGTGCTTTGCACTTCTTTCCCAATAAAAGGCTTGTAAAGTGTTTCAACCACTTCGTGGAAGATCAGTCCGAAAATACGTGCATCCGCTTCTTCTGTAATTTCATCGGGCTCCTGTATGCCGGCTATTTTTTGGTAGTAAAATCGCAGGGGGCATTCGATGTAGACCGATAGTGCACTGGGCGAAAGAAACTTTTTATTGCCGGCCTTATACTGTTCCAGTTGCACCATTACATCCGGAGTTTTTTCGGCAACGGGTGTTGGCGGAGTTAATAAGGCCACATTACCTGTGGCGGTTTGGTTGTTTATTTTAGCATTGAACTCGTATTTGAGTTGGTAAAGGTAACGACTCATCTCGTTCGACTTCATGCCCTGTGCACCGGTTGAATAGAGAACTTCTACTTTTTTACAGCGATGAATCAGGCGAAAGAAATAGTAAGAGAAAATAGTGTCTTGTAATTCAATGGTTGGCAACTCGAACCCCGCCCTTAAGGTAGAAGGGATAAAGGTGTTGGGGGCCGATGTTTTCGGGAAAACACCTTCGTTCAGATCCAGTATAATCAGTTTATCAAAATCAAGCGCCCTGGTTTCCAATATTCCCATCACCTGCAGTCCGGCCAATGGTTCACCCTTAAATGGCACGGTTTGAAAATCGGCCAGCTTCTTAAAGAGCTTAATCCAGGTTTCGGTATTGATGCTGGCCTGCTGATTTTGTTCCAGTAAATCCTGCAGACGCACCACGCTCTTGTGCAAGGCAAAAACAAACTCCTGTTCCAACAGCTTATCTTCCTGTGGCTGCAGCAGTTCATATATTTTAGTAAGGATTTGATTGAGGTATTCGGCCAAGCCGGCACCATCATTCACTTTCTTAAACAGTAAGTTAAAAAGTGGGTTGGTTTGAATATCTTTTGCCTTGGTAAAAATCACATTGCCCTTTACCAGTTGCTTGTGTAGCTTTCGACAATCTTCCTGGGCCAGCATGCTTATGTATTGGTGCTGCAGCACCGGTAATACATGACGGTGATAAAGCCAGGTACCATCTTTTCCGCTGCGGGCATTGCGCTGCAGCTCAAAGAGCAGGTTGATCAAACCGTAAACCGGCGTGTTATTCAGCGGATAACCCATGGTCACATTCACCCGATCCACATTGGGCGGTATACCATGCAGCGCCGGCATCAACAGTGTTTCGTCGGCCAGAACAACAGCAGTTTTCAGATCACTTTCGTAGGACGAACTTAGAAACGAATAAACCGATTTTAATTGTTCCGTAGGGTTGGCCACCGCCGTAATAGTTATTTCAGGTCCCTCTTCGTTACGAGGTATTTGAAAGTCGCTCGGTGCCGGGTATCTGTTTTTGTTTTCGTTGATAAATAAACCCGGGCCACGTGTTTGAAAACTGTTTTCTTCATCTTTTTCCATCCAGGGAGAATAATCCCAGAAGAATTGTGCCAGATTGCGCTTCTGCAATTGATCCATCAGGCGCTTCTCAGCAGGTGTTAAGGCGTTTAGGCCTACAAATATCACCTTGTCCCATGGGATGTTAATTACTTCCCCCGCTTTAATTTTGTCTGCTATTTCGCGGTATATCATGCCTTCAAAAGCCAGCGATTGCTCCTTTAAATAGCTGCGGAATGCCTTATAAACCTGCGGAATGTGTTTCCAGTTTTCCAGAAAGTAGTTTTGATGGGAGGAAAGCTGTTCGGCTTTAAAGGTACCCCAGAAGGTTTTAATGGCTTCCAGTTGCTTTTCCGACAAATGACTGTAGTCGTCATCCAACTCTTTAAATGAGATAAGGTTGGCAAACAATTGATCGACTTCCACCAGGTATTTATCAATATCATCAAAGTCACCCAAAAACATTTCACCCCAGGGAAGAAACTCATCAAACGAGCTTTCTTTTCCAGTTACTTCATTGTATACCTGGTGCAGGGAAAATAGCAAAGTAATGTTATCGGCAACTATTGATTTGGATAGCGAACCAAAGAAGTCGTTAATGGTCATTACTTTAGGTGCCCATCCAGGAGCATCAACCAATTGTTGCAGGTGATTAATAAAGAAAATGCCAGCTCGTTGACTTGGAAATACAAAGCAGTAATCGGCCAGATTATCTTTCTCATTTTGATGGTAATAGTTAGCTATGGCGTTAAGGAATCCTGGTGTCATGAATTGATATTTATGTCAACAAAGATAACAAATAAAATACCCCCAAGTGTCACTCAGGGGTATCCTCTTAACTTTTAAACATTACAATTTAAAAGGCATGGGTTATATCCATTTTACATAACTGAAATCTTGTCGATGCGCCAGCTGTGGATTGCAGGCAAAAACCCGTATTCCAAAATCGAATATGCCGGGATCAGGCAGCTCCAGATCCAACTCATAGAAAGCCAGTGAATCAACCTTTCGCATTTGGGTAAAGCGCTGGGTAGAAATCGGACTTAATGTCTGACCATCTACCGTTGAACGAATCACCAGTTCAACGCAAATGTTTTCATCGATCAGGTCTTTTAAATCCAGCGCAACCTCCATGTGATAGAACTCACCGGCCAGGTATTTGTGTTTAGGTGTGCTGGGCGTATCCACCGAAACCACATCAACCTGATCCCAGGAGGCCAGTATTTTCTGTTTCCAGGTAGCCAGTTCACGTACCATTTCATAATCGTTTAGTCGTATCTTTTTCAGACGCTTATACATTGGTTCGTAAAAACGCTCTTTGTAATCATCCATCATGCGCTTGGTGGTATAATCAGGCGCTATATCCGCGATACAATTTTTGATGTATTTCACCCAGTCGACCGGAATATTGTTTTTATCCCGCTTATAGAACAAAGGAATAATTTCATGCTCAAAAATGGAATAGATGGTTTGTGCATCCAACTCATCCTGATAGGATTGATCTTCATAGGTACGTTTATCTGTTAATGCCCAGCCGGCTCCCTGACGGTATCCTTCGAGCCACCAGCCATCGAGCACACTGAAATTCATCACCCCGTTCATCACTGCTTTTTCGCCCGAAGTACCCGAAGCTTCAAGAGGGCGGGTAGGGGTATTCATCCAGATATCGACACCTTTAACCAGCTTTTGCCCCAATTCCATATCGTAATTTTCAAGGAACAGAATTCTACCAACAAATTCGGGGCGGCGCGAAACATCCACAATCAGTTTAATCAAATCCTGACCAGCTTTGTCGGCCGGGTGCGCCTTACCGGCAAAAATAAACTGCACAGGTCGTTTGGGATCGTTTAACAGCTTCGACAATCGATCCAGATCACTAAACAGCAAATGAGCTCGCTTGTAAGTGGCAAATCGTCGTGCAAAACCTATTGTCAAAGCCTTTTCATCAATTGAATCGATGATTTCTACCAGGTTCTTAGGATCTTCGTAACGCCTGATCCAGTTGCGATGGAAGCGATCTTTGGCATAATCCACCAATTGCTTGCGCAAGGTGTTTTTAATCTTCCATATTTTGGCATCGTCAATTTCATGAATCTTTTCCCAATATTTTCTGTTGGACTGATCATTAATAAACCCTTCCTTAAACTCGGTTTCATAAAGCGTACGCCACTCATTGGCCGTCCAGGTGGGGTAGTGGACACCATTGGTAACATAGCCAATGTGTAATTCCTCAGGGAAATAACCCTCGTATAGGTTGTTGAACATTTCCTGCGAGATTTTACCATGTAGCATACTCACACCATTCATGGCTATGGACGTATGTGCAGCCAAGTTGCTCATGGAGAATTTCTCATTCTCATCCAATGGATTTGCCCTTCCCAATGCCAGGAATTTCTCCCAGTTGATGCCCAGTTCCTCAGGTATATAGTATAGGTAGTGCTTCACCATCTCCGGAGCAAAGGTGTCATGACCGGCAGGCACCGGTGTATGTGTGGTAAACAAGGAGGAGGTGCGCACAATCTCCAAAGCTTCGCTATAAGTGTAGCCGTGCACAATGTACTGACGCAGGCGTTCGATATTGATCAATGCGGCATGCCCTTCGTTGCAATGGAACAAATCGGCCTCAATATTCAATTCATTAAGCGTTCGGATACCACCAATACCTAAAAGTATTTCCTGTTTTATGCGGTTATCCCAATCGCCACCATATAATTGATGCGTGATGGCCCGGTCTTCTTCACTGTTCATATCCGTATCGGTATCGAGCAGGTAAAGCTTAATTCGCCCCACATCAACGCGCCAGATCAGGGCTTTTACGGTGCGGCCTTCCAGATGAAAGTTAATGGTTTTAGGAACACCGGCTTCGTCTCTCTCTTGTTTAATCGGCAGGAAGGAGAATTTTTGGGCATTTAATTCAACCAGCTGCTCGCCATTTAACGACAGGCGCTGCGTGAAATAGCCAAATTTGTACATAAATCCTACGGCCACCATATTTACATTTGAATCACTGGCTTCTTTCAGGTAATCACCCGCCAGAATTCCCAGTCCTCCCGAATAAATCTTCAGGTTATCATGCAAACCATATTCCATGCTGAAGTAGGCAATTTTGGGCTGATGGCTGGCCGGTTTAACGGCTATATAATCTTTAAAATCCTGGAAGACCTTTTTATAGCGGATCAGAAAATCCTGATCATGTACCAACTCATTAAAGCGTGATCGGCTGACGGATTTTAGCAGAACAATTGGATTCTTCTTGACTTTACGCCATAGTTCCGGATCGATGGATTTAAACAGATTGATGGCTTCGTAATTCCAGCACCACCATAGGTTTCGGGACAACTCTTCGAGACCCGACAATTCCTCTGGAAGATTGGATTCAACAATTAACTTGCGCCATTTTAGTTGGTTTGTTTTGGCCACTTTCAAATGGATGTTGTCTTCCGTTTTACTGCCTTTATTGATGTTGTTTCTAATGGCTTGTGTATAGGCATTGAAATAATAGTCGATGAAGTTTTTCCATAGAGCCTTTTGGGCAATGGAGCGCGCATTATTTTGGTAGCTTAGGTAGGTTTCATCATCGAGTTGTGCAAAGCCCTGAATATAATGGGCAATATTATGCGTTAATTCGCTGGAGTTGGAATCGGAGCGATTAAACACTTCCACACCGCCTTTGCCATTCTGATTAATGCGCATCACCCATTTGCCAAATCCTGCCAGTGTTGTGGTAACGGTAGGAATTCCAAAAGCGGCACTCTCCATAGGGGTGTAACCCCAGGGCTCGTAATATGAAGGGAAGACGGATAGGTCGAGTCCCATCAATAGTTCATAGTAAGTTTTATTAAAAACGCCGTCGCTGCCGGTTAAATAAGTAGGAACAAAAAATACTTTCACCTTCTCATTTCGACTGTTGCTAAAGCCAATCTCTTTGATTTTATTGAGAATCGGATCGTGATCAATATTACCCAAGTAATGCGTTATGTATGGGGTAACTAAGGCTTCATCTTTTTTGCCTTTAGCCAGACTCTCCACTAAATCCTTTCGTGGGCCTCGCTGATCGGCCGGAATAAAGAAAAATGCTACGATCTCCTTTTTTTGCCCGGGATCATAATTGATATGTCCCAAGGCATTAAGCAATATGTCGATGCCTTTGTTCTTAAATTCATATCGTCCGCCAGTTCCAATAAATAAAGTGTTCTCAGGCAATTCGTGACCGATTAATGTTTCTGCAACATTCTTCATCAGCTGTTTCGATTCGCGTCGAATTTTCTTGAATTCATCCAAGGTCGGAACAAAATCATCTTCAAAGCCATTGGGCAGAACAACATCTGTGCCTTTCCCATAGAAATGGTGGCACTCTTTGGCCGTTATTTCACTAACTGTGGTCAGGCAATCAGCTGCTAAAGCCGCCTTTTTCTCCAATGAACATTTGGCCGACACATTGTACTGATCGGTTTTTTCCTTGATGTTAAATTGATAGAGGTTGTCGTAAAGAGGCTCATTGTTACTGGCCAAAACACGCCCTAGCAGGGTGGCATGTGTGGTAAAGATGGTAGCCACTTCGGGCATGTGGTGCTCCAGGTGCAGGCACCCGGCACCGGTCATCCATTCATGAAACTGAGCAACTACTTTTCCTCTGGCTGATTTATATTCTTTAACGTAACTCTCAATGATCTGACCAGCTGCATAACCAAAAATCGCCGGTTCGTGGTAATCATCGGCACCGTATAAGGATTCCAACTTATATACTTCCCACATTTTAGCATAGAAAGCATCTTTGTTTTTAAGTAAGGGCTTAAAGTCAATGAGAATCACAAGCGGATTGCCCGGTATTTTCCATCGACCGATGCGAATAGGAATGCCCAATGTTTTGACTTTTTTCTTCCATTCGGCAAAAAGCGTGGTGTCTTCAGCAAATTCTTTATCCCGATGTTCTTTGTAATTAAAATCGGGACCAATGTATATGATATTGTCATTAAAAACTTGCTTTAACGACAGTGCTTTTGTTGAAATAACCGTATGAATACCGCCGACCTTATTACACACTTCCCAGCTAACCTCAAAAATCAATTCCGGTCCTGTATTTATCTTTTTCATTTCTTTATAATTTGTGTTGCAATTGTTACATGGAACTCGCCATACCATTCATTACCAGTTATTAGAAAATCTTTCTCATGGCTCCTTTCATGCGTTTATTATTTATGTCAGTTGAAAGAACATGGTTCCTATTGGTTTGGATTGTTTAAGTCAAAATTAAATCTCATAAATGTTTTCATTGTAACTATTTTCCAACTCATGTTACTTTCTAATCTTATCAAATATTTATCGATAGAATAAGAGATAAGCCAATAAGCTTAATTTGTCAACTATACTTCAAGGATTTGTTTTTTAAGCTTCTTTATTTCTCTCTCATAGCGTTTAATCAGATCATCTTTCTCCGATAATACTTTTTGTTGTTTTATCGTATTATCTTCCTCACGATCTGCCATGCATTGCTGAACACGCATTTTGAAATCACTTAATACATTCATGTAATTGATAAATGCATCATAAGGCGAACTGTAAGGCGTGAAATAGGAGTGTACATCGCCATCGGAAAAGAATTTGGTACACATATAGTAAAAGTGATTACTCACCTGCAGGTAATTCCAGTCTTTATTAAGGCGTTCGTCATTGATGGCTATCACATCTTTACGTAACTCATAAAGTTTGGTAAATGCCTCATTTTGCAGTGAATTACCCAACCAGGCTGATAAGTCACGCTCTTCGTCGGCCCACGAAATCGCATATGGCACATGGGCCACCGCTATGGGCTGATACTCTTTAATGGCTTCTGAGGGCGTTGTGAATTTATAGCGTGTTTCCTTAAAAATAGCTTTAGGCAAATTAGCCAGAAAATCAAAAATGCCGGATTCTTTCTTTTGATGTTCACCAAAAGTTTCGTAATCAGCAAAAATATTGATGATGTCTTCTTCATCGTCTACTTGATTAAGCCAATTGGCAAACTTTTCGGTTGTTAACGGCCACTCATTCCAGCCTTGCTCTGAGAAACGGAAGGTGATATCATCGCTCAAAGTATAATTACGCATTAATAACTTTAGTTTTGGGTTAATGGCATTGCAATAGAGGTAATTAGGGCTTTTCCAACCCAATATGTGTTTGGCACCTTCCGTTACCATGCCTTTAAAGCCCAAATCGGCCACTTTTTTTCCAATTTCATCCGAATAAATCAATTCTGTATTTCTAAATACCTTCGGTTTTTGATTAAAAGTCTTAACCATTCGCTGACTATGGGCTTTTACCTGCGATTGAAATTCATCCTGATCCTGAAGGGCAGACAAAGAGTGCGAATAGGTTTCTGCCAAAAACTCAACACATCCCGTATCACTAAGTAGTTTAAAGCTTTCGATCACTTCCGGTGCATATTGTTCAAACTGATCTAAAGCTACGCCGGTAATCGAAAAACTAACCTTAAATTGGCCTTTATTGGCTATGATTAACTCTAGCAATAGTTGATTGGCCGGCAAATAACATTCTCTGACAATCTTTTTCATGATCGATTCATTGGCGAAATCATCGTAATAATAATGATCGTTGCCAATATCAAAAAAACGGTATCTTTTAAGTCGCAGAGGTTGGTGAACCTGAAAATATAAGCATATTGATTTCATATTCGTTCAGTTTAAAGGTTATTGGGATAGTTTAATTGTATCGCTGTACACATCGTGCACATGAATAGCAGCATTGGTCCATTTAAGATTATCGACTTCTTCTTTACCTTTTTCTTTAAAAGTACCTGATAATGAATCGTATTTGATAATACCATAAATGGCATCGGCTAAAGCGTCAATATCCCAATAGTCAACTTTAACCGCATGAGTAAGAATCTCTGATACACCGGATTGCTTGGAAATAATTACCGGCACGTTGGATTGCATGGCTTCCAAAGGTGAAATGCCAAATGGTTCTGAAACGGATGGCATAACATACACATCGCTCATTTCAAACATTTTAAACACGTCGTCTCCCTTTAAAAAACCAGTAAAATGAAAGCGGTCAGAAATGCCTAACTGGGCAGCACGAGCAACCATTTTCTCAAGCATATCGCCGCTGCCGGCCATAACAAACCTAACATTGTCGGTTCGCTGAAGGACAGCGTTGGCTGCTTCCACAAAATATTCGGGACCTTTCTGCAGGGTAATGCGGCCTAAAAAGGTAACTACTTTTTCTTTAACCCCTCTTTTAATGGCTTTCTTTTGCTCGAAACTAACTGGTTCTACAGCATTGTAAACAGTTTCAACCTTGGCCGGATCCTGGCCATATTTGTTGATAACGATGTTTCGGGTCAGGTTGCTGACAGCAATGATTTTATCGGCCGCATCCATGCCCATTTTCTCAATTTCGAAAACTTTGGGGTTAACGCTTCCGCCACTGCGGTCAAAATCGGTAGCATGCACATGCACCACCAAAGGTTTACCAGAAACTTCTTTAGCCGCAATGCCAGCCGGATAGCATAGCCAATCGTGCGCATGAATGACATCATGCTCGTTTTCCATGCTAATGGTGGAAGCCACATAAGCATATTTGTAAATCTCCTCAATCAGATTAGAACCATATTTCCCACTGAATTCGATTTTACCTTCTTTATTGACCTTAAAAAGTTTGTTGTGTCCGAATAACTCCGAATTACGAAACGAATAATATTCATCTGGATCATTATAAGGAATCAAAGCCGATTCCACCTCCAGGTAAGTGTGTTTTGTTTTAAACTTCCGGATATGATCCTGAACCTGTTTCAGATGCGTGTTATTGGCACCTATCAGTTGCATTTTACTCTGATCTTCATCGCCATATGCTTTCGGAACAACAAAGATGATATCTAAATCGCTTATTTTAGACAAGCCTTTGGTTAATCCGTAGCAGGCCGTACCTAATCCACCCGATATGTGAGGTGGAAATTCCCATCCAAACATTAATACTTTCATGGTCTACTACTGGTTTGATATATTACTAATTAGTTTTTTAACACGAATGATTTCTGCGATGCTAAGGGCATATGAGGTGGCTTCATTAGGGCGGTAAGGCGGATTTCCGTCATACACCTGTGATATGGAGCCTATACCATGTTCATTAACACACTCTTCAAATCCTTTTAGTAGGCGATTGATGTATTCAATGCCCGATTTTTTGTGCAATTCAAGATAAGCGTCGGCATAATGCCCGATTAACCATGGAAATACTGATCCGTTGTGAAAAGCCCGGTTTCGTTCATGTTCATTGCCTGATATGACCCCCAAATAATCCTGACTATTGGGAGATAAGGTTCGTAGTCCTCGTGGGGTAAGCAAATCACTTTCTATTTTCTCCAGCACCGCCTTCTTCTGTTCGAAATCCAAACACGAGTAGGGCAGAGATGCGGCAAACAACATATTCGGACGAATGCTCCAACTGGTATAGTCATCCATGACATAATCAGCCAGGTAAGCTTTCGATTCGTCCCAGAACACCTCATTGAAGCTTTGCTCTATTTGTTCTGGATAACCCGACCATTCTTTAATAAATGCTTTGTCATTGGTGGTTTTAGCCAAATCAAGCGATAAGCAAATCGCATTATACCACAAGGCATTAACTTCGACTACATAGCCCATTCGTTGTTGCAGAAAAGTTCCATTGTTGCGCACTTTCATCCAGGTTACACCCTTTTTACTTGTCCATAACAGTCCGTTTTCATGCAACTCAACAGCCAGATGAGAGCCCTTTTTAAGGGTTTTAAGTATGTCTTTTATGACCTTTTTATATTTTAACCAAATGTCCTTGGCATCGGCACCAAAAGCCATGTACTGCTGTAAAGTCCAGAAAAACCACAAGGGCACATCAATGGATGTTCGCTCTTTGTTTAAAGCTTTGTCGGGTGAAAAGCGATTGCTGATGGTTTTAAGGGTTGTCGTAAGGATATCCAAAAATGTTCTTTCATCATCCCTCGACAAGCACAGGCCTGGCAATGCCAGGTATGTATTACGCTCACTATGGCTCAGAAAAGGGAAGCCATTGATAATACATGTGGCTTTCTCCTTACGCGATATTGTTTGTTCAGCAGCATTTTTCAAACAGCTATCAAAACTATCGCGCTTAACCCGCTTTTTTAGTTCCGCATTAAATTGACGAAGCAATGCATTGGGCGCAATTTCTTTAGTTCCGGCCGAAAAAATGATTGGTGAACCTTTTTTTATTTCCATTTCGAAATAACCCGGCACAAATAAATCCTCATTACAAGCATACCCTCTTCTCTTTTCTTCGTTATATTCCACATCATAGTACCAATCCGGAGCGTGCACAAACTCAGAGTTTCTGGAAGTTTGCATTATCAGGTTCGGAAATCCCGGGTATAATTTTAAGCCGATACCATTACTTACTTGTGTCGCCCTGGTATTGGCATGAAGATTGGCCTGGGTAAGCTCATGTATATTTCTGAAGGCTGCAAAAGGTTGCAAACGAATGATGGTGGGCGAATTAGCTTCCAGCAAGGTATACTTCACCAGTAGTCGCTGTTCCTTTTCAACTAACAAAAGTTCTTTTTGGAGCAAAACACCACCTACCCGATAGGTTATCACCGGATTAGGATCTATTTCATATTCTCTTATGTATTTATGACCCTTTGGACTGTATGTTCCTGGGTATTTTCTAATTCCCAGGTTAAATTCAGCTCCGTGCTGAATAATGGTTTCATCCAGCGATGAAAGCAAAACATGGTTTTCGTTGTTAAAGGCCTTTATTGGGCAAATTAACAAGCCATGATACTTGCGTGTGTTGCAATTAATAATGGTTGAACTTGCAAATGATCCTGCTCGATTGGTGCGTATAAACTCCCTCTTCAGGGAGTATTCGGTATTGACCAGTTGAGCTTTGTCGAACTTTAAGTAACTCATACGCAAATGGTAATGGTTTGATTAATAATCTGATTCTCATTTCTTGCGCTGTTTTACTCCCTTCAATCCCTTTACCAAATTTAGGCAATTTTTTATCTATGTAAATAGTTTTCTAAATAAAAATCATTTTTTTCTTATTTCTTAACTATACTTCTAATTTAGTAGTGTTTAAGAGAATATTGTATCAATTAGTTCTTAATATCATTGTTCAGATATCAATTAATTAAATAATATCTAACATTGTTGTAATATTTATTTGAGTAAACAAACTCAGGCCAATCATCATAAACAGCCTTTTAAAACTATTTACAGAATTTAAAGAAGACTTATTTGGGCTATACCTTGCAAGGTATTTAGTGGTTTGTGCCGATTTGACATCAAAAAACACAGTTCAATGTCAAATTGGCATCGTCTGTGATCTTTTTCAGTAATTATGACAAACAATTTTATCCGGTATGGCATTTGAGCACAGCTGAGAAAATACATGTTATGAATTTTAATAAGTATACTATAAAGTCACAGGAAGCCATTAATCAGGCTCAACAAATAGCACTGACATTCGGTCATCAACAGATTGAAATTGCACATGTTCTTAAAGGTGTTTTTGATGTTGATGAACATGTCTTGCCTTTTATTTTAAATAAGTTAGGTGTTAATGCTTCTTTATTTAAACAAACGCTTGACAGTGCTGTGCAAAGTTTCCCCAAGGTGCAAGGGGGCGAAATGATGCTTTCCAAGAGTGCCGGACAAATGCTTCAGGATGCTGAACGAAGGTCATCTAAAATGAAAGATGAATACGTTTCGATCGAACATTTGTTATTGGCTACATTTCATTCAAAGGGCGATGTAGAACGTTTAATGAAGGATAGTGGTATCTCAGGAAAAGAGTTATTATTAGCGATTGAAGAATTGCGCAAGGGCAAAAATGTGAGCTCACAATCCCAGGAAGAAACCTATCAATCGCTTGAAAAGTATGCTCGTAACCTAAATAAACTTGCCAACGAAGGAAAGCTGGACCCGGTTATTGGCAGAGATGATGAAATCCGCCGCATTTTACAAATTCTATCACGACGTACAAAAAACAATCCCATGTTGGTTGGAGAACCGGGAACTGGTAAAACGGCCATAGCCGAAGGTTTGGCGCATCGCTTGGTACGCGGTGATGTGCCTGATAACCTAATGGATAAAACTATTTACTCCTTAGATATGGGAGCCTTGGTGGCCGGTGCCAAATATAAGGGCGAATTTGAAGAGCGCTTGAAGGCTGTCGTTAAAGAGGTAATTTCAGAAGAAGGCCGGATAGTTCTTTTTATTGATGAGATTCACACACTTGTGGGTGCAGGAGGCGGACAAGGAGCTATGGACGCAGCCAATATTCTTAAACCGGCTTTGGCAAGAGGAGAGTTACGCGCCATTGGTGCAACTACACTGGATGAATTTCAAAAATATTTCGAAAAAGATAAAGCTCTGGAAAGGCGTTTTCAGAAGATTGTGGTGGATGAACCGGATAAAGAAAGTGCCATTTCAATATTGCGGGGCATCAAAGATCGCTACGAAAAGCATCACAAAGTCAGAATTACCGATGGAGCTATTATATCGGCAGTTGAGTTATCTGACCGATACATTAGCGATCGTTTTCTGCCGGATAAAGCAATTGATCTGATGGATGAAGCAGCCTCCAAATTGAGGTTGGAAATGAATTCCAAACCGGAAGAGCTGGATAGTCTGGATCGACGTATTTTGCAATATGAGATTGAATTGGAGGCCATCAAACGGGAAAAGGATCATTCGAAGATTACACAAGTAAAAAAGGAGCTGGCGGATATAAAGGAGAAACGCAATAGCATTTATGCGAAATGGGAAAGTGAAAGAAATGCTGCTGAAAATGTGCAGAAAATAAAAACAAGCATCGATCAGTTAACTCAGGAAGCCGAAAAGGCTGAGCGGGATGGAAACTTTGGTTTGGTAGCTGAAATACGTTACGGTAAAATCAAAGAAGAGCAACAAAAGCTTCTGGAAGCACAGCAAATAGTATCAGAGAATCAGGATAATGCCTTAATTAAAGAAGAAGTTGATAGCGAGGATATAGCCGAGGTGGTTGCCCGATGGACGGGCATACCAATATCTAAAATGTTAAGTAATGAGCGTGAAAAGTTACTTCGTTTAGAAGATGAACTTCATAAAAGGGTGGTGGGGCAACATGAGGCCATCGAAGTTGTTTCAGATGCAGTTCGTCGTTCGCGTGCAGATTTGCAGGATAGTCGCCGGCCAATTGGTTCCTTTTTGTTTTTGGGAACCACAGGTGTGGGAAAAACAGAGTTGGCAAAAACCCTGGCCGACTACTTGTTTAATGATGAAAATGCCCTGACACGGATCGATATGAGTGAGTATCAGGAGCGCCACGCAGTTAGCCGACTGGTAGGAGCACCTCCGGGATATGTTGGTTACGACGAAGGTGGTCAGTTAACCGAAGCTGTGAGGCGTAAACCATACTCTGTTATTTTGTTGGATGAGATAGAGAAAGCTCACCCGGATACCTTTAATATTTTGCTTCAGGTGCTGGATGAAGGTCGTTTAACAGATAACAAAGGGCGTGTAGCCGATTTTAAAAACACGATTATTATCATGACATCGAATCTGGGCTCCGGCATTATTCTAAATAAACTGGAAGGAACGCAGGAAGATGAAAGGCATAATGCTACAGAGCAAGCCAAAAATGAAGTTCTTAGTCTACTAAAGCAACACGTAAGGCCTGAGTTTTTAAACCGTATCGATGAGATCGTGATGTTTACACCCCTTAATAAAGAAGAGGTAAAGGAAGTGGTGCTTATTCAGGTTCAGTCCTTAAAAAGAATGTTGGCGAAAAAAGGTATTTCAATTGATTTTAGCGATACTGCTATTGACTATTTGGCTGATCAGGGCTATGAGCCCCAATATGGTGCTCGTCCTGTTAAACGGGTTATTCAGCGGCTGGTTATTAATCAACTTTCCAAACAAATATTAGCAAGCGCTATCACAGCCGACTCAACAATTATTGTGGACCTTAATAATGGAGATTTGGTCTTTAAGAATGCGTTTGAGAATATGCAATAACAACCAAATTACAACAATAGAGTATAAACAGCTGGTAAGATTTACCGGCTGTTTTATTATCTGTTCCTAATAAAATCCTTTTAAGGTGAACGTATGTTTTTATTATGTGCATAAAAGGTTTCTGACAGCTTAGATTTATATCTTTTCAACTAAAAACCTAGGTAGTTTTAAAAACATGAATATATTTGCAGCGAATTTGGGAATTACTATGCCTGTAAAGGATATTATGATCTTAGAGCAGTTGCGGGAGCAACAACATGAAGGTTTAGATCGTTTGTTTGATCGGTTCTATAAGCCCTTGGTATTGTTGTCTCATGCTTACCTGAAAGATATTCATCTGGCAGAAGATATTGTTCAAGAGCAGTTTATTAAATTCTGGAATAAGAAGCTCTATAAAGAAGTCAAGGATTCCACACTCTCTAATTACTTGTATACTTTGGTGAAAAATGCCAGTATCAACCGAAGTAAAAAGAAAGATATTTTAAATAATACCATCGAATTTCCTCATTTTGATTTTGCCGAAGAGGAGGCCAAAAGAATTCAGGAAGAAGGGGCGGAGCTCATCAGTGAAGCAATGCAAGCACTTCCTGAAAAAATGCGACAGGCCATTGACTGTGTTTTTATTCAGAACATGAAGTACCAGGAAGCCGCGGATGAGCTTGATGTATCTTTAAACACCATTAAAACGCAGTTAAAAAGGGGGGTAGCCCGCTTAAAAGATCAGTTAAAAGAGCATCAGGACCTACTTTATTTATTCTTTCTATAGGCGCTATTAATTTTGCATGTTGTTCGCACCAAGGCCGCCATGAGTAAAGTATACAAAGCTAACTGCCGATATTATTTACACATTGTAATTAGTTGTTGCTTTTCACATCGATTTTATTTTTTGCAAAAAAATATTTGCTCTTTGTCACCCGATTGAGAAAATCTCCTGTTAATAATGCGTGATCAATTGATATCACTTGCCTGCAAAGGCAATCGAAAAACAGTTTAATCAGCTTAATAATTAGAAAGAAAAGGATCACAAACCTGTATCAATGAATATACCCGATCAATTACAACAAGATGTAATCAGCTGTTTAAATGGCGGTGCCACAGCTGAGCAAAAGGCTGATGTTAAACGCTGGCTAAAAGAAAGCAAAAGTAATTTTAAGGAATATGAGGAACTTAGTCGTTGGTATTTCCGTGCGCAATATTCAAATTTATATAATCAGATTGATGTCGATAAAGCTAAGTTTAGTGTTATAAGTTCTGTTAAATTTCATGAACGCCGTAAACGATTGCTAAAGTGGAGTACTGTTGCAGCTTCTTTGCTTGTGATGTTAAGCCTTACATATTTTGCGAGACATCTCAATACTGAGGCTTATGAGAATTTAAGCGCTATAAATACAGAAGATATGTCGCCATACAAAAAGGCTGTTTTAACCTTAAGCGACGGTAAAGAAGTATTTATTTCAGATAAAGCAGAGATCAACCTAAGAGACCAAACGGCAGAAGTTAAGCAGTTGGTTAAAGATGGAATTCAATACAGTGCCTCAAAGTCGGAAACCAGCGCAAACGAGGAAGGAAAGTTGACTTTTCATACCCTCAGAGTGCCTCGGGGTGGAGAGTTTAAAACAACTTTAATTGATGGCACTCAAATTTGGTTAAATGCACAATCCGAAATCCGCTATCCGGTTGTATTTACTGGTAATACAAGGGAAGTTTATTTAAAAGGAGAAGCTTTTTTTGAAGTTGCCCATGATGCCGACAAACCATTTATTGTACACACTTCAAGTTTAACAACAAAAGTGTTGGGTACCTCATTTAATATCAGTGCATACGACGAAGATTCTTCAGCCCGTATAACTCTGGAGCAAGGATCGGTTAAAGTCAATGGCAATGGGCAGGAGTTGATCTTGGAACCGGGATGGCAGGCTTCTCTTAATGTCAGGAACCAACTAATCAGTCAAAAAGTTAAAGTCAGTCATTTCTCGTCATGGCGTGATGGAAAACTATCATTTCATCGAATGCCGCTGGAACAAATTACATCCAATTTGCAAAGGTGGTACGATGTGGAATTTGAATTTGAAGATGAAAAACTTAAAGACTTGCAGTTTTCAGGAGGAGTGCACAAAACTCGTCCAATTGGCTTTATATTAAAGCTGATTGAAGAAACAACCAATGTGAAGTTTAACATTAAAGAGCATACAATTAAAGTCGAGAAAGATAGGTGAAATTAAACCGGAAAATGCTGTCAACATTTTCCGGCAATATATCGGGTACTGTCAATACCCTTAATGTTTAATGAGATAGTAAATCTATGAAAAAAAAGATGTTATTGAGGCACTTTGTGCCTGAAAAAATGCTACGTATCATGAAGATCAGCTTTTTAGCATGCTTTATTTTTAGCCTTAGTCTGTCGGCCAATGTCGATTCGCAAAGTAAGGTAAGCTTAAAGAGTGCAAATTCAACACTGGCAGAAGTGTTTGAACAAATAAAGGCGCAAACCGGGATGGAAATCATTTATTCCAATGAAGAATTGGACGATGCCCGTATTGTGAGTGTTCAGGTAGAAGATGAGTTGGTGAACAATGTAATGGAATCGTTGCTTAAAGGTACCAACATGATGGTTACCAAGATCGAAGACTATTACATAATAAAGCCTTCAAAGGATTCTGAGCAGGCTCAAAAACTTGACGTTGTTTCAGGAGTTGTGCTTGACGATCAGGGTAACCCGATACCAGGTGTTAATATAGTGGTAAAAGAAAATATGACAGGTACCATAACCGATGCAGATGGTAAATTTAGTATGAACATAGCCTCGGGTATCAGTACGATGTCATTTTCATTTATTGGTTTTAA
This sequence comes from Carboxylicivirga sp., assembly GCA_025210475.1. GTDB lineage: Bacteria > Bacteroidota > Bacteroidia > Bacteroidales > Marinilabiliaceae > Carboxylicivirga. The sequence continues at coordinate 108,648 of JAOARW010000030.1, read as the reverse complement.
AACACAGGAAGTTCAAGTCGAAGGAACTCAAACTTTAAGCATAACACTAATGCCGGAAATCAGTGATTTAGGCGAAGTGGTTGTAACCGGCTATGGTACCGTTGAAAAAAGAAAGTTATCCAGTTCAATTGCCAGTATCAAGGGTAAAGATGTGGTTGAGCTAACCAACGGTAGTGTCGATCGCATGCTGCAAGGTAAAGTCAGTGGATTGATGGTGATTAATAATTCATCAGCTCCGGGCGCCACACCGAAAATCCGTATTCGAGGAACGTCTTCGATTTCGGGTAGTCGTGAGCCAGTATGGGTTATTGATGGTGTAATACTTGAGGATCCGGTTAATATATCTACAGAAGAATTAAACAGTTTAGACAATGTTAATTTCATTGGTAATGCCATTAGTAGCTTAAATCCGGAAGATATCGAACGTATTGATGTGTTGAAAGATGCCTCTGCAACAGCTATTTATGGAACCAAAGCTGCTAATGGGGTAATTGTTATTACCACCAAAAAAGGTAAGCCAGGCACATCAGTGGTACGATACAGTAACAGCTTTACCACAACATTGGCACCTACCTACGATGATGTTAACCTGATGAATAGTAAGCAGCGTGTGGAAGTGAGTGAAGAAATGCAACAAAGAGGTTTAAGTTTTGATACTTCGACACCAATGCGTGTAGGTTATGAAGGTTTAGTGAACCAACTATATAATAAGGAAATCGATTATGACACTTTTCGATCAGAAGTAAAACGTATTAAAGAACTTAACACGGATTGGTATGATCTATTGTTTCGAAATGCCTTGTCGCAGAAGCATACCGTCTCTATGAGTGGGGGAACGGATAAAACCAATTACTATGTTAGTCTTGGTTACAATAATGATAAATCCAGTGTGAAGGGAGTTGAACGTCAACAGCTAAACACTCTTCTTAAATATAACTTTAACCTTAGTGATAAGATAAAATTAAATACGCAATTACGGGCATCCACCATGGAACATGATATGATGCACACAAGTGTTGGTGTTTACGATTATGCCTTTAACACCAGTCGTGCTATCGATTCAAACTCAAGATATGCGGTATCAAGCGGATTGAATGATAATTATCTGACCTATAATATTTTTGATGAAATTAAAAACACAAGTCGTACTTTAAATCAAAAAGCAATTAACGCACAGTTTAATTTTTTATGGGATATCAATAAAAACTTAAGATTTTCTTCATTGTATAATGGAGATTATTCGATAACGAGTGATGAGAATATAGCCAATGAAAAAAGCTACTATGCTGCAAGTAGGCGTGGATTAGAGTATGGTGAACGTATTGATAAATCAAATACATATTTATTAGAGAGAAGCTCTATGCCTTATGGAGGTGAGCGTATAAACGATGAATCTACTAAAACCGCCTGGTTGGTAAGAAACCACTTAACTTTTAACAAACGCTTTAATAAGCACGAATTGGCTGTTGGTGCAGGTAATGAAATTCGTAGTGTCAACTACACTTCTATTAATACTAAACAGCGTGGATATTTGCATGATAAAGGAATGCGATCAGTTGATATCAATCCGACAATTTTTACAGGTTATGCCAATTGGATGAGTAAAAATCCAAACCGATACAGGGATCAAACCAACAATTACTTAAGTTTCTATTCAACGGCAACGTATGCTTTTGACAATCGTTATAGCTTCAATTTTAATTTTCGGACTGATGGTTCTAACAAATTTGGACAGGATGATAGCACCAAATTCTTACCTGTATGGTCAGCATCAGTTCGCTGGAATCTGTGTCAGGAGAAATTTATGCAGGCCCAAAACTTATTGGACAATCTAAGTTTGCGCTTAAGTTATGGTATTCAGGGTAATGTACATCCTGATCAAACACCAGAACTGATAGCCAAACTAGGAGATATGAACTCCATCAGTCAGGAATTTTATACAACAGTGCATAAGTTACCTAACACTAAATTACGTTGGGAGAAAACTAAAAACTACGATATCGGTTTAGATTTCAGCATTTTAAACAATCGTATTTATGGAACATTTGACTATTACAAAAAGCGTGGTGAGGATCAAATAATCCATAAAAATATTCCTTATGAAAATGGTGATGAAAGCGTTGCTTTGAATCGCGGTGTGCTTGAAAATACGGGTTATGATTTATCCATTAATGTTGTCCCTGTTAAAACAGATAACTGGACCTGGAATATTTCGTGGAATACCAGTAAAAACAAAACTAAACTTAAAGAAATTGGTGACAATATTAATACTTATCAGAACTATTTGACAGGAAGTGTATTGGTAAATGGACGCAGTGTTAATGAAATTTACAGCTATAAATTTCTTGGTTTGGGAGAGGATGGTCTACCTAATTATGAAGATTTAAGTGAATTCCAGCCAAAGAATGCTCAAGAGGTTTACGATCGGGTTTTTGTAGCCAGTGGTAACCGTTTACCAGACGTTTCAGGTGGTTTTAGCACTTCTGTTCGTCATAAGAATTTGACGTTAAGTTGTTTATTTAGCTACAGCTTGGGTAGTGTATTACGCCTACCTCCATTATACAATGAAGGCTTTTCCAATTTACCCAACCCACAACAAAACATGTCTAGCGATTACGTTAATAGATGGCAACAAAAGGGTGATGAGCAACATACAAACATTCCTGTATTGAGTGATAAATATCTGGGTGTAGATAAAATTAAACTTAATGAGGCTAGTCAAAGTGGAGATGATGTTAAAGTTACTTATGCGTCAACACTGTATGAAATGTATGATTATAGTGATATGCGGGTAGTTAGTGGCGATTATTTGCGATTACGTAATGTGGTTTTAACTTACGATTTTAGTTCTAAACTATGCGAGAAACTGCGCGTTGGAAGCATTCGATTGCAGGTAAGTGGAAACAACCTTTTTGTTATTAAAGATAAAGATTTAAGAGGACGTGATCCTGAACAAATCACAAGCGGTTATGGCGCCTTACCACCGTTAAAGTCATTTTCAGCAGGTCTTAATGTGTCATTTTAATTTAAACAAAAGATGAAGAATTTTAAATATTTACTGTTTTTATTAGTCATCAACATTGGCTGTTCTGATTTTTTAGAGGAGTCTAGTGATGAGTACATCAAGCTAAACACGATACAAGATTATAAGGAATTTTTAGCCGGCGAGACTTATCAAAATAAAAAGAATGCCAGTATTCCACAGTATCTTGACATATTAACGGATGATGTACAGCAAGCCTATAAAGCAAGTACACTTTTAAGTAACGATGGTACCAATGAATATTATGGATACTATACCTGGTCAGAGGAGCCAGAGGTTACAAAAATAGGTGGTATAAAAAACGACGTATACTATAACCGTGCCTACCACAATATATTAATCTGTAATATCGTTGAGGATGATTTATATACAAAGTTTGAAGAATCGGATGGGCGTAATTCACTTTTAGCAGAGCTTAGTTTTGTAAGGGCACAAAACTATTTTATGTTGGTTAATCTTTATAGTAAACCGTACAACAAAGCAACAGCAGCCAGTGATCCGGGTGTTCCTGTTAATACAAGTATTACAATTGACGATAAAAAAATAGCGCGTAGCACTGTGCAGGAAGTATATAATGTTATTAATAGCAATATTGATAACGCCATTAAGTTGTTTACTGAAACCGATAACAAAACAATTTTTCGACCCAACTTAAATGCAGCTTTAACATTAGCTAGCCGAATTTATCTTTATCAATCCGAATATCAGAAAGTATTGGATGTAACTGATTTAGCTCTTAATAATGGGGTGGAGTTGTTTTCATTATCAAATGAACAGGGTTATTTTCTTGATTACGGCAACACGGAAATATTATTCTCGTGGGGTTATTTTAATTATCCAGGACTTTACGATGAACGATACAGATTTATTTATGAAATGAGTGAGGCTTTAGATAAACTTTATCTTGATGAAGATTGGCGTAAAGAAGCTTTCTATAAAAAGAATAAGAACAGTCCAATTCCGTATAAGTGGAATAAAGATAATGACATGTTCTCTTATGCACTCCGTACTTCAGAAATTTATCTTAATAGAGCCGAAGCTTTTGCAAATACAAATAATAAAGGTAAAGTGAAAGAGCTCATGGACAAATACAAAGTCTATAGGTATTTAACTGTTAACAGTGTAGACTATTCGAATGATGCTGAGGCCATTGCCGAAGTAAAAAAAGAACGGCGTCTGGAATTTGCCTTTGAGTTTCACCGCTGGTTTGATCTACGTCGTTATGGAATGGAAGCTATTTCGCATGAGTATGTTTCTGAAGGTGAAAAAGAAATATTCTTAATCGAGAAGAATTCGAACCGTTTTGTATTGCCTTTCCCTCAGGAAGCTATTAAAAGAAATACAGCATTAAAACAAAACCCAAGATAAGATACTACGATGACTAAACTAAGATACATACTATTGTTTGTTATTGCAGCAGCTTTTGTTGGCTGCAACGAAGATGAGACTATTGTAGCAGCCATTGGACCAGATAAATATCAACTGAAAGATGATGCTTCTGATCCTGTAGAAAAATTTCGTTACCACTTTTATACAGATACAAAAACAGTGATTTTATTTTCGGCAGATACTACGGATTATCGCTGGAATTATAGAGGTAACAACGTATTGAAACTTCATTGGGGGCAAAAAGCCAATTATCAGGTAGCTTTAGAAATGCTGGATGATTATTTTTTCAGTAAGTTTCCGCGTTCCTTCTTTTTGGAGAATTTTCCACAAAGCATATTCTTATGCAATGATATTGAAGAAAAACCAGAAGATTGGATGGATTATGAAAGTACCAATGTTGCATTCACCAATCAAATTGCTGCAATTGCTGCCGTAAAAGATGATATCACCGAATGGACAGATGAACAGAAAGAAGAGTTTGGGGTAGAGGTTATAACAAAATATATGGCTGGTTATATGGTCGATAAGGGTGCCTTAAAAATTCCTGATGCCTTTTATGAAGTGAGTCAGGATTCTTATCGTCAGATGGCCGATCTAAGTGTCGATCCAATGACATTAGGTTTTGTTGAATATCAAGATTATTGGGGAATGAAGATTACTCAAACAAGAGATGAAGATTATCCGAGGTTTGTAAAATTCTTGTTTACGCATACGCAAGCCGAAATAAACGAGGTAATTACTAAATACCCTAAAATGGCTACAAAAATAGCGATACTAAGAGAAATGTTCTCGGATCAGATTAACCTTGAATTATAGTAGATGACATAAACTGGTTTAAGAGGACGTTTGAAAGTAATTAAATAATTGTTCACTCAGTAAAGTCGATGTGTTTATTCACTTGATAATCAATGTGAATGTAAATCATTCGGCTTTGCTTGATCGTGAACTGTTTTTGGGACATCTTCTTATCTCCGGTTTTTATCCAATCAATAAAATATAAGCACATGAAGTTGAAGTATTTAGTGGGGGTAATCCTTATTACCCTTTGGGCTGGTAATGCCGATGCAAAAGGTATTTTTAAGAAGAAAAAGAAGAAAGACGAGGTAAAAAAAGAGCTTAAATCAGAGTTGCAGAAAAAGATGGAGGAGTGCAGTGTGCAATCATCTGGTTTATTTGATCTGTACCATAAAGACAACAAAGTATATGTGCTCATAACGCCCGAAAACATCGATAAGCAATATTTATTTGCCAATCGGGTAAGTGCTTTGAGCAACAATGTTGATTATAGTGCCGGGCAAATGACATTGGATCCATTCATTTTTTATATGACGAAGGATACCAGTAAAGTTTATTTACACCGTACTAACAATAGTGTGCTTTGTGATCCTGAATCAGAAGTATACAGTTCATTTTTAAAAAACAATTTATCACCGATTTGGAAATCCTTTAAAATTGAGGCTAAAAATAAGGCTAAAGACAGTCTTTTAGTGGACATGACGGACTTGTTTTTAAGTGGTGATAAGGAACTAAGTCCATTTCGTCCGATGAACCTTGGTGATGCCATGGCGCGCCATAAAACACTGAGCGGTTCGTACGTAAGTGATGATAGTAAGGTGCTTAGTGTAAAAGCCTTTGCTAAAAATATTGTGGTAAAAACACAGCAGGCTTACAAGGTGAAGGATGAGCCGTTTATGGCTGTACTAACCCGTAATATCTTAGCATTGCCCGAAGAACCAATGCGTCCACGCTTGCATGATGATCGCATCGGTTATTTCCGTACCAGCAAAATGGACTTTACTGATAAAGGGAGCGAGGTGCAAAAGTACGCGTTTATCAATAAATGGAATTTACAACCAAAAAAGGAAGATTTAGCGAAATATAAAAAAGGTGAATTGGTGACTCCTGAAAAACCGATTGTGTTTTATGTGGACACAGCCATTCCAAAACGTTTCAGAGATTACATTAAACTGGGTGTTGAAGACTGGAAAGTAGCCTTCGAAGAAATTGGTTTTAAAGATGCCATTCAAGCTATAGATTATCCTACTAAAGCCGAAAATCCTGATTTTGATCCAGATGATGCCCGTTACAGCTGTTACCGTTTTGTAACCAGTAAAGTGCAGAATAGTATGGGGCCTTCTTATGTTGATCCGCGTACAGGTGAGATTATCTGTGCCGATGTGTTTTTCTATCAAAACCTAACTAAGATTCTGCATAGCTGGCGTTTAATCCAGACTTCAACGGTTGACCCTCGTGTTCGTAAGGCTGTATTCGACGATGAAGTGATGGGAGAATGTATTCGCTATGTAGCTGCTCACGAAATTGGTCACACCATTGGATTGATGCACAATTTTGGTTCGTCATATGCTTATCCGGTTGATTCCTTACGTTCGGCCACATTTACACAAAAATATGGCACAACACCATCAATTATGGATTACGCGCGCTTCAACTATGTGGCACAGCCTGGTGATGAAGGTGTTCGTTTAATTCCACCACTTTTGGGTGTGTACGATAAATATGCCCTCAAATGGGGATATCAACCTATTTATGAAGCAAAAACATTTGATAAAGAATACGATACACTGAATCAGTGGATATTGGATGCCGCTAATAATCCAATGCTTAAGTTTGGTGCACAAACGATGGGTAGTCCCATTAACCCGGCCAATCAAAGTGAATCTTTGGGTAATGATCCGATTAAAGCCACACGATATGGTATTAACAACCTAAAGCTATTAATGAAAAACTTAAACAAATGGACTGCTGAAGGGACCAGAGATTATACCTTAATGGAAGAAACCTACGAGGGCATGTTGATGCAAATGGAGCGTTACCTGGTACACACCATGACCTTAATTGGTGGTATTTACAAAGAAGATATTGTACGTGGTGATAATCAGGTGCAATACCATTTTGTAGATAAAAAAACACAAAAAGAGGCTGTGAAGTTTATTTATGATGAAATATATCACCTGCCGGATTGGTTCTATGAAAAATCGGTGACGGATTACATTGGTTTGGAAAATTCTATTGAAGATGTACAGGTAATGGCTTTGTATCGCCTGATGTATAGCCGATGTTTATCGGTATTGGAAAAACAGTCGAGCTTGAAAGTTAAAGGCGCCTATACGGCCGAAGAGTATTTGGATGATTTGTACAAACTAACCTTTGCGAAAGTTTACAATCATAAAAAATGTAATCACGTCGATCGTGCCTTGCAAATCGCCTATTTCGGTGAAATTTACGGAATTTTCAAAGGTGGATCTTCAAAAGCAGCATTTGATGAAACCAGCCTGACAACTAATTACAGTGAAGGTGGATTCACTTTTAACGAAAGCAGAACAGAACGTTTAGGAGTGGATATTCACAAATTTAATCAACTACTTAAACTACGTAACGATTTAAAAGCTTTACCACAATGGGTACTGAACAAGAATCCTCATTACAAGTTAATGAAATTCAAACTGGAACAATTGCTGAAAGATTATTAATGGGGAAGAAGCACACCACTTCACCCTGACTCTGATTCCTAAAAGAGTGCTGTTAAACGTTTACAGCACTCTTTTTTATATAACCAGTTTTTTATCTTTCCTTTAGATTAATCACACAGTCATAAGGTGATAAAGCCCCTTATGAAATTAGCAAAGAGAATCTTGCATCGATTTTCAAGACATTTTTGCTCCCGTTGAATTAATAATCATTTTACAAAACTCAACCTTCATTATTTCGCTATAAACCTCCTTATCACTCCAGGCATCTTCCCACTCGGGGAATAAAGTTTTTGAAGCAAACATCAAGGCATCCAGCATTAATACATCATTTTGAGAAATCAAAAACTCAAAAATCGCGGTATGCAAACTCATTAATTCAAAGGAGTGAATGCTTTTACGTTTAAAAATGGCACTGGCCGTATTTTGTTTTAAGTAATCGTATGTGATTAGCTGAGCAGTTTTCCCTTCTCGATTTTCAATGCTTTCTTTCTCGAACTGAAGTAATAAATCATCCGGGTAGATGGACAAAGCTTCATCCAGCTGTTTTAAAATTTTCCTGGCCGGTTCTTCTTTAATCTCCATTAAAACAATTTTAACGAGCGTTAAAAAAGAAACTTCCGGATAACGATTGGCCAGCTTTTTAATGTTTAGCTTTTTTAAATCTTCCAAATCGCCCAGGGCATTTAATACATCTTCAATCAAATCATCGTGTTCAGCAATGCCACCATTCATCGAAGCCGGAATTTGATCATCATCCGTATCTACATCGAAAAAACTAAGCAGATTGGTACGTGCTGCCATCACCTGATCCAAGCCATGGTGGTTATAGAAAAGGCGCTTGCTAACATACAATAACTCGGTTGCAGCTTCTTCGTTACTGCTGTCATTTAAGTCAATTAGTTCATTAAACCGCGTAATATCCGCATGCCGCTCTTTAAGTATTTCAGTGTATATGTATTCCTCAATGGGTAAATCATCTTCGTGCATAACCATGGCATTTGCTTATGGAAAGAAATTAATATGAACGCTTACTTATGGGTTTTGATTAAGCTTGTAAATGTCGAGTTGTTACTTTTGTTACGACTTTTTGAAGGTCGCGTCGTCTAGGTTAACAACTAGGGTGTAGCCAATCTGACTGATTCTTAGAATAATCTTCTTCGAACCTTTAACTTCCATCACTTCACCCTTAATGCCTTCCAAAGGTCCGGATGTAACAGTGATTTCCTGGCCCTTTTCGATTTTCCCGGCTTCAACGCTAAAATCCAGTTGGTTTTCAATGGTTCGTTTCATGGCCATAATATCACTCTCAGGAATGATACAGGCTTTTCCTTTGTAGGAAACATATGCCACAATGCCAACCACATCAAACACACGGCGGTAATCAGCCAAGGGAATTTTAATAAAAATATAGGAGCTGATGATGGGCGATTCAACCCATTTTTTTCGATCACTCCATTGTCTTAAGGTTTTCTTAAGCGGTAAATAGGCTTCAATACCCATCTTGGTAAACTGCTCAAGTACTTTCTTTTCGGCTCTTGATTTGGTATATAATGCATACCAGGATTTGTCCTGATTTTCTTTCAAAATATTCTATTTTTGCTACGAAATTAATAAAAAAGAATCAGGAAATAATGATCTTTGAAAGATAGGACACTGCTCTGCTCATTAAACCAAATTGTTATGGCCGTTAAAACACTTAAAAAATATACACCAACATTTTCCTCCAAAGCGATCATTATCATTATTGGCTGCCTTTGTTCGATTCATAGCATGTCCCTGGCCCAGTTTAATGGCGGACAGCTGGTTTCCGAAAAGTTTTATACCGAAATACCATTTGAATACGTGCATGACAAAATTGTGATACAGGCCTCCATGAATGGTATTGAAGGGCGATACCTGTTTGATACAGGAGCAATGTGTATTCTGTTTAAAGACTCTGCGCAGCACGGGATTAAACCGTATCGTCAAATCAAAATTGGCGATGCAACAGGTAAAAAGCAAGAAGCCGGGGTCGTATTGATCGCCTCCATCCAGATCGGCGATTTAAATTACAAAGACATTCCTACGCTTAACGTTGAGATGTTTGAAGGACCTTTTAAATGCCTCGGTTATAAAGGTATTATTGGCAGTAACCTGCTGCGTTTTGGGGCCTTTAAAATTGATTGGCAAAGCAGGAAGATGATCATTGCAGATTCATATCAGACCATCGGCACTAAGAATTTGGCTGAATCGAAGTTGTCAGTTAACAAGCAGCAAAGTTCACCACACCTGAAAGTAAAAGTGAATAAGAAAGCCATTAAATGGGTTTTGCTTGATACGGGCAGTGGTGATTCCTTCTCTTTGAATAATCAGACGGCTAAATGGCTGACAAAGAAAAAGGCCATTGGCTCACCAGGCTACCAATCCAGCGGAACCAATTCCCATGGCGCTTGGGGAGCAGGTGATTATCAAACCAAGATTTATAACGATCTAAACTTAGAATTGGGTAATAATGTTTTTGAATCAGTGGTCGTTGAAACAACGGGCGGCTCTTCTAAAGTGGGTATGAAAGTACTCGAATTAGGCGATTTCATTATTGATTACCCTCAAAAACGTTTCTTCTTTAATCATACTGATCCGGCGCACCATTTGACGATTGACAGTTTCGGAATTGATTTTATAATGCAAAATGATCAGTTTGTGGTAAATGGAGTATGGCAAGGCAGCAAGGCCGATAAGAATGGCGTGGAGAAAGGAGATGTTTTAACAGATATAGAAGGCGCTAACATTCGGGATAAGAGCCCCTGTGATTTGTTTTTATCCTTAAAGGATATAACACAAAACCAGGACACCTTAACTTTTTACTTCAAAAACGGTGAAACGGAAAAACTTAAAAAAGTTACCTTATCACGTATTGTGTTTTAATGGTTTTCATTCTACTGAACAACGCTAATATCAAATATTAAATCGTATATTTGCGCAAAATTTTTAAAGGTATAACTATTGCCTGGCGCAATTAAAAGATTTAACTACATCTCTTTTAAACGCCGGGTATAAAGGCAGATATTAATGCAGGAAAAAATCATTATTCTGGATTTTGGATCTCAATACACGCAGCTGATTGCAAGGCGTGTTCGCGAGATTAATGTGTATTGTGAAATTCATCCATTTAACAATTGTCCGGAATTGGACGAATCGGTTAAAGGTGTGATTCTAAGTGGAAGCCCCTTCAGTGTGCGCGACGAAGAAGCACCAAAACCTGACTTAACTGCCATTAAGGGAAAAATGCCTTTATTGGGAGTGTGTTACGGAGCTCAATACCTGTCACAGTTTTATGGTGGCGAAGTTCAGCCTTCTAAAACACGCGAATATGGCCGTGCTAATCTTGAGTACGTTGATAATTCCAGTGAATTATTGAAAGGTGTTAGCCAGCATTCACAGGTATGGATGTCGCATGGTGATACCATTGTGAACCTTCCTGAAGGTTATAATATTGTAGCCAGTACCAAGGATGTTAAAGTGGCGGCTTATAAAATTGAGAGCGAACAAACATTCGGAATGCAGTTTCACCCCGAAGTATATCACAGTACCGAAGGAACACAGATTCTGAAAAACTTTGTTGTTGGCGTTTGTGGCTGTTCACAAGACTGGACACCCGATTCATTCGTTGAAACGACTGTTGCCGGATTGAAAGAGAAGTTGGGCAACGATAAGGTTGTATTAGGCTTATCAGGTGGTGTTGACAGTACTGTGGCAGGTGTTCTTTTGCACAAAGCCATTGGCAAAAACCTGACTTGTATTTTTGTTGACAACGGTTTGTTGCGCAAGAATGAGTTTGAAGCCGTTTTGGATTCCTACAAGCACATGGGACTTAATGTGATTGGTGTGGACGCCAAAAAAGAATTCTTAAGTGAGTTGGATGGGGTTTCTGATCCTGAGACGAAGCGTAAAATAATCGGCCGTGTGTTCATTGAAGTGTTTGATGCTGAAGCACACAAAATACAGGATGTTAAATGGTTGGCCCAGGGAACAATTTATCCGGATGTGATTGAATCAGTTTCTGTTAACGGACCATCAGCTACCATTAAATCGCACCACAATGTGGGTGGATTACCAGAAGAAATGAATCTGAAGGTGGTGGAACCATTGAACCTGTTGTTTAAAGACGAAGTACGCCGTGTGGGTCGTGCCATGGGCATTGATGAGAACCTGTTGGGTCGTCATCCGTTCCCGGGACCAGGCTTGGCAATTCGTATTTTAGGTGATATAACAGCCGAAAAGGTGTCATTACTGCAAGAAGTGGATCACATCTTTATACAAGGCTTAAAGGATAGTAACCTGTACGATCAGGTATGGCAGGCTGGTGCCATGTTGTTGCCGGTACAATCGGTTGGTGTGATGGGCGATGAGCGTACCTATGAAAAGGTAGTGGCCTTGCGTGCTGTTACTTCAACAGACGGTATGACTGCCGATTGGGTACATTTACCTTACGACTTTTTAGCCAAGGTATCCAACGACATCATTAACAAAGTAAAAGGTGTTAACCGAGTGGTTTATGACATTAGTTCGAAGCCACCTGCAACCATCGAATGGGAATAACCATCGAAAGAATAAGATAATTATATGGCCGGCAGGAACTTTTTCTTTCCGGCCTTTGTTTATTTAATACAGGAAATCACAACATAACCAAAAAAACGAGAGATGATGGGAACAAGGAAGCTCTGGGGAATAGTATTGCTTTTTGCTATTTGCTCAATGTCAGCAAATGCGCAGGCCTACGATAAGAACATTCAGAAACTGCAACTGACCTACCAGTTAATCAATTCATTATATGTGGATTCGGTTAACAAGGATAACCTGGTAGAGAAGGCTATTGCCGGCATGCTTAAAAGCCTTGACCCACATTCGGTTTATATCTCAGCTGACGAAGTGGCGGCTATGAATGAACCACTTGATGGAAGCTTCGAAGGGGTAGGTATTCAGTTTAATATCATGAACGATACCCTAATGGTTGTTAATCCTGTTATTGGCGGGCCATCGGAAAAGGTTGGTATTCGTGCAGGCGACCGTATTATTGGTATTGATGGTGATAATGTAGCAGGTATTGGCATTAAAAACAGCGATGTATTTAAATACCTGAGAGGAAAGAAGGGAACCAAAGTTAATCTGCAAATCATTCGAAAAGGAGCCAATGGAGAATTAAAATTTGTGGTGGTTCGTGATAAAATTCCTTTGCACAGTGTTGAATCGGCTTACATGGCAACACCTAAAACTGCCTATGTGAAAATTACCCGCTTTGCTCTTAATACACATACCGAGTTTGTAGAAGCCTTGGAAAAGCTGGAGGCAGAAAACTACGAAAACCTGATTCTTGACCTGAGGGGCAATGGTGGTGGCTACCTTAAAGCGGCCATTGAAATTGCTGATGAACTAATTGATAAAGATAAGTTACTGGTTTATACCGAAGGTTTGAATAGTGAACGACGCAACCACCATGCCCGACGTAAAGGTAAGTTCGAAAAAGGCAACCTGGTCGTTCTTATCGACGAGGGATCAGCTTCGGCCAGTGAAATTGTATCGGGTGCGGTGCAGGATTGGGATCGTGGATTAGTTGTGGGACGTCGTAGTTTCGGAAAAGGACTGGTACAGCGTCCGTTTGATTTTCCTGATGGATCAATGATTCGTTTAACCATCGCAGAATATTACACACCATCCGGCCGTTGCATTCAGAAAGAATATAAGAATGGGGCAGATGCCTATCATAATGAATTGGGAGAGCGATATGCACACGGTGAGTACTACAATGCCGATAGCATCCAGTTTGACGAAGCCTTAAAGTATAAAACCAAAATAGCTGGTCGATCGGTATATGGCGGCGGGGGTATCATGCCCGATATTTTTGTGGCAGCCGATACAAGCACGTATTCTGATTATTATCGCGATTTAATTGCATCGGGCTCGGTGAACCGTATGATCTTAAATTATGTGGATAATAACCGCAATAAACTTGAAAGACGCTATCAGTCGTACAAAAAATTCGAGAAAGATTTTGAGGTGGGTGATGATTTGATTGAAAAGCTAATTAAAGAAGGTGAAGCGGCAGAAGTAAAGTTGAATAAAGAGGAATTAGCCATTTCAAGGCCAATGGTGGAGGCTCAGTTGAAAGCATTGGTAGCGCGCGATTTATTTAGCACCTCTGAATATTTTCAATCCATAAACCATGTGTCGGATGCATATAATAAAGCCGTTGACATGGTAGAATCAAAAAGAGATTATTCACAGTATCTGAAATAATTACTGAGTTGCTGTTGAAATAGAAATGACTGACACAATAATGGAATTTATTCAAAAATATGGACTAGAGGCCGCGGGAACGCTGGCCTCTTTAATTTATCTGTTTTACTCAATACGCGAAAAATCGTGGTTATGGCCATGGGGTCTGGTTGCTTCGGCGCTCATGTCCGTTGGCTTTTATCAGGTAGCTTTATATGCCGATATGGGACTGCAATTTTATTATATTGTAGTTAGTATTTATGGCTGGTGGTACTGGATAAACGGAAATGCAGGCAAGAACAACGATGAAGTGAGCATTAAACTTTTAAGTAAACAGCTGTTTTTGAAGCTTACAATCGTAGGAATCGTCATTTATCTGGCAATTTTACTGGTTTTACTGAAGGTGCCGGCCATGGTTAATATTTCCAGCTCAGAATTACCCTACCTTGATTCGTTTACAACGGCAGCATCTATTATTGCCACCTGGATGCTGGCTCGCAAATACATACACCATTGGTTATTCTGGGTGGTAATCGATTTGGTATCTATGGGTATGTACATTTATAAAGGCTTGTATTTTTACAGTTTCCTTTACCTGGTCTTTACAGCCGGTGCAATTGTGGGGTATTTAGAGTGGACAAAAACAGTTCGAGGCTATGCAAAGGCAGTCTGACCAGCCACTGATAGTGGTGCTAAGCGGACCGGAATCAACTGGTAAAAGTACGCTGGCAAAGCAGTTGGCAGAGTGCTATCATACTGATTGGGTACCCGAATATGCCCGTGAATACGTTGAAAACTTAAAACGACCTTATGCTTTTGAAGATGTCAGGCAAATTGCACAAAAGCAGATTAACCAATACGAAGAAGCACTTGAATCGAAAAGCAAACTTGTATTTTTTGATACATTTTTAATTATTACCAAAGTATGGTTCAAAGAAGTTTATGGAACGATTCCTTCATTTATTGATGATTTTTTGAAGCTCGCGAAGATTGATTTACATCTTCTTTGCTATCCCGACTTGCAATGGATCAATGATGGTGTAAGGGAAAACAAAAATAAACGTCTTTATTTACATGAATTATATAAACAGGAGTTGGATCATTATCAATTCAATTATGAGATGATTAAAGGGCAGAATAAGCAACGAACACAACAAGCAAAACAATACATTGACCAACTATTAAAAGCGCATTGAACATGACCACAGATCATTTTTCTAAAGTAAAGAATGCCATTGAAGAGCTATCGCAGGAACAAAGCTATAAAAGTGTTTGTCATCCGCATTTTAAAGATCATAAAATGCCTTCAATCAGCTCACTGGAACAGATCGTCAACCTGTCGCGCGAAATCATTTTTCCGGGCTATTACGGCGATAGCTCTGTCAGGCCCGAAAGTGTGCGGTACTACATTGGTGTTAATACCGAAAAATTATACAGTCTGTTGGTCGAACAGATTTTTGCTGGGTTGTGCTTTATGTGCGAGGCGCCTGAACGATTTGATCTGGGTGACAAGAAAAGCCTGGCTCATGATTATACCAGCGAATTTATCAGCAAGTTACCTGACATTCGTCGTGTATTGGGCACCGATGTGGAAGCAGCTTTTTTGGGCGATCCGGCGGCTAAAAGTAAGGGAGAGGTTATCTTTTGTTACCCGGCCATCCGCGCCATTACCAATTATCGCATTGCCAACGCTTTGTTAACCATTGGAGTACCTTTAATTCCACGTATGATCAGTGAAATGGCCCATTCCGAAACAGGTATCGATATCCATCCACGGGCCACCATCGGCGAATATTTTAGCATCGATCATGGTACCGGGGTAGTCATTGGTGCCACCTCAATAATTGGCGATAATGTAAAGTTATTCCAGGGAGTAACATTAGGGGCTAAAAGCTTTCCGCTCGACGAAAATGGCAACCCTATTAAGGGCATTCCTCGTCACCCCATTATTGAGGACAATGTGGTCATATATGCCCAGGCCACCATTCTTGGCCGTATTACGGTAGGTGCTAATTCTGTAATAGGTGGTAACGTTTGGATCACCAACAATGTGCCGGCCAGCTCTAAAATTGTTCAGTTTAAGCCCCGCGACTTGGTGTACACCGACGGTGGAGGAATTTAGATCATCTATTAAATAACGCATTTTATCAGTAATATAAAGGATTTCACCAAATACTTGAATCAAATAAAAGTATCGTGTAGTATTTAATGTTAAACTTGTGCGTAAGTACATGGTGAGAATATTTTTTTATATTTGTAGGCAATTAGACCTTTGGGGATGACGTTTGATTTAAAAAACTGGTATTTAGAGAAAAAACAAGGAGAAGTTATTTTGGAGTATAACGGAAGTATTACTGCAGACTTAATCTCTGAGGCTCTAGACTCAATCGAAAACAGTTTGAACATGAAAAATGAAAAAAATCGTGTTCGAAAAAAAGTATATAATGTTTTTGTTGAGAGTTTACAGAATTTATATCATCACGTGGACCTGCCTCCGGCAACAGCCCCGGTTGAACAAAGTAGTAATTTTGGTATCATTATTTTAAGTAAAGATGGTACATTCTACCGCATTTCAACAGGTAATTTTGTAAAAAAGGAAAGAATAAATTATATTAAAGACCGAATTGATCAGGTCAATTCTCTGTCAGATGAGGAAGTTAGAATGTTGTACAGAGATATTTTAAATAATGAAGAGTTTTCTGACAAAGGCGGCGGAGGCCTTGGGATGCTTGATATTGTCAGGAAAACAGGAAATAAATTAGAGTATTATTTTTATCAATTTGATGATGAATACATCTTTTTCTCGCTAGATGTATACATTAGTTAACCGTATAGCTACCAGTATGGAAACAATTATTCGTGAAGGAAGTCCGAAAACGCCATTTGTAAGACTGGATGGGGAAAATGGAGTAGTAGAGATTAAAGGGCGATCTATTCCTGAAAATTCTGTTGAGTTTTACAAGCCAATTATCGATTGGCTTGAGAAATTTGGAGATACCCCTTCTGATGAGACTAACGTGAATATACAATTAGAGTATTTTAATACAAGTTCATCCAAGTGTATTCTTGATATCTTTAAGCGCCTGGAACTTATTCATAAGAAAGGAAATCCGGTTGAAATAAACTGGTATTATGAGGAGGATGATGAAGATATGTTTGAGGCAGGTGAAGATTATCAATCAATCATCAATATTCCGTTCAAGATGATTGAAATGGAAGAGTAAGTCCGAATTACCATCACACAGAAAATATTTTAAAGGTTGGAAATAAGCATTATTGTTTATTTCTGACCTTTTTTCTTGTCCTTAAAGTACCAAACTATATTGGTTTTAAACGAAGTAAGTTTAGGTAATAACCTGAAATACAAACACAGAAATAAAACAAGATTAATAATCCAGATTATTAGTGTGTTGGCCCAATAGGTGCTGTAGTAATTGTCACCTATACGCTTAGTCGGAGACAAGAAGGTAGCCTTCAGGAATTTACTGTCCGGATCCTGATAAATCGGGTCGAGCTTTTGGTGCAGCTGCCCATTGTATTCAATAATTTTATTAGAAAAGAAGTTATTGGAATTTGTTACAAACCGCTCCAAGTCTTCATTGTGATAATTACTTTTTGTCTCTAATAATAACTGTCGATCTTCCTTTGTTTTGGATAAATGTTTGATCTTTTCATCCAATTTATCATCGGCCAAAATATAAAGGCCCTTATAATATTTCTTAATCGATTCCACATAACTGCTCACTTCCTCCAGGTTATTAAGATCTTTGTGTAGCAATACATGATTCAGATCTT
Source organism: Carboxylicivirga sp. (assembly GCA_025210475.1). Lineage (GTDB taxonomy): Bacteria > Bacteroidota > Bacteroidia > Bacteroidales > Marinilabiliaceae > Carboxylicivirga. The sequence continues at coordinate 90,678 of JAOARW010000030.1, read as the reverse complement.
CGCATCGGGCAGAATAAAGCTCGAAATGCTTTTCCAACTCCGTATTAACCAGACTCAGCGATTGATCAATCTGTGTTTTTGAATTCGCTGAAGACCTCCCTTTTAAATCAATGAGTTCCTGCAGATGGTTATTCAGTGCAGGCACCCAAAAGTCTTTCCGGTATTTGGCCTGACTTTTCAGCTTATTATAGCTATAAAACTCAGCATCGTATGCATTGTTGGTGAATTGCTCCACAGCCAGCGCTTCAAAGGCCCATCTGGCCGTTATAATTTCGCCGTATAATGGAATCTTTTCGGGGCTGGAGATATGCGGGTTCAGACGATCGAAACTGATAAAGACACCACTCAGTATCAACTGGGGTATTATCAAAAATGGAATGATAATGTAAATGTTAACCGTCTTTTTAAATGTATCGGAGATATTCAGACCAAGAATATTGGCAAAAACCGAACTGCTGAAAAGGATCAGCCAGTATTCAAAGAACATGCCTTCGAGCTGAATGATGAAATTACCAATTAGCACAAACAGGGCAGACTGAATCGCCGATAGGCCGGATAGTATAAACAGCTTCGAGAATAAATAACTGAGGCGGCTCAGGTTAAGAAAGGATTCACGCTTTTTAATCTTTCGGTCGTTAATAATTTCTTCTGCACTAACCGTTAAACCCACAAACAGTGCGATGATGACCGAGATTATTATATAAACCGTAATATTCGGGTTTTTGGCGAAGGTATAAACACTGGCGTTGCTCTTGTCCACATCGTAATAGCGAATGATAGATGCCAGTAAAATTGCTAAAACAGGCGTTTCAAGCAGGTTGATAAGCAGGTATTGCCGATTGGCCAGTTTAGAGGCTATATCACGCTTCATAAAGATAAAAAGCTGCTTGATCCGATTCGGAATTTGAAAGCTTATTTTCGGAAGCGTGTGTTTGTCCGACTCCGGTGGCTCGTGCGATTCCCAGCCCTCATGAAACATGTGGTACCATTCCTTTGGTTCGATGCGGCGCGTTTGAGTGAAATTACCGTATTCATCCAATATTTGCGCATTAACAATGTTGAGAATCTGTTCAACATTTACATTACCACAAGTCGGGCACTCGCTTTCATCGCGGTTGGCATGATTAATACAGGCTTTAAAATAGTTGACGCTTTCAACCGGATCGCCATTGTATATCAAATAACCACCTGTATCCAAAAAGATTAGCTGGTTAAACATCTTAAAGATATCGGATGAGGGTTGATGAATAACCACAAACACCAGCTTGCCCCTTAAAGACAATTCCTTTAAAAGATCAATAATATTATCCGAATCGCGGGACGACAGGCCTGAGGTAGGCTCATCCAAAAACAAGATGGAAGGCTCTCGGATCAGTTCCAGCGCAATATTAAGGCGTTTTCGCTGGCCTCCGCTAATTTTTTTATTCAGCGGACTTCCAACTTTCATAAAACGAATCTCATACAGCCCCAGTGAGCTTAATAGCTTAAGCACCTTTCTTTTAACCTGGTATTCCGCCAGGTTATCAAAACACAGCCGGGCATTGTAATAAAGGTTTTGGTACACGGTCAGGTCTTCCATCAACAGGTCGTCCTGCGCCACATAACCAATTAAACCTTTTGCCTGATCAATGTTTTGATGCACATCAATATCGTTAATGTACACGTGGCCCTTGGTGGGCGAATTAATGCCGCTGAGTACATTTACCAAAGTACTTTTACCGGCTCCACTTGAGCCCATAATCCCAACCAGCTTGCCGGATTTAGAGGCAAAAGAAGTTTTGTGTAAACCAATTGCTCTTTTATTGAAATGGTATTCAACGTCCACGCATCGGAAGTCAATGTCGCTGTCCTTATTATTCTCAACAAACTGACTGAATATATCGCTGTAGAAAATCGTATCAATAAGCTTGTTTCGTAATGAACTGCCCGGATTAAGAATCTGAACACGGCCTTCGTGAATAAGCTGACCATTCATGGTTAAATCCAGGTTGCCTCGAAAACGGAAAGCAAAAAGATTAACCGATTTTAAGTGGATAACCCTTAACTCGCCTTTTAAATTGTCCCAGTATAAATGCTTGTACGAATTCTCAGAAGGTTTGTGTTGATTATCAACAATCAGCACATTGTTGGCATCTGGTAACTGGGCAAAAGGACTGGTAATAAACTTAATAATGGATTGGTACTCATCTTCCGGAAGATAAAAGGTCTGAGCAACCGTTTCAATAAACTCCCTTTCGTAATCACTCATGCCAATATCGATGTTCAAAAATTCAATTAATTGAATCAGAACAATCAGTTTTTGATAGTAGGTGAGTGCTTCGTTGATGCCAGTAGCGATCTTGAGTACCTTTACCGAACTGGCAGCATGTCGTTTGTGAAACTTTTCCTTATCTGACAAGCGTTGTTCGTGCTCGCCCTGCAGTTTGTCGAACAAGCCCAGGTATTCTTCTACTAATTGGCTGTTAAGCTGTTGATTGAGAAAGGATTTAACAATTATCCTTCTGGATTTGATTTCAGTACGCGGAAATGCGATGAGTGCAAAAAGTTTTATTAATGCTTTTAAAATTTCTTCACTCATATCACATTCTCAACCAATAATAAATTCTGTGGAATTCCCGCAGGAATGGATTAAATCTCGTCCAGGCTTCTAAAACCAATCATTAACATTGCAATACCTGATGTTGATTTTTCAGGATTTAATCGAGCCTCAACAATGCATTCAACTGATCCTTCGATCTTAAAATCCCATGAACCAGCCGCTTCATAATCCTCATTCGAAAACAATAAGTTACGCTCTTTATCGTAAATAGAGAATAAAATGTTATTATTTTCATGACTACACGCTACCACCCGGTACATACTGCCAGAAAAGAAAGTTGTATGGAATTCGGCCACTTCGGTACCCGTTAAAAAAGCTCTGAATGGCTGACCACTGGCTACAAATGGGGACTTAAGCTGGCTAATACAGTTGCTGAATAACACATCTTCTTGTGAATTTAACTTGGTCGGTGCAATAACGGCCAGAATGGCTATTAACAAGAAAGCTAAAGAGTGTTTCTTCATTGTAAAGGTGTTTTATTGAGATTTAACAGGTTCAAAATTTTCAGAAAGATATTTAAAAACTGGCAAAAATTATATTTAATGCGGAAAAAAATCAAAAATTAATGACGAATAAGTAGTTATTTCTCTTAAATGACTTATTTGTGAAGTATTCAATCTTCTGTCTTGATTCTTTATTCTTAAATCATCGCAGAACTTTAATCTCCGCCGTGTAATTAATTACTTTTCTCATTGTTTAATTGGGATATTATTAGCAATTATGCATGTTTATAATGTTAGTGTTTAGTCAAGCGTGCTCTTACGAGTCAAGTCTTGTTCATTTTTGCTTTTTCTATTTATAAAAAGACTCACGTAGCATTGGCTATGCTTACTTTTTATAATATCGAAAAAATCAAAAAACAATGGCGACTTACCCGTTATTTCACACATAACTTAACACTAGTATTTTTTAATAATTGTGCATCATAAACGTAAAATTTCAAATAAATATCAGATACGAATGAAAAAAATATTCCTGATGATGGTGTTGGTTTCATCGATGATTTCGATGAATGCCCAACTCACCTTAGAAGATGTAATTCATGGTGGAAAAACCTTTTTTAATTATTACCCGCGTGCTGTAAATGTAAAATTTAAGGGCGATGCCAACGTGCTGGTTTATCAGCGTCGTGATTCGGTATTTACGCAAGCCATCAACAACACCAAACAAACGTTTTTGTTTGACCTATCGATGCTAAACGAGATATTGCTGGCTGATGGTCACACAAAACTTACCCGATTGCCTTCCTTAAGCTGGGAAAACACAGATGTGATTGCTTTTGCAACAGGCAATGGGTTTTATTCAGTTGACATCAGTGAAAAAAGCGTCAACATGTTTGTGGAGCGCGAAAAGGGTGGCGCCAACTACGATCTTCAAAAAGCAAACGCCCGGGTGGCCTTTACCAAAGGAAACGATTTATTTGTGAAAGCAGGTAAGGACAAGGCTGTGCGAGTAGCAGGGGGAGTAGGTGAAGACATTATCTTTGGCCAAACGGTTCATCGTAATGAATTTGGGATCAATAAGGGAACGTTTTGGTCGCCCAACGGAGATTATTTAGCTTTTTATCGCGAAGACAATTCCATGGTCAGCGATTATCCATTGGTTAATGTAAGTGAGCGCGTGGCTAAACTGGAGAACATCAAATATCCGATGGCGGGTATGGCAAGCCACCAGGTACAGGTGGGTATTTATAATATTGCCACTCAATCAACAGTTTATTTAAAAACAGCTGAGCCTAAAGATCGTTTTTTCACCAACGTTTGCTGGACACCCGATAATAAATTTATTCTGATTGCTGAACTGAATCGGGGTCAAAACCACATGCAGCTGAAAAAGTATGAGGCTGCTACCGGCGAATATGTATCCACACTTTTTGAAGAAAAAGATGATCGCTGGACAGAACCGCAACATCCGGCTTTATTTATTCCTAAAAAGAAGGGTGATTTTATCTGGCAAAGCCAGAAAGACGGATTTAACCATTTGTATGTTTATACCCAGAATGGTCAGCTAAAGAAACAATTGACCAAAGGCAACTGGGAGGTTACCAATGTACTGGGTTTTGATAAGGCCAATAAATATCTGTTTATCGAGTCAACTAAAGATGGTGCTCTTGAACGCCATGTGTACAAAGTAAATCTGGCCTCCGGTAAAATGAATCGCGTGACCAATGAAGCCGGTGTTCATCGCGTTAAGATTAGTAAAGACGGACGTTATGTGCTCAGTACTTTTTCCTCCTTAAACGTAGCATCCAAAACGAACCTGAACGATAGCAAAGGTCGTTTCATCCGCACCATCGAAACGCTTGAGAATCCTTACAAGGATATTGAGACCGGTAAAGTGGAGTTGGTGAAGCTGAAAACCAAAGACGGTCAGTTCGATCTGAATGCCCGCATGGTATTGCCGGTGAATTTTGATGCAGCAAAAAAATACCCGGTGATCGTATACGTGTATGGTGGTCCGCATTCGCAAATGGTTAAGAACCGCTGGATGGGTGGCGCCCGCGGCTGGCAGTTATACATGGCACAAAAAGGCTATATTGCTTTTACACTGGATAACCGCGGTACTTCGGGACGTGGAAAAGAATTTGCCCAGGCCATTCATCGACAGTTGGGACAATTGGAAGTAGAAGATCAGATGCAAGGTATTGAGTACCTTCAGTCGCTTCCCTATGTTGATACAGATCGAATTGGGGTACACGGCTGGAGTTATGGCGGCTTTATGACCATCACGATGATGACCCAACACCCGGAGGTATTTAAAACCGGTGTGGCTGGCGGTCCGGTAATCGATTGGAAATATTACGAAATTATGTATGGAGAGCGATACATGGATAGGCCGGACGAAAATCCGGAAGGCTATGCCCAAGCCAACCTGAATAATCACGTTAAGGACCTGGAGGGCCGTTTATTGGTGATTCACGGAGCCATCGATCCGGTGGTGGTGTGGCAACACAGCCTGACTTTTGTGCGCGAATGTGTGAAGAACGGGGTGCAACTGGACTATTTCGCCTACCCGCGTCATGAGCACAACGTGCTGGGGCACGACCGCATCCATCTGATGGAAAAAGTAACGCGCTATTTTGAGGATTTTTTGTAAGGTGAGACGAAAGATTTGAGATATAAAACAAGAGACTTCAGATACAAGACATAAGATTAAAGACAAAAGATATAAGACGGAGTAAGAATATTCTTTAGTCTTTATGATATAAAAGAGGCAAGCATTAATGATATGTTTGCCTTTTTTATCTTCAAGTCAGGATGGTTTTGTTTTCAATACAATTCAGAAAAGTACAGAGTAGTGAGACATGAGTACTAAAGTTTATTCCGTTTGTGGGAACTATTTACAGCTCGCTCAAAATATTCTGCCAAAAAAGCATGGATATCAGAAGTAAGCGCCTAGATCAACAATAATAAAAAACTTTTAAGTTTTTAAGAATCTTTTCCCCCTTGGCGAAGGGGGATTAATAAGAAAGCTTTTTATAATATGAGAGAATTAGGGGGATTGATAACTAATATTGTTTCGATAATTAGCTTAATTAGTAGAAAAAAAATAAATCAAGTGTCCCGACACGTCGGGAAGTTGTCAATCTCAGTTCAGTAGTTTCTCAATTCGACAATAAAAAACAGTCCCTCTGCCTGAGGCACCACCCCCTTATGGTGGAGGAGGTTTCTCGGGCATGGATAGTTTAAGGGTTTAGCCATTCTACTCAACAATTGAGAATATCAGAGCTACCGCACGACTCCGATCGTGTGGGCGATGTAAAGATAAAAAATTCAATAAGAAGCTGTTAGAGGCTAAGTCTGTATTGAGACAAGAGTATCAATTATCAAGATTAAAACCACAAGCGGGACAAGAAGTACACAATTTAAACAATCCCGTAAAAAACGGGACAGGCTATGTTTGGTTAGTTTTGTCCCGTAAGTACTTAAAGTTTCACAATAAGGTACGACACGTGATAAATATTCATAACACCTTAACGGCAATGTGACAAAGAACCTTTATAGAAAGTGCTTTGTCACATTTGTCTCAACCGACTAAAAACCGACTATATCCAGCCATACTGTTTCCCCATTTAGCAAGGCCTCGCTCACCTTGGGGTACAGAAACTGATAGGCCCTGGTACTGTTGATCAACCGAGATTGATCGGCTTCGCCTTGCACTCCATTCCCCACAAGTATGCAGCCCGCTGTATCATCATCGGTATTGCCAATGTGAATCAGTATCCATTGAAAACCAGGTACATCTTTTACATTGAGCATGCCCTGGTGAAATCCAGGAAAGCGTTTGGCATAGCGAGTGTGGCTTCTTCCTTCCTTGCGTAACACAATCGGATAGGTCCCTTTGGGAATACAGGTCTCACCCGGCACTTTTTCAGTTTGATACTGGTCTTCCAGCGTATAACAGATAAATTGATTATCCAGAAAAAGTAAACCGCTTGTACTGTCGAGTTGCGTTTGATAACGTAATAATGTTAGTTTCATCTTTTTAAGTTTTTTAAATTGCTTAGATGGAACTCCCAAATAAATTCAATCATTCTCATGTGTGAGAATTGAATAATTGAAATTGCATGGTCGTTTCATAGCTAATTAGTTTTTGTTGAATGATTATACTAATCAATCGATCGTAAGGCTTTAGACACAAGACTAATCTGTAAGTTTCCTAAGCTGGACAAGCCAGAAAAGAATCAGGTATCAAGAGCATGCTCAACATATGCAGCCTAAGCGAAATAAGGAGGAAGTTCAATTTTTAGATACAAACAAATTAACGTCCATCTACTCTATTTCGACAAGCTCAGCAAGCTTCTCCGGGAGCGCCTTGTGGGATTAGCTATTTGCTATTTGTGGAAAGCTTTCGACTAATAACTGTCAGACGATTATGCTAATGCACCTGTTCCAGATCAATGTCCCCGTTGTTTAATTTTTTCATGTAAGTCAATAAGCTGCTCTCACTCAGATAGCCATTGCTGCGTACTTTTCTTACACGTCCGATAGCTGCAATAAATTGGGCAATGGTATTAAAATCACAAGCACCATTAATCAGTAATTGCCCCTTACTAATCAAAGGGTGTAAGAGGCGCAGTAAAGTGATGGGGTGCCCGATCCAATCAACCTGATAGTGGCACAACTGACGACAGGTGCTACTTGAGTGATTCAATTGTAAGGTTTTACAGGTTTGTATAATGCTATTGTATAAACGGTAGGATGGGCTCAGCTGCATCAGCTCATTGTTGTGTGCGGCCATAAACTGCTTTCTGGCCTGCTTCCAATAGCTTAGCTCGTCGTCGTAATACTGTGCCATCTGGTACTTGCGTAATAAGAGCACATAGTCCTCTACAAAAAATGAAAGGTTTTCGTTTCGCAGCAAGCAGGCATGAATAATGTCCCTGATGGCCTCCCACTGACGATGCTGTTGAAACCGCTGCAGGTATCGGTTTAGGTCTCTCATATCCTGTAACTGCAGGTATTCGTGATTCCGATTTTTTGGAAAGGCAGTTATGGGCTTCCAGGTGTCACGTACCAATTGAACCAGACATGCCGGCAATGGTCCTTTTTTGATCAATTTCTGCAGCTTAAGTTTTTCTTGTAGTAAACAAGGTGCTTCCTGATTCAGTAACTGTCGCAGCCAAACGTAATCCATCCGGTGTTTTGAAAAAGCAGTAAGTAACCAGCTGTTGGAATGTTTCACCCGATGGTATAATGCCATGGATGAGGGATGCTGGTCCTTATGCAGGAAACCCTGGAAGAGCATGGTGGCCTGTTGCAGTAAGCTGCAGATCATTAGGTAAATCAGTAAATCATGTACAAAACAACTCATGCGCTCTGCCACCTGTGTGGCCGGCTTGCACCACGTTTCTTCATCCAGCAGCTGTTTCAGCTTTTCCAGGCTGCGGTACTTTTTATATACGTAGCTCCAGGTAATGCTACCTTCCTCCAATTGCTGCAGGCACCGAAACAATTCCTCCGAAAACTCCTTTTGAAGCTGCAGTACCGGTACCATCTCAAATTGACTGATATCCTGCCAATTTGTTGTTTTACGCTCTAATAGCGGTATGGCTAAACGAAATAATTGATAAAGCATGGTGTTTAGGTTGTTTTGTTTACTATAATGTATGGCAAATTAATTATAAAAGCAAATAATTGTGATGAATAACAAAATTCACTTACTGCACTTATACCCAGGCTGTACAAATCGGAAAAGAAACAGGTATTAGCATTTTAATATCATTCCCACGACGAGGTTTTAATACCTAATTCGGCTAAAAGGAGGGTGCCCCAATACTATACTCGCTTATGGAGATGCTTGCCGGGCTACAGTCGAGGTAAACTTTAATTAATGCTGATTATCAACCATTAATTACTTCAACTTCCCTTCGACTTTGCTCAGGGAACACCTTCGGCTTCGCTTAGAAACTACTCAGGAACAACCCGGGGAACAGGTACGTACCGTATTTTATGGACACCCTCCTCAACTTACGATCACAGACTTAGCTCACCGACATAATAGCTGTTGCTGACACTGTTGCTATTAACATCGATAAATGCCAGGTAGGTGTGCAGCACTGTACCTGCAGGTGCATCCGGCACATCCAGTGTGGCTTGTCCGTCGTTGCGAACGGCTTCCCCAATGGAGTAGGTCGGATAGCTGCCTTCGCCAATGGCCAGGAGTAATACCTGGTTATCACCATAGTCCTTAAGGATGGAAGCGCCGTCACGCCAGGTAAAAGCCAGGCTTAAATCCTGTAATTGAACAGCCGGGCTCTGAGGGCCGGGAAGCAGCCCTTTGGCTATTTCCAGACTGGCATAATTGATGCGGTAAGCGGGATAATCGCCCTCCACCACCTTCTTTAGCACATGTGCCAGTGCCGCATTAAGGGCCGACTTCTGGTTGGCCTGATTACGGTAGCCCACACGCACCACTGGGTGAATGGGTTGCAGAAAACTCACTGCATAAGCAAAGCGGGCCTGTTGCATCAATTGCTTTTCGGAGGGCACATAATTGCGTCGTTCAGAGAGGGAACGCATATAGCTGATGCCTCGCCAGCTGCCTCCTACAATATTTCCGACCTTGCCGGAAAAACCACCTAAGATTCCTTTAATAAATCGTCCCATGGCATTATTTTTTTAAAGTTTGACTTTTCGTTATTGGCTTCCTGCGTCTGGCAGGCTTGGAGCGCATCCGGTCCTTTCTCTTACTTTGTCGTTGCCGGATGATCCGGGTTAATACTGACGAAGCACCACCCACCAAAAGGGTGATCAGTGCTTTTACAAGCAGCATTTCCGGCTCTGAGTCGGCGGGCAGCAAGGCTTCACTATTGGTTACCTCCAGAATGCCCAGGGTGCCACAGGCGCCCAGCATAAAATTTCTCAGTTCTAACATATCGTTTGTTGTTTAAAGTGAATGACTGACCGTTGGCAGTCGGACTGTGTTAAAAATCCGGCCGGATTCATCAACAAACTTAGAACACACAAGTGGCAAAGAAAATAACTGTAATATAACCGTGAAAAAGAGAAGCTTAAAACGCTGTTTAGGAGTAATTTAGTATTTCATTATCTATCATAATAGTAGCAACAATGCCCCAAAAAGCTATTTTTCCGGGTATTTTTGCAATATTTTGCCAATAAACGGCCATTTTTTGAAGAAAATCGGTCGTTTTAGGTGTATTTTTACATTTTTTAGGGTTTTATACGCACCTGCTTCGGTACTTGTTCGACCTTGCATCGGATTGGCTTCGGCAACGCGTGTAAGCGAAGCTGCCACGAAGCGGGTACGGAGCAGAATCGAAGGTGAATCGGAGACGAATGGAGGCCTTCGACAGGGTCAGGAACCTTAATTAAGTATTAAGTCCGAAGACGGAAGAAACGCACCCAGAGCGGAGTCGAAGGGAAAGTGAGGGGACGAAAGAGAGAGGAGAGAGGTGAGTTTGAAGAGGGATGTTAAAAGATGGAAGACGGAAAAATCTTTTCTGACCACATTTCATCAGACGTGTTATATTGATCCAGGTAATCTAAGGTGATAATTTGGTAATCAATTGAAGTGTCAAAACAGGGTTGTTGCTTCCTTATGCAATATCTAGTTACTGCTTATGTTTGATTCTAACAAATACGAGCCACATTATTGTAGTCAAAATGCTTAAAAATTTTGAATTCCATCTGCTGTAAAATAAAGCCCCAACGGGGCGATGTGTAAGAGCGTAGGGTGGAGTGAAACGGAGCCCTAATTACATTACGGCTATCCAAACTGGTGCAATCACAAAGGTTACTAGATGCAGACACGACCATGCACCGGACCAATCCAAAGTACATTAACCACATAAAAAAATAAGCAAGATGGTTTCAGCTCATTTTGTAATACAGGTTGGTTCAACAGGAGCAGTAAAATATAGAACCACAAATTTCACCAATTAACGCAAATGGTTCCGCCATGCGAAACCTAAATTTGAGTCATTCGAGTAATACCGATTACTAATCAAAATACACCTTTAATTCGTTTCACTTTTAAAGTCACTTTGATTATGTATCGGCATTTACAATTGTAGTTTTTAAAATCGCTATTAAGTGCATTTTAAAATAGAATTAGTATAATTTGTGCTTCACAAGAAGGAAAAATTATCAAATGTTACATTAAAAGCAATTTCCTGACTTTTTAACATCTGCCACTTAGTAATGAAGGGCCTGCTATCAATAATTAGCTGATGGCTAATACTCACTTGGATACCTAATGCTTTTTATTATTCTTAGCGTGCCTGCCAAGTGTGAACCATTGCGCATGATGGCGTTTTCTACTGAATACAGACTAATAAGTACTGACTAATTACTATCTTCGCCACTATGAATACAAAGTCACCTAAACAAAAAATAATCGCATTTATTGACTGGTACTTACCGGGATACAAAGCAGGCGGAGGCCAACGTGCCTTTGCTAATATGGTGAATTATCTGCGCGATACCTTTGACTTTTATATCATAACCCGCAATACTGATTTTTTAGATACCACACCGTACGAAGGTATTAAAAGTGAGATGTGGACAGAAAGAAGTGAAGGAGAATATATATATTATATCCCGGAAAATTTGGTTGGTAAAAAGCTTTACAAACAATTAATTAAAGAGATTCAACCTGACTATGCCTATATCAATGGGGTGTATTCCTGGAAGTTCTCTATTTTACCTTTATTTACTTTGAAACAATTTGGTTTTGATGGTAAAAAGGTACTAGGTACGTATGGAATGCTGGCATCTACGGCTATCAATATAAAGAAGCGAAAGAAACAACTATTTATTCAACTCTCAAAGATTAGTGGACTCTATAAGAATGTACTGTTTCATACCACCAGCGAGAAGGAAACTAAGGATGTTAAAAATGCACTGGGTGGCAAGGTCAAAGTGAAGATGGCTCCTCATTTACCGGTGAAAGAACTACCCAAGCTAAAATCTATAAAAAAGAACACAGGAGAAGTAAAACTGATCTCCATTGCACGTATCTCACCCGAGAAGAATACGCTATTTGCATTAGAAAAATTGTTGGAGCTTGGAAATATTAAGGGGGATATTAACTACGATCTCTATGGACCAATCTATGATAAAGCCTATTGGGCGGAGTGTCAACAAGTAATTAAACAGCTACCTGACAATATTAAAGTGAACTATAAAGGTGTTGTTGATGGTAACCAGGTATTGGAACTCTTTACTCAATACCATGCCTTGTTTATGCCAACGCGAGGCGAAAACTTTGGTTATGTGATACTGGAAAGTTTTATGGCAGGACGACTGGTGTTGATAAGTGATCAGACGCCGTGGAGAGGCTTGCAGGAGGAGAAGTGTGGATGGGACCTTGGTTTAGTAAATAGTGGTGATCAGGGAACGGAGAATGGAGAGGTGAGAGATGAGAGAAGAGAAGGGAGGCTAAAAACTGACAACAAAGGTCAGAAGACCGATGATACAGGCTGGAACTCGGTGCTTGGTACACTTGTTAAGATGCAGCAAGAAGAGTTTGATGTGTATTGTAGAGGAGCAAGAAAGAGAGCTGTGAACTTTATTAATGACCCGGAGTTGAAGGAGGAGAATATCAGGCTGTTTTGATTATCAATTCTGTCTTATTACGGATTATAAATCTTTATAGATTTTTTGATAGAGGGCTTCATATTGAGCAGCAACTACCTTGGCATTGAAGCGCTTTATGTTTTCAAAGCCTTTATCAATAAGTTTCTGGCGATAAGCTTTATCATTAATGACCTTTACAATGCCTTCACGGATAGCATTGACATCATAAGGATTTACCAAACAAGCAGCATCACCTGCTACCTCTGGCATGGATGATAATTTAGAGGTGACAACCGGTCGGCCAGTGGCCTGAGCTTCTAATATGGGCAGACCAAAACCTTCATTTAAAGAGCAGAAACTTAACGAGTCACAATTTACATAAGCCTGGCGCAAGGCTTCTTCAGGTATTTGAAACTCATTTGTGTAATTGGTGTTGCACTGCTGTAGCAATAGCATTAAGCTTTCATTAAGTTTACCGATAATGTGCAAACGACATTGAAGGCCCTCAAGCGCCTTTATTAATCGTTCTAGGTTTTTATTGGGCGTGGTGCCTATGTGCAGGATGGTGGGACATTTACTGTTGAATACTTTGGGCATAGCCTTAAAATCCTGTGATATAATATTCGGAATCACCGTTATTTTATCCGCTTTGCAACCACTGTATTGGATGAGTTCTTGTTTGGTTACTTCACTGATGACTGTGAGGTATTTAGAACGTTTGACAGGAATATAAACCCAAAATAACCACAATAGAAAACGTTTTAAACCTTTACTATTCTTTAAAAAAGTAAAATCATGATACGTATTAATGGTACGCTTTTTCGATAAAAAAGGAGTGATAAAATGAATATCGCCAGTAATGTGGTTGATATCACCCTGCTGCTGCTTTGCCTTTAATGCACTTTTAAGACGAGGAAAGAGTCCAATACTTGGGTAAGCTAAGCTATAATTACGCCAACTGACTGCAGAGGATAAGCCAGGTTGAATGGCATCAAAGAGCTTTTCGATGCTAAAGTGGAAATGGGCAGGAAGGCGGTGGAAGAAGGTTATAATCATGGATAAGCTGACGAATGGTAACTATAAATTTATACCTGAATCCTAAACTGTTTTTTTAGAAACCAAATTATTAGAAAGACAAGAATGGCTGATTTTACAAGGTGATTAAGAACATCTAGTAATTCAGTTTCTGCCTTTATTACTTGCTGAAATATCAATGGTGACCATATTAATATAGTTGGGTAAATGTTAGTCTTCACATTTAGAAATTTCCAAAACCAACTTATGAAAAATCCCCAGGAAAACATGAATATAATACCTCCCATATAACCGTAATTTGCCCATCCTTCACCAGCCAAACTAATACCCATGGAAGTTGTTTTTTGTAATTTGTGACCGGTATATTTCTCAAAGTTTTTTTTCCCACCGGCTATAGCCTTGTTAGGATTTATAAAACGAGGAACTAAAGTGGTTAAAATTGCTTCTGAAATGGTAGAACCATTAGCATATGGTTCATATTTTGGCACATGATCCATAATTTTAGAGATAATCCACCCTTGGTTTAATCTTACATTAAGATCATTTTGACTTTTGGGATTAAAAATGCTTCCACTTTTCCATTCCTCAATTGACAAGGTGATAAATAATGCTAATTCACTATCTACTTTTGCTCCTGACCAGGCTAATTCTCTTACTTTGGGTTTAATAGCCTGAACCGTTATTAAAAAGAAACCTGCCAATATGAGAATACCAATTTTAGTGACCATTTTTAATTTAAACTCATATGCCAAAAACGTAAAAGAAAGAACTGCCCAGAGAATAAAATCATGGAACATACTAGTCGATATGGAAATAATTAGCGTTAATAGCATTATGCCTGAAAATATTAACCAGCGATAGTTACTTATACTAAACATCAGGTATATTGCACCAATATACTTTAGATTAGCTAAAAGATAATATACAAAACCCAACTGAGGAGGAAGAAACGGACTTATTAATGGTATTGTTAACCCGGTAACTATTAGTAAGTATGGAAAGGATGGATAGTTAGAAATAGAATTAGCTGCATTTTTTGATATCTGATGGAGTTTAATATTATTGGAAAATACAGAAATACCTGCATGCATTGCAAGTACACAAGGAACAACAAAACTCATATAGCTACTTTCTGAAACATACATGTGAAACAGATAATGAGTTTCAGGAGTAATATATTCTATCCAAGGACCTAGAATCCATTGCATTGCAGCAATAAGTAACATTAAATGTGGAATAGGAACTTCATTACCCAAGCGATTTGTTGTATCTACAGTGATATAAAAACAATAAGCCAAACCAAGAGCAGTCCAAAATTGTACTTGCCCTATTAATAAAACCGAAAATATAATAATTGAAATGATAATGATTTTATTTGGTTTCATATTTATTAAGATTAAACTCTAGGGAATCAAGATTTTAATTGATGCTAATTATTGAAATTTTAGATCTTATTATGAGTTGATTTATACTCAAAAATTTTTTAAACTGAGATCTAACTTTTCGAAGATATTATTAATTATACTTTCGTAATCTCGCCCATCAGTATGTACTCGCTCCATTCCTTTAACGGTAATATTCTCCAATGAAGAGGCATATTTTTGATAATAAGTTATTTTATCAATCATCTCATCAACAGATTCATAAAAAATTGCTTCTTCTTCCTTAAAAAAAGACTCTGTTTCTTTATTACGTTCCGTTATTAAGGCTGTACCACATGCCGGAATCTCAAAAGTACGTGTCGTATGTAACTCAGGTATCCATTTAGATATAGCTCCCCAGGCAAACTCATATGCAGATAAATGTTTGACGTAGTCTTCTCCGTAAATACCCCTTCCCAGGTAGGTCAAGTACTTATTGTTTTTGTTTTTTGAAGCAAATCGTTCCCATTTTATACCAGCTATAGTAACCGGTATTTTTGCTTTCATTAGTTTTAGAATATTCGCTTCTCTTTCTTTTTCGTGATGACCTATAAACAGTATTCCTTCTTTTTTATCTTTAAACCTGGTTATTGGTCGGTGCAAGTGCTTATCAAATCCCTGTGTAACGTAGATCACATTCTCTTTATTCAGATATTTTTCAAAATACGATAATTCATATTCTTTTGTGGTAATGGCAAAATCATACAATGCCAAAGAAGATCTGAAGTGACGTGACTTATGAAAAGTAAAGGCAGGATCAGGGGTGTAGTGAACTAATTGCGATGACTTATTTTTTAATATCTGCGTTGTTTCCTTTGTAATAAAAATTCCTTTGTCAATCCAAATTAAATCATAGTGTTCAATGTTTAAATTATTGACTTTACTAATGACATATCGATTAATCTTATTAATAACAGGCCCTATTTTAAATCGAAAGGCAAGAGACTTTAATAGTCGAATATTAGCATCGAAAGGTATTGAAGTGTCAATTACATTGTAGGTAGCATCAGGAAACAGTGACTTTATAATTTCCCCACGCATTTTAGATGTACTGCCGTTCTCGTATATACCAATGTAAAGAATATTCATTTTTTGATTATTCATATTTCCTAATTTACTACTTTTTTAATAATAAATAAGGTACTTGAAGAACACTCCGCAATGCCAGTTTCCATCCCAGGTTAGGTATCAGTTTTTTGATTAAATACAAAAAATCATTGTAATTTCTATTCTTAAAGTGATAAACCAACATGGAAGTGAACATGCCTTGTAATGCATAATCATCATTTACAAGGTATTTTTCTTTAGCTTTAATGCAGGCATCAATAGCTAAATTAATTCTGTTACAAGTTTGTGTAATTGAGTTTTCTCTTACCGTATATATGGCTGTAATTGAACTAGTATAGCCGATACTTTGCTCCCGAAGCCCAATTTTATACCAGAAAACACTATCCTCACCGTATCCACAATTTTCAGGAAAACCACCAACACTATTTGCCAAATGGCGTTCAATAATTACACATGAGGTCCAGATAAAAGCATATGCCTTTTTTATGAAATTCTCTATATGGTAAGATACTGGCATTTTTGTTTGAATGGTGATAGGTTTGTTTGCAGAACTTCTTATAAATGAACTGGAGTACCATTTAACTTCTGCGTTTACTTTAAAAAAATAGTATGCTGCCTTTAAATGATTCGGATACCATATGTCATCCGAATCCAGAAATGCAATATATCTGCCATTGGCCTCTTTAATACCTCTGTTTCGGGCTGAGGAAACACCTCCATTGACTTTAGATACCAGTTTTATTCTTTTATCATTGAAACTTTCAACAACCTTACTACCATTATCTGTAGAGCCATCATCAATTACAATTACTTCAAAATCATCATACTCCTGGTTGAGGACTGATTGCAAGGTATTTCCAATGTATTGTTCTGAATTATACATTGGAATAATAACACTAAAAAAAGGCATTTTATTCATGTAACAGTAATTTCGGAATCTTTTTAAAAGCTTCTTAATTTATTTTCTTTCTTTTATAAATCGTAGTGGAGCTCCCGCATAAACACAATTTTTCTTCAAGTGGCCTTTGACTACAGAATTAGCTCCGATAATAACTCCATCATCGATCACTGTTCCCGGTAAAATAATGCAAGCTTTGCCAATCCATATATTACTGCCTATTACAATTGAGTCAGAGATATCACCTTGCTTTTTTATAGGTATATTAGCATCAACACTTCTATGGCTGGTATCTCTGATACTGGTATATTCACCAACCTGTACATAATCACCAATGCTGATGTTGTTTGTATTCTGAATTAATACACCATATGAAAATAAACAAGAATGGCCAATAGTTATTTTAGCATTCAGGCCAAATTCAAAAATGCAATTATTGTAAATAACAAAATCATCTCCAATATTAATATTATTAGATATTCCTTTAAAGGTGACGTTCTTTCCAATCCGAACATCTGAACGCTTAAAGTAATACAGCGATTTTATTCTTTTTCTCCTGGTATCGACTTCTAAAAAAAGTTTATAAAACAACCATCGTAAAAGGCTAAGCATTCCAAATGATGCGTATTGTTGTTTTATTTTATTGAGTTTACTCATTCAGATTAGAATAGTTGTAATTTTTTTTATTATTTCCAAAAGCGTTCAGTAAAAAACGAGCTGAATAGCCAGATATCCTCATTAATGAAAAGAAAGAGCCAAATCTAAACTTGACCAATTTCCTTAATAGCAACCTCCCAAAATCTCTTTTAATACACTGCTTAGCTTTTTCTCTATTATCAGCAGAAAGAGGACAGTTTTTATTATGGAGAAAACTGTATTGAATATGAAACTCTTCAGCGCTTGCCTCACCATTTAAAAGAATTCTTTCAGAAGCCTGACCAGGGTTGCGGCGCCACCAGGCAAATCCTTCTTTGACAAGCAGTATATCGCCATTCGATCCTAGCAGGTATTGAATATAAAAATCACCAATTCTGTAGCGGGAGTTAAAACGGTCACTGTTCTTAAGTATATTAGTATTGAATAAAATACGGGTAAAATTTAAGCCCAATAAGGTTTTTTTTCCGATATAATTACTTAAAACAAACGCGTTGTTACTAACCAGACAAGGGTATATTATATTTTCATCCCAGCTACGGCCAATCACCATGCTAATGGTTTCATCCGGATACTTTGATAAATTATCTATCAAGTATTCCAATCCTTCAGGATATAAGTAGTCATCGCCATCAATAAAAATTAAGTAATCACCTTTAGCCAGATTAATGCATTGGTTACGGTTAGGATACTCTCTTAGGTTTGTTTTGTTTTGATAGGCTCTGATTCTTGGGTCATCGTAACTTTTAATTATTTCCCAAGTATCATCAGTTGAGCAGTCATCAGAAATAATAAGCTCAATATTAGAATAAGTACTGGACAGCACACTTTCTATGGCAACACGAAGATGCTGTGCCGAGTTATATGTGACCATAGCCACAGATACAAGCGGGATACTATTGGGTTTCTGATTATTCATCTATTGGTATAGATAGTTTTGTTTGTAAAAGTTTGATAAATTCTCTTTATAATACGTGTCGTTATAGATATTATAACAAGCATTAAATTGTTGCTTATTCGTTAATTTATAGGAACTTTCATTCGCTTCAAGTTCTTTTATACAGCAACAAATATTCTTAGCCATTTCTTCATAGCTTTTAAATATACTATGTAGTTGTCTAAAATCTTCAGTAAAAAACGCCTCGTTATATTTCGCAAAAGAGACACCTCCTGAAAATACAGTTTCTACGAAATAAAAATCTAAACCTTCGCCAAAGGTTATCATATATTTAGCTTTTTCAATCAACTTAAGATAGTCCATATAGGTAATGCCATTAATAATTTTTATTTGAAATTCCGGCAATTTTTCCTTAATGATACTAACAACACCTTCTTTTTCTTTAACTATATCAGGTGATAAGAGGATTAAACTTTCTTTTTGTTTAGGATGAATAAAGTTGTAGCGCTGCGGCGTAGCATAAACGGATAGTTTGTGCAAAGGTATGGCATACTTATCCCTTATTTCTTTTGTTGAATATTGTTCATGAGCTGTAGTTTGCGTAAGAAAGAAACCTTGTTGCTTCACTTCAGAAATAATATCCGGTTCAGGCATTAATTCTATATTCTGGTTAAGAATATTTATATGAATACTTTCTTTTGGCAAATAATTAAACATCTTACATATTTTACTAATTAAATCCAAGTTGAATTGATATTCCGGAATATGGATCAAAACGTGGTTTAATTTCCTGAAATGCTTTAACTGGGTATACCTAAAAACAGGAATATTATTGGGAAACTGTGTGTGCTTTGCTAATAAATGACGACAATCAGGAAGTGTTGCCATTATCACCTGTGACTTATGAAGAGGATGTAATTTCTCTGTTTCTTCATAAATGGAGGCGATGGATAAAATACCTCCAGAAATATCATCATAGCCAGTAAACCAATTGGCTCCATCTATAAAAAATAGTATTAAAGATGAACTATCTGCATTAACTTGTTTTTTAAATAGGCAATTTTGTTTTTTACGTATGAGAAATTCTCTAAAAAATCTATCACGTTCTTTTTTATAGTATACAAAACGGATTAGTGGTTTTACAAATTCAGGAATAATATTATTCATTAACTTAAACTCTGCTTTTTTTAGCGAACTTTTACACTACTGTATAGCTCTTTGAATTTGATTTTCTTTTTTAATATTAGTTGTGTTAATCGAGTAATATTTTTCTCGAATACTACATAAAGAAAGTAACTTGTTACAGTAGTAGTAATAACAAATAAATAAGATTTAAGATATGGGCTTAAAATATCTAAATCTCTGTAAAAATATAATATTGGTATATGAAAAAGATATGCACTGTAGCTAATTTTCCCAATTATACTCAATGGTTTAAATGAAAAGAAATTACTTTTTTTGTCTGACTGTTCTAGGAAATAAAGTAAAACTATAGCCCAACATCCACCAATAATGATTGATAGTCTAATATCTAACCAAATAAAAGGAAGTTTTAAAACCTTTTCCCATACTAAATAAGTAAATAGTATAAGTATAGTAGTACATATTAAAACCATTGGCTTTAAGTATTTGGAAATATATTTAGTAATGTTATTATCGGGTTTCATATACCTATAATATGCAATACTTAATCCAGGTAAAAACAATGGAAAATAGTGAACTGGTTTAATAAAAAACACACTTTTTAAAACATTTGAATCATTTATATAATAACCTAATATTGAAAAAATAAGAAGGAAAAATACACTTAAATATACAAAGGTGTGCTTATGCCATTTGGTGTAGATGTAGCCAATCAAAATAACAATAAACGGACTAATTAGGTAATATAGAAATTCAACAGAAATTGACCAGTAAACATGCCTTCCTTCAATTAATAAAAGGTGATTTATAAGTGTTTGACTATCATCTATGTCTATAGCAATATTACCATTAACAAAAATCTTGTTTATGGTATACATTGTTATTAGGGATAAAAAAAATAGAGGATAAATCCTCATAAATCTTTTAATTAAATAGTTTTTAAAGAACTTTTTATCTCTAGAAAAGAAAGCTTTAATTAGGTGCTATATGATTTTTAGTGGGTAACTAATTTTCGGTTTACAATCGTCGCTCAAGCCGCGAGGCTTATACTTTACTTGTCTTGACACAAGAAAGTATACAAAGAAAGTCAAGGCTGCCTAAAAAAAGTAATTGATCTATTTACTGTTACTAAGTTCGGCCGGCTGATCTTCGAACAAGTTCTCAGCTTCCCGGTCTCTCTAAGTAACAACTTATATATCTATCACTTTTTTAGAGAGGCCGAGGGGTGCACTTAAGTTGTTTGGGTGATTACCCACTATAATCCATACAGAGCCTTTAATTATCTGATAATCTAATAAGTAAGCACTTAGAACAAAAAATAAATAAACACCATATGTTCCTAAGTGTGAGAGGTCAAGACCTGGAAATAAATACATTCCACATAGGCTTGAGTGTCCCAATAGCACTAATAAAATTGCTATTCCTCTTAGCCCATCAAGCGCAGGAATTCTACTATGCATTTTTTCTTAATTAATTTTAAAACAAATAATTACTAGCAACAACATTTAGATAATTTGCCAACTAGATATTAAACTAAAATATTTAGCATTTACCTTGATTTAAGAAACTTTTCACCTGGTTTACGAGAGCGAATAACCTTTGCTGGGTTACCATAGGCCAGTACATTATCTGGTATATCCTTTAAAACTACAGCACCTGAACCAACGACAGTATTTTCACCAATATTTAGTCTGTCTACTAGCACTACTCCAAGTGTTATTGTAGAATATTTACCAATTTTCACTTTACCACCAGTAATTGAACCAGCGGATAAATGAGAATATTCACACATATAGCAGTTATGCTCAAGTTGTGCCCCTGTGTTTATTATACAGAAATCTTCAACAACTGCATCAGGATTTAAAACAGCATTTGCCATAACAGCAATGCCAACGCCAAGTTTAACGTTACGACCAATTGAAGCAGCGGGGTGAATTGCATTGATAAATTGAAAATCTGGCATTTGTAAAACAATGTCATTTTTAACTAAAGCTCTTGCATAATTATCACCAATGGCAATAAAACCTGCATCTATATTATATTGCTTTCTTAGTGAAATAATATCATTTTGTCTACCAATAACTGGATAGCCATAAAGCTTGGAACCAATACTTTCAATAGAATCAATAATTCCAACTATATTAAACTCGCCCATTTTCTCAATAATGTCGATACAAACATTAGCGTGTAAGCCACCTCCAAAAAGAACTATATTTTCCATTGAATTAATAGTTTTGTGCTCTTAAGAGTATTCTACATATAAAATCCTGTTCTTCTGTTGTCAATTGATGGTATAGCGGTAGACACAAAATTCGAGAGCTTATACTATCTGATATTGGTGTATTTTGTTCGCTAACATAATGAAGACCTGATAAAGAAGGATAAAAATAACGCCTTGGATAAATCCAGTTGACTTCTAATTCTGCTTTTGCTTTTAACAATTCCTCTTCGGTTTTAAACAAGATTGGGAAATAGGCGTAATTATAACTAGTGCCATTCTGTATGGATTGGTAGCTGACTTTGAGGTTATTTAATTTTAATTGATAATATTCAAATTGCTCTTTTCGCTTAACAAGAATTTCATCGATGTATTTTAAGTTACATAGGCCCATGGCAGCATGCAATTCAGAGTTTTTACCATTAATGCCTACTCCGTCAAATGATTCTGCCGTTTTGAAGCCGAAATTGCGCATTTGCGATAAACGATAAGTCAACTCTGCTGAATTACAAACTAAACCGCCTCCTTCAGTTGTATGATATAGTTTGGTGGCATGAAAACTAAGTGTGCTAATATCGCCATACTCCAAAACAGACTTGCCTTGATACTTTACTCCAAAGCAATGTGCCGCATCGTAAATGACTTTTAATTGATACTTTCGGGCAATGTCTTCAATCGCTTCAATATTACAAGGATTGCCAAACACATGCGTGGCTAAAATAGCACTTGTATCTTTAGTTATACAGCTTTCTATTTTAGCTGGATCTATGTTATAGGTTTGTTTATCAATATCGGCAAATACAGGTTTACAGTTTTCCCATACTATAGAAGATGTTGTGGCTATAAATGAGAATGGCGTTGTAATAATTTCGCCCTTCAAATTTAATGCTTTAATGGCCAGTTGAAGAGCTATAGTACCATTGTTAACAAACAAGAAATGTTTAACACCTAAATACTCTTTTAGGCTTAATTCTAATTCGTTCAGTAAAGGACCATTGTTCGTTAACCAGTTTTTATCCCATATTTTATCAACATAGGCATAAAACTCTTCTTTTGGAGGGAGGAAAGGGGCAGTCACTTGGATCATGAATTTATGATGCTATTGTATAAGTTAGAAATTCTTTTTTTAAAGGCAACACGTCCATAGCGTGATATAACTGTTTCACGTAAATTAATGGTATTCAGGTCAATTTTGTCATTGAGAATATTGGTAACGTGTAAGGCTATACTTTCAAAATCCTTTACTTTTGTAATAAAACCATTTACACCATGATTGATAATGTCATTTACACCACCATTATTTGTTGAAATTACAGGTGTGCCGCACATTATTGCTTCAGCGATTATCATACCAAACGTTTCATTAATACTTGTGCAAATCAGTAGATCAATTACTTGGTAAAGATTAACTAATTCACTTCTACTTTGATTGTATTGAATTTTAATATTCTGAGTTAATCCCTGACTATCTATGAATTTAATAACTTCTTCAATATTCACTTCACCATATTCAGAAGCAAATACCATTGTAGCCTTACATGATACATTTTGTTTCCTAATCTCTTTTAAAGCTCTAATAAAGGTGAAAGGATCTTTCCGATGATATAAGCTACCAACCCAAGCTATATGATGTGCACAATCTTTGTTTTTTTCCTTTTTTAATGTAAAAAGATTTTCATCAATAAAATTACCATGGTTGATAATATCTTTTGATGGGATATTATTAATTAAAGATGCTCTCGCATCTTCACTGACTGTGGAAATACAATTAGCATCTGTAAGAGCGCTAAAATATGCTTCTTTTAGATCGTAATTAAAATTATTTATTATGAGTGGCAAATGCTCTGTGATAAGTGTTTTGTAATTGTTTTTTTTTGATAATCCTGTAGCAATTATTCCACCCATTATATTACCCTGAGCATGTATTAAATCTGGGTAAAATCCTAATTTTAAAAGTGCCTTTTCATAATAACGGATTATTTGCACATGTTGATATGATTTTGATTTAAAGCAGTATAATGGATAATTAAATGTGTACTCTTTATAATTTTTGGAGTCGGAGCTTTCAAGCAACTTTATTGTACTTTTATGATTTTTCAGTAGAATTTTATCTCTTAGGTATTTCTTTCTGCCAATAAGATCTGCTACTCCAACCAGAATCAGAACATTAAACTCTTCAGCCATTAGTAAGGCCTGTTCTTTAAAAAAAATACCAAGATTTGGTTGTTCTTTTGTAGGATACCAAGATGGGATTATAAGAATTTTTTTAATTGAGGGCTTCACCGTAACACAACTAATTAATTATACTTAGGTATATTGATTTGAGTTTTTTTCTGAATGCAGTTGAGCTGTATTTATGTATTACACTTTCTCTAATTTCTTTGGATGAAAACTTAATTTCTTTCGTCATGATTTTATCAATAGCTTCAGATATTCCATCATAGTCGCCAATATCACAAAGAATACCAGATTTATCTGATATAAATTCATCTACACCACCATTTCTCGTCGATACTACAGGTATACCACAGAACATTGCTTCTAACATTCCAATGCCAAATGTTTCAATCAAACTTGTTGAAACACAAACATGGCAACTATTGATTAATGCAGGCATATTATTTCTAGGTACCTCCAAATGAAACTCGCAGTATTCATTAATATTCAGGTGTTTAGTAATTTTAATTAGAGCCTCCCTGGATTTATAATCTCCATATGTCATTGCAATAACTGCTTTAACATTAGTATGGCCTTTTTGCACAAGTAATTTTATTGCGTTAAAAAAAGTATAGTAATCCTTAATATATGCATTATAACCCGTTATTAAGACCCGAAATTGTTTATCATTTTTTTGAGTTGAGTTCGGCTTAAAAAGCATTTCATTGATTGGATTTCCAACATTATAAAAACTTTGTTGCGTTAGAAAACCATGCATTAAAGTATTTCTTAATAGGAAATTACTAACTGTATTAATACAAGCAGCATTTGATAATACTTTTTTATAGAGTTTTAAACGATATAAACTAAAGGTCTTATCAAAGAGAAATGCAGTGTTTTCTGTATGAAGATAAGGTAAGCCATATTTATTATTGATCTGGTAAGCTGCTTCACCACCATACTCAAAGCCTCTGGAATGTATTAACTCTGGGAACCAGTTCATCTTAATACACTCTTTATAGGAATACAAATAAGCTAACTTTTTTAGATATGCATTAATCTTTTCTGGAAAAAAACGGCTATTGTAATAATAAACTCCAATAGTGTCAATTCTATTCTCTTCTGATGTTTTAAGCCTGACATATCCTTTAGTCTTTAATAACTTTCCAATAGATAGGAAAATAAGAAAGCGTTTAATTCCCATCCCAGGCATACAGTACAATGCCTTAACATCGAAATCATCTAACATTAATTCTGACTGTTCCTTAATTTGAGCACCAATAATTGGTTTATTAGGTGTTGGCCAATATGTTGGTAAAATAAGTACTTTGGGTTTCATAATTAACTCATTTTTTACTTAAAATTCCATTTATCAGCATATATTCCATAAATATGATCCAATTCATACTTTACAACATACTCTTCGTCCATTCCCACTAAAAAGTTAATATGAAAAGCATATGCCCTTATATTATTCTCCTTCAACTTTCTTAAGAATACTTTATTTGAGTTTATATAATTTCTGGATATAGCTATATCCGTAATGCCTAGTTTAACTAGTTGCTCAACTTTATCACGCTGGAGCGAATTAATTAAGTTTTGTGAGGGCATAGCTGACTTAATGCCTGCTGTAATTGCTTCATTTATCGCATCCCAGGAAAACAACTCCATCATTAATCGATTTTTATCAATGAAAGCTTCACTGAACGCTTTGGGTTCATTGATTTTATCCGTTATTAATATTGCATCATCGTGCTTTTTAAACCATTGATTTATTTCTGTCATACTAAGCGGCGTATACTGATCTAATATTTTCCTTTGAAGAAATTCTTTTTCACTGACCGGCAACTCTCCCTTATAATTTGTCAACTTAGCCCAATAAGGCCAATCGTGACTAGCAATGAATTTATTGTCTTTTGTTTTAAGAATGTCAAGTTCAAATAATCGAAATCCTTTTTTGTAATTCATATCAAGAGCTTCTAAGCTATTGGTGTTTATGATACCATGTACAATACCTCCTGCATGAGCAATATATCTTAGAGTGTCATTTTTATATTGCTGATAATTTCCACTTATTTCAGGAACTTTATAGGTCTCTTTGTTTAACCTTAATAATCCTGCGGTATTAATTGCAGTTAAAGGAATAAAGTTTTCCTTGATGAAATGGTTTTTATCTTCTGATATGTATTCAGATAAAAAGTGAGCATTATGCTTAATTTGAGAACCATCTAATATCATCTTTGTAAGGTCAATCTGGTATAAGTTGTTTCTATCAGTTACTTTTAATTTTATATCAGCTTTTTTAGCGTTTGTTATTAAATATAGTTCTCTGTCTCCCGTTCCTTCTAATAAACTTGATTCACCCATTTTTAAGTGATCAGGAAAAATATAGATTATAGTATTCTTTAGTACTCCGTCCTTTTCCAGAAATTGAATAAAATCACCTAACATGTAGTCAACAGCAGCCAACATGAACTCATACTTTGAGTTCTTCTCACTAATGAATTCCTCCATTCTTTCGTCATAGATACCATCAGGAAAATGAGTATCAAGAGTTGACATTAATAAGGCAAAAGGTTCTTTTTTATTGCTTGCATTTTTTATGTGTTTTTTAGCAAACTCAAACAGATCTTTGTCTCGAGTAGCATCTTTTAATTGTAATTGATCTACAATATTGTTAACCTGTAAAGCACTAAGCATCTCTCTAGTACCTGAAAAACTAGCATCAGAACATAAAAAAGTTGTATTATAATTCGCTTGCTTAAGAATGTGACCAAGACTTGTAATATTGGAGTGGTATGTTTTCTCAAAAATATAGTTACCACTTGCTCCAAAATACGCAGGAAATCCAGTCATGAATGTATATAGCGAACCACTAGTCCACTTACTACCAGAGTTTTGTTTAATGTCATAATAGTTCCAGTTTGACTTTAATTTTCTCAAGTTCGGAGTTAAGTGACTGAATTTGTTATCAAGAAATCCTTTTTCGAACGATTCTAAAGAAATAATGACTATATTTTTCCCTTTCTTTGCTTGTACTTGGTTTGGTATTGTATAGTTTTCTAATCCCAATAAATTTAAGCTCTCTTCGAAATTTTCCTCTCCGGTATTAAGCATTAATATTAAATCTCTGCTACTATCTATAATTCCACCTTCAAAACATAATAAGGAAGATAATATTGGGATACTTATAATTCTAATTATTTTAAGGATTTTGTCATTAATACTTAGAGATGACAAGTTTTTAATTTTTGCAATTAGGTTTAAGTATATCCGATTTGCATTTTTGAAGATTAGAAATAAAGCTATAAATAATATAATAAGAAGTATAATCTGCTTAAGATATAAGTGCATCATTGAAATAATATCTCGGGCATTAAAATGCACATAGTATTCAAAACTTATAAATCCTCGAATGAAAAATAAAGAACTAATTTGGAGGCACAGATATAACGTGGTTATACTTGCAAAAATAGTTTGCCAGATTTTCTTTTCTATAAATGTATTACTTATGAATAGCAGAACAAATAGAACTAATAAATTAAAATATTCAAAAGTGCCACCATAGAATTGTAAGTGTTTTATAATATCAGTCAAAGTCGCTATTTTTTAATGAGTTTAGTATTTAGTATTTTAATGTTATAATTCGCATTTATATGTTTATGCCCAGATTGTCCCATTTCCATCCAATTTTCTTTGGCTTCAATGAGTTGAACTAGTCTGTTTGCAATAGAATCTATACTTTTGGGTTCTGAAACAAAACCATTTTCATTATCAATAACCAGTTCTTTAACGGAACCTACATTGGTCGCCACAGTTGGTAAACCACATGACAAGGCTTCCATTAATGCGACAGGTAAAGCTTCTGCGACACTAGGTAAGAAGAAAATATCTGAATTGTGTAAATATCGAATAATATCATTTCGTCCTTTAGCACCTTCAAATCGAACAATTTTTTCTATATTTAATTTATTGCATAAGTTTTTTAAATCGTGAAATAAATCTCCTTCACCAATAATAGTATAACATAGGTCGACTTTTTGTTCATGGATTAGTTTTGCAATAGCTTCAATACCGTATTTATAACCTTTTTCCAATACTAATCGTCCAATGCTAAGAATTTGAATAGTTTTACCAGGAATATAATTTGTTTTTTGAGTGAACTTAGATAAATCAATACCAACTGGATGAAATACTATTTTACTTTCTGGGAAACCAAATTCCAATAAATGCTTTTTGTTGTACTTAGATATTGCCTGTACTTTATCAATATGTTTAATTAAATCCTTATATATTATTCCATCTTTATCTATGCCTAATCGTATATCAAAACCATGAAACATCACTTGAAATCGGAAGTCAAACTTCACTTTCTTTAGTATTATAGCTTCATTGGCTATGTGGCCAAAATGGCATTGCAGTATATCAAATTGGTGGCCTAAAAAAGGAGTAATCGAATGAATAAGCGTTAAGTCTATGGCTTTTTTACCATGTTTAATAAAATTTAAGGATTCTGTAATTTGCTTCGTATTAGTGTTCCAATGCTTTTTTATAAGTTTTAACGCTGATAAGGCGCGTGTTCTCTTATTGGAAGGTATGCTAATCTTTCTATCAACAATGAAGTTGTGTAATTGGTATTCTTTAACATCTTCCAATTCCCAGGATTCAGGATCAGGATTAGGGTGACAAAAGATGGTTACTTTATGTCCTAAATCAATAAGTCCTGTAATTTGATTACGGATAAATGTTTCAGAAAGTGTAGGAAAGGTATGTAGAAAAAAGGCTACGTGCATCAGTATTATTTGTTTAACATTGCTTTTATTCTTGCTCTTGGCCTGATTGCCAATCTAAGGCTTAACCAATACCTGGCTGTTATATCAATAATCTGTTGTTTAATTCCAGGTTTTCGATTATCCCCATAGAGAAGTGGTTCTCCTTCAAGTATTATTTGTTTAGGAATCTTAATTTCACCTGCCTCAGGTGTATTAAATGAATTTAATAAATCGAACCATTGTTTATGAGTTACTTTAGTACTGTATTTTTCCTCAATTGTACGTATTGCATTGTGTGACATTTGTTGCCATAATTCAGGATTTTTTTGAAGTATCTCCAGTTTATCCTGATAGTCTTTATCTCGATTATTAACTATAAAACCATTGACACCATTAACAATTATTTCATTAATGCCACTTTCTTCGGATAAACAGACAGGGACTAATCCACACGCCATGGCTTCCATTAAAGCAATGGGCATTCCCTCATAATCACTCATCAGCGTAAAAACTTGATGTTTAGCCATTACTTTTTGTATTTCAGAAGGAGGAACAGCCCCTTTAAACTCAACATAATGTCCTAAAGAACCTTCAATAATTGATTCTACTTCTTTTTCACAACGTCCATTCCCATATATATTGAATTCAATTTTAGGTAAGGCCTTAGAACATTTTATAAAGGCTTCTGTTAGAAGAAAGATTTGCTTTTGCTCTACTTCAATTCGGCCTGCATAAATAACTTTCAACTTATCATTACAAAGTTGTGTTTGATACCGGACTTGAGGTGTGCCGCATGGAATAACCTGATGGATGCCATTTTTATTAATATCAAGAATATAGCTGTTTATTAGTTTTGATACTGAAACACTGTGATTTATCCCTGTGTTTTTCTTATTTACAAATTTTTCAATAACACCCCTAGTATGTGGTTCATTGGAATGTAGAACTGGTATAACAGGAATATTAAATTGTTGTAAATACTTAGCTGTATAAAATGCCGGAATAACCAGATTAGCTACAAGAACAGTAATCTTATACTTTCTTACAGCTTTTAACAACTCCCCAACCTGTACTTCTGTATATGGTAATTTTTCCAAACTATATGATAAATAAGGTAGTCGATTATTCTTAAAATATTGGATTGTTGGACACTCTTTTTCCTTACCTTCATAAAAAAAATGAGTAATAATATCGAGTTTCTTGTTTAATAAGTCGGGTATTAGTCTTTGAATCCAGGCATTTGGCCCTGTAGCGATATGTCCAGGTCTATCGTATGCGCAAAAGAGAATTTTCATTATTTTAGGATTAGTTAAAGAGCTTGTTTACCAATGAGAAAGGTAACAAAGATAATAGACTAAAAATGATTTTCTTTTTAGTCGATGGCAGTTCTATGTCTATGTACTGCCTTAGTAAAAAGACAGCAGGAATTTCTCCTTTTAATTCGTTTGCCTTATCCTCAATTGTTTTATAAGCCTTTAGGTATAATTGTAAATCTTTATTTGTCCTATAGAAATAAGCTTTCAGCATATTGTATAACTCTGGAGGTAATGTGTATATTGTTATTTGACCGTTTCGTTCAGTTGAATAATTACCTTGCTTTAGAATTAGTTTACGTCCTACAATACAGTAATTCTTACTTTTTAATCCTCTAGAAGTTGCCAATGTCTGATATACCTCCAATATAGCCTTTTCCACCTTTCTTCGTGTACTTTTATAAGATGTGAAAACATCTGCTCTTAGCGTATTGCTGTAACTAACAGCATTGCTATCAATATTAAGCATGGCATTTAAATTATCTTCGGATGTATGTGCATTTTTTAAACGCAAGAGCAAACTACGCAGTGATGATTTATTTGCAACAGTTACCTCATGATCAAGGCCTGGCAATATAAACAGGGTCCAGAGAATGTTTAATGTCTTGATGTATGATTGAGAAAGCTTTGTGTTTAAATCAAGTTCTTTTTGCTTATAGTTAAGCTTTAAATTATTTATAGTGTGCACATAGGGTAGGTGTTTAAGCATCGATTCAGCCACACATATTGGTGGATGAGTAAAAACGTAACAGAGTTCCTTGTTGTGTTCTATAAATAGACGAATATCTTCCTGACCTTTTTTGTAATATTGATCCTTAAAGCAGATAAAAACGTCTAAATCAGATATGCCAGGGTGCTTTGTTTCACCAAATTGACCAACAGCAATAGCATTTTGCTCAATGGCATATTCCTCAACCAATTTGTACGCCTTGTTATAATCTTCTACATTTTTTTGTATGAGAGTGGAAGCATCTAAGTGTTGAATACATTCCTGAATAAAATTTTGAACTAATTCAATATCTGGTTTTATAACTGATAAATCGGATGAATCAATAATAGGTGCATTATTCTCTGAATACCTTTGCCATTCTTCTAATGGAACTTCACTTTGCTTTGAAACAAACGAAGCAAATGCCTTACTTTCAGTTAATAGATGCCAGTTACTTCGAAGGTTGCTTGCCCAATGAATGAGATTAAGAGCATCGTTACTAAATAACTTGTTTGCATTAAGTATAGCAGTTCGTTTATCGATATTATTATTCCGCAATTGTTGCAGGAGAGGAGCGAGTAGGACTACAGAGCCAACTAATCGTTTTAAATTATGAACGTTAATTTGATTATTAAAATAATCAGTAAATAATTCATCTATACACTTACAAAAATTTGAAATGCTGTTTGAAATCGTATAGTATGTTTTATAGTGATTAATGGAAGCTTCAATAAGATTAGAGCCTTGTATACATATAGCGTCTTCGAGAATAAATAATGGTATTATGCCATTGTTATAGTCCTGAAGTTCTGACTTATAAACTTTCCAATGTCCATGGTGTTGAAGTGGATCAATTCTGTAAAATTTATTTTCAATCTGTTTTAAGACTGATTCTACTTTTTCAATTTCTTCATGCTTCAAATTGATATCATCAACAATTATAAAGTCGTCAATGTCAGAAAAGGCTGTGGTACTATTATCTGCCCAACTACCATGCAAAAATACCTGAATTCCTTTTACTTGTCTTAAAGGTTCAAATACCTGTTTAATGGTTGGATGTATGGAACCATTATTTAAAGCTTTAATTCTAATGCTCATATTCTTGTTTAATTCCATTCAGGCTTGTACGATATGAGTCCCCAGGCTCCATTGTGTTCATTGTCTGGATTATAAGGTACTTCATCAACTGAAAAAGGTAATACATCTGTTAATTGATCAATAAACACCTTACCAACTCTTAAAGATAATGTTACCTTATAATCTCCAGGTGTAAGTGAGAAGTTTTTAAATGAAATTTCAATTGAGGATTCACTATTTTCCTTTAGGGAGTAATACTTATTACTATCCCCGCTAAGGCAGCTACTTATATATACATCTGAAGTGTTTTCAAAGCGAACGCCCACATTTATATTTTGAGCTTTATCCAATGCTTCAATATTTAACTTAATCTTGAATGGTTCTCCAAACCTCAAGTTGCCAGTACTAGTGTTTTCACTATTTAAAACTTCTCCGCTAATAAATTTGGCAGTATGTCCATAACCACTTTTTCTAGGCAAAAGATCTAATTGAGTTGATTTAGCCTGTATATTAGATTTGATGTACTCTTTAGTAACATTATCAATATTATCATCTAGTACAACCAATCCATTTCTTAGCATAATACCACGATTGCAAAGCTTTTGTATACTTGCCATGTTGTGACTAACAAATAGTACCGTTCGTCCATCATTGGTACTAACATCCTGCATTTTACCAATGGCCTTTTTCTGAAACTCAGCATCGCCCACAGCTAGTACTTCATCAACAACCAAAATTTCAGGTTCCAGGTGAGCAGCAATAGCAAATCCCAGACGCACGGTCATACCACTACTGTATCGTTTGGTAGGTGTGTCAAGGTATTTCGCTACGCCAGCAAATTCTACTATTTCATCGAGCTTACGGTCAATTTCCCACTTGCGCATGCCCATGATGGTACCGTTCATATAGATGTTCTCGCGGCCTGTCATCTCGGGGTGGAAACCGGTACCGACTTCTAATAAGGAAGCTAAACGGCCTTTTACCTTGATGCTACCAGTGGTAGGAGAGGTAACACGGGAGAGGAGCTTGAGTAGAGTCGATTTACCTGCTCCGTTTTTACCGATAATACCTAATACTTCGCCTTCTTTTACTTCGAGGTTGATATCACGCAGGGCGGCAACTAATTCGCCTTTCTCGGCTTTTTGTGTGCGGTCGTTTACATGTCCTACTTTGGCATAGGGATCGTCCTGGCCAAGGATGTTCATGCGAACGAAACGGTTAAGGTCGTGGCTTAATGTGCCAGTGCCTACTTCACCGAGTCGGTATATCTTTGAGAGATTCTCTATTTTTATAACTGTCTTTGACATTACTTCTTTTTATCCGCTAATTGCGCGAATTTTCGCTAATTTATTAGTGAGTTGAAAATCAGTGAAACTAAATTAGTGTAATTCGCGGATTATTTTTCTTTAACTATTCTTTTATATTTCAGCGATTGCTCGCCAAAGTTAACAAGTATTCCTAATTTGCGGCCTGTTGCTTTTAAGTAGTTTATGACTTGCGCTTCATGAACACTTTCCAGCCCATTTATTGCTTTTAATTCCAATATTATTTTGTCATAACAGATAAAATCTGCTACGTAGGATTTCTTCAAAGGTTTGCCTTTGTATTCGATGCTTATTGGAACTTCTCTCTTTAACGGTATGCCTTGACTTATTAGTTCCACCTCTAAAGCTTCGGCATAGACCGCCTCCATAAAACCACAACCTAATTCACGATGAACAGTCATACAAGCTCCAATGATTTTGTAAGCTTCTTCTTTAAAGACTAATTCTTGTTGATTGAGTAGGTTGGGCATTGGTTTCTTTTTTGTTGTCCGCCAATTAAACGAATTCTCGCTAATTATCATTTGATTTTTTTCAATTAGTGTAATTAGCGTCATTCGCGGACTCTTTTATACCGTGTCAATAAAGTTGCGCTCTGTTTTATGGAAGATGATAATACCTAAAAACAAAATGACTGTTGCCACAGAGGCACTATACCCCAGGCTGGCCCAACTAAAGTGCCCGGCACCTAGAAAGGCGAATTTAAAACCTTCCAAGATAGGCGTGAAGGGGTTCAACATTAAGATGTTTTTCATTAGACCGGGTTCAATGGTGCTGACCGGGTAAATTACAGGAGAGGCATACATCAATAGTTGCACTCCGAATGTTAACAAAAAGGTGAGGTCCCGATATTTTGTCGTCCAGCTGGTAAAGATGATACCAGTCCCCAAACCAAACATGGCCATTAAGAGGATATAGATAGGTAATAATGTAATGGTCCAGTTAGGATTTACTGTATCACTGGTAAAAATATAATACAGGTAAACGGCCATAAAGAACGTAAATTGAATGCCAAACTTAATTAACCCACTGGTTACCTTTGCAAAAGGCATAATCAGCCGAGGGAAGTAGACCTTACCAAAAATATTGGCATTCTCGGTAAAGGTCTTGGCGGTGGTATTAAAGCTTTCTGAGAAATAATTCCATATTGTGATTCCTGCGAGATAAAATAGAATTTGCGGCGCACCATCTGTACTGATTTTAGCAATTCGTCCGAATACCACCATATAGATTAATGTAGTTAAGATGGGTTGTACTACAAACCAAATAGGGCCTAATATGGTTTGTTTATAAACGGTAACGATATCCCGCTTTACAAACATTCGAAGTAAGTCGCGGTAGGCCCATATTTCCTTAAAGTTAATATCGAAGGCATGTCTTTTGGGGCGTATTATTAAATCGTAATCTTTCATTTGTTGTCCACGAATTACGCGAATTAACGCGAATTTAATATTTTTTTATATTGAATTGGTTTGTTTGTTGTATGCTTGTATCGCAGGTTAATTGAAATATCGTCGCCCATACGATCAGAGTCGTGCGGTAGCGGCGTAATCTTTCATTTGTTATCCACGAATAGCACGAATTAGCGCCAATAAGTTTCATTAGTAGACTATTCTTTTATTATTAACTATTTACGTTTCCCACACGATCAGAGTCGTGCGGCAGCTCTGATGTACTTAACTATTGAGTCCATAGCTAATAAAATCCTTTTACTATCCATGTTCTGAAAGCTACCTTCTCCAAAAGGTACCGTAGGCGGAGGGGATATTTTTTATTGTCGAATTGAGAAACTGCTGAACTGAGATTGCCAACTTCCCAACGTGTCGGGACACTTGATTTATTTTTTGTCTACTAATTAAGCTAATTGTCGAAACAATATTGATTATCAATCCCCCTAATTCTCTTATATTATAAAAAGCTTTCTTGTTAATCCCCCTTCGCCAAGGGGGAAAAGATTCTTAAAAACTTAAAGTTTTATATTATTGTTGAACTAGGTACTTACAGGGCAAAACTAGCCAAACATAGCCTGTCCCGTTTTTTACGGGATTGTTTAAATTGTGTACTCCTTGTCCCCTTGCGGTTTTAATCTTTATAATTGATACTCATGTCTCAATACTAATTTAACCTCTTACAGCCACTTATTGATTTTTTTTTTATTTACATCGCCCACACCTTCGGAGTGGTGCGATAGCAATCTATTATACAGTTCTGTCCTTACCTCTCTGCCAGGGCCAATAAATACTGCCCATATTGGTTTTTACTTAATCGCTCCCCTTGTTGCACCAACTCTTCTTTGGTAATCCATTTATGATTATAAGCAATTTCTTCGGGGCAGGCTACTTTTAAACCAATGCGTTTTTCCAAGGTTTCTACAAAATGGCTGGCTTCGAGTAAAGACTCATGCGTACCAGTATCAAGCCAGGCAAAGCCACGGCCCATTAATTCTACTTTTAAGCGGTCTTCTTCCAGGTATTGCTGGTTAACTGTGGTTATTTCCAGTTCACCTCTATGACTTGGTTTAATGGTTTTGGCCACCTGAATCACATCATTTGGGTAGAAGTACAAACCAACTACTGCATAGTTTGATTTAGGCTGTTCCGGCTTTTCTTCGATGCTGGTTACATTTCCTGCATTATCAAAAGTACATACCCCATAGCGCTCCGGATCTTTAACCCAGTAACCAAATACGGCCGCTTTCTTTTGTTCTTTCACTGTTGATACGGCATTCTTTAATAAGTCGGTAAAACCATGTCCATAGAAGATATTATCACCCAAAACCAGGCATACATCATCACCGCCAATGAACTCTTCACCCAATATAAATGCCTGTGCCAATCCGTCGGGAGAGGGTTGAACCACATATTCGAGGTGAATGCCCCATTGCGAACCATCACCAAGCAGGCGCTTGAAGCCAGCCTGATCTTCAGGCGTTGTAATAATTAAGATATCACGTATACCTGCCAGCATCAATACCGATAAAGGATAATAGATCATTGGCTTATCAAAAACAGGCAGTAACTGTTTTGATGTTGCTAAAGTGATGGGGTGGAGGCGTGTGCCTGAACCACCGGCTAATACGATTCCTTTCATTTTCTAATATATGACGGATGAATGATAATTTATGATATTGATTAATTGTTATCCACAAATTAAGCGAATTAACACTAATCTAAATTCTTTCCGGCCTGCAGATTTTTGTCTGATGTCCGTAATCTAATAACGAAGTTCTAAATACGTCACCCACATAATCGAATCGTGCGATCGCCTGGATAGGGTTGAATAGTTTATGAGTTGAAAAGTTTATTGTCGAATTGCTAAAATTAACTTATCCATAAATTAGCATTACGGACTCAATTCTTATCTCTTCATTCTTCAGACTACGGACTTACCGCTTCGGACTTTTTCTATCAGCGGCTTGCAACCTTTTTTGAGTCTAACAATATTCACTCTGTTGCAGCAAACGGATGCTTTGCTAATTCTCCTTTCGCCAGTGGGTGATAATCACCAAGCAATCCTATGGCTTCTTTGTTACGGATGTCGTGTACAATTTCAATGGCCTGGCGAGTGTCGCCAATGCGATAGCCGCTACCATCCAATATATGTTGATAACTCACTGTGTGTAAGTCGGTGAAACCACCGCTGAATTCAATTTCTTCGCCATCCATGGTAATGGAGCGATAGGTACGCATGCCCTTGGCTTTAATTTCTTCCGGTATTGTATCGTAGTTAATCGACAGGAACCAACGCACACGGGCTTTTTCTAATTCCAGATAACCGGCAGCACGATCGTGGGTATGGATATGTACTGTATTGCTTTTAACCGGACCAAATACCCAGGTGAGCATGTCGTAAAAATGCACACCTATATTGGTTGCTATACCACCCGATTTACTTACGTCACCTTTCCAGGATGTATAATACCAGTGGCCACGAGATGTAAGGTAAGAGAGGTCGATGTCGTAAATTTTATTTGGATCACCTTCTTCTACTTTCTTTTTAAGCGCTATGATGCTCGGGTGGTGACGTAGCTGCAAGATGGTATAGATATTCCCTTTCGACTCTTTTTCAATATCTTCTAAGGCATCAATGTTCCAGGGATTTAATACGATTGGTTTTTCACAAATCACATCGGCATCGCGACGTAAGCCAAAACGAATGTGTGAATCGTGCAAATAATTGGGCGAACACACCGATACAAAATCCAAAGGTGTATTGTTACGTTTTAGTTTCTCAATATGACGGTCGAAACGTTCAAACTCCACAAAAAAATCCGCATTTGGAAAATGACTATCCATAATACCAACGCCATCATAAGGATCGTAGGCTGCCACCAGTTTATTATTGGTTTCTTTAATGGCTTTCATATGGCGTGGAGCAATATAACCTGCTGCTCCTACAAGGGCAAAATTCTTCATGTTGTTAAATGCTTGTTATATTTTATCCACGAATGACACTAATGATCAATAATTTATTTTTACATAATCAACATTGTTTCGTGTCAATTTGTGTCATTAGTGGATTATAATACTATTCGTTTATGCTTAAGCTATTATCCATAGAAATTTATCAATAAGCCCAGATTTCCATTTTTGCTTTAGCGAAAGTCTTTCTCACTTCTCTCTTATCTCTACCTTTTCAGAATGTTGTCGCCTACACGATCGGTGTCGTGCGCTAGTACGAAAAGGGAATTAATTGTAGTACCCTTTGTACCAACTTATAAATTCAACCAGCCCCTTATCTATATCTGTTTTAGGAGCAAAGTCGATGCGTTTTTCCAGGTCACTTACATCCGCATAGGTTCGGTAAACATCTCCTT
Organism: Carboxylicivirga sp.; assembly: GCA_025210475.1. Classification (GTDB taxonomy): domain Bacteria; phylum Bacteroidota; class Bacteroidia; order Bacteroidales; family Marinilabiliaceae; genus Carboxylicivirga. The sequence continues at coordinate 52,538 of JAOARW010000030.1, read as the reverse complement.
TTTGCATTGGTAATAACTCTTTGTTAGCATCTTTACCAATGTGTTTTTCCAAGGTATTGATAAAGTCCATGAGTTTCACCGGGGTATGATTGCCAATATTAAATAAACGATAGGGGAGTGCTTGCTCCTCTTCTGTATCAAAAGGAAGCTTAATCAACCTTTCTATCCCCACTGTAATATCGTCGATATAGGTAAAATCTCGCTCCAAATCCCCCTCATTAAATACCTTAATGCTTTCCCCATCCATGATCTTTTGTGTAAAAGAAAAATAGGCCATATCGGGTCGTCCCCAGGGCCCATAAACAGTGAAAAAGCGTAATCCCGTCACCGGGATATTATACAATGAAGCATAACTGTGTGCCATGGCTTCGTTGGCTTTTTTCGTGGCAGCATAAAGAGATAGAGGCTTATCTGTGCAATCTTCTACGCTAAATGGAATTTTGTTACTATTACCATAAACAGAACTGGAAGAGGCATAAATTAATTGTCTTACCGGATTGTTCCTACAAGCTTCCAGTATATTTATAAAACCAATTAGATTGCTATCAATGTACTTATACGGCAACTCAATGCTATAACGTACACCTGCCTGCGCAGCCAGATTAATAACAAAATCGAAGCCTTCGCATTCAAAAAGATGATCGAGAGACTGTTTATCACAAATATCCATCTTAATAAAACGCATATTTGGCAATACATCAATTTGTTTGATGCGATCCTTTTTTAGATCCACTGAATAGTAATCATTTATTGAGTCAATTCCTACAACAGTGTAATTACTCTTTGCCAATAGCTGACATAAGTGAAATCCGATAAAACCAGCTGCACCAGTAATTAATACCTTTTCAGGCCTTTTTTTCTTATGATTTGTCATTGATTTGTTTCAAACAGACCCTGATGGTATCACCCAAGCAGCGATAAATTAAACGTCTATGAGTGGATGCTTTTAAGCTTAAATACAGCTTCGCCTCCTCAGTCACAGTGAGTCATATGCTTGCCATTCTTAATATCGGTACCATAAACAGTTTTTTGGTCCAAATAATACTTACAACTTAAAATATGTCTAAGCTGATATTTTGGCAATCCTTGAAATTAGAATGGTAAAAGACTTAATCTCGTCCATTTATACCCAACAAAAGGGGATAGGTTACCCAATTGCTAAGTTCATTTTAAATAGATAAAAAAACACCTCTGTGAATCAAATATTTAGTGGCAGAATTTTATCCTTATATGTTATGATCGTAAGTGTTACCATATGAAAACACTTATCTATTGAAATTGTCCAAAACCTTTTTCTAAAAACTTAACGCGAATTTAATAAAAAAGTCCCTTTAGTGTGGCCTCAAGCGCAGAAAAGAAAGGGCTTTTCGGCATTTTCATTTTAGAAAAACGGGCAATTTCTATGTTTAAGGATCCTCAACGTACTATCCTTATTTTCCAATTTCCTATATGTCAGCATCTGATAGCCATGTTGGGAGCATTCACTATTAAATTGGAGTGAAACATGAGACTAAAAACTTTTTAGCTACCAACATTAGTTTAGAAACCACAATCTGTAGGGCATTCTCATGATTCCTATTAAAGACCATCTTAATATTTAGTTAAATAAGATAGATGCCAATCTTTTTGTACAAAATGGTATTTGAGAACACATCTGATTCAATTAATTCAATATACACTGTGTTTAATTTGTTCGTGCGATTGAGCATCAGATATGGCTATCTATTTTCTAGCCATCAAAATTAATAGGCATTATAATGCTTATTTGGCTTTGCTTCAAATTAAGTTATGGTGCATTTGATAATACACATGAAATTTAATCAATTGGTCGTTAAGTTTTGTAAGTTTTTTAATCTTGATAATTCATTGCTTCGTACATGGTGTTTATTTGTGATATGGAATTTTAAGCATCTTGAAATCTGCCTTAGGTCTTTTGTCTCAAATCTAATTATCCTATATTAATCTCACTTGACATGCTTTAGATTGAATTATTCAGCCAAATATTCAAATACATTTCATAGAAGCGATTCTCAGTAGATTTACGATGGCAATATTTTAATATATCAAATCTATAAAACTCATATATGAGTCGATTAAGTCTGATAAACAGCAATCTTGACTATTGCATACGAGTCTTATATTTGATATTATGTTATTTTGATATATGCAAAAATAGCCGGCGTTAACCGGCTACCTTTACTCTATAGTCTTTCTTAATTTAAGCCTTCTAATTTAGCTTTTACCTCGTTGTATTTGTCCATACGCTCAAAACGATAGTATAAACCTTTTAAAGTTTCCAATACGGCAGCTTCTTCAGGTTTTACTTCATGAGCTTTTTCCATATATGGTAATGACTTTTCCCAGAACTCATTAGCTACTTTCATAGCGGCGTTAAATTCTTTTGTAGTGGTTTTGTCATTAGCCACGTTTTGCTGCTCAACACCTTTATTATAGTATATTACACCAATGTTATACAATGAGTTAAAGAAACCATTATCAATCTCAAGACACTTCTCGTAATTCTCAATGGCCTTATCTTTATCAATGTTTTCGTACAATACACCACGCGCATAATAGAACGATGGATTCTCAGGATCTTTCTCAATGGCTGTATTTAAATACTCCAATGCAGCATCATTTTCCTGTGAATCAAGGTAATACTGAATTAAAGTTGTTAAGATACGCTCATCCTCAGGAAATTTCTGAAAACCACGTTTTAAGTTTTCGGCTACTTTAACGCTGTCACCGGATGCATCAAATACCTGATCCAATAATAACACAGCATCACCGCCGCCATAACCTAAATCAATTGACTGGTTAAAGAATTTTTCAGCTTTGCCCCAGTCTTTTGCATTGTAGGCTGCCAAGGCACAGTTGTAAACAATAGCTGTATCAACACCCGGAGCATCTGCCTGGAACATTGGTAATTCATTGAAGTACAATACATTTTCGAAAGCAAATAATGCTTGCTCGAAATTCTCAGTATTAAAACCTTCAATACCTGAATTAGTCAGGTCCGGCTTAAAGAATGTCAATTGTAACTTGATATCCTTCTCGTATTTACCGATACCTTTTCCTTTAGCGTCGCCTTTTTTATCCAGTTCGATGGCTTTCTTAAAATATTCCACCGCTTTCTTTATTCCATCAGCATCTTCACCGCTCTTAGCCAACTCAGTATAAACCTTGGCGGCCACAATATAAGTTTTAGGCCAGTTTACTGATTTTTCATGCTCAATAGCCTGATCAATGGCTTTTTTTGCAGCCTCAAGGTCTTTGGTATCCAAATAACCTGTGGCAGCAGATACTTTACCCTTTTGGGCATAAACAGCTGAGATACTGAAAATTAAAATTGCAAATAGCGCTAATTTTTTCATTTCAAAAAAGTTTTAGATTGATTTTGTGAGGCAAATATAGTATTTATCCTCATTCATTAGTTTGTTCCGTTGTATTTTCAGTGATTGCATCATCGTCGTTACCTTCATTCTCGAAAGCATCATTTTCTATCGCTGCCTCAGATGTTACTTTCGCCACCGACGCAATTTCATCCTGTTTTTTACTCAGGTTGATCAGGCGTACACCTTGCGTAGCTCGTCCCATCACACGCATCTCACTGACTGATAAACGAATTGCAATACCCGAACGGTTGATAATCATTAAATCATTATCGTCCGTCACATTTTTTATCGTAATTAATTCTCCGGTTTTATCACTGATATTCATGGTTTTAACACCTTTTCCACCACGATTGGTTACCCGGTAATCTTCTGTCTTGGAACGTTTTCCATATCCTTTTTCTGATACTACCAGAATGTCTTCGGCCTCTGTATTTTTAACACAAACCATGCCAACCACCTCGTCAGCCTCTGAAGCCAGCGTTATTCCCCGCACTCCGGCACCTGTACGACCGATACATCTGGCCTGCGTTTCGTTAAAGCGAATGGCGCGTCCCGAACGCGTTGCCATCAGAATTTCTGACTGACCATTGGTCAATCGGGCCTGCAACAGTTCATCATTTTCCTTAATGGTAATGGCGTTGACACCGTTAACACGTGGACGAGAATAATCTTTTAACAAGGATTTTTTCACGATACCTTTTTTTGTACCCATCATGATGTAATGTGAATTGATGTAATCCTCGTCATTCAGCTTCTTCACTTTAATAAAGGCTTTCACCGTATCATCCGGATCGATGTTTAGTAAGTTCTGGATTGCACGACCTTTCGAATTCTTCGTTCCTTCAGGAATCTCGTACACTTTGAGCCAGAAACAACGACCTTTTTTAGTGAAGAACAACATGGTGTTGTGCATCGATGCCGGATAGATGTGCTCGATAAAATCTTCATCTCTGGTTGTTGATCCTTTGGAACCAACTCCACCCCTGTTTTGCGTTTTAAACTCAGCCAGCGGTGTACGTTTCATATAACCCAAATGAGAAATGGTAATAATCATTTCTTCATCCGCGTAGAAATCTTCCGGATTAAATTCTTCAGAGCTGTAAACAATATCGGTACGGCGCTCATCGCCATATTTACCTTTAACTTCCTGCAGCTCTTCTTTGATAATGCTCATACGCAATTCGAAATTGGCAAGAATCTCTTTCAGATGCGCAATTTCTTTCATTAACTCTTCGTACTCAGCGTGCAATTTATCCTGCTCCAGTCCGGTTAACTGGCGTAAACGCATTTCAACAATGGCACGTGCCTGAATATCCGTCAATTCAAATCGACTGATCAGGTTCTCGCGAGCTTCATCCGGCGTTTGAGCCGCACGAATAATTTTGATTACCTCGTCGATATTATCACTGGCGATGATCAATCCTTCAAGGATATGAGCGCGTTTCTCGGCCTGATCCAATTCGTATTGCGTACGACGCGTCACCACATCATGACGGTGCTCGACGAAGCACTTAATCAAACCTTTAAGGTTTAATAATTGAGGACGGCCGTTAACCAATGCAATGTTATTTACCCCAAATGAAGTTTGCATAGCCGTATACTTATATAGGTGGTTCAACACCACATTGGCAATTGCATCCTTTTTAAGGTCAATAACGATGCGCATTCCCTGACGATCCGACTCGTCGTTAACATTGGAAATACCATCAATCTTTTTATCATTAACCAGGTCAGCGATTTTCATAATCAGCTCGGCCTTGTTAACCAGGTAAGGAATTTCGGTGATAATCAATTTCTCACGTCCATTGCTTTCCATTTCAATATCAGTTTTGGCACGAATAACTACGCGTCCTTTACCGGTATGGAAGGCATCTTTTACTCCCTGGTAGCCATAAATAGAACCACCCGTTGGGAAATCAGGTGCCTTGATAATATCAATTAACTGATCAATTTCTATTTCATTATTATCGATGTAAGCGATGGTGGCATCAATGGTATCGCTCAGGTTATGCGGAGGCATATTGGTTGCCATACCAACTGCAATACCCGAAGCACCGTTTACCAACAGGTTGGGTATACGTGTAGGCAGTACCGTTGGTTCTTTGATCGAATCATCGAAGTTCAACTGAAAATCAACGGTGTTTTTCTCGATATCCACCAACATTTCTTCAGCCAACTTATTCAGGCGGGCCTCAGTATAACGCATGGCAGCCGGGCTATCACCATCAACCGAACCAAAGTTTCCTTGTCCATCAACTAAAGGATAACGCAACGACCACTCCTGTGCCATACGCACCATGGCAAAATACACAGAAGAATCACCGTGTGGGTGAAATTTACCCAGCACCTCTCCTACGATCCTTGCCGACTTTTTGTAAGGCTTATTAGCGGCCAAACCCAGTTCACTCATACCATATAAAACACGGCGGTGTACGGGCTTCATACCATCTCGAACATCAGGTAAGGCACGTGAAACGATTACCGACATCGAATAATCGATGTAGGCTGACTTCATTTCTTCCTCAATATTGATTTTAATTATTTTTTCTCCGTCAGTCATTTATGAGTTTGTTTTATATATTCCCTAACAATAAAAAATGGCTTTTTAGGAGCCATTTTTTGAACGCACTAATTTAAGTAATTTCAATTACATGAAAAAACGATTGATCACACAATTTATCAACAAGAATAAAGCATGCAGATTAATCGGATTGTTAACAACATTTTTTGATAATTGACGCAAGATTATCTAAATTCAACCATTGAGATATTACCTGCACTATTGTCAGTTGTTTTTGTAATGATAGCAAAAATTGACTTTTTGCACGGTTCTTGTCTGAAAAATTTCGGTTAGACAGGTAAACAAGAGGCTAACCGACTTGTTATGTACTATAAGATTTAAAACGTTATATGGATCTAAACTTTTCGCCACGTATTAAAGACGTGATATCATACAGTAAGGAAGAAGCTGAGCGATTAGGTAATCAATTTATCTCGCCCGAGCATTTGTTGCTGGGGATTCTTCGTGAAGGTGAAGGCATGGCTATTGAAGTGCTACACCGACTGGATGCCGATTTGCCCCGCATTAAGCAGGCAATCGAGCAACACCTGAAGGAGCCACAGGCTGTTCAGAGCGATAACTTACCACTACTCCAGTCCGCTGAGCGGGTGCTAAAGCTGGTTCATCTCGAAGCCAAAGCCTTACGCAGTGATCGAATTAATACAGGCCATTTATTAATCGCGCTGCTGAAAGAAAAAAGCAGCATAATTTGTGAAATTATGGCAGAAGAAAATATTGACTACCGAAAGGTTAAAGACTTATTAAACAGTGAACTTCCTTTGGCTAAAGCCGATTATCCGGAAGATGATGATCAGGATAGCCCATTTTCAGGTTCCGGTTCGGGATCTGGTTCTTCGGAAGGAAGTAAATCCAGCTCAAAATCAGGTTCCGACACGCCCGTGCTGGATAACTTTGGTATCGACATTACCAAAGCTGCTGAAGAAAACCGCCTCGATCCGATTGTAGGTCGTGAGAAGGAAATTGAGCGTCTGGCCCAAATACTTAGTCGCCGCAAGAAAAACAACCCAATTTTAATCGGGGAACCCGGCGTTGGTAAATCCGCTATTGCCGAAGGCCTGGCCTTACGTATTATCGAGAAAAAAGTATCTCGGGTACTTTTTGATAAACGCGTGGTTACTCTTGATTTAGCTTCTATAGTGGCCGGTACAAAATACCGTGGACAGTTCGAAGAGCGTATGAAAGCTATTCTGAATGAGTTAAGCCGCAATCCGAATATCATCTTGTTTATCGATGAGATACATACGATTGTAGGCGCCGGTGGTGCAACCGGATCGCTGGATGCTGCCAACATGCTGAAGCCTGCCCTGGCACGTGGTGAGATACAATGTATTGGAGCCACTACCCTGGATGAATACCGTCAACACATTGAAAAAGATGGCGCCCTTGAACGTCGTTTCCAAAAAGTAATGGTGGAACCTACCTCCATTAACGAAACGGTTGAAATTCTGAATAATATCCGTGAGAAATACGAAGATCACCACAACGTAAGCTATACATCAGAAGCTGTGGAGGCTTGTGTAAAACTGACGGAGCGTTATATTTCAGATCGTCATTTGCCGGATAAAGCCATTGATGCCCTTGACGAAGCTGGTTCGCGTGTGCATATTTCAAATATTGTTGTGCCGGAGACGATTTTGAAGATCGAAAATGAAATCGATGACATCAAGGAGAACAAAATCAAAGCTGTAAAAGCTCAGAATTTTGAATTGGCTGCCAGCTTCCGCGATAAGGAAAAGAACATGCTGGAAGAGCTGGAAACAGCCAAAGCAAAATGGGAAGAAGAATTATTGCAACACCGCGAAAGTGTGGATGCTGAAAAAGTGGCAGAAGTAGTTGCCATGATGACAGGCATTCCGGTGCAACGCGTGGCTCAGGCCGAAGGCTTCCGTTTATTAAAAATGGGCAAAGAACTTAACGGCACTGTCATTGGCCAGAACAAGGCCATTGAAAAAATAGTAAAAGCCATTCAGCGTAACCGAGCCGGACTAAAAGATCCAAATCGCCCGATTGGTTCCTTTGTATTTTTAGGACCTACCGGTGTTGGAAAAACACACCTGGCAAAAGTGCTTGCCAAGTATCTTTTCGATACAACTGATGCCTTAATTCGCATCGACATGAGCGAATACATGGAGAAATTCTCAGTGTCGCGATTGGTTGGAGCACCTCCGGGATATGTGGGGTACGAAGAGGGGGGTCAACTAACCGAAAAGGTACGCCGTCGCCCTTATGCAGTGGTGCTTTTAGATGAAATTGAGAAAGCCCACCCTGACGTGTTTAATTTGCTGCTTCAGGTGCTGGATGAAGGTCGTTTGACCGATAGTTTGGGTCGAAAAGTGGACTTTAAGAACACCATTATTATCATGACCTCAAACATTGGTACACGAGAACTGAAAGACTTTGGTCGTGGTGTTGGGTTTACACCTAAGAGCAGTATTTCGGATCAGGATCATGCCAAAGGCGTAATTGAAAAAGCACTCAAAAAAGCCTTTGCTCCGGAATTTATTAACCGCATTGACGATGTGATAATTTTCAATAATCTGGAGAAAGAAGACATTCATAAAATCATCGATATTGAATTAACCGGTTTATACGCACGTGTTGAAAGTTTGGGGTACAAACTTGAATTATCCAACGACGCGAAAGATTTTATTGCCTCCAAAGGATACGATGTACAATATGGTGCCCGTCCGTTAAAGCGTGCCATTCAGAAGTACCTGGAAGACGAAATGGCTGAGGTCATTATTCAGGCTTCGGTATCGGAAGGCGATGTGATTAAAGTTGATTTTGACAAGAAAGAGGAAAAGATTACAACTGAAATCGTACAACTTTCCAAGAAAGAATAATATGGAAGATTGAGATACAAAAAAAGCTGCCCATCAGGCAGCTTTTTTTTGTAAACTTATAATCGATCTTAAAATCTTCTCTCTTACTTCAGCAAGGCAGACATTTGTGCTGCTTTTGCATCCATCTTCATTCGGCGATAAGCAACGCTTAAACAGCTGATAATTGCCTTATCCTTAGGTGAGATCTCATGTGCTTTTTCAAGATAAGGCAAAGCCTTTTTATACCCTTGGGCGATTTGCTCCAACTTTTTCGTTGAATTATGGTAATCTACACGACTAGGGTTCTTCATCGCCTCATACCGTTTTGTTTCCTTGGTATACGAATAATCCGTCAGCTTAAAGTTGATAACGCCCAATTTCTTAATGCTGTTTTTGTGATTGGGTTTCAGCTCCAGCACTTTTTCCAACGAAACCATGGCCTCTTTATACTTTTTAAGGCGTTCGTACGATGAGCCCAACAAATAATGGTAAGTGTAATTACCCGGCTCCTGCCCGATTGCTTCTGTTAAACTGGCCACTGCCTTTTCATATTGTCCTGAGTTGAAGAATAAATAACCCAGTTTTTTGGTAAACTCTGCTTTTTGAGCGGGGGATTTTTCCAAGCCTTTTTTCAGCTCAGCTTCCGCTTCAGCAAATTTCTTCAAGCCGGCATAGGTATCACCATATGTCAAATACAGTTCACCTTCATCATAACCATTGCTTCTGGCTTTTTCCAGCATGGATAAACTTCTATCAAACTTCTTGGCTTTCGCGAAGTTCTGACCAGCTTTATAAAATGAGAAAGCATCGGCTTTATTATCCGCTTCGTACAAAAGAGCGGCCTTTTCGTATAATTCGGCCGCAGCAAGGTATTGCATACGACTTTCCTGCATGATGGCATCACTTTTCAACACATCGGCATTTTGAGCCTGCATTGAAAGACCACCAATAATCAAGAGCATCATTGCTCCAATTAAATGTTTCATGTTTTACTTGTTTTTAGGGGTTTGCCTGCAAAAATAATGTGTGAAGCCAAAAGAGCGGCCTTTTTTCAAAAAAAAATGCATAAAAAAAGCGACCGGAATCAACCAGTCGCTTTTAAATATCTTTAATTCTCGGAATTAGCTCTTCAAGAAATTCTCGATACCAGTTAAAATAGCTTGTGCATTTTTGTTGGTAGCATCTAATTCTAAAGCTTTTTTAGCAAAACCAGTTGCTTCATCCAATACCACTTTAGCTTTTGCTTTAATAGCATCCCACTGATCGCGGTTACCATCAACACGCGTATTTAAAATTTCCTGACCTTTCACATAGCGTGAGTTACTTTCTTTCACGTAGTAACCAGCCAACATTTTTTTCATGTGGCCAACATACTTGCTTGTACCATATTCTTCGATACCTGCCAGTAGCACTTTTTCCATTTCTTCTTTCTTACCCATGCTCTTTAATGACGAAGCGGTGTAATAGGTAGAAACATCGGCTTTATAACCTAATTTTTTAGACTCTTCATAATATTTTTGAGCCTTTTCATAGTTTTTGATTTTACGGGCACAAGTCGCTGTGTTGTACACCATGGCAGCATCCATTTCTTCTTCACCCCAGGCTGCAATTGCTTTTTCAAAACACTCAAGTGCCAGTTTGTGATTCTTTGCTCTTAATGCTTCATTCCCCTGATTTTTCAATTCTGCTGCACTTTCTTCCTGAGCTATAGCTCCTAAAGACATCAATAACACAAGGGATAAAGTCGCTAAATACTTCATAACAATACTCTTTTAATCTTATTTAAAATTCATACAATTCACTCCAATGGCCGTAAAAATAGTTTTTTTTTAAAAAAATATTAAGAAATCTAATTATTTTTTAAGAAAACACCGTCAGAGTGCCTGTTTTAACAGGACCTTCACTAAATCTTCATAATGTTTAGATGAGCTCTCTACCTGCTTCACTCCGTTGAGGAAAGCTTTTAAACGCGCTGGCTGTTCCACTTTTTTTCCAATGATTTTTTCAACTGTTTCGGGAAACTTAGCCGGATGTGCAGTAGCAAGAAATATGCCACTTTCTCCCTCCTGAAGTAGACTGCTTAAGGCATGGCGGCCGATAGCCCCGTGTGGATCCAGTACGTAATTATTTGTTTCATAAGTGGTTTTGATGGTTTTGAATATAGCTTCATTCCCAACTGAAATACCTTCAATTAGCTTGGTAATGGCATCTAATCTATGTGTAAAAAGTTCCTGTATCCTTACGAAGTTGCTCGGGTCACCTACATCCATGGCATTGGCTGGCGTGGCGATACTTGGTTTGGGCTCATAAATGCCATTACGAAGGTATTCAGGTACAATGGCATTAAGGTTGGTGGCCGCAACAAAACGCTTGATTGGCAAGCCCATTTTGTGGGCAATTAATCCGGCAGTCAAATTACCGAAATTGCCACTGGGAACACAGATCACAATCTCATTCTTGCCTTGCTTGACAGCCTGTGCATAAGCTGAGAAATAATAAACCATCTGGGGTAAAAAACGTGCCAGATTAATGGAGTTGGCCGACGTGAGGGTGATTTTCTCCTTTAGCTCATCATCCATAAAAGCAGTTTTTACCAATCGCTGGCAATCGTCAAAAGTCCCGTCCGCCTCAATGGCAGTGATATTATTACCCAATGTTGTAAATTGCTTTTCCTGCACATCCGATACCAACCCTTTGGGATAAAGTACAAAAACATTAACGCCATCAACGTTCAGGAAACCATTGGCCACCGCACTGCCGGTATCGCCTGAAGTTGCTACCAGTACATTAATATCCTGTCCGTAATCTTTTGTGAAACGTGCCATTACACGTGCCAGAAAACGTGCACCGATATCTTTAAAAGCCAAAGTTGGACCATGAAACAACTCCAAAGCCGATACCTGCTCATCCACCTTTACCAAGGGCGTAGGGAAGTTAAATGCTTCAGTCGTTAATTGTTTGAAATCTTCCTCCTCTATTTCCGGACAAAAGAAATGCTTCAATGTTTCAAAACCGATTTCCCCCAGGGACATATTTGGCAGAGCCTCCCAGAAGTCTGGTGCTAAAACCGGGATCGATTCCGGCATAAACAAACCTTTATCTGCTGCCAGACCATTAATAACGGCGTTTTTCAAATCGCTTTTCAGGTCCTTGTTATTTGTACTGTAATATTGCATAGTTATTTCTTTCCGGATAAAAACAATTTCATAAAATCAGTCTGGTCAACAAAACCATATGCTCCCTTCTTAACCGAAGTTTCGTTGTAAACATCAACCGCATCGGCAGCAACACCCGGCCGGTGTATCATAAAAGGTACATGATCACGCGTGTGGGTGCGTTTCTCACAAGGGGTTGGGTGATCGGGCAAAAAGGCAATGCTGAATGTCTCTGGATCTGAAGCCAAATGTTCTAAAACAGGCTTTACAACCTTCTGATCAATGTCTTCCAGGGTTTTGATTTTTAATTCAACATCTCCCTCATGACCAGCTTCATCCGGTGCTTCAATGTGCAGGAATACGTATTCATTATCATCCAGCGCTTTAATGGCTGCCTGTGCTTTTCCCGCATAATTGGTATCGTATAATCCGGTGGCACCATCAACAAAAATCGATTGAAGGCCTCCCAGTTTGCCCAGGCCATGAATTAAATCGACGGCCGAAATGACCACCCCTTTTTCAAGATCATACAACTCTTTCAAGCTGGGCATGGCTGGTTTAAAACCCGGCGACCAGGGCCATATCATATTGGCTTGGGCCTGTCCCTTGTTTTTTCGTTTAACATTAACGGGATGGTTACTCAGCAACTCGTTGGAAGCAAACATCAATTGACGAAGAAGTTTAACTGTATCATTGCTTTCCATCGGTTTTGGCAGCACTGTTTCAACATATTCGCCCGGCACATCGTGAGGTGGCGTACAATTTACGCCAGTATCGCCCCCTTTGATAACCATAACATGACGATAGCTCACGCCTGTGTAAAAGCGAACCCGCTCATCGCCCAGCTGTTCATTCAAACTATCAATTAACTCCTGTGCTTCATCAGTTGTAATATGGCCGGCCGAATGGTTTAACAACTTTGCCTGCTCAACACTCACCAGGTTACAGCGAAATACCAAATCCGAAGCTTCAATATCAATGCCCAAGGCAGCTGCCTCAAGTACCCCACGTCCCTGGTAATACTTTTCTGCATCGTAACCCATGATGGTCATATTCGCTACCTCACTGCCGGGATGCAAGGAATCAGGCACCGTTTTTAAATAGCCGCATTGCGACATTTGACAAAGTTTATCAATATTAGGTGTTTGAGCTGCCATCATTGGTGTTTGTCCGTTTAAACGTGCAATGGGTTCATCGGCAAAACCATCAGCCAGTATAACTAGATATTTCATCGTCTATTGTTTATTTTTATTACTTGTCCGTCTAAAACGGATGTGGACCCTCAAAAAGCTTTCAAGATAAAATAATAATTACCTTAAAGCATTTCTGATTTCCACAGGTAATATAAGGTTAAAGGTTTACAACTTTTATAATATCGGCAAAAACACCAGCAGCCGTCACATCGGCCCCGGCACCATAGCCTTTAATTTCCATGGGATGATCGTAATAATAATCGGAACGCAAAATCACCTTGTTGTTACTATCCGCCAGATTATAAAAAGCATGCTCTGCTCCCACTTCTACAAAGCCCACCTGAGCTTTTCCGCCTTTTAAAGAAGCAGTATAACGCAGTACTTTCCCTTTGTTTTCGGCCTCCAGGCGTTTGGCTTCAAAAATGGGATCGTAACTTTTCAGCCTTGCCATAAAGGCATCCACCGCCTCATCTGTAAAGAACTCATCGGGCACAAAAGCCTCAATATCAACATGGTGTTCTTCCAAAGCATAATCGCTCTCACGTGCAAGAATCAGAAGCTTTCGCAAAACATCGGTGCCCTTCAGATCGATGCGCGGATCAGGTTCGCTGTAGCCCTTTTGCATGGCTTCCAACACCACCTCCGATAAGGGCTTTTCGGCACTTACATTATTCACAATGTAATTAAGTGTTCCGGATAAGACTGCTTCCAATTGAAGGATGCGATCACCACTTTGCACCATATTATTAATGGTATTGATAATGGGCAAACCGGCTCCCACATTGGTCTCGAATAAATATTTTACACCTTTATTGCGTGCTGTCTGTTTCAATTTTTGGTAGCGACTATAAGCCGATGAACCAGCAATTTTATTGGCACTGACTACCGATATGTTATTTTCAAGCAAACGCTGGTACAGTTCAGCTACCTGGGCACTGGCAGTACAATCGACAAAAACACTGTTGGAATGATTATTGGCAATAATTTGTTCTACAAACTTCTGGATATCACCATCATTTCCCTCCTGCAATGATCCGATTGCATTTAGAGGATCAAGTCCACGATCGTTAAAGAGCATTTTACGAGAGTTGGCTAATCCTGCCAGCCGAATGCTAAGGTGCTCTGTCTTGAGTAAACGCTCTGATTGACGGGCAATCTTTTTCATAAGATTTTTGCCGACTGTTCCAACTCCCACCTGGTAAAGGTGAATGGCCTGGTATTGACTCAGGAAGAATACTTCGTGAACTACGTTTAGAGTCTTCCGCAGGTTTTTCTCATGAATTACAAACGAAATATTTAGTTCAGATGCTCCCTGGGCAATGGCATAAATATTAATCCCGTTGCGACCAATCACATTAAAGAGCTGACCAGAAACACCAGAAGCCTGCTTCATGCCTTCACCTACAATGGCCACCACAGCCATATCCGCTTCGGCCACGACTCCGTTAATTTCCTGACGGGCAATTTCTTTATCAAATTCCTTGATCAAAGCCAGACGCGCCATTTCGGCATCTGAAGAAGCAATGACTACACTAATGCTGCTTTCGCTGGAAGCTTGTGAAATCAAAACCACATTAATGTCCTGTTTGGCAAGAGCACTAAACATGCGCATGGAAATACCTGAAATGCCAATCATGCCATTGCCCTGTAAGGTCAGAAGCGACACATCTTTGATGGATGATAAACCCTTTACTTTCTGATTGACATCTTTTTGCTGATCAATCAAAGTACCGGGAGCCTCCGGATTAAAGGTATTTTTGATTTTCGTTGGTATTTGCTTTTGCAAAACCGGAATTATGGTTGGCGGGTAAATTACTTTAGCTCCAAAGTGCGAAAGTTCCATAGCCTCGGCATAACTCAGTTGCTCAATGCAGTGTGCCCGTTTTATAACCTTTGGATCGGCCGACATAAAACCATCCACATCGGTCCATATTTCCAGAATCTCAGCCTCCAGGCCGGCAGCTAACAGGGCGGCTGAATAATCGGAACCACCGCGACCTAAAGTAGTGTTATCTCCATTTTCGTTAGAGGCAATAAAACCTGGAAAAATATTAATCGGACCCAAAGCATATTTTAATTCACCAATGGCCTGCATGGTTTCATTAAACTTAACGTGGTGACCGCGACCGTTTAATTCGGTTTTTATAAAAGCACGACTGTCATATAACTGAGCATCCTCCATCAATTCACTCAAAATAATAGATGATAAGCGCTCTCCACAACCAACGATGGTATCGTAACTTTTAGTACTTAATTCGCCAGTCAGACTAACACCGGTTAACACCTGCATTAACTCTTTCCAAACCGACTGGCTTTTATCACTAACTTGTCTGGCCTGTTCAAGAGCAAACAATTCTTTTATAATGGAGTCGTGTTTGACTTCTACTTCTTTAATAATGCTTTGATAAGTCGCTGCCTTGAGAGCCTGATCTGAAGCCATTACAAGCTTATCCGTGATCCCACCCACGGCCGATACCACTACAACAGCAGGTGTGTTTAAGCTTTCAATAATATTTTTAACTCTTAAGATGGCTTCGGCGCTTCCCATGGAAGTTCCACCAAATTTTAACACTTTCATAAGCTTAATATTTTTCTAAATCTTAAAGAACTTGTTTCATCAATATTCAGGATAAGATGCTAAAACCCTTTATAGATTTTTGATTAATCAATTTTAGAAAAACAGTCAATCTACAGTTGCTTCAACTGTATGTGACTTGAATAAATACAATAATGATTTGACCTGATGATATGAAAATACTATACCCCCCAAGGGGTTGTGGTAGTTAAAATGGTAGTATTTGTAGTAATGTTAATCATCAATAATCGGTCTCGAATGAGTTAATTCATTACAAAAATAGGGATATATAATTTAAATCAAAATTATATATCCCTATTTTTTAATCAATTTGAAGTTTTAAAGCTTGTAAAATGGTTGATTTATCACCTGCATTATTGAAATTGTTTCAATTCATCTGGTTTAAGAATACCTTTGTCGGTAATAAAAGCCTTGATGTATTTGGCCGGTGTTACGTCAAAAGCCGGGTTCAGACCCAACGAGCCGGGTGAAGCCATACGTACTTTGTGAATGGTATTTTGCTCATCCGGCCCTTCGTGGTACAGCAATTCTTCATCATCCCTTTCCTCAATGGGAATTAAAGCGCCACTTTCCATAGCAAAATCGATGGTACTGAAGGGAGCAGCCACATAAAATGGGATACCAAACTCCTTGGCCAGAATGGCTTTCTCCATCGTTCCGATTTTATTGGCTACATCACCATTGGCGGTAATGCGATCAGCCCCGGTTATCACCATGTTTATGTCTCCTTTCGCCATGTAAAAGGCGGCTGCATTATCGGCAATAATCCGGTGTTCAACCTCATTTTGAAAGAGTTCATAAGCTGTGAGTCGGGCACCTTGTCCCCGTGGACGGGTTTCATCAACATATACGAAAGGCTGCTTGCCAGCATTGTGTGCGGCGTAAACTGGTGATAAAGCCGAACCGTAATCAACAAAAGCCAGCCAGCCGGCATTGCAATGTGTCAAAATGCGCTGTTTGTGCTGAATCAGTGTATTTCCATATTCCCCAATACGCTGACAACCGTCTGCATCTTCATCGGCAATCATTTGAGCCATGCCAATGGCCTCGCTTACACTTGCACGACCGGCTTCGAACACCTTGGCCGTGGCATAAAAAAGATTGACAGCCGTTGGTCGGGTATTTTCGATAAAGTCACGGGCCTCCTGCCGTAACTCCCAATCTTCCGTCTCCACAAAAGCCTGTGCCATAGCATAACCTGCCGTGGCTCCAATGGCACCAGCCCCTCTTACCGTCATGTTACGGATCGCTTCCGCCGTTTGACGATAATCGCTAAAATGTACTATCTCAAATTCAAAAGGAAGTTTTATCTGGTTTATCATCGATACCACATTTGTATCCTGATCAAACCAAACCGTTCTGTAATGTTTCCCTTCAATAATCATATCCTCTTATTTAATTAATGCATATCTGTCCTTACAGCACTTTACTTTGCTGTTCATTTTTTGTAAATTAAATAACAAAATTACGCACCTCAAAAATATCCGGTATGAAAAGAATCGCCAAAACATCAACCGGTGCATCAAATAGCCTTGACGCACCTCAAAGAAATGTAAACGGTGCCCATCGTTTTTTCTATGTATTTGCTCCTTCAAAACCGATGTTGCTTTCAGCCTTTAAGCATGTTAGCCTTGTCTGTTTAATCCTCTTGTTCGTCTTGAGTTCGTGCAATACAAAACCAAAAATCGGATTTCTGATGGACAGCCTTGAAATTGAGCGCTGGAATAAAGATAAAGCCCTGTTTGAACAAAAAGTGAATGAACTGGGTGGTATTCCTTATGTGGAAGTAGCCGAGTCGGATCCTGCCAAACAACTTGAACAGGCCAAAAAACTGCTTGATGAAGACATCGATGTACTGGTGGTTGTTCCTGTGGATTCGGAGAAAGCCGGCGAGATAGTTAAACTGGCCCACAAACATTATGTGCCTGTTATTTCCTATGACCGACTAATAAAAGATTGCAACCTTGATTATTACGTGTCGACGGATAATATTCACATTGGTGAATTACAAGCCGACTATCTGACCAAGATCAGTCCCAAGGGTAATTATGTGCTCATCAGCGGTCCCACCAGCGATTACAATGCATACCTGCTGCACCTGGGCTGGATGAATGTATTACAACCCCTCATTGATAAGGGAGATGTTAATGTGGTGCTGGACGAATTCAGTGAATTCTGGCTGCCCGACGAAGCCTACCGGATTTTAAGTCAATACCTCAAGGATAAAAATGAAGTGGATGCCATTATCTGCGGAAATGATGTACTTGCCTCGGGTGCCATTGCAGCCCTTAAAGAACACCAAAAAGAAGGTACTGTTTTATTGGCCGGACAGGATGCTGATTTACAGGCTGTACGAAACATTGTTGCCGGTAATCAAACCATTACCATCTATAAACCCATCGAAATGCTGGCTTATGCTGCTGCTAATGCCGCCATAAAGATATCGGATGGAGAAGCCCCTTCCAACATGCATCTGACTGTTAATAACGGGAAACGCCTGGTTCCAGCAATTCTTCTTGAGGCCAGCGTGGTAAACAGTCAAAACATCAAAATGACGGTAATTCAGGAGGGCTATATTGGTGAACAGGAGATTTTTAATTAATAAATTAAATCATTAAAAAATCAGAGAGTCATTGGCCTTCGGTTAATGACTCTTTTTTTTAATGCAGATACTGTACTTGTAACCACAAACGCTGACGAAACAACAAGGCTACGAAATTTATCAATTCGTGGAAGGCTAAATTAATAGCCGGCTTTTGAAACTTAATACCCTTGTTTTTTTTTGCTTTCAATCGCCTAAACACACCAACACTGGCTTTTTTAACTTGTTGCAGTCCAGTTGCCAACTTGCTTGTATTATTAGACTCAGCATCATCATTCTTGTTGATGGCGTGATAGGCAGGGTCAAAAAATAACTGCATAAACCATTCGGCTAAAACATCGATAAATCGGTAATACTTTGCTGCCATTGCTTAATAATTTAAGTGAAAGGAATAATTAAAGTGCTGAAGTGATTTTTGATTTGATCACTTCAATTACACAAATATCAACTCATTTACAGTAATTTATAAACTTATTAAGCAGTTTGTACGACTTAATTAATTGCTTACGCCGAAGCTTTACTTAATTATTCACTTAATTTTTTACTTAATTTTTGTAAATTTGCTTAATTAAGTAATCAGATGAATAACCCGAATAAAATACAGTATCAGCAGCACCCTGCCATCTTTTTGTTGGAGCAGTGGCAACTGTATTTGAATGGCCTCGACCGGGTTATTACTTTTTACGCAAACGATGCTCAGCCACAAAGCTTTGAAGCCATGGAATGGAACCGTCAGTATCAGCATGCATACATGCCAATGGCCCTGGGCGATGAAATGATGCCAAAACTGAGGGAACTTAGTGCTGAAAAAGTAGCTTATCAATGGTTGCGCCCTGAACATTTACCATTTATTCGGCAGAATCACTTAAGTATATCGCAGTTGGATTTGTTTTCTGAAGCACAATATTTGGTTTTGCTGATCAGAAGTCAGGTCAAACAATCGTGCATTTTATCGTATTTATTTTTCAGAAACGACTGCAGTAATTTTGGCATTAGCGACAACAAAACACAAATAGAGACGAGCCATAAAGCTATTATTGGAAATATGGCCAGTCGTTTCGCTGAAATCACATTAAATAATTTTCAGGCTTCTAAAATCAAAGAAAATACCTTTCGCCAGCAGACGAAAAACATTCTTGAAGCCAGACAGTTGGATGTAAACAAGCAGCAAGAGGAATTTTCTGATTGGAAAAAACTTTGGTTAGATTCGTACCTTCTTAAATTAAGTGAGAGAGACGGGCTTAATTATGTTATGTCGGAGAAAGCTGAAGAATTTATATTGACCAGCAATGCCTCATATGATCGGATTAAGTCAGCAATTGACAATTGTATTGATTACATTTGTAACCTATTACCATATACACCAGGAGATGAGCTGATCATAGAACAAGCCTATATCAGTCTTCCTTCCGTACCAAGAGCGGAAGTGAGCACTGTAAAGGAACAACAGCCGGTAAGTCGTCAAAATAAGACCATGCTGTTACTGGATCGCCTGGAAGAAGCAGCCGATCGCTTATATCAGGAAGGTATGCCCATCACCAGCGCAGATGTGGGTGCATCGATGTTAAAACCCATTACGGCACCCGCCATATCGGATGCTTTACGCAAAAATAAGGTTCGGATTTTACAGTTATTTGAGCAATATCCGCAGCGTTGGATGACCATCCGCCAGTATTTTAAGCCAGTGATTAATCTAATTGCAAAAAATAATCAGCGCTTAAGCATCAGTAGCTAAAAAACTTGCTGTTTTTCTACTGAAAAAAAGTGCCTAATTCGAAAGTAAAATTTGCGTATATGGCACACATGCTCTATATTTGCAAGCGCAAAAGCAAAAAGGATGACTCAGTAGCTCAGCTGGTAGAGCAACGCCCTTTTAAGGCGTGGGTCCAGGGTTCGAATCCCTGCTGAGTCACCACAAAAAGCCTCGTTTTACGGGGCTTTTTTCGTATACAGAATCTTCTTTTATTCATAGCCAAGATCATGGATCACATCCAAATTCTGGGTCTAGGCATAAATTTTACACAGTCTGTAAAGAAAAAACAAATCGATTTCAGCACCATATAGTTGCTGTTTATGTCCATAAAAAGACCCGACAGAACCTCATTTTAAAGTCTTAAAACAAGTTGTTAATGTACTAAATCCAATACGATTGTATCCATCTATCAGTACAGTAATGGCAATTAAGCATTGTTACAAGCATTAATCATCTTAACTTCAATTAGTATAACTTGATGTTATAGCAAATAAATTGCAAAACACATGTTCACCCATTTTACTAATTATCCGAAGTTAATCGGTTTATATCCTTTCAACTAAGAAATTAACAAAGGTATACTGCACTAGATTAATGACATAACTAAATGACATTCAGTAGATAATCACTATGCTACATTTGTAATACACCTAGGATTAAACAACAATTTACAATTGTATACTACAGATGTAAACTAAAAATATAAAGAAAAAGCCCGCCAAAAAGCGAGCTCATATATTGTAATTAATTAAGCTTACTAAACTTCCATGGCACCAACCAGGTCACTAACCTTATCAAAGCCATTCTCCTGGCAATAACTCTCCAATCCATCCACAATTTTAGCGGTCACACAAGGATCAATAAAGTTAGCTGTACCAACCTGTATGGCCGAAGCACCAGCCAGCATAAACTCAACAGCATCCATGGTATTCATGATGCCACCCATACCTACCACCGGTACATTAACGGCCTGAGCCACCTGCCAAACCATTCGTAAAGCCACCGGTTTCACAGCCGGACCGGATAAGCCCCCTGTAATGGTTGACAAGATCGGCTTACGTGTTTTGGCATCTATAGCCATGCCCAAGAGCGTGTTAATCAGTGAAATCGAATCGGCTCCTGCCGCTTCAACAGCAGCGCCAATTTCTGCTATATTGGTTACGTTAGGCGATAATTTTACCATCAGGTGCTTCTTATACACCTTTTTGACAGCCTCCACTACAGCCGCTGCCGAAGGACAACTGGTACCAAATGCCATACCGCCTTCTTTTACGTTCGGACAAGAGATATTCAGTTCAATGCCCGGGATCCGATCCAAATCATTAACCACCTCGGCTGTTTTTATGTAATCCTCAATGGTTGATCCTGACACATTTACAAGCATATGGGTCTGATAATTCTTGATGCGGGGATAAATATGCTCGGCAAAGTAATGCACCCCTTTATTCTGCAGGCCAACAGCATTTAGCATTCCCTGGGGCGTTTCAGCCATGCGCGGATAGGCATTACCTTCGCGGTGCTCCAGCGTCGTTCCCTTTACCAGCACGCCACCTAGGCGACTGATATCAAAAAAGTCCATAAATTCCTCACCGTAACCAAAGGTCCCCGAGGCCGTCATCACCGGATTTTTAAGCGTTAATCCGTTTAAATCTATCGTTAAGTCTACCATTTTAAATAAGTTGAATCAAACACCGGACCATCTGTACAAGTACATTTATGGCCATTTAACGTATCTGCCACACAGCATAAACAAGCGCCAAAACCACAAGCCATATGGTTTTCCAGCGACACCTCACATTTTATGCCGTGATTCTTGGCATATTTGGCCACCACCTTCATCATGGCTTCCGGACCACAGGTATAAATCATATCGATTTCCGGTTCATGGGTGCGCATAATCGGGTGATGGATCACATAACCCTTGGTACCCTCCGAACCATCTTCGGTAGTGGTAAACACTTCACCTACCGATCTAAAGTCCTCCAGTGCAATTAATCCTTCTGCACTACGGGCTCCCAGCAAAAAACGAGGTTCGATACCATTGGCTTTCAGGTGACGTCCCATCAGCAATAAGGGTGCGATACCACAACCGCCGCCAACCAAAAGAACACGAGGCTTATCAGGTAAAGAAAAGGAATTACCCAGCGGATACACCAGGTTACAAATGTCACCTTCCTTTAACTGTCCCATTAAACGGGTGCCTTCGCCAATCTCCTGAACCAAGAGTTTCATGGTGTTGTTGTCCGGATCTGCATCGTGGATCGAAATTGGGCGCCTAAGAAAGGTATTAGGACCATTGTCTACCCTGACTTCAACAAACTGACCAGGTAACATTTCAGGCAATTCTGCCGGATGTTTAAGGGTGAGGATAACATACTCGTTGTTTAAGCGTTCATTTTTAATGACCTTAAAATCGTCGATGTATTTCTTCATGTATCTTGTTAACAATTAATAGTACAAATACAATTCACTGCTGTTTACAGTTGTAAACTGCTCAAAATTGGACAAAGATACCAAAAAAAGTGGTTTATCAGAAGAATTCCCGACTTTGTTCAAAGGAAATCACCATACCAGTAACTAGCCCTAAGCTTAATAAAACCTCTATGTTTCTGCATACGATACATTTTAGCCAATATAAAGGCAATTAAGGCACCTAAGATGACTTATTCCGGACGGTAATCGCTAAAACTCTTATCCTTATAAAAAACAATGATGCGCTCGATGGGCTTGTCACCACCGGGTATTAAAGGAGGAACATTCAGCAAGGGCTTTTGTTCCTGTTTGCTTTCATATTGGACAGGCACTTCTTCTTTCAGCTCTTTTTTAGGCATTTTAAAGCTCGTTTTCGGCTTATCTGCCTGTTTTATATCCAAACTTAACTGCTCATTATTTAAGTTTGTAGAAGCTGTGCCGGCAAGCATTTGTCCATGACCGGTTATTAACCAATCGCCACTGAAATGAGGAAAGCGGGATAATAGTTTATTTAAAAAGTCCACACTGGGCTTATTCCTGCCGGACAATATATGTGAAACACCGGATCGCTGCACACCTATCGTGTCGGCAAATTGCGATGGAGTCAGGCGTTCGTGCTGAATAATGGCTTCAATGCGTTCTTTCATAATACCAATGAATTTCTTTTAATACTTAAAGGAAGCTATTTACAAATATCTATTGACCGTACGGTAATATTAATAAATGTAAATTCAAATCTGTAACCAAGCAACTTGTTACGTCTGTCAATTAACCTCCAACCGATATGTGTACAGATGTAATTAGGCCCGATTGTCATTTGTAACATAGCTTCATATACAACTTCGGGTACAAATGTAATTATAGTAAACGGTGTTTACAAATGTTTGTATAATAAAAAAACAATGCGAATTACATTTGTACTTTAAAAGTCTAAATTATCCGAGACACAACTTTACTCGCTTACTTCACGACTAACAAATACTTTAGTTGCATCACTTAACCTCTTATAATCTAATGTTCTATAATTAATGGTGTAGAACATCAAACAGGTGTATTTCCCATTCATTGTCACATTAACCACGTTTGATTAGATCTGTAAACACTTGATATTCAACACTAATAAAGCAATGGAAGTTTGAGTTTAGATAAATATTTTAAAACACTGGTTTAGTGGGTTATATGGGTGATTGGCACTTAATTAAATTTTGTTTTTGCATAAATATACATGTGTATTTGTCATTAATTTCACATTTACTTTAAGTGATACTCTTTAAAGATTGGATTATAGGTATTTATGTCGTTTATCAACTGAAACATTTAGGGTGTATAGAGCATTAAGGTCTATGTGAGAATTGTTAATCCACATATGAAATTTGTAGCCTAAAAAGATAAGATCGATTCTTTGTTGTTTACATATGTGCTAAGTTATTTTGTATTCTGTCTTATTACATATGTAACTTACATATCTCCTACCCTTCTTTGTTTATTTTAAAGTTGAAAGATTACAATTGTCATTTGTAAATAATTTTGAATCGCCAATTGTAAATGAAATATCATCTACTCTTCTATTAAGCAAAAAGAACATCTTTTTTGAGCTAAAACGGTTTTTTAATCTTTCGAACAACTAATCAGTCCTGCGGAAATATTAAAATCTAGGCCATTTAATTATGATATATAAAAAACCATCGTTTATTTTTGTATCACAAAAAATATACAATGGAATTGTAACGCAATTATCGATGACTACTCTGAAGCAAACTACTCCAATGTCACTACTAAATTTTAATGCAGATTCTTTTAGTAATATGGTTACATTTTTTTAAGCCACTTAGGAGCTCCGCTTGTGACTTAAGTTCTTGCTTGAAATGGAAGGAACGTCAGGCTAATAGAATATAGAACGGCTGACTTTTATATTTAGCTTAGCAGCTAATAAAACACTTAAGTTGAATAAAAAAGGGATGATTCACAGAACCATCCCCATAAAATTGAGCAATAAAATAGCTATTGGAATTCTTTTTTTAAGGCCTCTACCCACTTTTCGATGCGTTCGTTGGAAAGTGCAGCCTGATTCTCGATGTCCAGCGCCAGTCCGGCAAACTGATCACCACGTTGGGCAATACTGCCTTCAAAATCATATCCTTCAGTAGATGTTAGACCAACAATCTGTCCACCTTTTTCTTCCAGAAGATTCGCCATCAGGCCAATGCCATCCACAAAATTTTCCGGATAACCTTTCTGGTCACCACCGCCGAAGATGGCAAATCGCTTAGCGCTCAAATCTGCATCCTCTATGGCCGGTAAAAACTCATCCCAATAATTGGGTAGCTCACCATCGAACCATGTTGGCACCGCCAGTATATAATTACTGAACTTCATAAAATCCTCCCCGGTGGCAATGTCCACATCCACCGTTTCGATTTCTTCATCCAGAAGTTTGATAATCTTTTTGACCTGCTGGGCCGTTTTAACCGAGCGGAAACTATAGAATATACCTGTTTTCTTCATAATTCTCATCCAATTTAGTAAGCTAATAATTCTTTGGCTGCATCCATAATGCGCTGATTATTTGGCAACACAGCCGCTTCCAATGTGCGGTTAAAGCCCACCGGGGTAAAGGTCGATCCAACACGCTTAACCGGTGCATCCAGGTATTCAAAGGCATCGGATGTTACCTGGGCTGCAATCTCGCCGCCAAAACCACCAAATACCTTATCTTCATGCACGACCAAAGCTTTTGAGGTCTTTTTGATCGACTCAATAATGGCCTCTGAATCCAATGGAATAATGGAACGCAGGTCGATGACTTCGATCTCACCCAATCCTTCTTTGGCCAATTGATCAGCCACCTCCACACACATGTGTGTAGTATTTCCATAAGTTAAAATTGTCAGGTCTTTACCTTGGCGACGGGTACGCGCCTTTCCAAAAGGCACCTCGAAATCTTCCGGTATCGGCGTGGCTGCTTTCGGTGCATTATACAAGGCCTTGGGCTCCAGAAAAACTGTCATACCCTCGGAACGCATACTGGTGCGTAACAAGCCCGCCGCATCATCGGCATAAGATGGATACACAATGCGTACACCCGGGAAAGTGGCCAAAGCACCTTCTATGGTCTGCGAGTGGTAAAGTCCGCCACCAATGTAACCACCTGAGGCTAAGCGCACCGTAATATTTGGTGAAAACTGTCCTTTGGTTCGCCAATACTCGTGTGTCGTTTCCACAAACTGCTCCATAGCCGGCCAGAAATAATCGGCAAATTCAGCGCCTTCGACCACCACACGGATGTCCTTATTATAGCGCACCATGCCGTTGGCTGTTCCCATGATAAAGTCCTCAGCAATAGGTGCATTAAACACACGTTTCTTACCGAATTCCTGCTGCATGCCTTTGGAAACATTGAAGATACCCCCCTTATCTTTGTTGGCAATATCCTGTCCCCAAATATATGTATCCGGGTTATGACGAAACTCCGCTTTTAAAGTTTCATTCAGCCCCTGAATCAGTTTCTTAGGTTCACTGGTTTCAGTATGCGTACCATCGGGGTATTTACTTGAAACATAAGGCTCCGGAAGCACAAAATCATGGATTGATTCCGGCGTTGGATGTGGTGCTGCCATTCCTTTACGGTGAGCCACCTTCACCTCCGCTGCCACATCTTCTTCAATGGCCTTCAGCTCCTCTTCTGTAGCACGGTTGTAGCGCAATAACAAACGGCGGTATTTGGCCAATGGATCGTACTCTTTTACATAAGCCAACTCATTATCATCGCGATACAAATCGTGACGATCAGAATTACTGTGCGAATGAATACGCACACAGTTGGCCTGTACAATTACTGGTTTCTGGTTTTCTTCGGACCATTTACTCGCTTCTAGCATGGTGTTCATCGAATCAAACACATCCTTGCCATTACAGTACATCACCCGCAAGTTTTTCAGACTCTCGAAATTACGTCCCACCTTTCGGTTGGCCGTCTGGTCTTTCTTAGGCACCGAAATACCGTAACCATTATCCTGAAAGACAAACACCACCGGCAACTGCTCTTTCGAAGCTCCATTAATGGCCTCGTAAACATAACCTTCGGACACCGATGATTCACCCTGAGAACTATAGGCCACACCCTTAGCTTCATAGGTTTTGATGGCACGGGCGATACCCACGGCATGCAAAGTATGGTTACCCGTGCAGGAAGAAACATTATGGATGTTCCATTCGGGTTTGGCAAAATGATTCGACATGTGGCGGCCACCACCAGCCACATCGGCATCTTTGGAAATTCCGTTGTAAATAATCTCTTCGGCCGTTAATCCGGCTGAAACGTTGGTTACCAAATCGCGGTAATAGGGGAACAAATGATCTTTAGAGCGATCAAAAACCTGACCGATCGCCAATTGAATGCCATCGTGTCCGGCAGCCGGGGCATGGTACGACCAACCAATGGCCTGCTTCAGGTAATTGGGCGCTTTTTCGTCTAATGTACGTCCTAAAAACAGAAGACGGTACCACTTTAATAAAGTCTCCTTATCTGTTTTATTGATGGAATGTATCTTGGGAATATCACTCATATGAATTATTTTTTGTGTGAGTAAAAGTGATGGTAGTTATCGATTGATCCACCATCACTTTGATTGTATCAATAATTAAATCTCTCTGTCTATATCAAAAGCCTCTAGGTAATCAGCTATGCGGCGCAGGAATGCTCCTCCCAATGCTCCGTCGACAATGCGATGATCGTACGACAAAGACAGGAACATCTTTTGACGAATACCAATCACATCGCCCGTTGGTGTTTCAATCACCGCCGGTTTTTTCTCGATGGAGCCAGTTGCCAAAATGGCCACCTGAGGCTGGTTAATAATTGGTGTACCAATGATGTTTTTGAAAGAACCAAAGTTGGTAATAGTAAACGTACCTCCCTGAATATCATCAGGCGACAACTTATTGGCACGGGCATCATTGGCCAGGCGGTTAACGTCACCCGTTAATCCCACCAGGTTCTTCTGATCGGCCTGCTTAATCACCGGTACAATCAAATCGCCCGATGGTAAGGAAACGGCCATGCCCACATTCACATCTTTACGCAAGATGATGTTATCGCCATCTACCGATGCATTTACGCCGGGAAAATCGCGCAAGGCTCGTGCAACAGCCTCGGTGATAATTGGCATGTAAGTGATCTTTTCACCATACTTCTTCTGGAAAGCATCTTTCATCTTCGTACGCCAAAGCACCATGTTGGTCACATCGGCCTCTACCACACTGGTTACATGAGGAGAAACCTGCTTTGACATCACCATATGATCTGCAATCATTTTGCGCATGCGTCCCATCTCAACAATCTCATCTTGTGCCGAAACAGATACATGTACCTTATGCTCTTTGGGCGCAGGTGCCGGTGATGAAGCAACCGGGGCGGCCTGAACAGGTTTTGCAACAGGTGCAGGAGCACTTGCCTGTCCGCGATTGGCGATATAATCCTGCATATCCTTTTTGGTCACACGACCATCTTTACCGCTACCCGCAATTTTTTCGAGTTCATCGGCTGTGATGCCTTCGGTTTTGGCCATGTTGCGAACCAGAGGTGAATAGAAACGATCAGACTCAGCATTGATAGATTGAATATCGGAACTAACACTAGTGCTGACAGTTACTTCGGCAGTCGGTATTTCAACAGCAGGAGCTGCCTCAGTTGTTTCGGTGGTATCTTCCGCCCCTTCGAGCAAAATGACAGCTACCGGTAAACCAACGGCAACCACATCATCCACCTGGTATTTTATTTCTTTTACAGTACCAGCCACAGGCGAGGGAATTTCAGAATCCACTTTATCGGTTGCGATTTCCAATAAAACATCATCTTCCTGAACGGTGTCACCCTCCGAAACAAACCACTTTGTGATGGTTGCTTCCTCGACACTCTCACCCATTTTCGGCATTAAAATTTCAAATGTTGACATATGCTTCAATTTATTATTTCAATTTTTTTGACAGTATTCATTGTTTTGACTATTTAAACCAAATCTAAATACTGTGTTTAAAACAAACTTTTTTATCAAAATGTTTTGATTCCAAATTGCAATCTCCACATTACAAAATACACCTATGCAAACAAGGATTATTCGGATTTGTTTATCTTTTATTCCTGAAAAACTGTTAAATTTTATCAATCGCTTATCAACACGGCTATTAGCTTACAGGTTACCAGTAAATTAGAATTCATAATGATATTTGTCAGCTATTGAAGAAAGCTTGCCATTAAGCCGGTTAAGGCCTCCTTTCATAGATATTCTTCCTTTACTTCCTATTGGAAATTCTGATCTGCCTCCCCCGATGAATGCCTTATATGAAAGATCAATCATTTTGATATATAAATCGCATTGTTATATTTAAGACAGAAAATAAATTCAATAATAAGAATCAATTTATGCAGAAAAAGTATTTGGTGTTAGCATGCTTTGCCGGATTGGCAATGGGTGCATGTCAAACACAATCCACACACAAAAAACTGATCAAACCGGTATTTTCAGCCGAGGACATGGATCTTACAACAGATCCCGGACAGAACTTCTATCAATACGCCAATGGAGGCTGGATGAAACAGCATCCACTGCCCGACGACAAAAGTCGTTATGGCAGTTTTGATGTCCTGGCCGAAGAGAGTAAAGAAAAAGTAAAAACCATTATCGAGAAAGCAGCAGCCGAAAAAGGTGCTAAAGGAAGTATTTCGCAGAAGATTGGTGATTTTTACAATGCCGGAATGGACATCGAAGCCATCAATAAAGCAGGTAATACACCTATTCAGCCCATGCTGAAAAAGATCAATGCCATTGAGAGCAAAGCCGAAGTGGCAACTTTTATTAGTGAATTGCAGAAACAACAGTTTACGCCATTGTTCTATTTTTACGCATCTGCCGATCAGCGGAACAGTAAAATGAACATTGCCGGCATTTATCAGGCCGGATTGGGTATGCCCGATCGTGATTATTACTTGACGGATGATGAAACATCGGCGAAATTACGTGAAGCTTATACCTTATATCTTACCAAATTGTTTGCATTGGGTGGATTGGCCGAGGACGAAGCTGAAAACAAAGCCAAAAATGTGATGGCCTTTGAAACGCAATTGGCCGAAGCTTCAAACACGCGTTTGGAAAACCGCGATCCGCATGCCACATATAATAAAGTTAGCGTCGAAGATTTAAAGGCCATGGCGCCACAGTTTCCCTGGAATCAATATTTAGACGGCATTGCTATGCCCAATCCAGGAGATATCAATGTGAGTCAGCCAAAGTTTATTAAGTCGGTAGCTGCCATGTATGAAACTGAATCGCTCGATACCTGGAAAAACTTCTTATCAGCAGTGGTATTGCGCAACACCGCCACTTACTTAAGTGATGACTTTGTAAATGCCAATTTTGCTTTTTATGGCGAAGCTTTGTCGGGACAAAAAGCCATGGAGCCACGCTGGAAACGCGTGATTGCTAACACAAGCAGTGCACTAGGAGAAGCTGTTGGACAATTATTTGTAGCCGAGTATTTCCCGCCTGCTGCTAAACAACGTATGGATAATTTGGTGGAGAACCTGCGCATTGCCTTCGGCCAACGCATCGATCAATTGGAGTGGATGAGTGACGAAACCAAGAAAGCTGCGCATGAGAAACTGGCAGCTATACGTGTGAAGATCGGTTATCCGAAAGAATGGCGCGATTATTCGGCCCTTGAAATCTCAAATGATTCATACCTGAACAACATTCTGGCCAGCAACCGTTTTGACTTTGCCCATGACATGTCGAAGGTTGGCAAAGCAGTGGACATGGAAGAGTGGCACATGACCCCACAAACGGTAAATGCCTATTACAGTCCGGTTGGAAACGAAGTGGTATTTCCGGCGGCCATTCTTCAGCCTCCTTTCTTTTACCTCGATGGTGACGATGCAGTTAATTATGGTGCCATCGGCGTGGTAATCGGTCATGAGATGACCCACGGCTTTGACGATAAAGGACGATTGTATGGTAAAGACGGTAACTTGCAAACCTGGTGGACTCAAAACGATTCATTACGTTTTAGCGTGCGCACCCAGGTTTTGGTTGATCAGTTTAATAAAATTGAAGTACTGCCGGGTACCTTTGCCGATGGTGAATTGTCTTTGGGTGAAAACATTGCTGACCTGGGAGGTTTAGCCATTTCGTACCAGGCCTACCAGAATGCCATTAAAGATAAAGGCGAGATTGCTGACATTGATGGCTTTACCGACGAGCAAC
Source organism: Carboxylicivirga sp. (assembly GCA_025210475.1). Lineage (GTDB taxonomy): Bacteria > Bacteroidota > Bacteroidia > Bacteroidales > Marinilabiliaceae > Carboxylicivirga. The sequence continues at coordinate 21,711 of JAOARW010000030.1, read as the reverse complement.
GATTCTTCCTGGCTTATTCGCGCGTGTGGGCGCAAAATATACGCGATAAGGAAATATTGCGCCGTACTAAAACGGATGTTCACTCTTTAGGCATCAACCGGGTGAATGGTCCGCTGCCAAATCTTCAGGAATTTTATAAGGCTTTTAATATCGATAATAATGCTGCCTTATTTATCGCTCCTGAAAATCGAGCGATTATATGGTAATCGAACTTTGTAAGGAGAATCGCACTCACTTTGGGTGCGATTTTTTTTGCAAAAAACTTAAGGCATCGTTTGTGCTAATAACCAAAAACTTATCACCCCTCACCTATCTGAAACCCTTGCTATCATTGAATTTTCTACAATTTTTTCGCTCTTTATATTTGCGTATTAAAACAAAATGCCCTTTCTTTGCATCGCAATTGAGAACAATGGTTCACAAACAAAGTAAAAAAATGGTCTTGTAGCTTAATTGGATAGAGCACCTGGTTACGGCCCAGGAGGTTAGGGGTTCGAGTCCCTTCAAGATCACAAGGATAGTAATCCGTGAAATATTCAAATCAGAAACCTTGATGTATTTACATCAGGGTTTTTTTGTTTTTATAGACTGTAGATAAACAAAATAATCGGGAAAATTCAGTTAAATTTTTTAATAACAATGTGTATTAATAATGAAATTGATTTTTTGGTTGGTCAAAAATAAAGTTGACACAAAGAAAGAAGTACCGATTTATTGCAGAATCACCATTGACGGAAAGCGGGCCGAGTTTGCGACTGGTTTGCGAGTTAAAGAAAGTGACTTTGACGTAAAAAAAAAGCGCATAAAAGGCAGCAACAAGCTTTCAGAAAAGTATAACAGGAGGCTTGAAGAAATATGTTATAAGCTTAATAACATTTACTTTAATGAAATACTTGGGAAGAATACACCTCCTACTGCACAAGACGTAAAAGATTTATTTCGAACGAAACGCAAAACAGTTTTAATTTTATCCGACCTTTTGACAGATTATGCAACTGAAAACTATCGCATATTCAATCAGGAATATAAATACAAGCGACATAAACGATTTATTAAAATACTCAATAAGGTTTTAACGCAAGTAAATAAGACAAGAGTTAAAATTTCTGGTTGCAATCATTACTTATTTGACCAAATAGCACATAACCTAGTCAATGAGTGTAAGTACTCCGTTGGATACTCACAAAAGGTGTTTAGTTTCTTAAAAGCAGCGTTAAAATACGCCTATAATAAACGTTACGTCGATCGCATTTATGCGCATGATTACATTTTACCCTTCACCAACAAAACTGAAGTTGTATACTTGGAAGAATGGGAACTTGAAAAAATAACAGGTCATCGCTTTAAAGGTGCATTGCAGCAATGGGCTGATCTTTTCGTAATACAATGCTATACCGGTTTGGCTTATGTGGATTTAACCAGACTAAATGCTTCTCATTTAAAAAAGGATAACCAAGGTTTACTTTGGATCAATATAACCCGGCAAAAAGTAGATACGGCTGAGTGTAATATACCAGTGATTAGTAAAGTATGGAATCTACTTAAAAAGTATAACTTTGATTTACCACAAATAAGCAACCAAAAATACAATGAAGCCTTAAAGAAAATCGCTAAAGAAGTAGGTATTAAAAAGAATCTGACAACACATGTTGGACGAAAAACATACGGTACACTCCTACTTAATAAAGATGTGCCGATTGAAACAGTTAGTCGGCTCCTGGGGCACTCGTCCATTAAAACCACCGAAAAACATTATGCAAAGGTACTGCATATGAAAATAGCAAGAGATATACGCAGAATAATCTGACGTCATTTTTAAAGTCCGGAACTTAGGATCTTCGCCTCGAGCTTTTATTTTTGACGTCATTTTTTAATATCGATAGCATTGGCCAATGAATCCTCGATTAAAATTTGACGTCAATTAATCATTAATTACTATATTTAATACCATGAATGAAATAATAGAACAGTTATTAAAAAGTAATACGCTAAGTACAATTGGGTTGGTGCTTGATATTATTGGAGCATTGATATTAGTTTTTTCAGGTTTACCTTCAAAGTATATTGATAAGAGATATAAACGTGCAGAACCTAATTTAATGTTTGACAATGAAGATACTCGAATTAAAAAAAAGATAATGTCAAATTTTGTTGATAATTACAATGTCAAATATGTTTTGTGGTCAAGGTTTGGATTAATTCTTTTAATAGTTGGTTTTAGCTTTCAAGTTGTAAGTAATTACATAACACCATAAGGATTCTAATAACCGACATTTAATATTGATTTAGTATAAAAAGTTATTGTACTGATAAGTTTTTCTTTAAAATACTTGGTAGAAGATTCAATTATTATTTATTTAGTAAAATGTCTAAATAAAATACCATAATTAATGGATGAACAAAATTACAGTCCGACCTATCAGTTTAAGGTACTGAATTTAAAGTTAGTTACAGTAAGACCAACTTCAGGAGAAGTATATGGCGACCTAATTGAAAAAGTATTCAAAAAAGGATCTTTAGTTTCAATGGGTAAAAACGTAGGGTTCCTTAATGAATTTAACATTGGTAAATTAACTGATGGTAAGTATTACTACGGTATGGTTACTAAAGCTAAGAAAGCTGATCCAAACTATGAACTTAATGATGACAAGGAATTAGTGCCAATTGAACACGAAGGTCAATACTTCACAGATCCCCATTCAGCATTTTTTGTTTTTGCTCCAGAAGCCCACCGTTTTGCTTTTATCGAAACCGAAAAAGTAAAGATGCAATGGTTTAAGAGTTTTATAAACAAAAGCTTTAAGAAAGTACTAGATGAAAAGGAAAAAATCGATTTAATAATTAAAACCACTGATACGTTTATAGAAGAATATCTTAAAAGTGGTGATATTAGAAAGATTAAAATCAAGCTTTCTTATTCTAATGCTGATTCTTTTAATAATGCCGCAATGAAGGCAATGGAAAAAAACTGGAAAGAAACGCATTTAAGGGAAGTTACATTGACTGGCGTTAGTGATAAGCAAGGGAATATTGACTTAATGAATAACGATTTACTCAATCCCATGGCGGGCTTAGCTATAAATAATGGTGAAATCTCTGCTTGGGATGAGGAAAATACAAGTAGTGAACCTACTTATACAACAAGAACAGTCAATGAAGTATATGATGTACAATCGTCAGAAAAGAGTTGGATGCTCGATATTTTTAAAAAATTAATGAATACATTTAGGCCAGAAAACGATTAAAATGACCGAATACCAACCGACTGCTGATGAAAAGAAGGAGTTTGAAAAGCACGATGTGCATTTCAAAACATTATTTAAAATTTATGGTGGTTTTTATGGGTTTATAACCAGTATATATTTTTGGTTTGCTTTGGTGTGTTCGGTTTTCTTTATTCTAATTAATAGTTTTTTGCTTGGTATTGAGGAATTCGAGTTGATTAATAAAGTTGTAGGAGTATTACTTTCTACTTTCCCTAGTATTCTTGGTTTTAACATTGGTGCCTATGCTTTAGTTATAGGCTTTGGTGATAAATCCGTTTTAGATAAAATTAGAGAATCTGAAGGTGAAAATGGCTACTCGTTGTTTCAAACAATTGGTGGAACATTTGCTGTTAGTGTCTTAATTCAATCTTTTACGTTTATGATTGCCTTCTTAGTCAATCTTTTTACAGAAAGCTTTGGCGATCTTAATGCACTTAATTTATCATACTCGACTATTTCTAGCTTTAATAGAATTATAGCTTTTATAGTGTTGTTTTCAGCATTGTATTCGGTAGCATTAATTCCAAAGATTGTTCTAAATGTATTCTCTTTTAGTCAGTTATATCATTTTTTTAGTAAAAACTAATAAAAAAGGCAGTTAATTAACTGCCTTTTTATTTATGCTGCATTTCCATATCCTTCCAATTTCCTTTCAAACACCAAGTAAACAAGGTCTTCACCGTTGTATCGGTTTTTCTCGCAGTAAGCGCGGCCACCTTCAGCAACCTGGATAACAATTCCTGCATCATATTCAGGCATTGAACCGCCCCTGGCTGTTCCATTGGTAGTACTTTGGAAAATAACGATAAACATTGTTTCCGGAAATTCTTTACGGAGCTTGTCGAAATCATCTGCTTTTATTCCTGGTATCTTTCCCCAGGAATCAATAGCCACTACATCAAATATTTTTGCAGCTGCCCTGATATCATCGAGGCCTTGCGGTGCAGCTTCAGCTATCTGCACCTTATTGACAATGGTTGGACACAAGTAGGAATTACGCATATCGGTAACAATATTGGAGTGTTTACCAATCTCCAGGGAGAAACAACCAACTGTAAAACCTCCTTTAGCGAGGGTGTTCATCATTTGGTACATCATGCGTGTTTTTCCTGCACCTTTTTCACCTCTAAGCAATATAGAATACTCATAACGCTCAACATAACCAAGGAACTTACCCATATCTCCAGGGAGCGTAATTTTTTCATGACTACTCTGCTCTGCTTGCGCTGCTATTGGAGTAAATAAACCGTTCAAACCTTCGCCATTATTTTTATCCTGGTTGTTTGAGACAGGCTTTTGTTGGTCTGTTGGCAACTCGTTTTTAGTTTCCTGGTTAGATAAGTCCACCGAAAAGCGATTGACAATTACCGGTTCTGGTTCCGGAGCAGGGGAAGGTGTAGGAACCGGTCCAGGAACCGGAGCAACTCCATTTAATTGAGATTTGCATTTGCGTCGCTTTTTTGCAGCCGTTTTGTTGCCACTACCCTTTTTAGTGGCAGTGGCTTTAGGCTTTCCCAGGCCTGCTAATTTTTCAAGACCTTTTAACCCGGTAGGAGAAATGGTAATATTCTTAGACTTACCACTCAGAAAGACTTTGATAGCTTTATGTGCCTCACGAATTTCAATAAAATACAAATCACCTTCACAGATTTTACCACGTTTCAAAGCTGATTCAAATGCGTTATCCAGGCGTTGTACTTTTTCCTTATCCGGATCGATGGCGCCCTCGATGCCAATGAAGCGTTTAAGTAAGTTTACCGATGCTCTAATTTCCTTCGCTTTGGACACCTGTTCAACCTGTTTAAAAAAGTCCTGGCTTTTCTCACTTGCTTCGATTTTAATGTGAGTAAGGCTCTTGGAACTCATAAAGTCCAAGACACGCTTTAATCGGGCTGATATCTCATTAATCAAATCAGCATGAGGACTGTTTTTATTGACTTTACGTTCTGCTTTGCGCTTTTCTATGTCACGGTATATCCCTAAGATGGTCCGGCGTTGACGTTCTTTACCTACTGCTGCATGAAAACGGCGAACTAAACGTTCGTCTTCAGGGTAAGATTCTACCTTGATTGCATTAGCATTTATATTGCACTTTGGTTTGGGCTTATTTGTAGCAGTCTTTTTTGTAGGCTTCTTTGCCTTAGAAGTGGATTTCTTTGCGTTTTGCGCAAACTTCTTTGTGTCTGAGTTAACTTTCTTCTTTTGGGGTTTAGCTTTCGCAATGGCCTCATTCAACTTCTCAACAAACGTATCCACCATCTTTTTAATCACATCGCTTTTGTCGTAATTAGGCAGGAAGGTAGATTGAAGCTTTTCAAACTTCTCCTGGCTTAATGGCTCTGGAAGGTCAATTTTAATTTTAGGGTACTCCTGAGTAATGTTTTTAACGGTTATTTTCATTTGTTATTGATTTAATTGATATGCTTCTGATATTACAATTAGAATAGTCCTATACTTTTAAATTCGTTTTTTAGCCTTAGGACAAACTTTCATTCTTTTTGGGGTATGGCAGCTTACAATGTCAATAATTCAAGTAGCAAAAGTTCTGCCTGGGCTTCGGCTTCGAGTAATGCGATATCAACATCGATATTACTTTTTGGCCTTTTTTTGCTTTGTTTTTTGGCCATTTTAAAAGGTGCTTTGCGATTGTAGTAAGCCAGTAAGCTATTGAGCTTTGCAAACTCTACTACACGCTCTTTAACTGATTTACCTTCCACTTTTAACGCACTCTTTTTGGCCTTTACCTCTGCCATTACTTCGCGTAGATGTTCTTCAGAATGAATATGCGTTAATTCTTCACGCAACTGCTCTACTTCCTTTTCAAAGTTGGCTATGATGGTATCTAAGTCATCATCTTTGGAGAAACCTTTGTTATTGATAAGTTTCTCTGTTTTGACAATTTCGTTACGGATTAGCTTATAGCCTTCGTATGATCCGGTGTCAAAATACTCAAAGCGGCGTTGGAGTCTGTTCACATGAACTGTAATTTCAGCATCACTAACAGCATCTCCTTTGACCTCAAAATCCTGCATTTGACGGTAAAGCTCCAGGTCTTTTTTAACTTGTGTCCGGGCTTCTTTGGTCATTGCTTTTAAGGCTTCATCGGTTAGCGGATTGACAACATGGTTATTTCTCTCCAGGTTCTTCTTCCACCAGTAAAGATTTTGAACTAAAGAACGCCTGCGGTTCTCATATACTTCCTTGTCGCGCTTATAGGTTTTCAGAATAGGAACATTACCGGCTACAATACCAATTTTGCGCTCCGCTTCTTTACGTTCACGATTAATGATAATATTGGCAATCTCATCAATCTTAGTGATAAGAGCGAATTTTACTTCTTCCGGATTAAGCCCATCCATGTCTAACACGTTACCTCGATCGGAACGATACCAGATATCATTGATACGTGCTGTTTTTTCCTCTAGCTTCTGGAAGATAAACACGTCCATACTGTCCTGAACCAATGGCAAAGCAATACGCACATATTCATACGGATTACCAAAACGCCAAATTCGGCCTTCCAACTGGCGTATTTGTGTTGGGTTGTATTCAGGGTAGCAATTGTAAATACATGTACCTCTCTTTTGAAAGTCCATGCCTTCAGAAATAGTCGAAGTACCAATTATCACCTTAACCAATCCGGCATTAAAGGCCTCTTTAATTGCATCCTTTTTCTCTGGAGAACTGTTACCCCCTTCAATAATCATTACTTCATCAAACGAGCCTCGAATATCCAATATTTCGGCAGGCTTAATTCCCTGTTCTTTCTGGAACTGTTTGTAATTGATATTCGTTGTAAAGTTCAGTTCCTTTTCAAGCCATTCCTTGATGTACTTAAAGAATTCTTTACCTCGATTGATATAGATGATTTGTCCGGAACATGGTTCGTTGTGCTTTTCATGCCACTGTTTAACGGATCGGATGCACTCCAGGGTAAACTCAATTTTCGGACTCTCTTGAACAAACTCTTTGTAGTCGTCTGGATGTTCATTTAAGGCAATAAACGGAGACAATGCATTGTTAAGACTCAAGCTCATATAAGCCAACATCTGACCAAACTCTTTGCTCTTAGTGGCCTGTTCAATACCGTTAAGGATCGTATTTTGCACATCGCGCTGCATTGGCGTCATTTTCAAATAGGTCAATATCTGATCAGAGGCCTTTAGACGTACCATTCTGCCGTTTTTCTTCTCATTTACCTTTGGCAGGTTTACTTTCTCCGGACGTTTCTCACCGTCAGCTGTACGATAAATAATGTGGTTGTATATCAATGACTGGAGCAATAGACGATTGTTGAAAGCTTTTACTACCGGACGTGGTTCAATGGTTTCTTTAATGGTAACAACATTCTCCATTTCCTCACGCACATGCAGTTCAAAGAAGTCATTGATGGATTGAATGTGTCGGCGTTTCATACTATCATAACCAACCAGACTAAGCATTGAGTAAACCTCAATTGGCTGATTGGTAAACGGCGTTGCTGATAAAAGCATGATATTTTTACCGTACTTACGCTGAATGTAGTTAGCCAACAAGAAAGCTTTCACACCTCTGTCTGTTGTATTCCCGGACGTGGTATTGAAGCGGCGTTTTTTATCGCTTTTTTTCTTCTTTACCTGGCTAAATATGTTCTTGAAATTATGGGCTTCATCAATAACCAGGTAATCGAATCCTACCTTATCGATTTGTGCAATATTCTTTTCAAGTGCTTTACCAATGGTTTCAAGTATCTTTTGACTTTCCTTTACTTCCTCACGTGCTGACTTATTGCCTTCACTTTGCGTGAGGATCTGTCTTAACTCATCGATAAATTCTTCAGCAACGTCCATGCTGAAACCAATATTGACAAGGCCATTGTAATTAACCAGGGTAATACTTTTCTCCGGAACTTTTGTAGTTTCAATTTTAGGTAGCCACTTGGAGCCAAGATTACCCCACTCATTCAGTTTAATTCCTGTCCCGGACAAAATACCGGTATTAATCAGGTTGCCTTTCTTATCGTACTGGCCGAACAGTTCAGCCTTCCATTTTTCATATACACCATTGGGCACGCATACCAAGGCACGTTTACATTTACCATCGTGTAAGGCCTGTGCTAACTCAACGATGGCCGTCAGGGTTTTACCTACACCCACATCAAAAGCCAGGATACCACTTTCAACGGCTTCCATAAATCCAACACCTTCGCGTTGCACCGGTTTCATTTCCCAGGGAAAACCATTCCATGTTGCTGATAATTCACAGCCCATAGGAATACGCGTGTAGTTAATCTCTGAATCACCATTAAACAAGTGATTCCATCGCTTATCGATGTCTTTTTGAATTGGCGATGGTATGGCCTCATAAAGAAATTGGCTGTATAGTTTTTCACCTTCATTTTTGGCTGCACTCTTAATATCCTCACGAATCTCTTTACGAAGGTTGTTAATCTGTTGGTCAGTGAATGCAACACCGGAACCGGCCTTTTTCATTTCCTGCATCCGCTGTTTCACAAAGCTGTCTAACACCCTGTTGGATGGATATCGGCCAGAAACATAATACTCCCAGATGTTATGCGCACTACTCTCTTTAAATTGCTCAATTGGTAAGGATTCTAACCACTCTTTAAATGCTTCAGTAAGGCTCACCATTCCCTCCAGGATAACACCCGTGGATGGTCGCAGGGCATTTAACCGGTAATCCAATGAAAAGTCAGAATAAGGCGTAATATGTGGTCGCTCTCCAGGCACTTCATGTGTGATTGTTAACGGATTTGGTTTACGAGCTTCAAGTACCTGGTAATGCTTATCAAATACCTTCTGTCCGTAATTCTCAGCAATGTAGGCCGCATCCTTTTGAAGTTGGACCAGCTTATCGTAGATGTTACCAAATGCGAATATTGGTTCAGGTAACAATTCACCTCCAGTGTAATATAATGCACCGGCTTTCACCAGGCGAATCAATTCCTTTTCGTTTACAGAAACACCATTCTTAGAGCTTTTGATATCTGCTTTAACCACATATACCAATTCATTGTCAGGCGTGCGAACAATGTTGTAGCTTACACCATCGTATTCATGTGTTTTCTTAGTGGCTGTGCCCAAAATTGAACCTTGCGGAACAGTCCGAATATCACGAAAGTGGTTATCCTTGATATTGGTTGTTATTGCTGCTATTAATAAGTCGCTTTTTACTTTACCAGTCTTCAGGTAGTAAGCGTTCCATCCGTTCATAGGAATGCCCAGGCAACGACGATACCATACCCATGCTTGTATTTCTTCCTTGGTTATTCCCTGGTTGTACCTGGAGACAACTTCATCAAAGGTTTGGATTAAATTTTTAGCCTGAGTCTGATCCGGTAGATAACCAAGTCCGGCCAGTTTTTTACTTTTAGCCAGAGCTGCTTTTACTATTTCCGGATTGTCAATTAACTTTTGAGTTAAGTCGGAGCTTAACCCATCCAATGCGGTTGCTTTCGTTAGTCCGTTTATGTAGCTCATATTTTCAATAGTTCGAGTAGTTCCAATTCTGCCAATGCTTCAAGCTCAATGATCGATATATCCTGGTTTTTGGTACAATTGTTCGATTTTTCGGTATAATCATCCAGGAAAGCGAACATTTTCAATACATCGTCCTTAGTACCTTCAATGGTATAAGGAAAGGCCAGGCTTGTTGTTTTCTTTTCAATGCCGGCCTGCTTGTATGGTTTTTGCCTGAAGTATTCAGAATCTGAACAAAGTGTAACAAACTGATTCATTACAATTCACTTTCAATTTGAGGAATGCACATAGCCGGTGCTTGTCCGGTTGACAATACCATGCTAATGATTTCACTTTCTACCCATTTATAGCCTTCTGCATTTTGTATGCGTTCGTGAATGTTGGGTGCATTCTTTTCGTTCACCAGTTTGAGACTATTTAATATCTCCTGGCGCAGCTCCTGGATATGGTTAGTTTTTGTCTTTTTCATTATCTGTGAAATTTATTAGGTCTTTTATGTGTTTGTTTGGGAATGGGTGGTGCATAACAAAAGTCATCTGCAAATGAATGAGGTTCTATCTTTAATGGCTCAGGTGAACGAATATCACCGATACTCTTTGAAATATTTTCAATATCAGCTTCAGTCACTTCATGCTTATCTCCAGTAGCAATTACACACTCTTGTTTTGACCCTAAAGCGGCTTCTAATGCAGCAATGCTACTACCGATCCCTGTTGAAACTCCAATTATTACGACTCCTCTTTCCATAGTTTTGAAATATTATTTCCGTTTAAATACCAGTATGTCCGGGCATACTTTTGTTTTAGCAAATATTGGTGGTAAGCGATAAGCATCAAGCAATTCAGCATAGCGGCTTAACTCTTGTTTCATGGACGTGTATTTATTGTTGTTGCGCATGAAGTTTTGAGCAGTGATGTAGATAAGCAGGCCTCCAGGCTTCAATACATGCAAGCCAAAGAGCATAAAGGCAATTTCCATTTGAGGAAACTTGATTTTATTCATCATACCTTTCATGCGGCCACTGTAGAAATTATGGTATTGGCCATAAGGTGGATTAGTAATCACTAAATCGAAAGGAAACCCTTGCAACCAGGTTGTTTTCTTCTTCATTAATGAACCATAAATACCTGTGCTAATTGGCTGCAAAAAGGCAGTCTCAAAAAAGTCTTTATGAATGGTTGCTTCAGGAAAACGAAGCGAAGCAATGCGGTGGCTTATGTCATCCGGCTCAAATCCGGTTATCAGGCTCTTATCTTCGAACGGCGCAATGATGTTACCTGTCCCCATGGACGGGTCAAGTACTGTTCCCCCATCGTACCCATGATAAACGGCCAGCTTGTACATGATATCACAAATCCAATCCGGTGTGTAGAATTGGTGGAGAATGCCTGCATCTTTTTCTTTGGTACCACCTTTGCCGGAGTAATGACTAATGAACTCAATATCTGCTTTAGTATAGCTTTCGCCTTTGCTGTCCTTTTCATGGATTAGTTTTTCGATGTTTTTATTGTTTGCCGTCATTTTTCATACTTGAAAGGCCGAGCTTCACCGGAACCACTTTACCTGAAGAATTAAAATGACGTCATTTTCTTTTGCCTGGCTTCCGGATCTGCGCCTCGAGCTTTGATTTTTGACGTCATTTTATGTCTTTTAACCTGGTGGCCGGTCAGCTGCAGCTGTGTGTTTTGACGTCACTTTTGTAAAATTTCTATCCATGTACCAAAATGCCCAACTCCAATTATCCCCATTCCAGTGCTTTGGTCGTGGATTCGACTTTAACCAATTGTGAACGTCTTTAACCGTTACCGTTTGTAGCAGTGTTGTAGCGTAGTTTATCACACTTTCAATGTTCCTGCTTTTTTGCTTTTAGTAGCTGTTTTGTTCTTAGGTGTACCATTTAAAGCCGGCTTCTTTTGAGGCTGTGGCTTTGGTTGCTGTGCTGTTTGTTTCACTGGTTGACTACTGCCATTTACAGCTGAACTAAGAAGGAATAATCCCCCTATGATTGCACTACCTATTAAAATATTCCTGGTTGTATCACCAATTAAGAATGTTGGTATCATAGTTTGTATTTGATGGGGTTGCTATAATCTTACCAACGGCTGTGCCGACTATTAGTGCAGCGATAGCATCCGTGTTAAGGAGCTTCGCTGCATAATAGAAGGTTCCCCCTGCTAGGGCTACATAAACCGCTTCGTTAATTTTCTCTCTCTGCTTTTCGCTCATGTCTGCGTCTGCGATATTTCTTTACTGCATCGGTTACTCCTGGTACTACTTTCTCACCTGACCGGCCAATGACATAACCCCCGATTGAGAGTTTGAGAACATCCCAAAAATCAGGTGTTAGTTCTGGCTGTGGCACTTGTAAGTAGTGGAATAATAAAGGAGCGACAACAACTGAATAGATGATGATAAAGCCAAAAGCAAGCATCAGGATCGGACGCCAATTGCGTTGTAATTTACTCCCTGAAGCTTCAGCTAATAACATGGCTTGTCTGGCATCTTGTAAACTCTTTTGTGCCTCATTAACCTTAGTAAGAATCTCTTCTTTACTGGTGAAGTTCTTATCGAATGCTTCTCCAGTTTTATCAATGGCATTGCCTATTGCATTAATTACTTTTCTCATTCTGACCAGATAACTTTATAAAAAAAAAGTGCCTATCCCTAAGCCCAACAACAAACCGGCTGAAATACCAACCGCTTTATAATTGAAGGATTTGATACGGTTTAACCACCCTTTCAAGAATATGGCATTTTTACCGTGGGCAATGTTCTTGTAGTAATCTTCACGCGCTCCTTTATAGGCTGTGAATAATTGCTGCGGATTAACCGAGTTGATGGCAGCAACGGTCAATTTACCTTGTGCACCATCAACCTTCAGGTTTTTACCAAAGAAACGGTTTAAGGTCATCTGTAAGGTTTTGATACCATTACCCCCGGCATTCACATAGGCATCAAAGATGATCAGCTGAAGGTTGGGGTCTTTCACAAGGTCAAGGTAGATACGATCCCAAAATTTACGTTTGTAAAAATCAGCAACGTACTTTTCAATCAATGGATGGTCAACTTTCTGGTTTCGGTTCAATCTTCCACCAAAGAAAGTTTTCTCCTGGTCCACTAATCCCCATCCGATCCAATTAGGGTGAAAGTTCCTGGCGATGCCTCGATAGGTTTCACCACCTTTATCGTTTGCATTATTGACGTAATAGCCTTCATGCTTTAGTACCGTTTTTAAGGCCTGTTCAAACATAGCTTAGACTTTTAATAGTTTCATTTTGGCTTCATCACTTTTGGGTAATACCCGGGTAGACTTCATGGCGTCATACTCAGCTTGAGACAACATGCCTGTTTTTGAAGTTGGCACCCAAAATTTTACACGTCTGGAATTGATGTTGGTAGCAATCTCCACCATGCCATTTCGGAAGTTACCGGTGGCAGTTCCCAGGTGTGTTTTACATGGAAGCTTCATTATCAAATCACGACCATAGCCATAGTTAGGAATGTGGCTGTCTGATACACCGCTGTAAATGGGCGTTCCATCCACATCAATCACATAAGCAATGTTGCGTAACGCCTGGTTGTTGGTGATAAGTTTCTGATAATCCATTTTGGAGATATTACCAATAAAGCCGGCTCTTTTTAAAGCCTGTGCAGTTTGTTCGTTGAACTCACCATTAACACCGCCTCCGGCCATAACCAGATTGGAGTATTCACCTCCAAGGTTAATCAATGCTTTTTGCACATTAGCAACCATCTCATTATTGTCTCCAGGCTTTAATGGAAAACTATCTGGAGCAATTGTTGATTTTATCGTTTTTATAAAAGGATGATTAGGGCGGTTGCTATAAATAACAGCCGCCGTAAACAAACCTCCAACTATGAGTAATTCTTTCATAAGCAATTAAAAAAAACTTAATATTGGGTTTGTAGCTTTAGCTGCCGACCATAGAATATTGGGCTTTTTAACCGGTTTATACTTACCATTTAAGGCATTATTAAAGGTTGTCAGTTCTTCAGGTTTTAAAAGGCGGTTAAGTTCTGTTATCAGCTCTTTTTTATACATTTTCCGATAGGCATTGCTGACTGTCACCAGTGGAATTTTATTTTGGTGTATTTTTAATGCCGTTGCGTATATTGCTTTTTCATCTTCAGTAGCGCCGAACCATCCTGCGTGTAAAGCGGAATAAAGTAAGCTGGCATATTGAACAGCTAATCCTTCTTTGGAGCCATCCCCATATTTACTTGTTGTGGCTTGAACATCTTGCTTATGCTTCCACTTTTTATAAGCATAAATGCCTACACCAACAACAACAGCTCCACCGACGATAATTCCGGCTTTTTTAACTGCGTCACCTTTGATATTTGAAGCTGCGGCTAACATTGGTATCATTACATGAACTTTTTATAGGTTTGAATCTTCTTGTTCACGCCTGGCTTTCGACTCTTTTCAGCAAGAACTTTAAGATTCTCCACTGTCAGGTTTTCAACTATGGACTGAACACTTGTGATGATGTCTATTTCATCGCTGACACTATTGATCTCTTTCGATACTGGAATATTAAGCTGCTTCATTTTCATCAGGCTTTACAATGTCAATTAATTGAGGAATGATTGATACATCTTGAGTGATGTAGGCAGTTAATTGGAAGAATTGCGTTAGCGTTTCATCATCCAACTTAGCAAACCACTGTTGTAGGTAATTCAATACCTGTTGTTGCGTTGAACTTCCACCGGTTGGCTGAGGCTGTGCCGGAGCCGGATCACTTCCATCTAATCCTGGAGCAAGTCCTGTCATATCCATTCCCATCAAACGACCAATTGCAGTTGCTGCAACCGTAGCTAATGCCGGGTTTGTAGATACAGTTTCTATTATACCTGCCAAACCATTAGTACGCTCTGCATCCTTCTCTTTTTGGGTAAGCTCAAACTCCTTGTCTTTATACTTGTTTTCCTTCTCCAGTTCAAAATTGTCTTTTTTGAGCTGTTCGTTTTCAGTTTCAAGCTTGTTGACACGAGTTTCTAACTTGCCGTTTTTCTCCTTCAAATCATCAATCACATAATCTTTGAAGTCTGAAGGCACTGATTGTACAGGTGTTTGCATTGGTGTAACAGGTTGCGAAGGTGCAAGCCCTTCAAGTGTAACAGGAAATTTCCCTTGCTTCAAGTTGGTTGAGCCGTTCCTCTTTTTCTCCTGGATAATGATTGCTTCCGGATTGCGTGATTCAATAACTTCGTTGAGCAATCCTTCAACATCAGTTGGCTCCAGGTTACTATATAGGACTGATTCAACACCATTCGTTGAGATAATGACATCAAATGGTTGTCCTGAACGTTGCAAGTGAGATGCTGTCTGCTTAATATTCATAGTATTGCGGTTTATGAGATTTTAAGTGTTAATTATCTGCGCCTGCGTTTGCGGCTAGGTCTGTATGATCGGCGAACCGGACGACGGTAATTCCTTTTGGAAACCGGACGACGCCGTTTGATTCTGCGTGATGATCTTCTTACAATTCGTCTGCTAGGTCGCCTGACTATTCGCCTTCGAGATGGTCGGCGGTATTTTGGCCTACGGACAACTCTTCGTCTCACTGGTCTGCGAGTGATGCGTCTGCGAACCGGACGTTTGTATCTTCTCCTGGTTGAAGGTCTGCGAACCCGACGTCTGATTACTCGCCTTCGGGATGGTCTGCGATATTTAGGCCTGCGGACAACTCTACGTTTCACCGGTCTACGAATGATGCGCTTACGAACAGAACGTCTGACAACGCGTCTGCGAACAGGGCGTTTGTATCTTCTCCTGGTTGAAGGTCTACGAACCCGACGTCTGATTACTCGCCTTCGGGATGGTCTGCGATATTTAGGCCTGCGGACAACTTTACGTTTTACCGGTCTACGAAAGATGCGCTTACGAACAGGACGTCTGACAACACGTCTGCGAACAGGGCGTTTGTATCTTCTCCTGGTTGATGATCTTCGAACAGGACGTCTGATAACTCGTCTCCGTATTGGCCGCCTAACAGGCTTTCTGCGAATGTTCCTTCTAATTGAAGGTCGGCGAATGATTCTTCGTCTTATGGGCCTTCTAATAGTTTTTCTTCGAACCGGACGACGATACCTTGACCTAGCGATACGACGACGTAATTTTGGTCTTCTCATATAGGATTTTCTGCCATGGGAAGAGATACCCCTTCGGCGTCTTAAAGAACGCTGACGCATTAATGCTTTTCTTCTTAGTAAAAGCGACTTTTTTTTTGCAGCTGCACGACGTTGCTGAATGCGTTTACGAGCATAAGCATTGAATTGTGAAGTTTGGTTACGTTTTAGTTGCTTACGAAACCTGGCATCCATTGAACGCAACACTTTAGCATTCTTGCGCTCCCATTTCTGAAGTAACATGCGAACATAACGCTTTTGCAAGCTGAGCTCACGCTGAAGCTGCTTTATTTGCTTCTCATTACGTTTGATCGTACGATGCATCTGACCATGTTCACGACTTTTTTGCTGCACATAACGAACCCCATGGTTAAGCCTTCGTGTGGCATTATTTACATTACGCTGACCACGCTCAACACGCCTTAAACGGTTGTTGAGTGCTGCTTTATTCTTGCGCTGAAGGTAGGCCTTACGTTTTTCTTCAGGAGTTGGCTTTCGCTTAATGGTCGGTATCTTTTTAATGGCCGGAACATATTGCCCCTTGCCAGAATCTTCGATACCCAAGGCATTCTGAATGCCCTCACCAATCTGTTCAATTAGTGGTTTTTTAGTCATTGATATCGGTATTAATTATTGGTTGAAAATCGATAGGATTTTATCGACTTATTGTTGGCTGTATTTATAGTCTGGAGTCGTGGGTTCCTGGAGCATATCTTATCATAGAACCTACTGTGCTGCCTTAGCTCTTTATTCTGTCTCCAGATATTAAACTTTTCTTTGTTGTAAATGGGATTCATAGATTCTTTAGAGGCATATTCACTAAAGCCCTGGGCATTTTTAACGGTATTTTCAATATCATTAAAACGTTGATGCAATGCCGGTAATTCATCTTTGATGGCATGCATATATGTTTTAATGGTTCCCACCTCGACACGAAGTGTGTTGTCTGAAGTCTGGAGCTTGACAATTTGTTCCAGGATTACGGAATCGGTTCTTCGTTGCTCATTTAAGACATTCATAAGCAATTGGTCATTGCTTGTCATCTGAGCTTGCATCTCATTCATTTGTCCCGGTAAGGAGAAAATCTCTTGTACCGGTTCTTTACAGGCTGCATAAGCTATTGTAATAAGCCCGATTATAGCCGCAAAAATTATGCGAACTGCATTGTTTATAAAGGCGTTTTTTAGTTGTGTCATGATGATTAATTTGGAAATTTGTTATTTATGGCTGCTTGGCAATCGACCTCGGTCCAGGTTGTAGTACATTCGAATTCATGTGGACCAGGAAAGTTAGGATCCGCAATAGTAATAAGAGCTTTATTCTGCGTCCAATCGTATTCAGCTTTTTTAATTCTTTTATCGACTCCTTTTTGTGCCCATGTCTCGTATGCATTCATCGTATCAAATACCAACTCGAAAGGGTAATCTTTGATGTAGTGTTCAAAGGCAAACAACTGTTTATATTCAACTCCATTACGTACAATCGTATTAAAGCTATCGTGTAAAATTTGGGGGTAGTTAAGCACCTCAAATTTTGATGATTCTATTAAACCAATTTTAGTTCCCATTAGTAAAAGAGATTATTATTAACGAAGTCTACTTGTTCCTGTGGAGTGCCAGCTGGTAGATTTGTGAAGTAGCAATGCATCCCACTAATTGAATCTTTGAATCCTGCATATTCGACTGAATCAACGGTAACTACCTCACATTCGCCCTTAGTGAAGTTGAAATCAGAAATCAACCCTTCTTGATTCAATAAATCATTTCCGAGATTGTTATTGTAGTAGTAAATCATTTCAGTTGACAGTATCTCCCTGTCAAAAAATACTACTCTTGGAATTTTTGAGTACTGAGCAACACTTAATTTCAGTGGATCAACAGGAGCTGTAGTTTTGTATGCCTTATAATATGCATCAACCTTATGTGTTGTAGGACTATGCATATATAACCCTCTTCTATCTGCGCTATAAGTACCTTTTATAGGGTCCTGATAACACCATACTCCACCGTTAGCATAAAAATCAGGATAATTTCGTACCGCTTGTTTTCTTACTGCAAATATTGGACTGCCTATTATCGTGTTTGTTTTATTGTCAGGCATTCCCACTTTTGCTTCTGCCCAAATCATAAAAGTATGAATGAGTGCTGAATGCTGAAATTGCAAATAGAAATATCCTGTATTGTAATTGTTATTTAGAAAATCACCAAAGTTGTAATTCTGCTTAAGCACTTTACCAGAACCTTGTGCCCTGATGATTTTTCCGTTAACTCCATTTTGTTTAAGTAAGCTCATTGTCAATTCATTTTAGCCCAGTAACCATTCATATTGCGTTTGTACCAAGCGTTGTTTGCGGTATCCCAAAATTCCTGACCTTGCTCTGCTGATTCGTTTGCAACATCTGCACTTTCATCATACATACCATTGGTAGCAAAGTCATGTACATTAAGGTTGGTCGTAAGTGCGGGATGTGATATTGATGTTATTTCCAGGTCGGATGCAGTGGGAAAGCCAACGCGTGTCCATCCATTTGTTTTGTCTATGCACATGTACAGGTAGCCACCTGTTATAGCCCGGAACCAAGTCCCTTTCTTACTCTTATTAGCTATTTGTTTGAAATTGGCAACGCTCCACCCGCTCTCTGTTTCAAGTTCTCCGATTATATTATCATCATGAGCCACTCCAACGGTTAACGAATCTTGTCCACGGTTTCTAACCCAAGTAGCACTGCCATTTGTAATATCCGTACCAGTATTATGAGAAACGCAAAGGAAGAAGTCTGAACCTATTCGGTATTCCTGTGAGTTTTCTCCTAATGCTCCTGTAAGGTTATCGCCTGTAATTACAATTTCATCACCATCCCAAAGAGGATTGGTTTCATCCAATAGGTCACTTAAACTTGGTGCTCCAAGTTTGTCCAGTTGAGATATAGCCTCACCAACAACCGCTGAACCATCAGCCAGTTTCTTAACTGTCACAATTTTCTTTTCTCCAACTTCGATATCTGATAAGTCAATATTACCAGTTTGGAGAACTGTATCAGCTTTAATATTAGAATCAATGGGATTGCCGTTAGCATCTAGCTTTGTTAGATTGCCCTCTGTTCCACCAGTCGCTTTATCTGCTTTATTACCAAGTGCCGTATGTGCACCGCCTGAACTTACTGGATTAGTACTATCTTGCGTAGGAACTGCATCTACTTCGTGTGTATGATTCTTATCAGCCTTATTCAATAAAGCTGCATAAGCACCTCCTGAACTCACTGGATTAATACTGCCCTCGATTGGATTAGCGTCTACTGATAGTGGAGCCTGAGAACTGTTTGTATTTACCCAGGCATTTGTGTCTGCATCCCATGTCCAAAAGGTATCAGTTTCTCCAATCAGTGCAAACCAACCATTTTCACCAACTGGCAAGTCTGTTTTAAGCTGGGCTTCAGTAGCCTTCCAACCTTTATTTTTCTCATCGCTTCCGCCAGTAGCTACATAAGTTTTATCCGGGAGTATCTTAAAAGTATCAACCTTATTTTGGACAATACTAACCAGGGCTACAATATGACCAGGATAAGATGATCCACCGGCAATATATGCTTCCATGGACTCTTGTGTTAAAAACACTGAATCTTCATCTATAGGAAAACTTCCTAATCGCTTATATGGCTTTGGAAGAGGTAATGCGACCATTAGATTGTTACATTATAGGTTGCACTTGCATTGAAAGGAACTGCAGGTGTGTATACATAAACTTTGTAAGCAATGGCCTTATATCCGTTGGCTCCTTCAACATTAAAGTTGATCAACTGGAAGGTATCTGCTACTTCACCATTACCTAATTCTGCGTATTTCACGCTTGTGACATTGCGTAAGGTTGCAGGGTAAGCAAACACAACACGCTTGGTTCCTGCAGGAATGTTTAAAGTGAAGCTTGTGCCATTTACAGGACTATCTTTTTTACCGGCCAATGAACGTATGTCAGATGAAGAACCTGGATTGCCCACTATGGTGTCCGCTGAATAAAATGCTTTACGAATGCCAGAGTATCGAAGTACATCAGATTCACTTCCGGCCAGTATCTTACCAGTCGGATCAGGCTCTCCCATGTTATTTAACTTAGTTAAACCTTCATCGTAATAGGCCGTTGCAGTGTATTCCAGGTATGCACCATCCTGAATTTGAATTAAAGCCTGATTATAGGTTTTAAGAGCAGCACCATCTAATAAAGAAACCGGTGCACCATCACCTGTGGAAAGTTGTAACAAATAGCGATTCAATGCACCGGCATCGCGCTGTACAAAAGATGGGATGATTGATGGATTGACATTTGTACCGGCCTCAATTGTTTGATTATTTGGACTGATACTGAATGATGGAGCTGAATAACTAACAGGATTAGCTTTTTGAGCAAATTTCTTTAAGATAGTGGTCATTGTTTCGCCTGCCGTCATTTTATCTCCATCCTTGTATGAACCCTGTTTAACACCATTAAAAGTGATATCCTCACTCAGCTTGATTGAAGAAGTATTAAGTGCTCCAATGATTTCATCCAGTTTTTCGCTTGTTGGCCCAATCTTATTAGTGAGAATGCCATTTAGCATGGCTACTTCAACATCAAGCACCAATAGCTTTTCTGTTTCCCCTTCAGATATACCAGGAATGATGTAAGTTTGTGCGCCACGATCTAAACCAATATTGATTGGCTCAGCTTTGGTTCTATACACAAATATCTTATAGCGCGAACCTTCCATGTGATTGTACAGTTCAATATTGCAATCACGGTCAGCATTCAGCTTAAACTCTGAGTATTCATTATTAAAAAGGTCAAGCAATAACATCCCATCCGGTTGTAACCTGGTAAAATAATCAGGATGCCCGGAAGGAAACTTCATAGTACCATCAGACACAACCACCAATGAAGGAGCTTGTGCCTTAATACTACTGCTATTTGATATGATACGACCTGTACTCATTTAGCTTAACTCTCGTTTGTTCTTGCAATAGCTTTTCTCACCTGGATATTTCCGGTATTACTTCCTATAAAGCGGATCACCCACTCACCGTCCCATGTGTAACCTGAATCACCAGGGAACTCGACAGAGGTTCCTTTCTCAATTCGCATGAGTGGAGCTTCACCTTGGTAACCGATTTCACAATCAGATGCGCCTTTATTGATAACTGTGAAACTCACCACCAAATCGGCGTTGAATGTTTCTCCGCTTTCGCTAATGGTGTCAACTGCTAAACGTTTTGTCAGTAACCTCATTAAACTTTCTGTTTATCGCGTTCAAGAAGGAATACAATATCGTATTCAAGGTCACTGGCCAATGGAGCCGGAAGAACAGTCGCAACCTTTACCTTGTGGCCCTGGGCTTTGATATTGACAGGTAAGAAACGTTTCGAAACATCAAGGCCGGCTGCTTTATCAGACTTCAATAAGTCTTTATGAACAGCAGAGATATAGCGATTATCCTTGTCATTAAGACCGATGCGAAAAGCCGGAATTCCACCTGTTTGACTTTCAAGAATTGCAATACCGGTGCAACGCTCATAAGAACTATCAAGAACGATTTCTTTAAAGTAGGAACCGGCTGCATGAGCATTCGGATACGATATAGTTTCCGATTGATAAGTATATTCTTTTTCCATCCTGTTTTGGTATTAAAAAAGGGTGGCAGATGTAGAGGCCACTGAAAAAGTCTCTTAAGTAATAAAAGCAGTAAAAGGAAGATTCAATTCTCTTTTTACTGCTTTCTTTGTATTAGAACTTAAGCGCATTCAATGTTAGAACAGCAACAAAAACTTGTTTTTAGTTCCTACTCG